>JBBRAX010000036.1:0-77218 GCA_038206395.1 Myxococcales bacterium | reverse complement strand
GGCACCGACACCTACAAGGTGTCGCTCATCCAGAAGCCCCTGACCGCGAAGGCTTAAAAGCCTCACGCAGGGCCGAAGCACCTTTTCTAAACCCGTCAGCGCGGCTTGCCGCCTGGCGGGTTTCTTACTTTGTCGGTCGCGGCCGTGATCGCGAGGCTCGCATCGGGAACCTGGTCGAGGCGCTTCTCGTGCTCGCCCCGCGCAAAGGCAATCGCCCGAACGAGCTCTGCCTGGCCCGAAGGGTAGGGGGCCGCGGCTCCCGTCAACGCCAGCAGCTGCTTCAGCGCGAGGTCGGCGGTGGGGGTCCGCTTGTTCACGTCGCGCTCGAGCAGGCCCATCACGATGCGGTCGAGCTCGGGAGGCACCCCGCGGCGCGACATCGACGGCGGGCTCAACGACTGCGTGTGTACCAGGCTCAGCGACGCCTCGTCGGCGGTAGACGGGAACATCGGCTGGCCGACGATCATCTCCCACAGGGTGATGCCCAGCGTGAACAGGTCGACGCGGGAGTCGATCGTCTGGCTCTCGAGCTGCTCGGGCGAGAAGTAGCCGGGCTTGCCGCGCACCACGCCCACCTGCGTCAGCGCGGCCCTCGAAGTCGTCGCGCGGGCGATGCCGAAGTCGGTGAGCTTCACGTCGCCTAGCAGCGAGACGAGCAGGTTCGACGGATTCACATCGCGGTGGATGAGGTTCATCGGCTTGCCGTCGGGCGCGCGCCGGCGGTGCAGATAGTCCAGCGCCTGGCAGACCTCGGCGCCGACGAAGGTCACCGCGCTCAACGGCAGGCCCGTGGCGAGGTACGGCCGCATCAGCCGCTGCAGGGTGAGGCCTTCGACGTATTCCATCGCGAGGAAGTAGGTGTCTTTGAAGCGGCCGAAGTCGAAGACCTGGACGATGTTGGCGTGGTTCAGCCGGCTGCACAGGTCGGCCTCGGCGCGGAACAGCTCGACGAACGAGTCGTCCATCGCGATCGCCGGCAGCACCTTCTTGATCGCCACCGTCTTCTCGAAGCCGCCTTCGGGGCTGTACGTCGCTCGAAACACCTCGGCCATGCCGCCCGCGCCGATGCGCTCGTGGAGCACGTACTTGCCCAGCAGGTCACGCTCTCGCACCGCGCTCAGCGCTTCTTCGGCGCGCCGGTTCAGGTGGTCGACGAACACGGCGGTGACGAGCCCCGAGCAGAACAGCAGCACGACGCGCGGTACGAAGAGCGCCGGCTGCAGCGTGATCAGCGCCTCGGGCGACAGCCGCGGCATCGCCACGAAGAGGTAGAGCAACAGGTACTCGGCAGCGGCGATGCCACCGGCGCCGATCGCGAGCGCGCGGTTGCTGCGAAGGCCAGAGAGGGCGACGAGGGTGCCCCAGATGACCAGGGGTGGAGCGGTGAGCGCGTACTCCACCCCCTTCGAGCGCGCGTCGACCAGGAAGATCACCGCCGGCGCCGAGACCTCGATCGCGACGTTCACCCAGCGCACTGCCGGGCGGTACCACCCGCGCTTCAAGCCCATGCGCAGCAGCAGGTAGTAGACGGTGAGGGTGATGAGGAAGATGCCGAGGGCCAGCGACAGCTTCGCGCCGATGTAGGGCATCAGCCCGAGGGCCAGCAGGGCACAGACGGCGGTGATGCCGCTCATGAAGGTCGCCACCGACAGCTCGCGCAGCGGGGCGTCTTTCTCGATCTGATCGCGCAGCAGCTTCTTGCTGGCAGACGGCGGCGCACGAGAAGGTTTCATCAGGTCGACCCGTCTGGCTTCTACCAGCCTATAAGCTTCGGGCTGGGGGTGGCATGGCGAACTGCAAAGGCATCGCGGTCCTCACGCGGCTCACCTACGCGGAGGTCCACCATGGCGCCGAAGGGCGGAAGCAGCTGCTCGAGTCACTCGAGCCGGCCCAGCGCGCCATGCTCGAGGGCCACGTGCTGCCGCACGCCTGGGTGCCCTTCGACCTCTTCATCGCGTTGAACGTCAACGCCGATCGCTTGTTCGGCTCGGGCGATCTGTCGCTGTGCCGCACGATGGGCGCGTGGTCGGCCGAGAAGAGCCTGCCGACGCTCTTCCGGATTTTCTACCGGTTCGGCACCCCGATGTTCATCTTCGGCAAGGCCGCGAAGCTCTGGAGCCACCACTACGACTCCGGCTGGCTCGAGCCGCAGAGCCCCGCGCCCAACGAGGTGCGACTGTTGATCCACGACCTTCAGAGCCCCCACCGGGCGCACTGCCTGTCGGTGCTCGGCTGGGCCGGACGATCGATCGAGATGTCGGGCGGGAAGCTGGTCGTTCAGGAAGAGACGCGCTGCCGCACCCGCGGAGCTCCGGTGTGCGAGCTGCGCCTCACCTGGACGTAGCTGCTAATTCGCGGGGAACAGGAACTTCGACGCGCCTTCGGTGCAGCGAACGGTGGTCGAGTCCTTCGGGACGTCTTTCACCGCGCCCTGCTGAACGAAGTTCGAGAGCGCGATCGACTCGTGGTCGCCGGCGCGCAGGTACTTCAGCGTGTACACGAGCCCGCCGGGCAGCGAGACGCTGCACTTGTTCCAGTCGAACTGCTCGTCATTCCACAGCGTGAGCACCATCCACGGGCCAGCGCCTTTGTAGGCCGCGTGGCCACGCAGGACGTTGTTCGGCAGGCGGGCCGGGGCGGCGGGCGGCGGAGCAGGAGGCGGCGGTTGGCCCGCCGTGGGCGCAGGAGCAGGGGGCGGAGGCGGTGCAGCCGGGCGGCGCTTCGCGTCGAAGGACGCGAGCTTCTTCGCCGTCTTGTCGGTGCGCGCGGCCTCGTCGAGGTTGATCCGCGCCAGCGACGGCCAGATCTCCATCACGGTCGCCGTGCCCGCGCGGCGGCGCTCGGTGGTGGTGGCGATCAGGTCGCCCCAGATGGTCACCTGCGATCCGAGCTCGAGGCCCTGGGTGGTGCCCGCGCGAACGTACGTCTCACCGCGATCGAGGAACACTTCGTACGGCTCGTCGGCAAAAGCAGCCGCACCGAGCAACGCCACCGTCAGGG
Source organism: Myxococcales bacterium (assembly GCA_038206395.1). Lineage (GTDB taxonomy): Bacteria > Myxococcota > Myxococcia > Myxococcales > Myxococcaceae > JAGSPQ01. The sequence continues at coordinate 74,218 of JBBRAX010000036.1, read as the reverse complement.
AAATCGCGCGCATGCCCCGTGCGGTAACTCTGCTGGCCCGCCGGCGTCAAGGCATACTGCGGCGGGAATGGACGACATCGACGAACGGACGAACGCCCTGAAGAAGATGCCGCTGTTGTCGAGCCTGCCCCACGGAGAGCTCGAGGCGCTCGCCAAGCGCCTCAAGATCGAGAGCTACGAGCAGGGCGTCGACATCATCCGGCAGGGCACCAGCGGCTCGTCGGCCTACTTCGTCTTGTCGGGAAAATGCGACGTGCGGCGCGGCGCGAGCAAGGGCGGCCGCCGGATCAGCTTCCTCGAGCCGGGTGACTTCTTTGGCGAGCTGTCGATCATCCACCCCGCGCCGCGTTCGGCGACCGTGGTCGCCTACGAGCCGACCGTGGTGCTCGTGCTCACCGCCCACGAGTTCAAGTCGGCGCTGACCACGAACAAGTCGATGGCGATGCACCTGGTCAAGGTGCTCGCGAAGCGGCTGCAGGGAAAGGAAGAGGAGACCGTCTGAGGCGCGCCGCCGCCCTGCTGCTGGCCCTCGCAGCCTGTGTGAGAGACGTCCCGCTCGCGCCCCAGCTGGCCGAGCCGAGCCCGACCTTCGAGACGAAGGTCCGCCCGATTCTCGAGCAGCGCTGTGTGGTCTGCCACGCCTGCTACAACGCCCCCTGTCAGCTGAACCTGCAGTCGTACGATGGGGCGGATCGCGGCGCCAACAAGGTCAAGGTCTACGAGCCCAGCCGCCTCACCGCGATGGCGCCGACGCGGATGTTCCAGGACGCGCAGTCGACCAGCGACTGGGTGAAGCGCTTCAAGTTCTTCCCCGCGATTTCGCACAGCAAGAATCCAGACGACTCGATTCTCTACCACTTCGTTCAACAGCGCCGCGCCGAGCAGAGATCGGGCGACTTCAATGCCGAGCAGGCGACGGCGTGCCCTGACACAGTCGAGCAGGCGCAGTCGTACCTGAAGGGCCGCCCCGAAGCCGGGATGCCTTTCGGGTTCCCGCCGCTGAACGATGCGGAGTTCGCGACGGTGAAGGCGTGGCTTCAAGAGGGCGCTCCGGGGCCGCTGGTGAAGAAGCGGGCAACGTTGCCTGCGGTCACGCGGTGGGAAGCGTTCTTCAATGACGACGATCTGCGCAGCCAATTGGTCGCGCGCTACCTCTACGAGCACCTCTTCCTCGCCCACCTGCACTTCGGCGATCGCGCGTTCTACCGGCTGGTGCGATCGAAGACAGCGGCTCCGGCGGAAGCGGAAGAGATCGCGACGGTGCGGCCGTACGACGACCCGAAGATCCTGCGCGTCTATTACCGGCTGGTGCCCGTCACCGAGACGATCGTCCAGAAGACGCACGTGGCGTTCGAGCTCGACGATCGAAAGCTGCAGCGGTTTCGCGAGCTGTTCCTCGAGCCGAAGTGGAAGGTCGACGCGCTGCCAGGCTTTGACCCAGACGTCGCCGGCAACCCGTTCATCGCCTTTGCTGCGATTCCCGCGAAGTCGCGGTACCAGTTCCTGCTCGACGACGCGCAGTACCACGTGCGCGCTTTCATTCACGGGCCGGTGTGCCGCGGGCAGGTCGCCTTGAATGTGATCGACGATCACTTCTGGATCCTCTTCACCGCGCCCGCATCCGATCTCTCGGTCAACGACCCCCACTTCCTCGAGGCCAGCGCGCCGGATCTGCGCATGCCCGCCGAGGGAGGCAATGGCCTCGAGGCGGTGTACACGCGCTTCAAGTTCCACCAGCTCGCGTACTCGAAGCGGCGCGAGGCGCTCTACGAAAAGGCAGCGCAGGGCCGCGGGCTGGCCGATGTCTGGAATGGCGGGGGCACGAACCGCAGTGCCGTGCTCACCGTCTACCGGCACTTCGACAGCGCCTCCGTCGTCTACGGCGCGATCGGGTCGACCCCGAAGACTGCGTGGGTGGTGGACTACCCGATCTTCGAGCGCATCTACTACGACCTCGTCGGCGGCTTCGATGTCTTCGGCAACGTCGTCCACCAGGTCTCGACCCGCCAGTACATGGACAACCTGCGCGTCGAATCAGAAGACGGGTTTCTTCAGTTCCTCCCCAAAGCGCAGCGGCCAGCGCAGCGCGCGGCGTGGTACCGCGGCGCGGGGCTCGACGACTACATGGCGGTGGTGAACCCGCTGTTCGGAGGCACGCGCGAGACGAAGGTCGCATTCAAGGATCCAGCGCGCGCGAAGGAAGAGCTGTGGGATCAGCTGAAGACGAACGTGCTGACCCCGGCGGTGTTGGGCGATGCCCGGCTTCCTCCAGCGCCGATGCGGCCGTTGGCGGATCTTCCTGGTGCATTCGTGCAGCCGTTTCCCGACCTGGCGCTGGTGCGATCGGGCGACGAGGTGTTCACGATCATCCGCAACCGCGCCCACGCGAACGTGGCCTTCATGTTCCAGGAAGACCGCTACCGCCTGCCCGCCGAAGACACCCTGGGCATCGTGAAGGGGCATGTGGGCAGCTACCCCAACCTGTTCCTCGTGGTGCCGCCCGGGCAGCTCGAGGCCTTCGCCGCCCAGCTGAAAGGCCTGAAGTCGAACGACGCCAGCTGGGAAGCCTTCCTCGATGCGTTCGGGGTCCGCCGCCGGTCGCACGACTTCTGGGCCCATGCCGACTGGTTCGCCGCGCACCAGCTGCGGTCCGAGCCGATCGACGGCGGACTGCTGGACCTGAGCCGCTACCTCAACGACTGACGCGCGGCGGCACGCGGTCACCCCTCGAAGTGCGATATACGAAGCGCCTCTTAAGGGGAGAAACACATGAACGTCCGGCTCTGGATTGCACTGGCAACCGCTGTGCTGGTGCTTCCTGCGTGCGGGGGCTGCAGCAAGCCGCCGACGAAGGATCCGGTCAAGCCGGAAGGGGACCCCTGCGTCACCGACATCGAGTGTGAGACGGGCCTGTGCTTCGCGCTCAAGGGCGAGGCGCTGAAGTGCCGCCGCAAGTGTACGGCCGGCTGCACCAAGGAAGAGGTCTGTACCCAGGTCGACTTGAATCGCTTCGGCTGCGTGCCGGCGCGCGAAGGGCTCTGCAAAGCGTGTCAGAGCAACGCCGACTGCCCGTACCCCGCGGACATCTGCATCAGCGTCTCGGGCGTGAAGGTCTGCGGCCGCGACTGCTCGTTCGACAACGCCTGCCCCGAGAGCTACCGCTGCATTCCAGGCATGACCTCCGAAGGCTCGGAAGTCGGAGCCCAGTGCCAGCCCAACAGCGGCACCTGTGCCTGCACCACGCTGTCGGTCGGCCAGCAGCTGACCTGCGAGAACAGCAACGACGCGGGCACCTGCCTGGGCACGCGCACCTGCATGACCGCCGGCTACACCGAGTGCACCGCGCTGATGCCGCAGCCCGAGGTCTGCAACGGCAAGGACGACAACTGCAACACGCAGGTCGACGAGAACCTGGGCGAGACCAGCTGCGGCGTCGGCGAGTGCAAGCGCACCTTCTCCAACTGCGTGAACGGCATGCCGCAGTCGTGCGTGCAGGGGATGCCTTCGATCGACATCTGCAACGAGAAGGACGACGACTGCGACGGCGTCATCGACAACAACATCGACAAGAACTCGCTGATGTACTGCGGCTCGTGCACCAACAGCTGCGCTGCGGCCAACGGCACCCCGAAGTGCACCACCGGCACCTGCACGATCAACAGCTGCACCGCCCCGTTCAAGGACTGCGACGGCGTGTACAGCAACGGCTGCGAGGCCAACACCAACACCAGCTTGCTGCACTGCGGCGCCTGCGCGAAGCCGTGCACCGCGGCGAACGCGACCCCGATGTGCACCACCGGCATGTGCACCTTCACCTGCCTCAACGGCTTCGGCGACATCGACAAGAACCCGCTCAACGGCTGCGAAGCGACCTGCACCACCACCGATGCGCCCGAGCTGATGTTTCAGGACACGAACTGCGACGGCATCGACGGCATCGAGGCGAACGCGATCTTCGTCGACACCCTGGGCGGCGCGAGCGCGAACCCCGGCAGCAAGGCGCTGCCGAAGAAGACGATTGGCGAAGGCATCGCCGCGGCCCAGGCGCAGGGCAAGAAGGACGTCTACGTCTCGCAAGGCATCTACGCCGAGACGGTGACGCTGGTCAGCGGCATCAGCCTCTACGGCAGCTACAACGCGGCGGCCGGCTGGTCGCGCGCGGTCAGCAACCTGACCCTGATCTTGAGCAGCGCTTCCGTTGGCGTGCGCGGCAGCAACCTCTCGCTGCCGACCACCGTGCAGCTGTTCAGCATCAACGCCGCCGCGGCGACGGGCCTGGGCCAGAGCAGCATCGGCGTCTTCATCACCGACTCGGCGGGCGGCGTCACGCTCAGCAACCTCACCGTCAGCAACGGCAACGGCAGCGCCGGCCTCGACGGCAACAATGGCAGCACCCCGACCCAGGGCAGCCCGGGTGGAAACGCGCCGGGGTTTCCGACGCGCGGCAATCAAGGCTTCTCGGCGTGCGGCGCGACGGGTGGCTTCGGAGGTCAGGGCGTCAGCGGCACCACCGGTGGCCAGCAGGGCGTCACGGGCTCGCAGGCCCCTGGCGGCGGCTTCGGAGCGACGGGCGGCAACCCCGGCGGGGGCGGCAGCTGCAGCCTCACCTCGGCGACGAACGGCGGCGCGGCGCCGGCGGTCGGCTCCACCGGCCAGCCCGGCAACGGCGGCATCGGCGGTACGGCGAGCGCGGCGATCGGCGTGCTGAACGCGTCGAGCCTCTACCTGCCTCCGGTGGGTGGCTCGGGCGGCAACGGCACCCCGGGCGGCGGGGGTGGCGGCGGCGGCAGCGGCGGTGGCACCCAGCACGGCTCGGGCTTCGCCTGTCTGGGTTGCTCGAACAACACCAGCGGCGGTGGCGGCGGTGGCGGTGGCGGCGGCTGCGGCGGCTTCGGTGGCCTCGGGGGGCGCGGCGGTGGTGGCAGCTTCGCGATCGCCTCGATCAACTCGGTGGTGACGATCGACGCGTCGAAGCTGACGACTGGAAACGGCGGCAAGGGTGGCGACGGCGGCGACGGCTCGACGGGCGCGATCGGCGGCCCCGGCGGCAGCGGCTCGCCGGGCCAGGCGAGCACCGAGTGCAGCGACAAGACTGCGGGCAGCGGCGCGAATGGCTCTTCGGGCGGGCAGGGCGGCCGCGGCGGCGGTGGAGCTGGCGGCCCCGGCGGCCCGGCGATCTGCGTCTTCTACAAGGGCACCGCTCCGAACACCTCGAGCCTCAACTGCACCACCGGAGCTCCCGGCGCTGGCGGTCCGGGCGGCTCGGGTTTCCAGGCGGCGCAGAACGGGCCGCCGGGGCAGGCGGGCACCGTGCTCGCGAGTAACTAAGAGTCCGGGCAGGCGAAGGCGGGGAGCCGCCTACGCGTTGCCGGTGTTGACGAGGTTGAGGAGCCGCTGACGCAGCTTCTTGTTCTCGGCGGTGAGCTTCGCGATCTCGTCGTCCTTCTCCTCGAGCTCGCGGCGCAGGGTCTCGTACTCCTCGTCCACCGGAACCACGGCTGGCTTCTTCGCGATGAAGGTGCGGTTGGTCGGGGGCGGCAGCGTGGTGTCAGAGACTTTGCTCCTGGGCACGAACGCCGGAGTCAGCTCGGTGCTCTCACCCAGCGCGGGCGCCTTCGCCGAACGCTTGGCCGCGGGTTGCTTCAACGCCGACGGGTCGATGCTGACGATCAGCCCCTCGAGGCGCGATTCGACGTGCGGCGGCAGCGGGTCGAAAGAGATCCCCATGCCGGCGGTGCGGTGCGACGCGGCGGCGGCAGCCATCGAGATCGATGCGGTGATCGTGCCTTCGAGCTCGAGCTTCTGGGCCGCTCCGGCGCGCATGATCTCGAGCACCACCGCGCGGCCGACCTTCATTGGCGTGTTACAGCGCACGAAGATGCCGCCCATCGAGATGTTCTCGATGCCGAGGCCGATGTGAAGGTCATCCCCCGAGCGCACGCGGGTCGCGAGCTGCCGGGGCCGGACGCGGGTGTGACGCCGGCGGTTTGATCCGCTCATGCGCCCCAGCTTAGAGAATTAAGGGCAGCCGACGTAGGCGAAGTAGAGCTCGGTGTTTCCGCTGGGCGGGTTCCGGTCGTCCCGCCACGCAAACGCGAAGGTCGACCCATTCCACAAAGCGGTCGTGAACGAGCTGTCGCCGCTGCCCGAGCTGACCTTCAGGTCGGCGCCGTTCTTGGTCCCTGACGCGTTCACCTGGGCAAAGTAGATCGACACGTTGCCCGCGCGGTCGTCTTGCCACGACAGGCCGTACTGGAACCCATTCCAGTCGATCGACGGGTAGCCCGAGAAGCCGCTGGCGTTGGTGAGCCGCAGGTCGTTGCCCAGCTTCACGCCCGCCGCCGAGATCTTCGCCAGGTACACCTCGGCGTTGCCGTCGCGCGTGTCGTGCCAGACCGTCGCCCAGTCGGTGCCATTCCACGCCAGGTCGGGCCACGCGGAGTCCGCGCCGTCGTTGGTGACGCGCAGCTCGCTGCCCACCGGCTGGCCATTGCCGTCCAGCCTCCGGAAGTAGATCTCGCGCTGGGTGAAGCGGGTGTCCGTCCAGACCACGCCGAAGTCGGTACCCGTCCACTTCAGAATCGGAGCCATCTGCCGCGCGCCGTCCGTCGTCACCTGGATCTCGGGCCCCACCTTGTTGCCCGACGCGTCGAGCTTCTGGAAATAGACGTCTTCCTTCGACGCTCCGCTGCGCTCGTCTTCCCAGACCAGGCCGAAGAAGCTGCCTGTCCACACCAGGTCGGGCCAGTCGGACGCGTTGGCCGCAGTGGTGAGCCGAATCGGGTTGCCCACCGGCGTGCCGTTTGCCTCGAGCAGGCGGAAGTAGAGCTCGTAGTTGCCAGCTGTGTTGTCCGCGTAGACGAGGCCGTAGCGGGTGCCGTTCCACGCCAGGGCAGGGTGCGCGTCGACGCCCGTGGTGGTGGTGACCCGAACGTCGGCGCCGAGGCGAACGCCCGTCTTGTTCAGCGCCGCGAAGTAGATCTCGCCGTTGCTGTTGTCGCGCTTGTCTTGCCAGACGAGGCCGAACTGGGTGCCGCTCCAGCCGGCGTAGACGAAGTCGCTGCTGGCGTTGTTGTTGGTGACGCGGCGGTCGGTCGACAGGTTCTGCAGCAGGCCTTCGTCGACCGTGCCGTTGCAGTCGTTGTCCTTGCCGTCGCACTGCTCGGTGCTCGGCTGCAGCGGCATACAGGTGACGGGCGAGCCACCTGCGCAGGTCGCCGAGACCGCCATGCACTCACCCTGGCCGCAGGTGGTCGGCATCAGGTCTTCGTCTGTCATCCCGTCGCAGTCGTTGTCCTTCCCGTCGCAGATCTCGACGTTCGCCGCCAGCGGGGTGCAGGTCACCGGGCCGCCGTTCACGCACGACGGGCCCGTGTTGGCGCAGGCACCGATGCCACAGCTATTCATCGGCAGGCCGTCGTCGACCAGGCCGTTGCAGTCGTCGTCGAGGCCGTTGCAGACCTCGACGATGCCGATGCAGAGAATCGCCGCGTCGGGCGGGTCTTCCCGGTCTTTGAGCTTCTTGCCGTTGCAGGTACAGCCGGTGACGGCCAAAGCCAGCGTAATCACGAAGATCCCGCGCATAGGCGCGCGTGATGACACAAATCCCCCCGCGAAGTCACACCGCCCCCGCAACCCTTCAGTCACAACTTTGATCCGGGGGCGGCGGCACCGGCGCGGGCCCGGGTGCGACAAAAAGGAGCAGGCACTTTCCGGTGCGGCGTTCCTGCACGGCCGTGGGGTCGGGCTTGAAAGCGACCAGCACCGAGCCCTCGCGTTCGATCAAGAAGAAGCGGGTCTCGTGCGCGTGATCGGGCAGCACCGTGGACGTCTCGAGCACGCCTGACGGGGGGATGCGCATCGTCCACCGAACCCGGTCAGACGGCAGCGGCGGCGCACCGGCCACCCCCTGCTTGACCACCACCCACCCTGCGAAACCCGGCTGCACCTGCACCTCGAACACGCCGCCCCGCGACGGCGATCGGAAGGCCCAAAAGGCCAGCGTCCCGGCTGCCAACACGACCGCAATCCATCGCTTCTTCACGGGGGGACCATACATGGCGCCCCGATTGCAGTGCGGCTGCAGAGGAACCCGTGCTGACCGTGCTGCTCTCGATCGCCCTGACCGCAGCGCCCGATGCCGGGCAAACGCCTTTCGGTGGGGCCCCGGCTGCGCCCGTGCAGCCAGCCCCGTCGACGCCGACCGCCACGGGGCCGCAGTCGCCGCTGGGCACCCGGCCGTCGAACGCCGCCGTGGTGACGCCGATGGTGGTTCGCGACGGCGGGCTCGGCCAATACCTCGTGGTGTCTTCCGACGGTGGCTTCGCGGTCGATGCGGGCGAGCGCGGCATCGTGATCGATCAGACGGACCCCGATGGCGGCGTCAGTACGGCCGCGGCCGTCGCTCCGCAGGTGACGGTACGGATTCTCGGAGCGCTGGTGCTTCCGGCCGAGGTCTACCTCGACATGTTGAAGCTCAAGGTGTCGGCGCGGCCGAACGAAGCGACGGCGAAAGAGATTCAAGAACAGCTCGCCCACTACCTGCACCGCGTAGGCTTCGAGCTGGCCCGCGTCTCGACGCGCGTCGTGGAAGGCGGCATCGAAGCGACCATCGACGAAGGGAAGGTCGACCGGATCATCTTCCTCGGGCAGATGTCCTTTCAGCAGGTGCGGTTCAAGCTGGCGCTGGTGCTGCCCTACGAGGTGTTCAACCGGCCGCTGCTCGATCGCCAGGTGCGCGAGCTCGCTGACGCGCTGGGGATGCCTGGCGTGCGGTGGGAGCTGGTGCACACGGCGTCGGTCGATCACGCCGGGCCGCAGGTGACGAGCATCCCCGCGCAGATGGACATGAACCTCGCCGGCGCTGAGATGGTGCACGAGCGCCGGCCGTATGAGGTGCGCATCAGCTTCGCCGATGTCGAGGGCAGCTACTTCGGGCTCGAGATCAAATCGAACTACGTCAACGGGCTCGAGACGGGGCTCAACTACACGGGCCGTGATCTGCTGGGCAAAGGCGACGTCTGGTACGTGGCGACCAGCGGCGGCGTCGGGCTGCGCTCGCGAATCCTCACCGAGAAGCTCTACCCGCACTTCTCGCGCGCCTACTTCGAGGCGCAGTACTCGACCGTGCCGCTGCTGAAGTACTTCAGGCCGAACCTCTGGGCCGAGACGAACCTCAGCTCGCGCCAGCGCGCCGACCTCTTCGTCGAGAACTACTGGGCGTGGACGGCGGACGCGGCGCTGCAGCTGCAGGTGGAAGCGCGCCCGGGCCTTCGCTTCCTCGTTGGCGCGGGCTTCGAGTTTCGCAAGCTGTTCGGACTCGAGGTGGTGCCCGACTTCCAGACGCCCCCCGACGTCACGGTCACCGAACGCAACCGCCCCTTCATTCGCGCGATTCATGAGTCGGTGTTCGACCCCACGGTGCTGCGCTGGGATCGCCGCCACACCATCGAGAGCGAGCTTCGCTACTACTTCCCCTTGCAAAACGAGCAGGGCTTCGGCTGGGCCGACCTTCGCTACCAGTTCGTGCGGCCGATTGGCTGGCATGACTTCTGGGTCAAGGCGCGCGGCCATCTGTCGTGGGGCGAGGTGACTTTTCATGACGAGCTGTCGGTGGCCGAGCTCACCCGCGGCCTCTTCGGCGCGCAGTGGGTCCCCAGCGGAGCGACCCTTCAGCTCGAGTTTCGCTTCTCGCTGGTTCGCGACGACATCAAGGTGGGCGTATTCCACGACCTCGCCGTCTTCGCGGTGCCGCTGCGCACGCAGGGCAAGGCTGCGGTCGAGCTGGCGAACGGCTTCGGGCCGAGCCTTCACTTCCTCGCGATGGACATGTTCCAGCTCGACCTCTTCATGGCGTTCGGCTTCCGCCGGAACGCGAACTTCAACGCCGCTTTCTCGATGCAGTTCCAGAAGGCCTTCTAGGAAACCCATGCTCACTGCCATTCTCCTGACGCTCACTGGCCTCGCCGACCCACAGGGCTTTTCGCTGGACGCCGGTACCCACGGCGAAGTCGTCGACGCGCTGGATCCGGACGCGGGCATCGAGTTGCCGTCGGCAGCGATCACCCCAAAGGTGACGGTGACGATCATCGGCGCCGAGGTTCAGCCGCACACCTTCTACCTGGACGCGGTGCACCTGCCGACGAAGGCCGTGCCGGACGAAGCGACCGCGCAGGTGGTGGCCGCCCAGCTGGAAAAGCGGATGCGCGAGATGGGCTACGAGCTCGCCACGGTGACCGCGCGGGTCACCGAGAAGAACGAAATCGAGGCGACGATCGACGAAGGGAAGATCGACCGCATCCTCTTCATGGGCCAGCTGTCGTTTCAGCAGCTGCGATTCAAGCTGGCGCTGGCGCTGCCCTACGACGTGTTCAACCGCGATCTGCTCGATCGCCAGGTGCGGAGCCTGGGTGAGCAGCTGGGCACTCCGGGAGTCGTGTGGCAGCTGGTGCGCACCGCGCCGGTGAAGCACAACGGGCCGCAGGTCGAGGCGTTTCCCGACGAGCTCGATTTTTCGGTGGCGGGCGGCAACATGATTCACCCGCGCCGGCCGTACGAGGTGCGAATCAGCTTCCCTCCCAACGATCACAGCTACGTGGGGGTCGACATCCGCGCGTATTACATCGACGGCATCGAGCTTGGCCTCAACTACGTCGGGCGCGACCTGCTGGCGAAAGGCGACCGCTGGTACGTGGGCGGCAGCGGGGGGCTCGGCGCACGGTTCCGCATTGGCACCGCCGACCTGTACCCGTACTTCTCGCGCGGTGCTTTCGACGCGAGCTACACGACGCAGAAGCTGGCGAAGTACTTCCGGCCTGGCATCTGGACGGCGACGAGCATCACGTCCCGGCAGCGCGGTGATCTGCAGATCGAGAGCTTCTGGAACTGGACGGTCGATGCGGCGCTGCAGCTCGAGCTCGAAGTGCGGCCCGCGCTGCGTTTCTCGGTCGCGGCGGGCTACGAGTACCGCGTGCTGTTCGGCGTCGAGTCACCGCCGGGCGTCGACACCCCGTACGAGGGGCGGATGATCCAGCACAACCGACCTTTCGTGCGGTTGCTTCACGAGTCGGTGGTGAACCCGAAGGTGCTCCGGTGGGATCGCCGCCACACGCTGGAGTCCGAGTTCAGGTACTACTTCCCGCTGCGTAAAGACCTCGGCATGGGCTGGGTCGACCTGCGCTACCAGTACGTGAAGGAAATCGGCTGGCACGACTTCTGGGTGAAGGGTCGCGGCCACGCGACCTGGGGTGACATCACCTTTGCCGACGAGATCTCGGTGGGTGAGTTCGTTCGCGGCATCTACAACGGCATCTGGGTGCCGACCGCGATCTCGATTCTTCTCGAGTTCCGCTTCTCGCTGGTGCGCGACGTGCTCAAGATCGGCGCGTTCGCGGACTTCGGGATCTTCGCCGAACGGAACCGCACGACGCAGGAGCTCTACCCCGCGTTCGGCATGGGCGTCGGACCCACGGTGTCGTTGCTCGCGCTCGACATGTTCCAGGTCGACATGTTCCTCGGCTTCGGGATCCGGCCGAGCGCCGCGTTCAACGTCGGCTTCGGGCTGATCCTCAACAAGGCGTTTTGATTCGCAGAAGGGCCAGGAAGCGAGCTCGGAATCGGTGCTCGGCCGCGTGCCCTTTGGGGATGCGCTGGCCTTGTCTGCTCTGAAGGGATGAACGGGTTTACCGGGTCTGCGCGCGCTGCGGCGCCCGCTGGCTCACGGTGCGGTTGCTCTTCCCCGGCTCGTCGACCGCCATCAGGTGCGGCTCGGTGAGCGCCTCGTCGGGAGGAACGTCGTCCAGCCAGGCAGGCGGCTTCGGAACCAGCGTCAGCGGTGGAGCCATGTCCCGAAGCGCCCGCCGCAGCCCTGAATCTTCGGACGACACGCGCAGCCCCGCGTTGATCGCCGCGCGCGCTTTGGCGGTGTGGCCGGCACTTTTAAGCAGGTGCGCCGCGACCTGGTAGGACGCCACCGCGCGATCTTTCTGGTTCAGCCGATCGCACAGCTCGGCGTGGTGCAACCGCAGCGACGCGTCCTTCGTGTTGAGCGCGATCAGCTGCCGGTAGAGCTCGGCGGCGTCGGCGAGCCTGCCCTTGCGGAGCAGCACGTGGGCCTGGTCCTTCAGGGCTCTTTCGTTGGGGACGGTGCGCATCCGCGCGGATGCACTGCAAACCCGCTGCCCACCTCCACCTTCAGTGGTTCCGCGGGCCTGACCGCTGCGCCCCCCGACACTGGAGCGTCCACGCGCTTATCCACTGCCCACCGCAGTGCTCAGTGCGGAGCGACGTTCTCGCCGACGCACTTCCGCGGGCGGTCGGGCCGCTGCTCGTCTTCCTGCGCTTCCGACTTCGCTCGCAGGTCGCGGCCGTTCACCGAGTAGCGCTTGCCGTCGGCGTCGACCAGCACGGTGACGTCGCCCCCGACAATCGACTTCTCGACGTGCTTCTGAACCCTCACGTCCGCGCCGCCGGTGATGAAGACCTTGCCCGAGGCGGCCATCGCATCGAACGCCTTCGGGGTGGGGTGGCCGTAGTTGTTGGCGCCCGACGAGACGACGGACACCTCGGGGCTCAAGACGCTCATGAAGCACGCGTTCGACGAGTGCGCCGAGCCGTGGTGATCTGCCCGGTAGACCTCGACGTCGCCCACGCGCTCAGCCGTGCTCGACTCGATGTCGTGGTAGCCCTCGCGGCGGTTGCCGAACTCGCGGTGCTGGGTCAAGCCCGTCAGGTCTCCGCCCGCGAAGAGCTCGAAGTCCTGGTAGGTGAACTTCAAGGCCACCGAGTAGTCGTTTTCAGAAGCGGGGTAGGCGTCGAGCTCGGCCGGGTTGCTCTTCGCCAGCGCCTCCAGCAGCCCGTTGCCGTTCGCCGCCACGACGTCGATCTGAAGGCCTTCGCCGAGGTCCACCTTGTCACCGACGGTCACCGCGCGGTGCGTCTTCACCTTGCCCGACGACAGCCACTTCGGCACCGCGCGCTCGTAGCCTTTCTGGGTCTCGCCCTTCTCGCCGCTTTCCCCGTAGTTGTCCGGGCCGCGATCGATGAGCTCGCCCACCGTCACGCCGTCAGACGCGATCAACCCGAACAGGCCTGTCTGGTCTTTCTCGTCGCCGATGTGATCGCGGTGGTAGTGGCTCAAGACAAACGTGTCGATGTGCCGCTTGCCGGTGAGCTCTTGCAGGCGTTCGCCGATGACGTGGAACTTGTTCGCGTCTTCGTCGGTGCGCGACTCGCCCGCGTCCATCAGCAGCACCTTGCCGCGGTAGATGACCATCATCGAATCGGCCTGCCCGAGGTCGATGAAGACGAAGCGCAGCGGCGCGTCGACGATCTTCGAAGCGCGATCGCGCGGGGGCCGCTGACGCCGGCTCGACGTGCAGCCGGGCAACACCACCAACGCCAGCAGCAACGCGATGCCGAGCCGCCGCATCGTCAGTCGACGCCGGTTTCGCCGGTGACGTACAGCAGCTGAGCCCGCGCGAAGTGCGAGGCCTGAAGGCTCTCGAAGTACGACTGCCGCGCCGTCAGGTACACGACCAGGCCTTCGAGCAGATCCTTCGCTTCACCCGTGCCCGCGACGTACGCCGTGCCCGCGAACACCAGCCACTTGCGGCCTGCGGCCGAGCCGTCATTCGCAAGCCGCGTCAGCATGTCGGCCTGCACCGCATCGTCGTACGCCTTGCGAACCTCGACGGGGATGCCCGTCGACGCGAACTTCTTGAGGCCTTCGACCTGCTCGATCAGGCCCTTGGCGCCCTCGTGGCGCGCCCACGTCTTGCGCGGGTCGATGTCGAAGAGGAAGCCAGCTGCGAGGCCCGGGCTGATGTTGTTGAAGCGGTCGTAGGCGAACTGGTCAGCCTCCGTCGGCCGCCGCGGCGACCAGTTGAGATCCAGCTGAAAGGCGATGAACGCGGTCGGCATGGACGACAGCGCCTCGCTGCGCGCGAACCACCGGGCAGCCTCGGTGCCGTACTTCACCTGCGCCATCTCAGGCCGGTGCTCCAGCGCCTTGAGGACGAAATGATCCAGCGAGGGCAGGGGCTCTTTCGGCAACGGCGCCAGCGCCTCTTCGACCAGCTCGATGTCCACCGACTGCGCCATGCCCATCGTGTGCTTCAGCGCGGCGAGCGCGAGCTTCTGGCCGATTTCCGCCTGAATCAGGCCCTTGCCCAGCACCGTGCCGCCGTAGCGAAGCTTGGCGAGGTCGACCTGGGTGACGCTGCCGTTGGCCTCGAGGTACGCCTCTTGGGCCGACTTGTTGGCCTCGTCGAGGATGCTCTTCGCCTGGTCCAGCGCGGGCTGCATCGATCGGGCGAACAGGTGAAGGAAGTAGTACCGGCGCACCTCGAGCGCGACCGTGTTGCGCACCTGCAGGTAGCGCGCTTTCTCGACCTCGAGCCGGTTCAGCGCCGCCTTCTCGCCCGCGGGCTGGCGGCCGAACGTGTACAGCGGCTGCGCCAGCGTCAGCTGGAGCTTGGTGTAGGGCCCCCAGCTGTTGAGGTTCTTCCAGTCGGATTCGTAGAGCGGGTGGGGGCGATCACCCAATTGCGCTCCGGGCGCCAGCTTCACGCCGTAGACCGGGGCCACGAACGCAAGGCCTTGCAGCTTCGGCCAGTACGCGCTCTCGACCTCGAGCAGCTTGCCCTGCCACTCAGTCACCTTGCCCCGGGCTTCGACCAGGGTTCCGCTTTCCTTCAACGCCTCCCGAACGCAGTCATCGAGGGTCATGCGGCGAACCGATGCCGCCGGAGGAGCGAGCACGGTCGGCGGCGCCTGTTCGACGCTCGCCGGTTCCGCCGCCATCAACACTGCGATCAGGAGTGGGTTCACTTTTTCGGTTTTTCGAGGTCAGCCTTGCGCTTGTCAATCTTGGCGATCAGGTCCTTCGCGCCGCCCTTGTCGATGATGCGGACCATCTGGTTCTGGTAGTCCTTCACCAGCGAGTCGCCGTCGAACGAGACGTCGTACAGCTTCAGGGTGTCGCCGGCTTTCTTGAAGTGGATGTCGACCTTGGTCTCGATGTCGCCCTTCTTCGCGTCGATCGAGACGGTGACCTTGTCGGGTGCGGTCTCGACGCCGTTGTTCACCTTGTACTTCGCGGTGCGGAAGAAGCTGCCCGAGTCGGGGTACGCGGCGAGGCGCAGCACTTCCTTGAACTTCTTGTTGAACTCGTCTTTCTCGGCCGGGCTGAACTTGTCCGCGCGCGGCTTCACCGGCTCGGTCATCAGGTAGTCCCAGTCGAAGAAGCCGTCGAGCTCGGCAAACGTCTTCAGGTTGGCGTCCTTGTCTTCCTTCGACAGCGAGCCCTTGTCGGTCGACTTCACCGCGAGGAGTCCGTTGATGAACCCTTCGGTGCGCTTCTTCCCGTCTTCGGGCAGGCCCGCGAGCGCGATCGAGGGCAGCAGGGCGGCGAGGATCAAAGCGGTCTTCAACATGGTGTTCTCCTTAAGGTTTTGCATCTGTGCTGACTGACGCAGCTGGCTCGCCAGAATTCGCTTCGACCGAGCGGATGAGGCCCTTCTTCTGCAGCCATAGCAACACCGCCGGGAAGAAAACGAGCATCACGATCAGGTTGATCGCGAAGCCCAGGATCGCAAGCCGGCCCATCGAGTTGAGGCCCGGGTGGTCGGCCAGCAGCATCGCCGAGAAGCCCACGCCAGAGGTGACGAGCCCGCCGACGATCGCGCGGCCCGTCTCGCCGTAGACGCCGCCGAAGTTGCCCTTGTTCTCGGTGATGCGCGAGACCAGGTGAACACCCGCGTCGACCGTGGTGCCGATCATCACTGGCACCAACAAGATGTTCAGGTAGTTGAAGGGCAGGTCGAGGATCGTCATCATTCCCGTCTGCGCCAGAATCGACAGCACCGTGGGCATCATGCACAGCAGCGCGAGCTTCAGCGACCGCAGCATGATCCACATCGCCAGCAGCACCGAGAAGATCGCCGCGAACAGAATCGGCTTGCCCTCGCGAAGCACCATCAGGAGCACGTCGGCGAGAATCATCGCCTCGCCGGCCGCCGAGAACTTCTCGCCGTTGGGCAGCTCGATGCCGCGCACTTCCTTCGCGAACCGCACCACCTCGAGGCCTTCCGACAGCTTGATGTTCGGGAAGATGAGGACGAAGCCGCCTTCCTGGCCGGGCTTGATGCCTTCGAACTGGCGGCGCACCGAGATGGGGATGTCTCCCCGCTGGAAAGGCCCGGGCTCGACCATCTTCTTGAAGTTCGCCAGCCGTTCGGCCGTGTCGGCTTCCAGCGCCGAGGCGTCCACCTTGTCCAGCGTCTTCTTGATCTGATCCAGCACTTCGCGCTTCTCGGCCTGCTGGGTCGGCACGAGGTCGTCGAGCGCGGCCACGAAGTCGATCGTCGACTTGGTGCCCTGTTCCTTCTGCCGCTGCTTCAGCGCCTCCACCAACATCCGTTCGCTCGAGGTCTTGTTCGTCAGAATGACGACGGGCTCCATGTTGTAGCCGAGGATGTTGTTCACCTCGGCGTCGAGCTCGAACGAAGGCAGCGTCGAGTCTTCGAGCGCGCCGAAGTCGTAGTCGAAGCGAACGCCGGGGATCTCGTAGATCATCAGCGCGAGCACCGCGCCGACACCGAGCGCGATCTTGCCCTGGTGTTTTGGCAGCAGGTGGGCCAGCTCGCTGTTGGTCATCGAGATGCCGCGCGGCTTCCAGCCGAACTTGCTGGCGAGGCCGAACACCGCGGGAAGCACCAGGAAGTAGGAGGCGACGACCACCAGCATGCCGATCGCCGCGATCACGCCGAACTCACGGAAGGCGCCGAACTCGCTGAAAGCGATCGACATGAAGGTCAGCGCCGCGACCAGCGACGACGTGATCGCCGAGCTGCCCGTGTGCGAGAAGGCGTCGCGCGTCGCTTCTTCCGATGACTCGCCTTCGCTGCGCAGCGCGCTGTACCTGCCGACCAGGTGGATGCCGTGCTCGGTGCCGAGGCCGCCGAGCACCGCTCCGAGGAAGCCGGTGAGAATGTTGATGCCGCCGAAGATGAAGAACGTGGCGCCGTACGTCCACGCCAGGCCGACCGAGACCGGCACCAGCACGCAGAACACCGGCAGGATCCCGCGGAAGTGGAAGATGAGGTAGCCGATCAGCAACAGGAACGCGAGGATCGTGGCCCGCGTCATGTCGTTCGACAGCTGCCGCTGCTGGTCGACCTTGTACTTGAACGTACCGGTGAGGCTGATGCGGAAGTTCGGGCCGAAGCGCGTCAGATCCTGCTTCTTGAAGTAGTCCTCGGCCGCGACGACGACGCGCTCGCTGAAGGTGAGGTCAGAGGCGATCTGATCCGGCTTGCCGAGCAGCACCACCAGCTTGCGTTCTTCGTCGAGGTAGTAGTCACCGCCCGAGGCGAGGCGCTGGTCTGAACGGGTGCCGTACTTGAGCTCGATGTCGCTCATGTCCAGCGACGGCACTTCTTCCTCGTCCAGCTTCACGAACATCGGGTTCAGCTGGCGGCGCTCGTATTTCTCGCGTTCCTTCACCCGGCGCGCGACCTCCTTCAGGTCTTCCAGCGACAGGTAGTAGAGCTTTCTTTCTTCGAAGAAGCGGCCCGACCGCTTGTGATCGACGTAACGAATGCCCGGCAGCTCTTTTTCCATGCGCGGCGCGTACTCGTCGGCGAACGCCTTCAGCTGCTCGGTGGTGCCGTTGACGCCGACGACCACCACGTAGCCGATGCCGCCGAACCTTTCTTTGAGCGGGTCGAGGCCCTTCACCGAGTCGAAGGTCTTCGGCAGCAGCTTCTCGAGGTCGGCGACCATCGGCAGCCGGGCCGAGAAGAAGGCGCCCACCGCGGTGAGCACGCCCGCAATCACCAGCGCGACGACGGGGTTCCGGTGCGACTTGACTGCGAGATTCCCAAGCGTCCGCTCGAATCGACCCATCCAACCGCTGTCCGCCAAGACGACCTCCATCGGCCCAAACCCAGATCGGGCGCGTCTGCATATCGCCTGTCGGCCTCCGAGCGCTGCGGATTCTTGAGGTTCAGGTAAGACGGCGCCATGGCCCGCCGAGATCCCCACTCGTACAACGACGACACGCAGCCTGGCACCGAGCTGTTGGTGTGGAAGGCGCGCGTCGACTTCGCCACCCGCCGCCTCAGCGCTGTCGCCGAGCTCCACTTCGATCGCGGTTCGCAGGGTGGCTCGGTGGATCTCGACACCCGCGATCTGACGATCGATTCGGTCGCAGCGTTGGACGGGTCGACGCTGAAGTTCGAGCTCCACGCCGCCGACCCCGTGCTCGGGTCGCGCCTGTCGATCGCGCTGCCCAATGGCTGCCGCGGCGTGCGCATCGGGTACCGGACGTCGCCCGAGGCCTCGGCGCTGCAGTGGCTCGACCCGGCGCAGACGGCCGGCAAGAAGCAGCCGTTTCTGTTCAGCCAGTGCCAGGCCATTCACGCGCGTTCCGTCGTGCCGCTGCAGGACACGCCGCGCCTTCGCATTCGCTTCGAGGCGCAGCTGACGGTGCCTGCGCACCTGAAGGCGGTGATGGCGGCGGGGTGGGTGCAGCGCGAGCTGAAGGGCGCCGAGGCGACCGAGTCGTTCGCGATGCCGCAGCCGATTCCTCCGTACCTGCTGGCCTTCGCCGTTGGCGATCTCGCCTCGCGCGAGCTGGGCCCGCGGTCGCGCGTCTACGCCGAACCGTCGCAGGTCGAGGCGTCGGCCGATGAGTTCGCCGGCGTCGACGCGATGATCCAGGCGGCCGAGCAGCTGTTCGGCCCCTACGACTGGGATCGCTTCGATCTGCTCACGATGCCTCCGTCGTTTCCCTACGGCGGCATGGAAAACCCGCGGCTCACCTTTGTCACCCCGACGATCATCACGGGCGATCGTTCGCTCGTGAACGTGGTCGCCCATGAGCTTGCCCACTCGTGGACGGGGAACCTCGTCTCGAACGCGAACGCCGAGCACTTCTGGCTGAACGAAGGGTTCACCGTGTACGCAGAAAGGCGGATCCTCGAGGCGCTGGAAGGCAAAGAGGTCGCGGGCCTTCACGCGGCGCTCGGCCGGAAGTCGCTGGACGAAGCAGTGCAGCGGCTCGCCAATCGGCCCGAGCTGACCAGGCTGCGCACCTCGCTGGCCGGTGTCGACCCCGACGACGCTTACTCTCAAGTGCCGTACGAGAAGGGGTGCTTGCTGCTGGTCGCGCTCGAGGAAGCGGTGGGTCGCGAGGCGTTCGACCGGTTCCTTCGCTCGTACCTCGGCACCTTCCGGTTCCGGTCGATCACGACGGACGACTTCATTGCGCTGTGTGACAAGGAAATGCCCGGGGCGCTCGAGAAGATCAACGGCCGGGAATGGATCGACGGCCCGGGCGTCCCTGCCAATGCACCCGTCGCGAAGTCGGCGAAGCTCGACGCGGTGATGAAGCTCAACGGCGCGGTGCCGACGCCCGCGCAGGCCCAGGGGTGGGACGTGACGCAGTGGCAGCTGTACCTGAACAGCGTCCCTCGGCCCCTGTCGCTCGAAGCCGCCGCTGAGCTCGACTCGCGCTTCCGGCTGACCCAGAGCGCCAACTACGAAGTGCTGGTCGCCTGGCTTTCGCTGGCCGCCAGCGGCGGCTACGCGCCCGCGACGCCCCGCATCGAAGAGGTGCTGGGGCAGGTCGGGCGGATGAAATACCTGCGCCCGCTGTACGAGGCGCTGGCCCGCAACCCTGCGACGAGATCGCGCGCGAAGGCGTGCTTCGACAAGTACCAGCATGGGTACCACCCGATTGCTCGGCAGGTGGTCGAGTCGCTGCTGGGGCGTTAGCTTTCGACGCATGGGCACGCTCTTCCGCTACGTCGCGCTCGGAGACTCCACCGCCGCCGGAGTCGGCTCGCAGGGCGTCGGCTACCCCGAGCTCGTCTACCGGCGCATGAAGTCGGCCGGCTGGCCTGCGGGAATCTTGAACCTCGGCCAGAGCGGGGCGGTGAGCGCAGACCTCGTCCGCACCCAGCTCGAAAGAGTGCTGTCCGTGTCGCCTGATCTGGTGACCCTGGGCATCGGCGGTAACGATCTGTGGCGGCTCGTCTCGCCCGATCGCTTCAAGGCGAACCTGAAGGCGATCGCCGACGTGCTCGAGAGAACGGACGCCGACGTGATCATCAGCAACCTGATCGACCTCGGCCGGGCGCCCATCGCGCAAGGGGCGTTGTCGATGATGAACATCCCTCCCGAGGTCATCTCGGGGCGGGTGAAGGACTTCAACCGGATGCTCGGTGAGCTGGCCTCGCGGCCGCGCACCACCGTCATCGATCTGCACTCGCTGGGCGAGAACGAGCTCGCGGGCCACCCCGAGTTCTTTTCTGACGATGGCTTCCACCCGTCGCAGCTCGGCTACCAGCGCTGGGCCGACCTGTTGTTCCCTGCGGTGGAAAGCGCACACGCGCGTTGGCGGTCTGTGAAACACTTAGCGCCCTGATGGCTGGCCCGATTCTCGGAATCGACTTCGGCACCACGAACACGTCGGCGGCGTTCTTCGACACGAAGGGCAAGCTGCGGTTGGTGCCCGTGGGCGAGAAGAACTTCATGCTGCCGTCGGTGGCGTGGTTTCACGCGGGCGACAAGGCGCTGGTCGGCCAGGCCGCGCGCACCCAGGTGGTCGACGACCCGCGCCACACGATCTTTGGCGCCAAGCGCTTCCTCGGCCGCCGCTTCCAGTCTGAGTTCGTCGCTCGTCACCGGAACCGTTTCGCCTTCGAGATCGTCGAGGGCGAAGACGGCTACTGCGCGTTCCACGTCTACGGCCAGGTGCGCCCGATGACGGAAGTCGCGTACCTGATCATCAAGCAGATGCTGACGCTGGCGAACCACACCGCCGAGTCGGCCTTCACCGAGTGCGTGCTCACAGTTCCGGCCCACGCGTCGGTTCGGCAACGCGAGGCGGTTCGCTACGCGGCGGAAAAAGCAGGCCTGACGGTGAAGGCAATGCTGAACGAGCCGACCGCAGCGGCGCTGTACTACGCGAACCTCCGCAACCCGCAGCAGACGGTGCTCGTGTTCGACCTCGGCGGTGGCACGCTGGACGCGACGGTGCTCTCGGTCGAGAATCGGGTGGTGAAGGTGCTCGCCACCGGCGGCGACGCTTTTCTCGGCGGCGCGAACTTCGACGAGGCGATCGTCGAGTACCTGGTGGGCAAGTTTCAGCAGGAACACGGCATCGACCTGCGCGGCAACACGGTGGTGATGCAGCGGCTGTTGTTCGCGGCCGAGACGGCGAAGATCGCGCTCTCGAAGGCCGAACGCGGAAAGCTGCGGGTGCCGTGCATCGCGCAAAAAGACGGCCAGTTCGTCCACTTCGAGTTCCTCTTCACCCGCGCCGAGCTCGACGAGGTCTGCTTCAAGTTGATCGAGCGGGCGGTGACGTCGTGTGACGACGTGCTCGAGAAGGCGGGCCTCAAGCCAGATCAGATCGACGAGCTCGTGCTGGTCGGCGGGCAGACGCGCATGCCGGCGATCAAGAAGCGGCTCGACCACTTCAAGAAGTTCTCGACCGACAAGGACGTGAACCCCGAGCTGGGGGTGGCCATCGGCGCCGCGATCATGGGCCGCAACCTCGCGCGCGGAATGACGGGCCTGTCGGACGTGGTGCCGATGCCGATCAGCGTGCTGCTGCCCGGTGGCTCGACGATCGAAGTGATTCCCGCGAACTCGCCGGTGCCGTGTACCCGCGCCGTCGAGCTGACGAACCTGCCGTCGTGGTCCGCCCCCGTGCCGGTGCTGCTCTTCGAGTCGCTGGATTCGACGAGCACGGATCGCGAGGTGATCGGTACGATTCAGGTCGGCGCTGAGTGGCGCGTCGGCAGCGGTGGCTCGCCGTCGCTCGAGCTGACGCTGGGCCAGGACTTCAAGATCACCGCCCGCCTGCTCGCGAACAGCGGGCACTCGGCCGACGTGACGATCGTCGACGCGAAGCCGATGACGCGGCGGTAGTACGACAGTTCAGAAGTCCGTGCATCGTTGGGACGCCGCCCCATCCCCATTGGCTGCGTTGAACTTCCTGCGGAGCACCCAAAGTACCCAAGTGCGCCTCGGTCGTTCGCCCCGCCACACGGGCGGCTCGACGTCCGATCGGGGCACGGACTTCTGAGCTGTCGTACGGGTTCCAGGGAACTGGCTACCGCTTCTTCACGGCGGCGTACTCGATCACCTTGATCAGGTTCGTCTGGAAGACGGCGTTCTCGGGCTCGAGCTCGATCGCCTTCTGCAGCAGCGCCTCGGCCTCGCGCGTGTCCTTGCGCTGGTTGAGCACGACGAGCGCGAGGCGGTTGTACAGCGGCGCCGGGTTGGGCGAGCGCGAGATGGCAGTGCGAAGAACGGAGATCGCCCCGTCGATTTCGCCGCGGCGTTCGAGCGCGAGCGCCGCCTGCAGCGAGTTTTCCAGCTGCGCCTGGGACGACAGGTGCCGGGGCTGCAGCGGGCCGGGCGACGCGCGGGGAGACTCCTGCTTGACGATCGGAGGCGGGGGCCTTGGCCGCGCCTTCAAGCCGTCGGGGCGCGGCACGGGCGGCGTGTTGAGTGGAATCGCGGGAGGCGGGGGCGGCGGCTCGCGCAGGCGCACCACCCGGCGATCCGTCAACGACGAGATCACCGAGCGCACTTCGATCGCCTGCAGGCCCGACGCTTCCGACAGCTGGCCCACCGTCATCCGCCCGTCGATGAAAGAGACCATGAAGGCCTCGAACTCGGACAACGAGCGCGCGATCTCCAGCGACGCAGCGACCTCGGGCGTGTGGTCGTCGTGCACCTCCACCGCGAAACCGACCCGCGTCGGCGCGTCGTGCACCTGGGCGAGCGAGTGCACGCGGTGAAGGCCCGACGGCTGTGACAGCAGCGCGCGCACGATGCTCGCTTCGGTGTTGTCCGTCGGAGCGTTCGCGTTCAACAGCAGGCCGCAGCGATCGCACTCGAGCTGATCGTCGAAGTACGGCTCGCGGCAGCCGGGGCACTTGCCGGCCGGGCGGATGTTGATCGCCGGCTCGGGCAGCTTGTCGAGGCCGTGAAGCCGCCGCACCGCCGCGCGAATCGCCGAAGGCATCGCCACGTTCGCGATCACGACGTCCATCTTTCCGACGCGCGGCAGCTCATCGAGCTTTCCGAGGCGCTCGGGGTCGGCGATCACCACCGTCAGGGACTTCTGCGCCGCGTTGTAGGCCAGCGGCAGCACGTCGAGCTCTTGCGAGGCCGCGAGGGGAATCATCCCCAGCACTTCGGCCGAGAGCCTCAGGTCGGCGAGGCGGGGCGAGCTGATGAACTTCGTGCCCGTTGACTGCGCGACTGCGCGCAGCAGGTCGGCTTCGGTGATCGCGCAGTCGCTGACGAGGCGGTCGGCCAGCGTCTCTTTCGGGCGCAGCTTCACCAGCGTCTGGTCGAGCACGAACTTCTCGACGAGCCCGCGATCGATCAGCACCTGCGTGAGCTTTCGCGCCTGCACGGCCGGCAACATACCTCCAGACCTCGCGTTCGCTGTGCGTACAATCGCGAGGTGCTGCCGCCCAGAAACGTGACCGTCGGGACGATGAACTTCGGCGCCCGGACCCCCGCCGCCGAGGCCCACCGCATCGTCGACCGCGCCATCGAACGCGGCGCGACCTTCTTCGACACCGCCAACATGTACGGCGACGGTGAGTCCGAACGGATCCTGGGTGCGGCGCTGAAAGGCCGGCGCGATCGCGTGCAGATCGCGACCAAGGTCGGGCTGCTGCGACAGGGCGGGAAGCCCGAAGGGTTGTCGCCTGCGCGGATGACCGCCGCGCTCGACGAGAGCCTTGGCCGGCTTCAGACCGACGTCGTCGACCTCTACTATTTGCATGCGCCCGACCCGGCGACGCCCATCGCGCAGACGCTGGATGGCGTGGAAGCGCTGCTGGCGTCGAAGAAGATTCGTTCCTGGGGTGTGTCGAACTACGCGGCGTGGCAGCTGGCCGAGCTGGGGCCCGCGTGTGACGCGCGTGGGCTGCCCCGGCCGTCGACGGCACAGATGCTCTACAACGTGCTCGTTCGGCAGCTCGACCTCGAGTTCCTCGCCTTTGCGCGCGCGCGGTCGCTGCACGTCACCGCATACAACCCGTTGGCCGGAGGGATGCTCGCCCGCGCCCCGCAACCCGGGGCTGCGCTGCCGAAGGGCTCGCGCTTCGAGGCGAACAAGCTGTACCGCGCGCGCTACTGGACGGAAGGGATGCTCGACCTCGCGCAGCAGCTTGGGGAAGTGGCGAAGCTAGAAGGCGTCGAGCCGGTGACGATGGCCTACGCGTGGCTCGCGGGGCGGCCGGGAATCGACTCGGTGATCGCCGGGCCCGCGTCGCTGGCGCACCTCGATGCGGCGGTCGACGGTTGCGGCGCCGATCTGTCGCCGGCGCTTCGGGCGAAGGTCGATGCAGTTCACCGGGCCTTCGTCGGCACCGACGCGGCGTACGCACGATGAACATGCTGCTGCCGGGAGCCGTTGGGCTCGACGTCACCGAGCCGATGAAGCACCTCTTCGAGCATGGGTACGCGCGGCTGGGGAAGGTGCTCGACGCCGCCGGGCTCGCGGCGCTGCGCGAGCGGGCCGAGGACTTGATGATGGGCCGCGTGACGTACCCGGGGTTGTTCTTCCAGCTCGATGCAGAAACGGGGAAGTACGAAGATGCTCCGATCGGGTTGGGGTGGCAGGGGCCGTCGCTGGCGTACCGGAAGCTCGAGAAGCTCGAGAAAGACGAACGCTTCCTCGCCTGGCTGCAAAACCCGCTGTTCGAGAGGGTGGCGCGCGCGCAGATCGACGGCGGCGTGGTGCTGTATCGCGCGATCCTCTTCAACAAGGGGATCCCCGGCGGCAGCGACATTCCCTGGCACCAGGACGGCGGCAAGCTGTGGGGCCTGAGCCAGGATCCGACGGTGCAGATCTGGACGGCGCTCGATGACGCGCCCGTCGATGGCGGGTGTCTCGAGGTGCTGCCCGGCAGTCACCTGGGCGGGCTCGTCACGGCGCTCGGCGGCGTCGTGCCTGCGGACAAGGTGGCTGCCGCCGATGCGAACGCGCGCGCGGTTTCGCTTCCCGCGGAAGCCGGGGAAGTCGTGCTGGTACACAACAAGGTCTGGCACCGGTCTGGGCGCAGCCGCACGGGCAAGCGGCGGCTCGCGTTCTCGGTGTGCCTGATGAGCGACGAGACGCGCTGCCTGCGAAAGAAGCGGGCCCCTCGCGTGTTCTTCCCCGTGTTCGCGCCGCCCTGAGCCTGACGGGGTGGGACGCCGGGGCCCGGTGGAAGAATGCTGCATCGCAACACGCTGCGGCGTCGGGTTCCCTTGTCGCCATGTTGCAGTGCAACATAAAACCGGGTATCTCGGCCTGGCTTGATGCGCCAGCCAATGAAACCGACCGCCACCCTCGATACTGCACTGCAACATTCGGCGGGCCCGGAAGACCGGATGGTCGGCCTTGCCTCGGGCCCGATGCGGGTGCGGCGGCACGGCGCGGCGACCGCTCCGCTGGCCATCGGGGTGCCCGGGCTGTCGGCGAACTGCTTCACGTTCGAGGCGATCGGAGAATCGTTGGCAGGAAAGGGCAGGGCGCTGGCGGCGGTCGACCTGCGCGGCCGCGGCCGCAGCCCGGCAGGCGCGCGCGGCACCCACGGTTGGGAAAGCCACGCGCGCGACGTGCTCGCCGTCGCCGATGCACTGGGCGCAAGCCGCTTCGACTTCATCGGCCACAGCATGGGCGCGTTCATCGGGCTGGTGGTCGCGAACCTGGCGCCCGAACGGGTGCGGCGGCTGGTGTTGATCGACGCCGTCGGTGTGCCCGATTCGCGCGCGATGCCGCCCATCTTTGCGGCGGTGAACCGGCTCAACACCGTGCACCCGTCGGCCGACGCCTTCATCGCGAAGGTGAAGGCCGCGGGCATCGTGCCCTGGAGCCGCTTCTGGGAAGCGCACTACCGCGAAGATCTCGTCGAGGTGCCGGGCGGCGTGCAGCAGCGGGCGAACCAGACCGCGGTGCTCGAAGATCTCGGCTACGCCGCAGTGACGCAGGTGCGCGAGCTCTGGCCGGGCGTCGGCGCGTCGACCCTGCTCGTCCGCGCGGCCCAGTCGCTGGGCCTCGGCGGAGACGTGATCACCGCGGACGATCGCCAGGCCTTCTTGAAGACGGCTCCGCGCGCGAAGGCGGTGGAGATCGACGCCAACCACTACGGGGTGATCAACCACCCGGACACCGCGAGAGCGGTCGAGGAGTTCTTGCGATGACGGGTGCACTGAAAGGCAAGCGGGCGCTGGTCACCGGAGCCGCGTCGGGCATCGGCCTCGCCATCGTCCACGAGCTTCACGCGCAGGGGGCGCAGGTCGTCGCCAGCGACGTCAGCGCCGATCGGTTGACCTTCGCGTTGGGCGTCGTGCCCGCCGTGCAGCGCGTGGCCGCAGACCTGTCGCAGCGCGCCGCCGTCGAGTCGCTGGTCGTTGCCGCAGGGAAGATCGACATCCTCGTCAACAACGCCGGCCTGCAGCACGTCAGCCCGATCGAGACGTTCGAGCCCGCGAAGTGGGATCTGATCCTGCAGGTGATGCTGTCGGCTCCGTTCGCGCTGATTCGGGGGCTGATCCCCAACATGTACGAGCAGAAGTGGGGGCGGATCATCAACGTCGCGTCGGTGCACGGCTTGATCGCCTCGCCCTTCAAGTCCGCCTACGTGTCGGCCAAGCACGGGCTGCTGGGGCTCACGAAGACCGTCGCGCTCGAGGCCGGGGCGCGCTGCGCGGATCTCACCGCGAACGCGATCTGCCCGAGCTACGTGCGCACCCCGCTGGTCGAGAAGCAGATGGCCGACCAGGCGAGGGTGCACGGCATCCCCACCGAAGAGGTCCTCGAGAAGGTGATGCTGACCCAGAACGCGATCAAGCGGCTGATCGAGCCGGAAGAAGTGGCGCAGCTGGTGACCTTCCTCTGCCGCAAAGAGGCGTGGAGCATCACCGGCACCGCGCAGACGATGGACGCGGGCTGGCTCGCCCACTGAGGCGGCGCAGCTACTTCTTCGACTTCTTCATCATCGCCTTCGCTTCGTCCTGCGCCTTCTTCACCATCTGCTCGCCGGCCCAGACGGCGGCGAGCTGAAGCCAGGCCGAGTCGAAGGCTGCGACGGTCGCCGCTCGAAGGATGAGCCCGTCGCCGTCGCCCTTTGCTTCGTTGGCGTTCTGGTGAACGAAGCCGCCGAAGGGGCCCGCGAAGGCGGCGCCGGTGCGATCCGGGTAGCCGTAGCCGCTGCCAGAGGCCTGGCCGACGCGGCGGCCGCCTTCGTACCGGTCGACGACGACCTTGATCTCGTAGTGCGGGCCGGGCGTCCACGCGACTGAGACGGACTTGATGACGAGGGCGCGATCGCCATCGGCCTCGCTCCAGCTGGCTTCTTCGAAGTGGCGGCGGGCGATCGCAGGTCCGAAGCGCGCAACCGCCCAGACGGGCTCCCGGCTCGCGCGTTGGTGGTGGTGGGTGTCGTCGGTGAGGCGCGGGCCCAGGGCGGCGCTCTTCCACCGTCGGGTTCGTTCGACGGCGTGGTGGCGGTGTTCGCGTTGGCGGACGCCAGCATCGGGATCGTGGGGCTGGTGACAGGCGTCGGGAGCTCGATGGCTGTGTCGCGGGGGCGGGTGAGCAACCACTGGTGCGTGGGAAGCCTCATCACCGGCACGATCAACCTGGCGGTGGGTGGGGTGGCGCTGTTCGGCGCATTCGAGCTGGCCTACGGGGGGAGGCAGCTGCTCAACCCATTCTTCGCCGGTATTGCTGCCGCACACTTCGCGGTCGGGCTGTGGAACATGGTGATGCCGGCGATCGGCTGGAAGACGGGTCTGCGCCCGCGGTCGCCAGCTGATGAGTCCACCGTTGCGCCCGTGTTCGTCACCGGGCGGCTCAACGGAAATCGCTGGAGCGGCGTGGCGCTCCAGTTCTCCGGACTCTGACCAACCTCAGCTTCGCCGAAAAAGTTGAGCAAGGCCTAAAGCCCCGATGACGCTGTTCGTGGTTCGATGCGGTCCGCCTTCAACTCCTGCCGCGATCTGTCCGCGCCCTCGCTACTCGGTATGTTCAAGCTTCGCTTCGTCGCTCTCGCCTCGGTCGCGCTGCTCGCTGGCTGCTCCGGAACGGGGGGCGAACCCGACGGTGGATCCGTGGCCGGCAGCGGCGGAGGTTCCGGAGTCGGCGGAGGTTCCGGAGTCGGCGGAGGTTCCGGTGTCGGCGGAGGTTCCGGTGTCGGTGTCGGTGGTGGCTCGGGCGCCGGCGGCGGTTCGCAGCTCGACGCGGGAACTCCCTCGTTCACCGAATCCTTCGGCACGGGGAACTCGGCCGCGTGGCCCTCCCCCTGGACGATCGGCGGCGGGGTCGCGACCGCTGACGTGGTCGCGGGCCGTGGCCGCCTCACCCCAATCACCAGCACCTACTCGCTGGCCCGGATGCGAGCCCCCCCTCACCAACATCATCAATGCCGAAGTCACGTTCCGCTTCGAGTTCACGGACAACAACACCCAGGGCATCGGCCTCTACCTGCGCAGCAGCGGCGGCTGGCTGACCACCACCAATCCTCAGGCCAAGGCTACGCCGTCTTCGTCGAACGCTTCCGGCCGGGCGGGAGCCCCGCTCCACAGGTCGGGGTCTGGTACGAGCAGTTCGGCACGAGATCCAGATCAACCCCGGCGCTCCGGCCCCGGGGCTCGCGGCCAACGTTCCCCTCCGCGTGGATGGTCGACAACACCGACAGCACTCCCGCGCTTCAAAATCTCAGCGGGCAGATCGCGATCGATGCTTGGAACACGATGACCAACGGCACCGCTCCGGCGCTCTTCGTTGACGAGATCGTCGTCACGGCGCTTCCGTAGACCTCAGCTTCGTGTCGCGCGGCCGACCAGGACGCCGGCTGTGATCGCCGAAGAGATTCCCACCACCACGGACGCGAGCACCGCGACGATCACCGCCACCGGTTCCGGCTGCCCTTCCCAGTACTTCATCACCGCCCACATCGCGACGTGGAACGCGCCGTACGCCGTGCCCACGCCGGTGATGAGGGAAAGAAAAAAGACCTTCATCGCCAGGGGAACGCCAGCTGAAGTCGCCATGCCCACCACCCTAACGCGAAGTGGTAAGCGGTTGCCCATGGTCGACGTCGACACGGTAGTCATCGGCTCTGGCATGGGTGGGCTGACCGCGGCGGTCGCTCTCGCCCAGGCGGGTCAGAAGGTCCTCGTCCTCGAGCAGCACTACGCCCCCGGTGGGTGGACCCACAGCTTCGCCCTCGACGGCTTCCGCTTCAGCCCCGGCGTTCACTACCTCGGCCAGCTTCAGGAAGGCGGCCACATGCGCGCCACCTTCGAAGGCCTCGGGCTCGGAGAGTTCCTTTCCTTCTTCGAGATCAACCCCGACGGCTACGACCACGTCCGCGCCGGCGACATCACCTTCGATTTCTGCGCCGGCAAAGACGCCCTGCTCGAACGCTTCTGCAGCCGCTTTCCCAACGAGCGCAAAGGCATCACCGAGTATCTCACCCTCGCCAAGACCATTCGCGACGAGCTCGGCGAGCTCGCCAATACCCGCGGCTTCATTCAGACGCTCACCGTCCCGTACCGCACCCGCCACATGGGCCGCTACGGCATGTACAGCCTCTCGCGCATCCTCAACGATCGCATCAAGGATCCCACCGTCCGCGGGCTGCTCTCGGTGCAGTGTGGCGATCACGGCCTGCCTCCGTCGCGCGCGCCCTTCGCCATGCACGCCACCGTCGCGCTGCATTACCTCGAGGGCGCCTGGTACCCGAAGGGTGGCGGCTCTGCTTTGCCCAAGGCCTTCACCCGCGCGCTCACCCGCGCTGGCTCAGCGATCAAGCTCGAGGCCCGCGTCGAAAAGATCATCATCGAGAACAAGCGCGCGATCGGCGTGAAGCTCGCCGACGGCACCGAGATTCGCTGCAACCACGTCGTGTCGAACGCCGACCCTTCAATCACCTACGGGCGCTTGATGGATCCCGAAGACGTGCCCGGCGGGATCACGAAGAAGATCGCGAAGACGAAGTGGTCGACCACCGCCGTCAGCCTCTTCTTCGCCGTCGAAGCCGACGTCAAGGCGCTGGGCCTCGACTCCGGCAACTACTGGCTCTGCCCCGGCCTCGACGCCGACGCCGCGTACACCGCGATGGCGAAGCCCGATGTCCTTGAGCTCGACGAACTGCCCGGCGTCTTCGTCTCGGTGACGTCGCTCAAAGATCCCTTGAGCTTCAATGGCAAACACCACACCTGCGAAGCCTTCACCTTCGTGCCGTACGAAATCTTCCACAAGTACGCGAACGGCACCTCGGGCGCGCACGGCGAGGAATACGAAGCGTTCAAGCGGAAGATCGCCGGAAAGATGCTGGCCGCGATCGAGAAGCGGATCCCCGGGCTGACGAAGAAGGTCGTCTTCCAGAATCTCGGCTCGCCGCTGACCAACGTCCACTACGTCGAAGCGACCCGCGGCAACATCTACGGCACCGAGAAGGTGCTGAACCAGATGGGCCCCTTCGGCTTCAAGCAGAGGTCGCCCATCAAGGGCCTCACGCTCTGCGGCGCCAGCACGCTGGGCCACGGCGTCCCCGGCGCCGCGATGAGCGGCCTCAACGCCGCCGCCCTCATGCTCGACTGCCCACAGTCCGCACTGCTCAAGAAAGACCAGCCGAAGCTGCAGACCTTCTCGTCCGACAGGTGGAAGGCGCCCGCGCGACGAAATGAAATCGTCTCGACAACTCCAGGGGGGTCGGACTATCCGGCCGCCCAACCGTGAGGACTCCCATGCGAATCCCGATGCTGCTCGCCGTCCTGATTTCCACTGCCGCCTGGTCGCAAGACACAGTGAAGGTGTTCGCAGACAAGGGCTCGTTCTTCCTCAAGGCCGACAAGAAGAACCCCGTCTCAGTCGGCTCCGAGCTGCCGATGTTCACCGACGCCGCAGGCACGAAGGCCGCCGGCACCGCGATGGTGATGGAGCTCACCGGAGCCCTCGCCCGCGTCTCGCTGGACGAAGACGCCACCAAGGCCAACGCCCGTTTCGCGCGCGTCGCCGGCGCGTCGCCAGCCGCTGCGGCGCCTGCCCCTGCTCCCGTCGCGAAGGCCGAGTCGAAGCCAGGCCTGACGCCCGCTCCGACGGGCCTTCCGGTGCTGAAGGGTAGGCTTTCCAGCGGTCTGCGCGTCGTCATCAACAACGACAGCGACGTGAGCTGGACGGAGTGCGAGCTGCGGTTCGACGACGGCCGCACCTACGACCTCGGCGAGATGGCATCGAACTCGGAAGACACCGTGATCACCCTCAAGTTCAAGAGCGCGCCCAGGCCGCCCGAGCCGCTGTACGACCACGTCGTCGTCACCTGCGACGAAGGCGAGACCAGGTTCCTCTTCGCCAACCCCCGCAGCCCCGGCACGCTGAAGGGCTACGCCGAAGACAAGGGCGGCGGCCGGGTCGATGTTCACAACACCGGCGACACCACCTGGCAGCGCTGCGACGTGCGCAAGCCCGATCGCAGCCACTACATCATGGCGAAGCTGAAGCCCCGCGACAGCGAGACGATTCGCTCGGGCGCCTTCATCACCGACGCCGCCAACAAGCCGCCCGATGCCACCGAGCTCGCGCTCAAGTGCAAGCAGGGCCTGCTGCGCATCTCGCTCAAGTAGGCCTCGTTGGACTAAGAAGCCGTCGGATGAGAGTCCGACTTGCTGTCGTTGCCGCCATCGCTGCGTTGTGGGCCGGTTGCCAGTGCGGCACGTCGGATCCTTGCGAGGGCATTCGCTGCATCTCTCCGCTGACGTGCGACGCGAAGCAGGGCAAGTGCGTCAACGTCGGCGGCGCGACCGGTGGCGGCTCGGGCGCGGGTGGGGCAGGCGGCTCGATGTCGTCTGCGGGTGGCGGCAGCGGCGGCGGTACCAGTACCGGCACGGGCGGTGGTTTTGCGCCCGCCGTCTGCACGCCGGCCTGCACCGGCGCGCAGGTCTGCGACGCGACCACCAACACCTGCCGAGTCTGCACGGCCACCGAAGGTTGCTCGGGCACGCAGCCCGTATGCGACACCGCCGGAAACGCCGGGCAGGGCCGCTGCGTCGCGTGCACCTCGACCAGCTGCATGGCCCCGACGCCGTTCTGCGATCAGGCCGTTCAGCCCAGCGGCGCATGTGTCGGCTGCCGCAACTTCCTCGACTGCCCGACCTTCGGCACCACCTGCGATCTCGCCACGCACACCTGCGTGAAGGAAGACGCGGGAAGCAGCGGCACCGGCGGTGGAAATGGAAACGCGGGCGACGCCGGCCCCGGCACGATCGTCGTCTGGGACGACGCGGGCATGGGCGCGCACTGCCTGCCGCTGTCGGGCAACCCGCAGGCCTGCACCAACGAATGCCCGCGTGGCTTCACCTGCATCGGCGGCCTCTGCGAGCTGCGCGGATCCGGCGGGCCGGTGCAGGTCACGCTTCGGTTCCCGGTGTCTGAGGATCTCGACCTTCACGTGCTCGAGCCCGTCGACGGAGGCACCTGTGAGATCTGGTACGGCAACCCGAACTTCGACGCCGGCCCGCCACCGATTCCACTGCCTTTCCCGATTCCGATGCCCAAGTCTTGCGGAGCGCTGGGCTGGCTCGACCTCGACTCCAACGCCGCCTGCAACCTCGACAACGTCAACGTCGAGAACGTCATCTACCCACCCAGCAAGCCGGCCACGCTCGGCGCCTACAAGGTTCGCGTCGACTACTACCAGAACTGCTCGGCCACCCAGCCGGTGAAGTACGAGGTCGAGGTGCGTGCCGCAGGTCAGGCCCGCTACTACTGCGGCAGCTTCCTGCCGAGCCAGGCCGACAACGGCAGCGCGAACTCGGGCCGCGACATCACCACCTTCACCCTGAAGTAACGCGTCACCTGGAACCTGTGCGCGCCCGGCGCTGTCGGTACGACAGCGGGGCCGGACGGGTTTTCCAAACACAGCAAGGGGTGGTTCATGGCGGTGCTCCGGGTGGCACACGTCTGGGGCGATCGTGTGCTCGACGTGCAGCTCGTCGCAGGCGGTCGGTTTCAGCTCGATGGCAAGCAGGTCGAAGTTCCGGCAAACGACGCCGACCTTTCCATGGGCCCGACGACGCTGCAGTTCTCGCGCGTCGAAGAGGTGCCGAAAGCCGTCGCGGTTTCCGACGATCGCGACTGGCGCTTCGCCCGGATCATCGGCTGCCTGCTGATGACGGGCTGCGCGCTGGTCTCGATGTTCGCGATTGAAGTGCACTTCGGCTTCACCGACGACGAGTCGATTCCCTTCGGAGCGCCGCGCCTGATCGCGAAGTTCCAGCCCCCGGTCGAGGTCGTGAAGAAGAGGCCGATCGAGCTGCCAACCCAGACTGCGTCGAAGACGCCCACCGTGCCATCGAAGTCTCCGCACAAAGCCGACCAGCCGCTGACCGCGAAGAAGGCGGGCCTGCTCGACGCGCTCGAGGCGCTCGGCGAGGCGAAATCGATCTTTGCGCCTGGCGGCATCGGCCCCGGTCTTCAAGCCGCGCTCGACAAGCTCGGCGGCGGCCCGATGATCGGCGATGCGAGCGGCCTTTCGATGGGGCCGCGCGGCAACGGCCCCGGAAATGGCGACGGCCTCGGAATCGGCGGACCCGGTGGGTTCCCGTCTCGTGCTCGCGTCCCGGGCGGAAACCTCGGCCGGAAGATCGACGTCAGCCCCTGCTGCGCGGCGACCAAGATCAGCGACGGCCTCTCGAAGGATCTGATCGCGAAGGTCATCCGCCGTCACGCGGCCGAGGTGAAGTTTTGCTACGAGCAGACGCTGCAGCAGATCCCTGATCTCGCCGGGAAGATCGCGGTGCTCTTTGTGATCGACGCCACCGGCTCCGTCGCGCAAGCCGACGTCGCCGAGTCGACGCTCAACGACGCCTCGGTCGAAGCGTGTGTGCTCGCCAGGGTGCGGCGCTGGAGGTTCCCCGAGCCGCAGGGCGGGGGCATCGTCAGCGTCACCCACCCGTGGTTCTTCAGGCCCGCCGGCCTGGAGGACTGAGGGTCGACGCAAAGGCTTCGGCTGGGCTAGAGCGCGCAGCATGTTTGCTCTGCTCGCTGCGGCTTCGCTGCTCGCGGCTCCTGTCGCCAAGGTCTCTTCGGTGTTGCCCACCCCGGGAGGCCACCTCGCCCTCGCGCAAGGCATTCTCTCTGGCCCGAACAGCCAGGACCTCGTGCAGGTCGCCAGGTCGTTCGCGATCGCCCACCGCGCCGAGCTCGGCCTGCCGATCACCTCGAGCCTCGGCACGCCGCAGACCTTCTCGACCCGCTTCGGCGGCACGGTGCACCTGCCGCAGCTGGTCGACGGCCTCGAGGTCGACGGCGGCAAGGTGATCATCACCTTCGACGTGCAGGGCCGCATCGTTCGCGTCGCGTCCAGCGTGCGCGCGTACACGGTCTCGAAGATCGCCTGGAACTTCACCGGCCCGCAGGCGCTGCGAATCGGAGCCGATGCCATCGAAGGCGCCGCCTTCCAGCCCGACAAGACCCCGTACGGCGGCTACCAGCCGAAGGCGTTCATCGTCGGCGACGAAGTGCACGCGGGCTACCTCGTCTGGGTCCCCACCTGGAAGCCGTCTGAGAACTGGCACCTGGCGATCGACGCCACCGACGGCACCGTGCTCTCGACGGAAAATCGCGTGCGCCACAGCTTCGAGGCCAGCGTCTACGCCTCGAGCCCCGGCGGCCTGACCCAGGGCGTCGGGCTCGCGCCGCTGTCTTCGGTGAACCTCGATCACTTCGACGGCGGCAAGCTGAACGGCGATCGCATTCGCGCCTTCAACTGCTGCCCTACCGCCAACTGCCAGGCCGACGCCGGGCCGAAGCGCGCGAAGGGCATGATCCAGGTCGGCCAGACCCAGTTCGTCGGCTACGACCTCGCCATCTGCGATCGCCAGCAGCGCGCCACCGACGACCCGGCGATTCACGCCAGCGGCAACTACATCTACACGCCCGTCGACCCGCCCACCGGAACCAGCCCCGACTTCTCGTCGCTGGCCGACTACGACGAGTTCGCCGAGGTCCACGCGTACCACCACGTGAACAAGGTCTATTCCTTCCTCGAGGAGCTCTCGCAGGGCCCGCTGACGGGCGACGCCGGCTTCGGCCCTTTCATCCTTCGCGATCTGAAGATCGGCAAGGTGCCCGCGGTGCAGGTCAACGCCAGCGAGCCCATGTTTCCGCAGAACCCGAACGCGCAAGGCGTCTACGTCGGCACCCAGCTGCAGCGCGTCGACAACGCGATGTTCCTCGCGCGCGAGAACATGGCGGCGGTGACGGTGCCCGAGCAGGCCTTCGACACCGACGCGCTCGTCATCTACCAATCCGACAAGGCCGACTTCGCTTACGACGCGCCGGTGCTGTGGCACGAGTTCGGCCACGGCGCGATCTACTCGACCGCCAACTGGGGCCGCTTCGTCGAGATCGATTCCCGTTCGGCGAACGACGAGACGTCAGCCCTTCACGAAGGCGTCGCCGATGTGATCGCCTTCATGCTCGGCAACGAGTCCGAGATCGGCAAGTACGTCGGCCCGCGCTCGGCATTCGCCAGCACCGCCCTGCGCAACGCGAACAACACCCTCAAGTGCCCCGACGTGCTCTGGGGTGAGTCCCACCAGGACAGCCAGCACTTCTCAGCAGCGCTCTGGCAGGCCCGATCGACCCTCTTCCAGGGCACCGACAACGGCCACACCTTCGACGCGGCGTTCTACGCGGCGCTCGTCTCCTTTCCGCCCAACGTCGGCTTCGAGAAGGCGGCGGCGATCATCTCGCACTCCGTCGGCCTCGCTTTCCCGGCGCTGCCGCTGGCGCGGGCGCAGATGAAGCAGGTGTTCGACGCGCGCGGCGTCTCGAGCTGCTCGAAGGTCCTCGACGTCACCGACAACCCCACGCCGCGCGAGGCGTACATCATTCCAGGCACGACGTTCGCCGAGCTCGCCCCCGGCACGGCGGTGCCCGGGCCGTACCAGATGAAGATTCGCGTTCCCAACGGAGCGAAGAGCCTGGTCGTCAGCGGCCCGTACTTCGGTGGCGGCATGACGGTGCGCGTCGGCATCGTCGCTAAGGCAAACGCGCCGATCACCTTCACCCGCGGCGCTGGCCAGGCGCTGTTGAACGACGCGGACAAAACGGTCACCCCCACGGTGGGCGGGGGGATGATGAAGGGCACGGTGAGCATCGACGTGCCGTGCGGCGGCGAGCTGTTCTTCACCGTCACCAACACCAGCCCTCGCGATCGACAGCTGCAGAACCTCGCCTTCACGTACGCGCCGGCCGACAGCTGCGCGGTGGTGCCGGACGCGGGAGTTCCCGACGCCGGCAACCCGGACGCTGGGGGGCTCAACCCCGGGGTGGGCGACGCGGGAACTCCGAAGCCTTCGACGGTGACAATCGACGCCGTGCCGGACTCGCTGGGTGCCGTGGCCGTGAAGACGGGGTGCGGCTGCAGCGGTGGCGTTGGCGGGTTCTTCTGGGTCGCGCTGCTGGGCGCTCCGCTGCTGTGGCGCCGCCGCAATTGAACGACGACGACGTCTGGCGATCGGAAAGCGACGCCCCCCGGCCTGCGAAGCTTGGGCTGGCGGGCGACCGGCTCAACGCGCCCGCGGCGCTGAAGCGGGTGAAGTACGAGCACCTTTTGTACGAAGGTGATTTTCGAAACGCGAAGCAGCTGCTGCAGGCGATGGGGCGGCGGCTCGACGGTGGCCGCAAGCCCGACTCGCCCTCGCCGCTCGAGTCCTTTCGGGCCGAGAGAGCGGCGCGCCTGCGCGAGCACGAGACCCTGTCGCGCATCGTGGTGAAGCTCGACGCGAAGTACGCGTTGCCGGGTTTGAAGAATGCGCCTGACGTGGCCGCCGCGTGCCTCGCGCTGTGGGGGCCGGTGAGAGGTTCGACGCTGGTGCCGCTGAAGGCGTTGATCGGGATGCTCGGCGCCGCTGAATGGCAGCGCAAAGGGCTCGAGGTGAAGGGCCTGCCGAAGAAGCTGCACCCGCACTACGGCGTTTTTCTGCCGACGCGATCCGAATACCTGGACCTCGTTCGCGACGCGCCCGACGTGACGGGCAAGCGGGTGTTCGACCTCGGCACCGGCACCGGCGTGCTCGCCTTTCTGCTGCTCGAAAGGGGAGCCGCCCACGCCATCGGCACCGACCTCGACCCGCGCTGCATCGCCTCCGCGCGCGAGAACGCGAAGTCCCTTGGCTATGGCGCGCGCTTCGAGGCGGTCGAGCAGAGCCTGTTCCCCGAAGGCAAAGCTGACCTGATCATCAGCAACCCGCCGTGGATCCCCGAGCCGCCGAAGAACCGCCTCGACCGCGCCGTGTTCGATCAAGACAGCGCTTTCCTCAACGGCTTCCTGGGCGGCCTCGCGGCGCATCTGGAGAAAGGCGGGGAAGGGTGGCTGCTGATGTCGAACCTCGCCGAGCTCCTGGGGCTTCGCGAGCCCGGCGCCCTGCAGGCGCGCATCCGCGAGGCGGGGCTGGCCGTGAAGTGGTCGAAGTCGACACCGGCCCGTCACCCGAAGGCGAAAGACTCGGAAGATCCACTGCATGCGGCGCGGTCGAAGGAGGTGACGACGCTCTTCGCCATCACTGCCTTGTAACAACGCTGTCCGACGCCCCTCGGCACGGCCCGGCTTCTGGGGTACACCCCGCCGAAGTGATTTCGACCAACCCGACCTCGCGCTACCTGCCGCACGGACCCTTCTTCAATGAGCTCCGCAAGCGGGTCGATGCGTATTTTGCTGCCTCTGGCCGCCCGGCGAACGTGACGCCGCCGGGCATGTTCCTGAAGACGGCAGTGATCCTCTCGTGGTGGGTCGGGTCGTGGGTGCTGATGGTCTTTGTCGCGTCGAACTGGTGGCAGTCGGCGCTGGCGTGCATCTCGCTGGGCCTCGCGATGGCGGGCATCGGCTTCAGCGTCCAGCACGACGGCGGCCACACCGCGTACTCGAAGTCGAAGTGGGTGAACCAGGCAATGGCCTTCACGCTCGATCTGCTCGGCGGCAGCTCTTACATCTGGCACTGGAAGCATAACGTCGCGCACCACGCCAACCCGAACATCACCGGCCTCGACTCGGACATCGACCTCCGCCCGCTGGCGCGCATGTCGCCCGAGCAGGAGCGCCGGGTGGGGCACCGCTTCCAGCACCTCTACATCTGGGGCCTCTATTCGTTTCTTGCGGTGAAGTGGCACTTCTACGACGACTACCTGAACCTCCTGAAGGGCCGGGTGGGTAACCAGTGCTTCCCCTTCCCGAAAGGGTGGACGCTGACCAAGCTCGTCGCAGGCAAGCTGCTTTTCTACACGTGGGCCTTCGTCATCCCGGCCTTCTTCCTGCCTGTCTGGGAAGTGGTGCTCTGCTACGTGGTCTGGTCGGTGACGCTGAGCCTCACGCTCGCGGTCACCTTCCAGCTCGCCCACTGCGTCGAAGGCACCCAGTTTCCGAAGCTCGACCTCGGCACCGACGCCAAGATGGAATGGTCGGTGCACCAGGTCGTCACCTCGGCGAACTTCGGCCTCGGGAACCCTCTCATCACCTGGTACGTCGGCGGCCTCAACTACCAGATCGA
Organism: Myxococcales bacterium; assembly: GCA_038206395.1. Lineage (GTDB taxonomy): Bacteria > Myxococcota > Myxococcia > Myxococcales > Myxococcaceae > JAGSPQ01. The sequence continues at coordinate 35,632 of JBBRAX010000036.1, read as the reverse complement.
GCACCACCTCTTCCCGCGCACCTGCTCGTACCGCCTGCCCGAGATCGCCCCCATCGTTCAGCGCCTTTGCGCGGAGCAGGGCATTCCCTACACGATCAACACCTCCACCGTCGGCGCGATCGCCTCGCACGCCCGGTGGATGCGCGAGCTCGGCCAGCCCTGAGCCGGCCGCATGAGGCGAACCGCTTTGCGGGCCCCGCATGGGGCACGCAGGTGAGTCGACGGCCCATCAACCCGGCCGCATGAGGCGAACCGCTTTGCGGGCCCCGCATGGGGCACGCAGGTGAGTCGACGGCCCGTCAACCCGGCCCCAGGAAAAGGAAACGGCCCGCTCCTTTGAAGAGGAGCGAGCCGCTTTACAGAGAGAAGTGGTTAAACTTCAGCTCACCGGACGGACGTTCGCCGCCTGGAGGCCCTTGGGGCCCTTGTTGACGTCGAACTCCACCTTCTGGCCTTCGGCCAGGGTGCGGAATCCATCCGCCTGAATCGCAGTGTGGTGGCAGAACACGTCCTCACCGCCGCCTTCCTGCGAGATGAAACCAAAGCCCTTCGCATCGTTGAACCACTTCACAGTACCAGTAGCCATTTACTCTTTGCTCTTTCGTTAAACCGCCGACAAAAAATTTGGGGCGGCACCCAGCCCGCAGGCTGGTTGGGATACGATGTATGCGTTTCTCGCGACGAATTCCACCGCCACCCGTCAAATTATTTGAATTGCACGGGTAACATGCTGAAATATAAGGCGAACAAAGTTGAAGGCTAGAACCCAAAGCTGACGCGTTTGGAGCGCGTCGACTCTTTGCGCTCTTCGAGAAAGCCGAGCTGCTCGAGCGCGAAGAGCACCGCCAACGCGTCGCGCTCACTCAAATCGGTGAGCGACTTCAGGTCTTCGACGCTCTTCGTCCCGTCGGCAAAAGCGATCAGCTGCGCCTGCTCGTTGGTGAAGCGGAAGCGCTCGAGCGCGTAGGGTGGGTCGGCGACGGGAGACAGCACGCGCTTGCCGGGCAGTCGGGTGCGCAGGGCGACCAGGAACTCGCGCAGGCAACCTTCGAGGATCAGCTGACCGGGGAAGACCTGCAGGCGGGCGACGTCGGCCTTGAGCGCCTTGCCTCGGGTGAAGCTGTACTCGCCGTCGGCCCACGTGAAGGTCGACCAGATGATCTCGCGAATCTGCTGCTCGAGCAGCTCGATGCGTTGGGCCTCGGTGAGCACCCCCAGGCGCACCATCGCGATGCCGGTGCGAAGGCCTTCTTCGCGCGCCAGCTGCGCCACCGCGTCGAGGTCACCGGGTGGCAGCAAGCCCTTGCGCGCGACGAAGCGGGCGAAGCGTTCGTGGGCGAGGTTGCTGGCCGCGTACACCGGCTGGCCCGCCTCGAAGCTCACCACCTTGATCGCGGGTGCGCGGTGCACCACCAGCTCGCCACTGTGCTGGCCCTGGAAGAAGGCGTTCAACAGCCGCGGCACCGACGTGTCCTTCAGTGAGCCGGCGCGGGGCAGGGTGCGTTTGGCGGCGGGCTTCACCGCGGGCGTGGTGCCCTTGCGCCAGATCTTTTCCCACTCTTCCAGCGGCAGCAGGCCTTTCGGTTCGTGTGCGGGTGGCTCGACCACCACCACGTCGCCCGTCAGCTCTTCTTCCTGCGGCGGCTCGAACGGAATCACGGGAGCTGGCCCGCAGATCGCCTCGACGCACAGCAGCAGGTCGTTGAGCGGAAACGGCTTCTCGAAGAAAGCGATCACCCCGTGCAGCTCGCGAACGGCCCGGGCGTACTTGTCGCCGCGGTAGACGCCGCTCATCACGATGGTGGGGATCTTCAGGGTGCGCAGCTCGCCCAGCAGCGCGTCGCCCTCGAGGTCGGGCAGCATCAAGTCGCAGATGGCGAGGTCGGGCTTCTGCTTCTCGACGGCGTCGACCGCGGCCCGGCCGGTGTGCACCGCTTTGGCGACGTGCCCGCGCGCCTCGGCGGCCGCCTGCAGCAGGGTGGCGAGCTCGAAGTTGTCCTCGATGATCAGCAGCGTCGCCATGGCGTTTCCGCGCGCCGACACTACCATCGGCCCCAATGCGATCACTGGGCATCCACCACCTCGCTGTCCACGCGCACGCGGCGGGTGTCGAAGCGGTCACGGCCTTCTACCGCGACGGCCTGGGCCTCAAGGAGCTCGCCCGGCACCTTCACCCAGACGGCAGCCTGCGAAGTGTCTGGCTGAGCCTGACCCGCACCGCCGACCCAGCAGGTGGGTTCCTCGCCGTGGAAGAAGGCCGCGAATTCGGGCCCGCGATGATCGCTTTGAAGATCCACGCGGCTGAACGGGCAGCCCTGATCTCCGACCTGAACCACCGGAAAATTCCGATCGTGAAAGAGACGCGGTGGACGGTGTACGTCGACGACCCCGCGGGGAACCACGTCGCCTTCAGCCACCACCCGCACGATCCGCTGTGAGATAAGCTTTTTCCTCACCGTGTCGCGCCTTGGCGAAATGCTGCTGGAAGAGAAGCTCGTCGAGGCCTCACAGCTCGAAGAGGCGCTCGAAGCGCAGGTCGTCCACGGTGGCCGCCTCGGCACCAACCTCGTCGAGCTCGGATTTCTCGGCGAGAAGGATCTCGCCCGCACGTTGGGCAAACGCCACAACATCGCGTTCGCCTCGGGTGAGATGAACCCGGATCCGCAGGCGCTGGCGGTGGCCGATGCGAAGTTCCTCGACGATCACGACCTCGTGCCGATGCGCATCGACGCGACCCGGCTCACCGTCGCGTTGATCGACCCGACTCAGCTGACTGCGATCGACGAGCTCGGCTTCAAGGTCGGCAAGCGCGTGGTGCCCGTCGTCGTGCCTGAGTTCCGCCTCAACCAGCTGCTGCGAAAGCACTTCAAGGCGTTTCGCCCGTTGCGCCCAATCGACCTCAACTCGATTCGGCCGTCGGTACGCGTGAAGCCCGAAGGCCCGACGCCTTCTGAAGTGAAGGATCTGATCAACGAAGACGACTTCGCCCAGCTCTACGCGAAGGCCGCCAGCGACGAGGACGAAGAGACGCTCGAGATGATCGAGGTCGTCGACGAGCCGGGACCTTCGGGCCCGCGACCGCGCATCATCGAGCCGATCGGCAAGATCTCGCTGCCCACGGCGAGCTCCGAGCCGCCGCTGACGCCGCTGCACTTCGCCGAGGCCCAGGCGCTGCTCTCGAAGTCGGGCGATCGTGAAGACATCGCCCGCACGATTCTGCGGTTCGCCGTCAGCAAGTTCCGCCGCGCGCTGCTGCTGTCGGTGCACGGCGACATGCTCACCGGCTGGCACGGCGCGGGGCAGGGCGTTCGCGAGAAGGCGGTGCGCCGCATCGGGGTGTCGTTGAAAGAGCCGAGCTCCTTCCGCCTCGTTCGCGACTCGCGCTCGCACTACGTCGGGTCGATGAAGCGCGGCCCCGGCACCGCCGTCTTCTACAAGCTGCTGGGCGGGGGCTTCCCCACCACTGCGGTGATGATGCCGCTGCTCGTGCGCGCGAAGCCGGTGCACGTGCTGTACGTCGACCAGGGCGCCGACGAGCTCACGCCGCCCGACATCGGCGAGCTGCTGATTCTTTCGCAGAGCGTGGCGCGCAGCTACGAGACGCTGATCGCGCGCCGCAAAGCGGCGGTGGCTACTGCATCTGGACGTTGAAGTTGATGCGCTGACCTGCGGCGAGGTTGAACTGCTCATTCCACCTCGCCTTGCCGACGGTCACCGTGATGCGGTTCGAGCCTTCGTAGACGCGGATCTCTCCGCGAATGGGGGCCGAGCCGATGCGGCGTTCGTTGATGAACACCTGCGCGCCGTCGGGGGCGCTGAGCGTGACGAAGCCCTGGTTCAGCTTGAACTTCTCGTCGTTCTTCTCGCCTGCGGTGATCGTGATCGCGCGCGCCGTCTTGATCCCCAGCTCTTTGTTCATCATCTGGAAGACCTTGCGGCCCGGGGCGATGCGTCCCGTCCACGGGGTGCGGCCGACGACCTTGCCGTCGACGGTGAGCTCGACGTTCGGATCCACGTCGATCGTTACCAGCGCCAGCTCGGGCACCACGGGGCCCGCGTCGACGACGGCGGGCGGCGGCGCGACGACGACCACCGGCTCGGGCAGGCCCGCGTCGACCACCACGGGCTCGGGCGTGCCGGCGTCGAACACCGCGATCGGCACTTCAGCCACCGCGGGGACGATGGTGGAAGGCTTCGTCTCTTCGAGAGGCTTCGCCTTCTGAATCGGCGTGTTGGCAGTGTTGATCGCGAAATAGATCGCGCCGATCACCACGGCCGCGACGACGCCGGCGATGGTGAAGGTGCGCGAACGCGGCGGCGGCTCGACAGCGGACAGCGAGCCCGATGACACCGACGTGTCGATCGCCATCGGGCGCTGGGGCGGCGGCGCGACGGGCTTCGGAGCAGCAGGCGCGGCCGCCATGGTCACCGCCGGGGTGGCCATCGGCGTCTTCACCGGCGGCAGCAGCGGGGTGCCGCCCGCGGGGGTGAAGACGGGCTCCATCTTCTTGTCGGCCCACACCTTGCGCGCGTAGTCGGCGACACCGGCGTCGATGGCCTGGCGGCGGGCCGCGCGGATCTTGTCGCTGTCGGGGAAGTAGGTCTTGAGGAAGGTGGCGAGCTCGTCGTTGCTCGGCAGCGGCCCCATCGCGCGCTCGATCTCTTCGCGCAGCAACAGCGGCGTGGCGAAGCGTTCGGGCATCTTCTTCGCGCAGGCCTTCTGCAGAATCTTCTCGAGCGCCTCGGGCACCTCGCCCGGCGGAGGCGGCGTCAGCGGCAGCGTCAGCACCGCTTGATCGAAGAAGTCGTTTTGATCGGCGAAGGGCACCACGCCCGTCAGGCACTCGTACAGCGCGAGGCCCAGCAGGTAGACGTCCGTCTGAATCGAGTACGCCTCGCGGCCTCCGATGATCTGCTCTGGCGCCGTGTGCACGCGTCGGCCCTTCACCCGCTGACCGCCAATCTCGCGCGGCGCAAAGGCCAGCGCCCCGTACCCCGTCACCTTCACCGACCCATTGAACGAGAGGAGGAGCGTCTCGGGGCGGACGTCGCCATGCACCAGCGGCGAGCCGTCGTCATTGCCCGCCATGTGCGCGTAGTGAACGCCCAGCGCGGCGTCGCAGATGATCTTCGCGGCGAACGGCGCAGGCAGCTTGTGCGCGTTGTCGAGCAGCTTCCGCAGCGACTCGCCGTCGGCGAACTCGACGACGCGGGCGAAACCTTCTTCCAGCGCAGCAAAGCCATGCACGCGCACGATGTTCGGGTGGTCGAGCTGTGAGGCGTGCTCGGTTTCCTTCCGGATGCGCGACAACAGCGCGGCGTCCTTCTCGGTGCCTTCGGGGACCCAGACCAGCACGACAGGATCCGCGCGCCCGTCTTTGGAAATTTCCAGCCCGATGAATGCGCGGGAGCCTTCACCGGCCAGCAGGGGGCCCAGGGCCTGGTACCTCTTGTTCGCCATGCCTTGAACCGTAGGGTGAAATCGGCAAGCGCGGAACTAATTACCCGCTGACAGGAAGCTGGCGATGGCGCGGCGGCCAGAGGGTCGATGGCCGGTGCTTCCCTCTGAAGACGTGACTGGTACGGCCATTGCTCAGGCGGCCCGGGATGAACTTCCGAACTGTCTTTCCGCTTGTCCTCGCGCTGGTCGCGGGGGCGTGTGGCGCTCCGAGGCCTTTGACCGACGCGGGTCAGCCGCCGATCGTGGACGCGGGCGTGATCCTCGAGGACGCGGGCGTCTCGACCGATGCAGGCACGATGGCCGACGCGGGCCCGATCGACGCTGGGACGGTGATCGTCGACTCCGGCAAGGTCGACGCCGGTCTTCCCTGTGATCGCAACGAGCCGTGCACGCTGAGCTGGGCCGAGCCGCCGCACTACCCGGTGCCGGTCGACCACCACACCAGCTTCGTCCACGAGGTCGCCGGCGTGCCTTACCTCTACGTCGTGGGCGGCGTGCGGACGGTGATGGGCGATGTGAAAGACGTCTACACCGAGGTTCGCCGGGCGAAAGTCACCGCCACCGGGCTCGAGCCGTGGACGGACGTCGGCGTGCTGCCCCAGCCGCTGGCCTTCGCGGCGCAGGTGATCAACGGCAACCACATCTACCTGATGGCCGGCCTCTCGAAGGACATGACTGGCGAGTTCGCCAGCGCCAAGCTGCTGGTCGGGGTGATCTCGCCGGTTGATGGCACGATCGTCTGGTCCTTCGGGCCGAGCCTCAGCTCGGCGGTGCTTCACGGCACGGCGGTCGTCCTCGACAACAAGCTGTACCTGATGGGCGGGTCGGCGCAGCAGCCGAAGGACGACGTGCTGGTGAGCCAGCTCGACGCGAATGGGGTGCCGGGGCCGTGGGTGGCCCTCGGAAAGTTGCCGGTGCCGCGCAGCCACCACACCGCCGTGGTCCACGACGGGCACATCTTCCTCATCGCCGGCTTCACCACCGGGCAGCTGCCGCTGAGCCCGGTGTGGAAGTCGGTGCACGACACCAACGGCGCGCTCATCGGCTGGAAGGTGGTCGGTGACATGCCGACCTCGCCGTGGACGGCGGGCGCGTCGGTGTGGGGCAACACGCTGCTCGTCGTCGGCGGCGGCGAAGGTGGGCAGGGGCAGGAGCACTTCGTCGACCACGTGCGGCAGGCGCGCTTCCTCGACGACGGCACGTTGAGCGGCTTTGCAGACATCACGGCGCTGCCCGTCGCCCGATCGCACGTGCACCAGGCGCCGATCTACGAGGGGCGCGTCTTCTCGGTCGGCGGCCGGCTGTGGCCGTCGGCCACCTCGATGGATCGCGCGTTCATCGGCACCTTCCAGTAGCGACTCTAAATTAGAAGGGCAGGGTCAGGTAGTAGCCCTGGCGGCCGCGCTGCACGAGCAGGAGCACGCTTCGGCTCGACCGCGCGGCGATGAGCAGCTCGCGGAAGACGGCCTCGGTGGTCAGCGGCTGGTTGTTGAGCCGGACGACGAGATCGTTCGGCTCGAGGCCGATGCGTGCCGCCGCAGTTCCTGGCCGAACCGCGGTGATCGCCATTCCACCCTTCACCGGCTTCATGCGCATCCCCAGGCGATCCCACGCGAGGCCGTCGGCCAGCTTGGTCGGGTACTCGACGGGAGTGACCGCTATCGACAGGGTCTGCCCGCCGCGAAAGACGCTGAGCGACAGCGGCGTCTTCACCGGGTAGCTCTTCAAGCGCACGGTGAAGTCCTCGGCGTCTTCAACCTGCGTCGCGCCAACGGACGTGACGATGTCCCCGCGCTGAAGGCCGGCCTGTTCGGCGGGGCTGCCGGGGTCGACGTTGATGACCAGCGCGCCGTCGGCCCGCGACCAGCCGAGGCGCTTGCGGATTTCGGCGGTCATCGGCTGCACGTCGATGCCGATCCACGCTGGGCGAATCTTCCCGAACGCGGTGAGCTCGTTGACGATGCGCTTCACCTTGTCGGCGGGGATCGCGAAGCCGATGCCCTGCGCGCTGGCGAAGATCGCCGAGTTGATGCCGATCACCTCGCCGTCGACGTTCAGCAGCGGGCCGCCTGAGTTGCCGGGGTTGATCGACGCGTCCGTCTGAATGAAGTCGTTGAAGGTCCGGCCGTCGGCCTTGAAGCTGCGGTTGATCGCCGAGACGACGCCGACGGTGACGGTCTTCTTGAGGCCGAACGGCGAGCCGATGGCGATCACCTTTTCGCCGATCATCAGGTCGCTGGACGTACCGACCTTCGCGAAAGGCAGCGGGCCCTTCGCGGTCACCTTGAGCACGGCGAGATCGTTGTCGGCGTCCGAGCCGATCACCTCGGCGTCGACCTGCCGGCCGTCGGCGAGCACGACGTGGATCTCGGAGGCGCCGCGGATGACGTGCTCGTTGGTGACGATCAGGCCCGCAGCGTCGACGATCACGCCGCTGCCCAGGCCTTCGACGGCCCGCTTCTCTTCTCTTTCGCCGTACGAGAATTCCTGGAAGGGGTTTCGCGTCCGAAAGCCGTCCACCAGCTGAACGGTGCCGATGTAGACCACCGCTGGAGACGTCTTTTGAACGACCTCGACCACCAGATCCCGGCGCGACGCCAGATCTCCGGTAGCCAGACTCAGCACAAGCACAAGGGCGTGGTTCATGGCGCGCAGAATCCACTAAGAAGGGGCCCATGAAAAAGATCTTCGTCGCGGTCGCTGTGCTTCTCGCCGTGCCCGTGCCCGCGCTGGCGCAGGACGAGGATGCGAAGAAGGCCGCCGAGACGTACCTCAACGCGCTCACCGGCAAGGGCGACGAGGCGGGCAAAGACCTGTTGCTCGGCGGCGTGACGATGAATGCCCAGCTTTTTTCGCTCGAGAACTGGGAACTCAAAGCGAAAGATCCGGTGCGCCGCGAAGAGGCCGACGTCGGCCACGCGGTCGGCATGATGACGGACCTCGACAAGGCGGGCCGCAAGGCGCTGACGAAGATGATGGGCGCCGAGTCCGTGGGCGACGAGCTCAAGATGGTCGAGGTCTCGAAGGAAGAAGCCGAGAAGCTGCTCGCGCCGACCCGTGAAAAGGCCGCCGCGCTGCTCAAGGCCCACCCCGTGCTCGCCTACGCCCTGCGCGTCGGCAAGGAAGTCTATTGGCACCCGAAGAACCCGATGCGCCCGCTGCTCGCAAAGGCTGGCACCTCGGGCAAGTACTCGCTCGAGATCCACCGCTGGACGGTGCTCAGCAAGGAAGGCCCCGCGAAGACCCCGCGTGAGTGGCCCATTCGCGTCGTCCGCTTCAAGGCCGGCAAGGTCGACACCGGCTGGAAAGTGCTCCCCGCCTCCGACTGGAACGCCGAGTAACCGGGACGAGTAGAGAGCCGTTTCAGCGGGTCCCGCATGGGACCCGCAGGCGAACGGTCGTCCCCAGAGGTCACGTTTTGAGCATCCAGCCGATCATCTTGTAGAGCAGGCGCGCGGCGACGTTCCCGTCCCACTCCGTGTCCGGGCCGGGAGCGACCTCGTTCAAATCGAACCCCACGATCTTCTTTCCTGATCGCGCGACGCCTTCGAGCAGCCCCATCACCTCGTGAAACGACAGCCCGCCCGGCACCGGCGTGCCGGTGTGGGGGCACAGCGTCGGGTCCAGCCCATCGATGTCGAACGACAGGTAGACGTTCTGCGGCAGCACCGAGACGAGGTTGTCGACGAGCTCGCGCCACGCCATACCGCCCAGCTTCGAGCGGGCCATGTTCGCGTCGAAGAACGTCTCGATCTTCCCGTCGCTGGCCTCGATCAAGTCGAACTCGGCTTCCGAGAAGTCGCGAATCCCCACCTGCACCAGCTTCTTCACCTGCGGGATCTTCATCACCACGTTGAACATGATCGACGCGTGCGACCAGGTGAACCCCTCGTAGGCGTCGCGAAGATCCGCGTGCGCGTCGAGGTGCAGCACGCCCATGTCGGGGTACTTCTCGGCGTGCGCCTTGATGCAGCCGAAAGGCGTCGAGTGATCGCCGCCGACCAGGCCCACGCGCTTGCCTTCGCCCAGCAGCCGCTTGGTGGTCGCGTAGACCCAGTCGTTCATCTTCTCGCAGCGCGCGTTCACCTCGCGCAGCGCGTCGGTGTGATCGCCCGTGCCCCCGTCGGCGATGATCGGCGCCGCCATGCGCTTCGCCTCGTTGTTCCACAGGCGCACGTCTTCCGACTCGTCGAGCATCGCGATGCCCGCTTCGTATGGACGCCCGGTGTCGAGGTCGAACAGGTCGACCTGTCGGCTGGCCTTGAGGAGCGCGGCGGGACCATCGGCCGCTCCGCCGCCGTAGCTGGTGGTGGCCTCGAACGGCACGGGGATGAGGACGACTTTCGCGTCGGCAGGGGTGTTCGGTAGTCCAAAGACGCCAGAGTCCTGCGGCGCCGCGTTGTCGGGATCGAAGGTGGCCATGGGGCGCTTTCTACAGCGTCACCACGGTTTTCCCGAACGTCTCGTTTGCGCCCAACAGCTTCAGGGCCTGCGTCAGCTCGCCGAACTTCACCACCGCGCCCACGACCGGAATCAGCCGGCCGGCAGCGAACAACGGCAGCACCTGCGAAGCGAAGGCTTCGGCGACCGCGATCTTCTCGTCGAGCGGGCGCGAGCGCAGCGTGGTGCCCTGGATCCGCAGCCGCTTCGTCAGAATCGTAAAGAGCGAGAGCTCGGCGCTGATTCCCGCGGTCAGGCCGACCAGCATCACCACGCCCCTAAGGTTCATCGCGGCGATCGTCTCGGGCACGTACGCGCCGCCGACCAGGTCGAGCGCCACGTCCGCCCGCACCTGGCTCGCGAACACCGGCGGGTCCGACAGCAAGAGCCCGACATCGAGCCCCAGCGACTTCACGCGATTCAGCTTCGACTGCGTGCGCGCCGTGCCGACCGTGCGAGCGCCCACCGCCTTCGCCCACTGCACCGCCGCGGTGCCGACCCCGCTGCCCACCGCATGAATCAACGCCGTCTGCCCGGCCGTGAGCCCGGCCTGCAGCGTGAGCGCGTCGAACGCCGTCATGAACGCTTCGGGAATCGCGGCCGCCTGCTCAAACCCCAGCTGCCCGGGAATTCGCAGCGCCTCGCGTTCGTGCGTCACCAGTTGCTCGGCCCACGCGCCGCCAGCGACCAGGCCCATCACGCGCTCGCCTGGCTGAAAGCGTGTCACGCCAGGTCCAATCGCCTCGACGATGCCCGCGTACTCGAGGCCTGGAATGTCGGCCGGCACTCCCGGCGGAGCAGGGTACCTGCCCATCGTCTGCAAGAGATCCGCCCGGTTCAGCGCCGTCGCCCGCACCTGCACGCGGATCTCGTTCTGCTTGGGCACCGGCGCTTCGACCTGCTCGATCTTCAGCCCGTCAGGGCCTGATTCTTCCTTCAGTCGTGCGGCTTTCACTGGAGCCCGTCGAAGGTGGCGACGCTGTCGTTGTTCAGCCCCGCGCCGTTCGCCTCATCGGTGTCGAGGTGCATGTCGAGCGCGAACTGCTCGTTCACCCGCACCAGCACGTCACCAAAGATTGTCTCGCGCTCGCCTTCGACGCGCACCCGAATCACCGACTTGTCCGCCAGCCCCATGCGCTGGGCGTCCGTCGGGTGCATGTGCACGTGCCGCATCGCGAGGATCACGCCGTGGTCGAGCACCACCGTGCCCCTGGGCCCGCGCAACGTCAGCCCCGGCGTACCGTCGAGCTTTCCCGATTCACGCAGCGGCGGATTCACGCCCAACGCAATCGCGTCCGTGCGCGCGAGCTCGACCTGGGTCTCTTTGCGCAGCGGGTTGATGATCGCGACGCGCTCGACCTCGCCCTTGGGCCCCACCAGATCCACCGTCTCGCGGCAGACGTATTGGCCTGGCTGCGACACGGGCCGCCTTTCCGTCAGCTCGTAGCCTTCTCCGAAAAGCGCGTCGCAGTGGGCGCGGGTGAGGTGAATGTGGCGAACGCTGACGCCGACGGGAATCGCGTGGCCCAAGATGCGGGTTCTCGCCGCCGTCGGACCCGCGGTGACGCGAGCGACCTCTCGCGCAATCATCTTTTCCTCATCCGTCGCGACCACCAGCACGCGCGTCGGGGCCCGAGAGGCCGCGATGTCGACCACGCCCCCCGAGCCACGCGCGTCGCAGTGCGCGTTCTTCTCGCCGTCGAGGACGACGCCCATGTAGACCAGCGCGTCGCACACGGCTGACCGCACCTTCACCGCGTTCTCGCCGATGCCGCCGGTGAAGACGATCGCGTCTGCTCCGCCGAGCACTGCCGCGTACGCGCCGATGTATTTCTTGAGGCGGTGCACGAACATCTCGATCGCGAGCCGCGAGCGCGCGTGCCCGCCTTCGGCCGCCTTCTCGAGATCGCGGAAGTCGGCCGACACACCCGAGACACCCAGCAGGCCCGACTTGCGGTTCAGCGTGTCATCGACCACTTCCGGGCTCATGCCCTGGCGGCCGAGCACGATCGCCAGCGCGGGATCCACGTCGCCCGAGCGCGTGCCCATGATCAACCCTTCCAGCGGCGTCATGCCCATCGACGTCTCGACGGACTTGCCGGCGTCGACGGCGCAGACGGACGCTCCGCCGCCGAGGTGGCAGGTGATGAGCTTCAGGCGGCTCAAGTCTGTCTTCAGGAACTCGGCCGCGCTGTGGGCCATGAACTGGTGGCTGGGCCCGTGGAAGCCGTACCGGCGCACGCCGCGTTCCAGGTACAGCTCGTACGGCACCGCGTAGACGAACGCGTGCGCTGGCAGCTCCCCGTGAAACGCCGTATCGAACACCGCGACGTGCACCGCGTTCGGCAGCACCGCCTGCGCCGCCTCGATGCCCGCAAGGTTCGCTGGGTTGTGAATCGGCGCGAACTGCGCGCACGCCTGAATGATCGCCTTCACCTCGGGCGTGATCACGCAAGGTTGCACCAGCTTCTCGCCGCCGTGCACGACGCGATGGCCCACCGCGCGGAGCTCGGTGAGGTCCTTGATTGGCCCACCCGCCACGGTCAGCTGCTTGAGCACCAGGTCGAGCCCTTCGCGATGGTTGGGAGCGGCGATGTCCGCCTGCAGCCTCGTCTGCCCCACCTGCCACTTGTGAAACGACTTCGGCGAGCCCACGCGCTCGACCACGCCGCCCGCGAGGATCTCTTCGGTGTCCATCTCGTACAGCTGGTACTTGATCGACGTGCTGCCGGTGTTGACGACGAGGATCTTCATGGCCGCGCATCCTGCCGTTCTGCGAATCTACCCGCCATGGGCTTTTCCGACCGCCGCAACGCGCTGATGAAGTCTCTCGATCGCCCGCTGCTGCTCTTCTCGGGCGGGTTCATCTCGCGCAACTACCCGGCGAACACGTACCCCTTCCGCGCCGACAGCACGTTTCTCTATTTCTTCGACGCGCCCGAGCCGAACAGCGCCGCGCTGCTCGACCCGGCCGAGAACCAGGTCACGCTGTTCCTGCCTGAACGCACCGTCGACGACGCGCTGTGGCACGGCGAGCTGCCGTCATTCGAAACCGAGAGGGCGCGGCACGGCGTGACGAGAGTGGCGAAGATGGAAGAGCTCGAGCAGCACCTCGAAGGCCGTTCGGTCGACTCGATTGCCGTCGCCGATCACCGCACCAACGTTCGCTGCCGCGCGGTGACCAACACCCCACTGGCCTTCGATGATCCGAACCAGGTGGCGACCCGGCCGACGGTGCTCGACGCGATCGCCGCGCTGCGGCTTCACAAGCGCCCCGAAGAGCTTCTGCAGATGCGGTCGACCGCGGCGATCACGAAGGAGGCCCACGAGGCCGCGATGCGCGCCTCGAAGCCCGGCGTGAAAGAAGAGCTGTTGGCCGGCCTCGTCGAAGGCACCTTCGCGCGGCACGGCTGCGTCCCTGCGTACGGCACCATTCTCTCGGTGCGGGGCGAGGTGCTTCACAACCACGGCCACGCGAACACGCTGCAGGCGGGCGACATCGTGCTGCTCGACGCCGGCGCCGAGAACGCGGCCGGCTACTGCTCGGACGTGACCCGCTGCTGGCCGGTGGGGAAGGGGTTCTCGCCCGAAGGCCGCGACCTCTACGACCTCGTGCTGAAGGCGCAGGAGGCGTCGATTTCGATGGTGAAGCCGGGCGTGCGCTACCGCGACGTGCACTTGAAGTCGTCGGAAGTGATCGCCGACGGCCTCAAAGCGATCGGCCTGCTGCGCGGCGACGTCAGCGGCCTCGTCGAGGCGGGCGCCCACGCGCTCTTCTTCCCCCACGGCGTCGGCCACCAGCTGGGGCTCGACGTGCATGACCTCGAGTCCTTCGGCGATCGCATTCACTACCCGAAGGGCCGCACCCGCAGCGAACAGTTCGGCACCCAGTACCTGCGCATGGACATGGATCTCGAAGCCGGCATGACCTTCACCATCGAGCCCGGCATCTACTTCGTCCCCGCGATCGTCAACTCGCCGAAGTTCCGCGCGCAGTTCGCTACCCAGGTCGACTTCGAAAAGGCGGGCAAGTACCTCGCGATGAACCACGGGCGCGGCTTCGGCGGCATTCGCATCGAAGACGACGTGCACTGCACCGCGTCAGGCGTCGAGGTGCTCACGGCGGCGATTCCGAAGAAGCGGGCCGAGGTCGAGGCGCTGGCAGGTTCCGCCTGACTTTTCCCCGCTGGCGCTCCCTCTGATTTCTGCTACGAGCCAGCGTCAGAATGTCCGCCTGGTTCAGCAAGAAGCCGCGCATCGCTCCGGTCGAGGCGCAAGACGACGACCTCAAAGCCACGCCTTCCCGAATGGAAGGGCTGTGGGTGAAGTGCGACGCCTGCGGCGAGATCCTCTACCGCAACGACCTCGAGAAGAACCTTCACGTCTGCCCGGCTTGCGCGTTTCACATGCAGATGCCAGCCCGCGCGCGGCTCGCCTCGCTGCTCGACGGTGGCGTCTTCACCGAGCACGATCAGAACCTCGAAGCCGAAGACCCGCTGGGGTTCTCGGACTCGAAGAAATACAAAGACCGCCTGCGGGTGACGAAGAAGAACCTGGGCGAGAAGGACGCGTTCTTGAGCGGCATCGGCAAGATCGACGGCGCGCAGGTCTCTGTCGGCTGCTTCGTCTTCGAGTTCATGGGCGGGTCGATGGGCAGCGTCGTCGGCGAGAAGGTCACCCGCGTCTTCGAGCGCGCGTATGATCTCAAGTGCCCGGCGATCGTGTTCTCGTCTTCCGGCGGCGCCCGCATGCAGGAAGGCATCTTTTCGCTGATGCAGATGGCGAAGACGTCGGCCGCGATCGCGCGCTTCCGCACCGTTCGCCAGCCGTACCTCTCGGTGATGCTGCACCCGACCACCGGCGGCGTGGCGGCCTCGTTCGCCTGGCTCGGTGACGTCATCCTCGCCGAGCCGAAGGCGCTGATTGGCTTCGCCGGCCCGCGCGTGATCGAGCAGACGATTCGCCAGAAGCTGCCCGAAGGCTTCCAGCGATCCGAGTTCTTGATCGACCACGGCATGATCGACGCGATCGTCGCGCGGAAGGACCTGCGCCCGCGGCTGTCGCAGCTGATCGCGTTGATGGCGTGACCCCTTCCGAAGCGCTCGCCTGGTTCACCCAGCTGCCGTCGTCGCACATCCGGCTGGGGCTCGACCGGGTGCAGCACGCGCTCGCGGCGCTGAAGAACCCGCAGACGCAGTACCCGGCGATTCATGTCGCGGGCACCAACGGCAAGGGCAGCACCTGCGCGTTCGCGGCCGCGTGCCTCAGGCAGCAGGGCTACAAGGTCGGGCTCTACACCTCGCCGCACCTGGTGAAGGTGAACGAGCGCTTTCAGATCAGCGGCGTGCCGATCACCGACGAAGTGCTCGGCCAGCGCGTCAACGAAGTGCTCGCCGGCGTCGGCCCCACGCACGAGCTGACGTTCTTCGAGTTCGGCACGGTGGTCGGCCTCTGGCACTTTGCGCAGGAACAGATCGACGTCGCGGTGCTCGAGACGGGCCTCGGCGGGCGGCTCGACGCGGTCACCTGCGCGCGGCCATCGGTCACGGCGATCACCTCGATCTCGATGGATCACACCGAATACCTGGGCCACTCGCTGCGAGAGATCGCTTTCGAGAAGGCGGGGATCTTGAAGCCCAACGTGCCGGTGGTGATCGCGGCGCAGGCGGCCGAGATCGTCGAGGTGATCGAACGGCAGGCCCACAAGGTCGGCGCTCCGGTGCGCCTCGAGGGCCGCGACTTCGCCTTCGAGCCCGAGGCCGATGGGGTGCACTTCGTCTACCGCGGGATGCGCACCCGCGTGCCTGGCCTGTCGCTGGGCCTCAAGGGGCCCCACCAGGTGCACAACGCGGCAGTCGCGCTGGCGTGCCTCGAGCTCCTCGAAGATCGCGGAATCAAGATCTCGCGCGACCACGCCCGCACGGGCCTCGCCGCTACCCGCTGGCCCGGCCGGCTCGAAGAGCTCACAGGCTCGCCCAGCGTGGTCCTCGACGGCGCGCACAACCCCGGCGGAGCGGCCGCTTTGGCCCACGCCCTCGACACCGTCTACGCCGGCAAGAAGGTGCACCTCGTCTTCGGCGTGCTCGCTGACAAGGATCACCTGCCGATGATCCGCGCGTTGTTCCCCAGGGCGACCGCGGCGTACCTGACTCCTGTCGGCAGCCTGCGCACGCTCGAGCCGTCAGACTTCATCGACGACGCCAAAGTGTCCTGCCACCAGGTTCACGCCTTCGAGTCGCCGAAGGCCGCGCTCGCCGCTGCCCGGGCCGCTGCTGGCCCCAACGGGCTCGTGCTCGTCGCCGGGTCGCTGTTTCTCGTCGGTGAAATCAAGGCCTTGCTGGCGTCCTGATTGACACGTTGTTTCCGATGGTTATCTGAAGTCTCGCCATGCACGACGCCAATCCAGAGGTGGACCCCCAGCTGGACCAGAAGGACCCGGCGCTCGACACTGATCGCCTGCTCACCGAGCTCGCGGCCGCGCGGAAGCGCATCGATGAGCTGGCCCGCGCGTACCAGGCTGGCGAGAAAGATCGAGAGGACTTCAAGCTTCGCGTTCAGCGCGAGCGTGAACGGATGCTCGACGTCGAGAAGGCCGAGGTCGCGGTCACGCTGATCGAGGCCGTCGACGAGCTCGACATGTGCCTGCGCGTGCCCGACGGCTCGCAGCTGTACGAAGGCGTGCAGATCATTCACGGCAAGATGGTGAAGCAGCTCGAGCAGCGCGGCATCGAGCGCGTCGAGCTGCTCGGCGTCGGCTTCGACCCGAAGCTCGCCGAGGCCGTCGATCTCGAGGTGACTGCCGACCCTTCGCTGGACGGGAAGATCACCGACGTGATTCGGCCCGCCTACCGGCTGAAGGGCAAAGTGATTCGCCCCGGACGGGTGAAGGTCGCGCGGTATGTCGAGCCGGCGCGCGCGTAGTAGAAGCGCCTTTCATGATCCGCTGGGCCGCAGCACTGGTTCTCTTCTCTTCTGCCGTGGCTTTTGCCGATGACGTCGGCGATTGGGCCCGCGAGAAGGTTCGCCAGCACCCCGCTGCAGTGAAGGCAGAGCCGCTGCCGAAGCCGACGGGGAGGCTGTGGCGAGAAAGGCCGGGCACTGGGCCGCTGCCCGACTTCATCGCTCCGACTTCGTTGGCGCCGCTGGTGAAAGCGGTGCAGCCGGGCGTCGTCAACGTCGCCACCACCAACCAGGGCACCTCGCGATCGCTGGGCTCGGGGTTCTTGATCAACGCCGATGGCCTGGTCGTCACCAACAACCACGTCGTCGAACGCGCCCAGTCGATTCGGGTGCGCCTCGCCGACGGCCGCGAGCTCGACGCATCGGTGATCGGCCGCGATGCGTCGACGGATCTCGCGCTGCTGCGGCTGACGGGCGAGGGCGCGGGCAGCCTGCCGACGGTGTTCCTCGGCGATTCAGATCGGCTGGAAGTGGGCGACTGGGTGGTGGCCATCGGCAACCCGTTTGGCCTCGACACATCGGTGACCCACGGCCTCATCTCCGCGCGCGAGCGGGTGATCGGCGTCGGGCCTTTCGACGAATTCATACAGACGAACGCGCTGATAAACCCTGGGAATTCTGGAGGCCCGCTTTTCAACATGCGCGGCGAGGTCGTCGGCGTCACCACCGCGGTGGTCAGCCAGGGGCAGGGCATCGGCTTCGCGGTGCCCGTAAACCTGGTGAAGGATCTGCTGCCGAACCTGCTCGCCAACGGCCGCGCCGAGCGGGGGTGGCTGGGCGTCAACATCCAGGAAGTCGGTGACGGCGCAAACAAGGCAGCGGTGGTCACCGACGTCTACAAGAGCAGCCCCGCGGCGAAGGCAGGCGTGCGGCCGGGCGACAAAGTGGTCGGCGTCGGCGGCCGGCAGGTCGAGTCGTACCTGCAGCTGTTGCGGCGAATCGCGCTGCTGGCTCCCGGGACGACGGTGAAGCTGTCGCTGCTGCGTGGCAAGGCGTCGCTGGAAGTGAGCGCGACGCTGATCGTCCGACCCGCCTCGGCGACGCTCGCCGCAGTCGGCACCGGCCTCAAGGTCGACGCGATTGGGCTCACGCTGCGCGACCTCCCGGTCGAAGGCGGGGTGATGGTCGAGGCGGTGGTTCCTGGCGGCCCCGCAGATCGCGCCGGGCTGCTGCCGGGCGACGTGCTGACCGAAGTGAACAAGCGCAAGCTGGCCGCGATCACCCAGGTCGCCGAGGCGATGGGGCTCGGCGGGGAAGGGCAGCCGGTGCTGGTGCGCTACCAACGCGGCGACGTGAGCCGGTACGTCGCGATCAAACCGTCAGAATAGGCGTCACGGCGTGCGCCACTTCTCTTTCAGATCCGGCAGGCCCACCCGTACTGCGCGCGCCGCGGCCGAGGTGACGACCAGCGAGCCGTCGTCGAGGAAGTGCAGCCCGGTGATCGTCTTCGGAAACTCTTCCTTCCAGAAAACCTTGCCCGTCTGGTCGAGCACCCACGCCGTCGCGGGAGCCGTCGGGCCGCGGGACTCGCTGCCGACCGCGACGTAGCCGCCGTTCGCCGAGACGGCGATCGCGCTCGCTGCGCCCTGCGACGACAGCGTGGCCACCCGCGCCGCCTTCACCGACCCGGTCTCGAAGGTGGCGACCGCCAGCTGCTGGCCGTCGTGCGCTGCGACCACCATCACCGACGCATCGGGAGTGGCCGCGATCTTCTGCACGAGGTTCTGGTTCAGCGCCGCATCCGAGCTCAGCGGCATCGTCAGCGGCGAGGCCTCGCCCGTCTCGAGGTTCATCGCGAAGAAGCCCCACGGCACGTCTTCGCCCGTCGACGGTTGCCAGCCCGCGGCGACGAGCAGCCGCCCGTCTTCGAGCAGGTGGCCCACGCGCACGGCAAAGGTGTCGGCGGTGGGCAGCGACCTCGCCTCGCCGACTTTTCCGAAGAGTGCGGGCAGCAGATCCACTTTCCGCGACTCGCCGCCGCCGGTGACGAACAGGGTGGCGGGCCCCTTCCACTTCCGGCCGGTGATGGTGCGCGCCCACGAGACGAAGGCGCCGTCATCCGTGGTCGCCACCACGTCGCCGGTGAGGGCGATCGCAGGAGTGACGGGTGCCTTGCCGGGCAGCGAGAAGCTCGAGTCGTAGCCGACGACCACCGCGCCGCTGGGCGCGCAGCCGACGGCCTTCACCATGCCCGGCACGCGCTCGGTGATCTTCCCGGTGGTGGCGTCGATGACGGCGGCGTGATCTCCGCCCGCGATGATCCACTCCCCGTCACGCGTCACACAGCTCGCATTCCAGTAGCCATCACCCATCGCGCCCGCCTTGCCGCCTTTCGGCGCTGTTCCGCACATTCCCCAGAGCAGGCAGAAAGCCATGCTCACCAGCATCCCCACGATGACCAGCGGCTTCTTCATGCGGTGGATCCTACTTGTTGATCCACAGCGCGACCTGCTCGCCGGTGCGGCCGACCGTCACCAGCACCGCCTCGAGCTTCGCCTTCACGCCACGAATCTTCCCGCCGCCTTTCTTCGGCAGCTCCCACAGGCCCAGCGGCGTGAAGACGACCTGCATCCGCATCGCGCGCGACTGCACCTGGCGCTGCATCATCTGCACGTTCCAGCCGTCGGGCAGGGTGCCCTTGAAGGTGAGAAACGGCATCACGGGGTTGCCGTTCGCGTCGGTCTTGCTGGGCGCTCCGTGCGTGATCGCCGAGTTGCTGCCCGAGAAGAACGGGGTCAGGTTGAAGGTCACCTCTCCACCCGACGGGTTGAAGGCGCCCATCTGGAGCACCGCCGTCGATTCCTCGGTGAGGATCATGTAGAACTTTTTCCCGTTCGCCCCTTTGCGGAAGTTCTCTGAGTTCTTCGCGCAGTCGGCCCCGCCTTCAGATACCGGGCCGCAGTCGCCGATGTACTTGTCGACGAAGCCGCCCACCGAGCTCAGCGCATCCGAGCCGTCCCTCAGCTTCGCGAACTTCGGGTCGACGTCGGCCCCCGCCACCAGCGGGAAGGTGAGGGCAGCAAAGATAAAGGCTCGAAACATTGGCAATCAGGCTCCTTGAAATGTCGTATCAGGTGGATAACTTGCCTACATCAGCGCACCCACTACCCTTGGGGGACCTCGAACCAAGGATGTCGCCACTTGATGAAGGAACGCCGGACAACACTTCGCTTCGACAAGGTTTTCACCGTTTACCTCACCACACCGGAAGGAATGACGCGGGGGATAGGCAGAAACATCAGTGGGACGGGGCTTTTCGTCGAAACGCGGGAGCCGATGTCGCTGGGAGGAAAGCTCCGGGTGACTTTCAGCGGGGAAGACGGCACCGAGATGACCTGCTTGTGCGAAGTGCGCTACCAGGTGGCGTTGAACTACGGGTCGCCCGACGGCCAGAGTGAGAGCAGCAGCCGCGGAGTGGGGCTGCGCATTGTGGCCTACGAAACCAAAGAGGACCACCCGCTTCTGCTCGTCGACCGCGAACGGGTGATGCACTGAAAAAGAAAACGGCCCCGAGCCTGAAAAGCCCGGAGCCGTTTTTTTGTGCCCGAGGGCAGTTGGCTACTGGCTGAATCCTTCGAGCTGGTAGTGCGCCTCGATGCGGCGCAGCGCGAGGATCATCGCGGCGCAGCGGGTGTCGGTCGTGCGGTCGATGCAGTACCGCTTGCTGTCGTGCATGTCCGTCTTGCGCGGGTTGTTGCGCGCGATGTCGCGGATGATGCGGTAATTGCGCTTGAGGGCGAACTCGAGGCGCTTGTTGACCTCGGCCTCCGTCCAGCTCTCCATGCGCTTGTTCTGCACCCACTCGTAGTAGCTGACGGTCACGCCACCGGCGTTGCAGATGATGTCGGGGATGAGGTCGATCTTGCGCTTCTCGAGCACGCGGTCGGCTTCTGGCGTCGTCGGGCCGTTCGCGCCTTCCGCCACCAGCTTCACTTTCAGCTTCTCGGCGATCTCGCTGGTGATCTCACCACCGAGCGCCGCAGGAATCAGGATGTCTGCCTGGATTTCCCAGAAGTCTTTCTTCGAGATCGCCTGCGCGCCCGGGAAGCCCATCACCGACCGCTTCAGGTTCTTCGGGTCGGTGGTCCACGACATCAGCGCCTGCACGTCGATGCCTTCCGGGTTGTAGAGGGTGCCGTCGGCGTCGTTGACCGCCAGCAGCCGGGCGCCCATGCCCTGAAGAATGTCGGCGCCCCAGCTGCCCACGTTGCCGAAGCCCTGCAGGGTGAACGTCTTGCCCTTCAGCGATTCGCCCTTCTCGGCGTAGTAGTCCTCGATGCAGTACGCGACGCCCTGGCCCGTGGCCTTGGTGCGGCCTTCGCTGCCGCCGATGCGCACGTCTTTTCCGGTGACCACGCCGCGCATGTTGTGCCGCTCGTGCTCGCCGTCGGAGTACTGGCGAAGGAACAGCGCCATGATTTCCCCGTTCGTGCCGACGTCTGGCGCGGGGATGTCGATGTTCGGCCCGATCAGCGACTTCAGTTTGTACATGAAGCGCAGCGAGATGGCCTGGAGCTCTTCCCTGCCGTACTGGCGCGGGTCGAGCTGAATGCCACCCTTGCCGCCGCCAAATGGAACTTCGGCGATCGCGGTCTTCCACGTCATCTCTGCCGCCAGCGCCTTGAAGAGGTCCAGCGAGACTTCGCGGTGGTACCGAATGCCGCCCTTGTACGGGCCGCGCGCCTGGTTGTGCTGAACGCGGTAGGCCTTGAAGCGCTCGGTCACTCCAGGAACCAATTGGTAGACGTTGCCGTCGGGCAGGCGAAGCACGCCGCCCTTGATCGAGACATCACTGCCCAGCAGCGCCTTGCCGTTGAGGATGATCTTCCCGTCCGACAGATGCTCCAGGCCCGCAGAGTCACGCACCTGGGTGACCGACAGATCCTTGTACGCGGCTGCGTCGGCGGGCAGGACGGGGACCAGGCGATCTTTCAGCTTCACCGTGAGGTAGAAGATGTGCTCGTAGTCGGGCTCTTCGAGCTCGAGACGAACCCGGTTGTCGAGACCCATCAGGTCCGCAGCCCGGTGAAAAATTTCCATCGCTTCTGTGTAGACGGTCTTCCGGGGCTGCACCGGAGGAGCGCGCATGAAGGTCTCTTCGTTGGGCATGGTGCGCGCGTGTATAGCGGCGACGATCAAACGCCGGGTAGCAAAAACCAACGGCGCACCGCGTCAGCGCTGCGTCAATCGGGGCCCCAAAAGATCAGGCTGCTGACGAGGTCCATCGCGATGACGCCGTTGAGGTCCAGCGCCGACGCGTTCCTCTCGGGCAGCTTCTCGACCTGGGGGTTCACCACGCAGCTTCCGCACATCAGGCCGAGGCTGGTGCCGTTGCCCTGCGCGTAGGGGAAGCGCTTCTGGCAGCGCACGCAGACGAAGCCCGAGAGGCTGGGCTTTGATCCAGGCGGGCGGGGAAGGCGGTCGTGGCCGAGCACCGAGAGGCCGACGGGGTCAATCAACACGCCCTGGCACGACTGGCAGTGGTGGGCGAAGGCGCCGCCGGGAAGCGACGCCGCCATCATGCGCTGGCTGCAGACAGGGCAGCTGAGCTCGGACTCGGCGTGCGTCGGGCTCGCGCGCAGGTTCACCGACTTCTCGAGCTCGCCGGCGTCGAACCACAGCGCTCCGCAGTCGGAACAGCGATCGATCTCGACCTCGCGGCCGCCGTCGTCAGCGACGATCATCAACAGATCCATCGGCACGGGGTGGTGGGGGCATCGGGTGGCTCGCATGGGGCTATGGCAGCTTACCTCTGGCGAATGCGCCGCTGGCGGCGACGGTGCAGGAAGTTCGCCGCGCCAAAGCGCCCGAGGTTCACCGCGATGGGCAAGACGAGCAACGCGATGCCGAGCCGGCCCGACCAGAACCACCAGTCGATGGTGTTCAGCAGCGAGAACGCGAGCGTCCAGCTCAGCACGAAGGCGACACCCAGCGCCCACGGAGCCAGCGGCGATCGCCACCAGGTGCGGCTTGCGGAATCACGCAAGGTCACCTCGCGCTCGCGGTGCGCGTCGATGCGTTGCGCCAGCGTCTCGACCTCTGTCTCGAGCGCGCGGATCGCGCTCTTCAAGTCCTTGCGTTCGGGGCTCTGGGTGGGCCAGTCGCGCAGCTGCTGTTCGAGGCGCTTCACTGCGACCTGGGTGTCTTCGAGCAGGCGTCGGGAAGAGGCGTCGCTCACAGCGACTGCTCCTCGTGGTTGGCGAAGTTGCCCAGCCACCACAGCGCAGCGCCTTCGCCCAGCAGGATCCAGAAGGCGAACCACCCGTCGATGTCTCCGCGGGTGATCGCCATCGTCCAGCCGATCAGGCCGGCGATGCCGAGCGCGGCACGCAAGACTTCCTGGCCGACTTTCAGAACGTGGCGGCGCCAGCCGAGGTCGGACGCTCGCTCGAGCTCGAGTGGGCGCACGCGCTCGGTCAGTGCCGCGAAGTCAGCGACTCTGGCGGCACGCAGCGCGACGAGCTGCGCGTGGCGGGCGGTGGCGGCCTCGAGGGCGGACGCTTCGGCGAGCTGCAGCGCGTCGAGCTGGGAGGCGAGGGCCTCGCGTTCGGCGGTGATGGCTTTCAGCGCCTCGGCGACGGGATCCACGCGCCGATGGTAGCCGAGCGGCGCCGCGTGAGATCGTGCGGGGCATGACTCCCACGCCTGGCCCCGTCGTCCCGGTTCGCAGCCCTGTGCCTTCGATTGCGATGGGGGTGGCGTTGCTGTTGATCGGAGTGAACGTGTTCGTGTGGCTCACGTCGATTCTGGTCGGGCGTGACGATCGCGACACGTGGCTCTTCCTGTTCACTTTGGTAGCAGTGGTTCAGTTGATCGCTGGCCTCGTCGCGTTGGTGGCGGGGATCCGTTCGAGGATGAAGACGAAGAAGTACGGCGTGGTTCCGGCGGTGATCGGCGGGCTCGCGTCGGTGGGAGCCGTGGTCGGCTGGGTGGCGGGCGCGCTCGGCTGGATCGCGATGGCGGGAGCGGGCGGCGCGTGGGGCCGGCCGCTGCGGATTCGCGGCCGTCAGCTGCACCCCGAGCTGCGCGAGGGCAGTGACTGGACAAAGGGCCCACGCCCGGACCCAGCGGGGCTCGACGAGGCGACGCGCGCCGCGCTGGAGGCGCTGTGGCTGCACGATGCGCAGAAGGAACACGCGTCGGTGCCGGCGTTCTCGCGAATTTCGTGGATGCTGGCGGCGGTGGGCGCTCCGGCCGAGCTGATGGAGTGGAGCCACCGCGCCGCGATGGAAGAGATCGCCCACACGCGGCTGTGCTTCGCGCTGGCGGCTGGCTACTCGGGCAGGTCTTTCTCGGTGCAGCCGATGCCGGAGTTGTTGGTGGGCGGGCTCGACGTGAAGGCCCCCGCGCTGCAGGTACTCGCGGTCGAGAGCCTGGGCGACGGGTGCCAGCTCGAAGACTTCAACGCAGACGTGGCCGCCGCCTGCGCGGAAGGTTGTGAGGAGCCGGCGACGCGGGCAGTGCTCGAGCAGATTGCGAGGGAAGAACGGACGCACGCGGAGTTCTCGTGGGCGTTGCTGCAGTGGTTGGTCGGGCGCGATCGTGCGGCGGTCGAGCCGGCGATTCGGGACGCGCTGGCGAAGCTCGAGGCGTACCGGCGGCCGACGGCGGTGGGCGCAGACAAGCAGGCGCTGGTCGCGCGCGCAGATGCGCAGCAGCTGCGGCGGCACGGGCGGTTGCCAGATGGCCGGTGGGGCGAGCTGTGGGACGCGCGGCTGGTTGAGACGCGGCGGCGGGTCGGCGAGCTGCTGGCGCTTCGTCGAGACAGCTCGGCCCCGAGGTAACTGCGGTTAGATCGGGACGAAGATCTTCAGGCCGCTGCGGCCGCCGGCGCCGAGGGTGTTGTTCTCGATGAAGTCGCTGCAGGACGAGCGGCCGTCGCCGGTGGTGATCGCGGTGTGGCCGTACTTCTGACCGGCCGCCGACGAGGTGCGTTCCCAGGTGAGCACCAGGCCGGGGATCTTCAGCGCCTCGGCGAGCGAGATGTTGACCTGCTTGAACTTGTTCTTCGGGAGGTTGTTGTCGATCTGGTTGCCGTTGCCCCAGACCTTGATGCCCATCGCGCTCACGATCGCGCGGCTGACGCCCGTCGCGCAGAGCCCCTGCGAGTGGTACCCGCCCATGCCCATCGCCGCCTGGCGACCGGCGGCGGCGAGGCGCTTCATCGTCGCGGTGGCGTGAATCGAGCCGCCAACGATCGACGGGCCGCTGGATCCGCTCGAGCCGGAAGTGCCTTTCGGCTTTTTCGCAGGCGACCTTCCGCCGTCGAACCCGTCAGTAACCCGGAGGTTCGCTCCCGAGTAGATGAGGTTGACGTTGCGGATGCCGTTCTGACGGGCAAGCGCTCCGACGGTGGTGTGGAAGCGGTGGGCGAGGGCGCTCAGCGTGTCTCCGGGGCGGATCTTGTAATTCATAGGGGAGTTATCGGGCGCACCTCGCCCCCGTATTTCCCGGCAGCCGTCAGCGGCGCTTACGTTTGGCGCTCATTTCTGCGGGCATTTCTGGGCGATAGTCGCCCGCCTATGCGCCGACTGGTTCTGCTGATCGCCGTGGTGTCCGTAGGCTGCGGCAGCTCGAGCACCGGCAGCGGCGGAGGCAGCGGCGCATCGGGCGGCGGCGCTGGCGCCGGCGGCGGAACCAACTCGACCGGGGGAGGCTCAGGCGGAACCGGTGGCGGCGGCGTTGCGGCGGGCGGCGGCACGGCGACGGGCGGAGGCAGCGGTGGTTCCGGAGGAGCGGGTGGTGGCGCAGCGACGGGCGGCGGTGGACCCAAAGGCTGCGCTGGCTCGACCTACAAGCTCTGCGAAGACTTCGAGCTGGGCAACGTGGGCGCGACCCCGACGGGGTGGACGGCGCTCCCAGGCTACGGCGTGGGCACGGTCGGGCTGGCGACGGACCAGGCGCGCTCGGGCGTCAAAGCACTGAAGAGCGAATCCAACGATGACGGCCAGCCGCGCGTGCAGAAGAACATCTCGTCGCTCGGCGCCGTCGGCGGCACGCACTGGGGCCGCATCTTCTTCAAGGTGCAGATCCCCGCGCCGAAGCCGAACACGTACTACCACGTGACCTTCGTCGCGCTGCGGGAGGCCGGCAACGAGTCGCGCGTCGTCGACACCGTGCAGGATCCGTCGGGCAAGCTTCAGTACATCTACAACCTGCCCGACGACTCGTGCTGCAACGGCTCGGCGTACGACTACAAGTTCGACGACAAGTGGCATTGCGTTGAGTGGCACGTCGACGTCACCAACAACAGCTACCAATTCTTCCTGGACAGCGTGGAGATCCCTTCGATTGGCTTCACCAACAAACCGGCCGCGCGGCTGAAGACTTTCACCTCGATCGCGGTGGGAAACATTTTCTACCAGGTGCCGAACATCTCGCTCGTCACCTGGTTCGATGACCTCGCGATCAACGACACGAAGATCGGCTGTAACTAAAACGTGGCGGGCCTCGCAGACGGTCGTACGTCGCGAAACGCCACCGCCTGGCCCGACGGCACGTAGAGATCGCCGGTGCCGTGAACGAGCAGGTACGGCGGCGCGCCCGGCAGGTGTGCCTCGCCAAACCTTGCGTGACTGCACGGCGAGCCTGCGCAATTTCCCGCGCGCGTCAGGCCGCAGGTGCCACCCACGTCAGGGCTCGCCTCCCCCGCAGACCTGGAGGTACCCCATGCTCGCTGCCATCGACGGTGCCTCCGGTTGCTCAGCGGGCGTGGCTCGCTGAAGCCAGTACCCCCTTTTCGGCTTCACCGTTTCACCCCATGTCCAAACCCAACCGCCGTACCTCTGCGCGCTCAAGCCAGGGGCACCCGTCTGCCTTCGATCTCGAAGGAGGTTCCCGCCCGCAAAGACTCGAACAGCTGATGTTGATGGAGTTGCAGTCGATCATCCGTGACCAGGCCACCGACCCCGCGCTGTCTGGAGTCGGGTTGCTGAAGGTCACGTTGTCCCCCGACGCCGGCCACGCGCGCATCGCGTACGTCGTGGATCGCGAGGGCACAGGCGCGCAGGCGGGGCTCGAGCGGGCAAGCGGCTTCGTGCGCGCGCGCCTCGCCGCGCAGCTGACGTTGAAGAAGCTGCCCAGGCTCACCTTCACGATCGTCGGCGTGGTGCCGCGGTGATTCCGATCAAGACGTGGGGAAGGTCTTTGCCCGCGGGGGCGCGCGAGCAACTGAAGACGCTGGCCGCGCAGCCATGGGTGGTCGAGCACGTCGCGGCGATGCCGGATCTGCACGTGGCCAACGGGGTGGCGGTCGGCTCGGTGTTCGCGACAGAGCGGACGATCGTGCCGGCTGCCCTCGGCGGAGATCTGGGCTGCGGAATGCAGGCGATCCGCTTCGACTTCCGGGCCGCCTCGCTGTCGCGCCGCGAGCTCGAACGGCTCCTCTCTGGGCTTGGCGCGGCGATTCCTGTGGGCGACGAGGTCCACAGAAAGAAGGCGGCCGCGCCGCTGCCCCACGCGTTCGCCACCAACGCCTTGCAGCATGCGTGTGAACGGTTGGCGCCCAGACACCTGGGCACGCTGGGCGGCGGCAACCACTTCGTCGAGCTCGATCGCGATGGCGGCGGTGATCTCTGGCTGCTGATTCATTCGGGTTCTCGCGGCGTCGGCGCGGCGATCGCGGCGCACCACGTTCGGGTGGGCGCGGCCCTCAACGTCGAGACGCCAGAAGGGGCGGCCTGTCTCGCCGACCTCGCCTGGGCGATCACCTTCGCGCGCGCCAACCGCGATGCGATTCGGGAAGCGGCAGTTCGGGTGCTGGGCCTCGAGCCGATGGAGACGATCGACGTGCACCACAACTTCGTTCAACGCGAGGTGCACTTCGGTCGGCCGCTGTGGATCCACCGGAAAGGAGCGATCGCGGCTCCCGCGGGCAGCCGGGCGCTCATTCCGGGCTCGATGGGCACCGCGTCGTATGTGGTCGAAGGCCTGGGCGAGCCGACGTCGTTCACTTCCGCCTCGCACGGCGCGGGCCGGGTGATGACCCGCAGCCAGGCGCACCACGCGATCACGCCCGACAAGCTGCGGCACAGCCTGCGGCGCGTGGTCTTCGATCAGACGCGCCTTCACGCCCTGGTCGAGGAAGCGCCGGCGGCGTACCGCGACCTCGGCGAGGTCCTGGAAGACGAGAAGGATCTCGTCGTGCCGCGCATTCGGCTCGAGCCGATCGCGAGCTTGAAAGGCTAGCGGGCTGCCAGCGCGGCGAAGTCTTCGGCGGACAGCGCGATCGCCGCCGCGGCGACGTTTTCCTTCAGGTGCGCGACCTGGCTGGTGCCGGGAATCGGGAGCATCACCGGGCTGCGATGCAGCAGCCACGCGAGCGCGACCTGCCCGGGCTCCACCGCGTGCTTCTTCGCGACGCTCTCGAGCGCGCGCCCGACGCCGAGGTTGCCAGCGGCCAGCGGGAACCAGGGGATGAAGCCGATGTTCTTCTTCTCGCAGTGATCGAGCACCTTCTCGCTCGCGCGATCGGCGATGTTGTATTTGTTCTGAACCGTCGCCACGGGGAACACCTTCGCGGCGGCTTCGATCTCTTCGACGCTCACTTCGCTCAGGCCCGCAAAGCGAATCACTTTGGTGTCGAGGAGCTCGCGGATGGCGGCGAACTGCTCGTCGCGCGGAACCGCCGCGTCGATGCGGTGCAGTTGCCAGAGGTCGATCTGATCGACGCCGAGGTGGTCGCGGCTCTTCTTGGCCTGGGCGATGAGGCGCTTCGGGTCGCCATTGGGCTTCCAGCGGTCGGGGCCGGGCCGCTCGAGGCCGCCTTTGGTGGCGATCAGCATCTTGCCGTAGGGATGCAGCGCCTCCCGAATCAGCGGCTCGGAAACGTCGGGGCCGTACGAGTCGGCGGTGTCGATGAAGTCGACCCCGAGGCCGGGCAGGGCGCGCAGCACGCGCAACGCCTCCTCGCGATCCTTCGGAGGCCCCCAGATGCCCTTGCCGGTGAGGCGCATCGCTCCGAACCCGAGGCGGTGGATCTCGCGCTCGCCGCCAAGCTTGAAAGTGTCGGTTTTCATCGGCTCTCAATGCGCACGAGGCAGTCAAAAGGCCACTGAAATTTCGGCGCTTCGCGTCAGGGGCTCTGGCCGCGCTCACGACCAGGCTTCGGCTGTGCGGGGGTGAGGTTCAGCGCGGTGTTGATCAGCCCGACGTGGCTGAAGGCCTGCGGAAAGTTGCCCAGCTGTCGCCGCGCCACGGGGTCGTACTCTTCGGCCAGCAGGCCCAGGTCGTTGCGGACCGCGAGCAGTCTTTCGAACAGCGCCCGCGCATCGTCCATTCTTCCGGCGAGCGCGTAGTTGTCTGCCAGCCAGAACGAGCAGGCGAGAAACGCCCCCTCCTTTCCCGGCAGCCCATCTGAGCCGTTGTCGTCCGTGCTGTAACGCTGCACGAAGCCGTCGCGGCAGAGGCCCTGCTCGATCGCCCGCACCGTGCCCTGGATCCGGGGATCCGTCGGGGGCAGGAACCCGACCACCGCGAGCAGCAGCGTGCTCGCGTCGAGGTGCGTCGAGCCGTAGCTCTGCATGAAGGCCCCTCGCTGAGGGTCGAACGCCTTCGCGCAGACATCGGCGTGAATCTCGTCTCGCAGCGCGCGCCACTTCTCGACGGGGCCCTCGAGGCGGAACTGCTCGGATGCCTTCACCGCGCGATCGAAGGCGACCCACACCAGCGCCTTCGAGTGGGTGAAGTGCTGGCTCTTGCCGCGGATCTCCCAGATCCCTTCGTCGGGGCTGCGCCAGTTGGCCTCGAGGAAGTTCAGCAGCTGGCCCTGCAGCCTCCAGGCATACGGATCAGCCGGAAGGTTGGTGCGCTGCGCCTGGAACAGCGCGTCCATCACCTCGCCGAACACGTCGAGCTGCAGCTGGTCGGCCGCGGCGTTGCCCACCCGCACCGGCCGCGAGCCTTCATAGCCCGGCAGCATCGGCAGCTCGCGCTCGACCATTCGTCGATCGCCCCGGACGCCGTACATGATCTGCAGGTTCGACGGATCGCCCCCCACCGCGCGCAGCAGCCAGTCGCGCCACGCCGCTGCCTCGTCCCGGTAGCCATTGGCCAGCAGCGAGTCCAGGGTCGACGTCGCGTCGCGCAGCCAGCAATACCGGTAGTCCCAGTTGCGTACTCCGCCCGGCCACTCGGGCAGCGACGTCGTGGCCGCCGCGACGATGCCTCCGCTGGGGGCGTACGTCAGCCCCTTGAGCGTGATCAGCGATCGCACCACCGCCTCCCGGTACGGCCCCTGGTAGGTGCAGCGGGCCGACCATTCTTCCCAGTACGCCTGGGTGTCGGCCAGTGCGCTCTTGCAGTCGATCGTGGGCGGGGCTTCCTCGAAAGACAGGTGCCAGGTCAGCGCGAAGGGGATCTGCTCGCCAGCGCGCACCGCAAAGTCGGCGATGGTCGTCAGCCCGCTGCCGTAGGTCTCGATCGGCGTCCGCAGATCCAGCGACTGGGGGCCCCCAATCGCGCAAACGCTGCCATCGAGGCGGCGAACCCACGGCACCACTTCGCCGTAGTCGAAGCGGATGATCAGCTCGAGGCCCAGGCGCACCTCACCTGAAACGCCCTCGACCAGCCGGATCAGGTTGGGTCGCTGATCGCGCGGAGGCATGAAGTCGATCACCCGCACCGTGCCGGTCGCCGTGTCGAACTCGGTCTCGAGGATCAGCGTCCCTGGCCGGTACCGGCGCCGGGTGGCGACGATCTGATCCTTCGGGGGCGCAAGCAGAAAGCGCCCATGCTCCGGCCGCCCCAGCAGCGCGGCGAAGCAGGCAGGCGAGTCAAACCGCGGCAGGCACAGCCAGTCGATCGAGCCGTCGCGGCCGACCATCGCTGCCGCATGGGTATCGCCGATGAAGGCGTAGTCTTCAATCAACATGGGCATCGGGCGCGCCCCTTTAGACACTGGCGGGCTGTGTTTCCCCACGAAAGACTCCCCTCACATGAAAAGTTCTGGTCATCGACGTCGGAGGCTCGCACGTGAAGCTGCTGACGTCGGGGCGACCCGCCCCCGCGGCCCCCCGCGCGATGCGCGAGCTCGACGACGTGGGCGCGGATCTCAAAGGCGCCGGCGCTGGGTCGCTCACGGGCCGCAATGCCGCAGCGGGGCACAATGACCCAGCCGTCGAGCCGAAGGGCAGGGCGAAGTCGTACGAAGCCGTGCCCATGGCCGCACACTTGCAGCCGCGACGCCTGAGCACATGACCCGCACTGCGTCCACGCCAAGCCCCATCGGGATCTGCCAATGCTGAGACTTCGCCGGCTGTGGGTCAGCCTTCGCTCCAGCTTCTGGTTCGTGCCCGGCCTGATCGTCGCGGGCAGCGCAGGCCTGGCAGTGGGGTTGATCGAGCTGCCGGCCGAGGGGCTCGAGGATCAGCTGATGCGGTGGCCACGCCTCTTCGGTGCCGGCCCGGAAGGGGCCCGGAGCATCTTGTCGACCATCGCCGGCTCGATGATGTCGGTGGTGGGGGTCACCTTCTCGATGACGCTCGTGACGCTGGCGCTGGCGTCGAGCCAGTACACCTCGCGCATCCTTCGAAACTTCATGGCCGACCCGGTGACCCAGGTCGTGCTCGGCGTGTTCGCGGGCATCTTTACCTATTGTTTGATTCTTCTGCGCACCATCCGCGGCGGTGAAGACGGGGGCTTCGTCCCCCGGGTCGCGGTGCTGACCGCGGTCGGCCTGGCGATCGGGAGCATCGCGGTTTTGATCTTCTTCATTCACCGCATCGCGTCGTCGATTCAGGCCTCGAGCATCGTCTCGGCGGTGGCGTCAGAGACGATGGGCGCGATCAAGCGCCTCTTCCCCGAACGGATCGCAGCGGGCGCTCCGACCAGCGAGGACGCGGTGGAAGGCGCGGTGTCCGAGCGGCGCTGGCAGACGGTGGCGGCCAGGGGAAATGGCTACATCGACTCGATCGACAGCGCGGCGCTGCTCGCGGTCGCGCGCGCGCACCAGGGCGTCATCCGGATGGAGCAGGGCATCGGGGCGTTCGTGATCCACGAGAGCGCGCTGGTGTCGATCTCACTGCCCGAGCCGGCGAGTGAAGAGGTGGTGGCCGCGCTGCGGAACGCGTTCAGCCTCAGCCGCCACCGCACCACGGACCAAGACGTCGCCTTCGGGATCCGGCAGATCGTGGACATCGCGCTCAAGGCGCTGTCGCCGAGCGTCAACGACACGACCACGGCGATCATCTGCGTCGACTACCTGACGGCGATCATGCATCTGCTCGCCGGGTGCAGCGTGCCCTCGAAGCTTCGCTACGAGGACGGCGAGCTGAGGGTGATCGCCCTCAGGCCCGATTTCCCCGAGCTCCTGGCCGCAGCCTTCGACGAGATTCGCGCCAACGCCACCGGCAACACCGCGGTGTTGCTGCGGCTCTTGTGGTCACTTCAGGTGCTGGCAGGTGTGACCGACAGCCCGCGGCGACGGAAGGCGATTCTCGAGCACCTCGACGCGATCGCCGAGCTGGCAGAGCGCAGCCTGCCCGCCGCCCACGACCGAAGGCAGGTCGGCGAGCGCCTCGCGTCCGTGCGCGGAAAGGTCGACGTTGCCAGCGGCTAGAAGCCGTTTCTGCAGGCGAGAATCGTCTCGATCAAGCGCTTCGTCTCTTCGCTGTCTCGAACCTGAACCGAGACGACTCCGGCTTCCCGTGCCGGAAAATCGTTGCCGCCGGGGAACAGGGCGTCTCCGATGAAGAGCATCTCGTCGGTCGCGATGCCGCGAAGCTCGCGCAGCTTTCTGATCCCGTAGGCTTTGTCGATGCCCGGCCTGGTTACGTCGATCGACGTCGTGCCGCCCAGGCGAACGGAGTAGCCGGGGATGCGCTGCTTGAGGCTCGCCTGCATCCGCTTGCGCTTGGCAAAGTCCGGGTCCCACTGCTTCTTCTCGTCAAGGGGGGCTTCCTGCCCGAGGGCCGAAAAAGTGATCTGGCTGCCGCGGTCTTCGATCACCTCGCCCCAGGTTCGAGCGCCCCCGACGCCAGAGGACTCGATCAACGACGTCAGCGCGGCGATGATCGTGTCTCGCTCTTCGGCTGCGAAGTCCTCCGAATAGAGCAGGTCCCACCCAGCGGAGTACCGGTAGAACTTGGTGCCGCAGGTTGGCAGCAGCGACAGCGACTTCAAGTTCGCTGCGGGCAGCAGATGAGACAGCAACTGCTTCTGAAACTGCGGCCAGTCGCCACCCGAAATAATCGCCACCTCGACGATCTCGAGTAGCTTGCTGAGCAGGCCCGCCATCTCGGGGTCGACCGCGGACTTGCTCGGTGCAATCGTGCCATCCAGGTCAAAGACCACCAGCCTCTTCGGGGCCGCGCTCACGACCCTTTCGGTGAGAGTCGCGCCGCCGTCGTTCTCCCATCGTTCGACCGCGGGTCTCCGCGGCCCGAGGCTGCTCTCTTTCTGACCCTCGCTGCGCCGAGCAACTGCGTCTCCCGTCAGGTTCCATCGTTCGATCGTAGGAACTTCGGGGTGATGCATCGCGTAGCTGAGGATGCTCAACGACGCAGTGCCGAGCGGGAAGTGTTTTGCCTCAATGACAGGCAAGCCGACCCAGCGCGCCGCCAGGACTCCGCTGAACTGCCCATGACCAAACAGGACGACGTTCCCGGTGAGCGCACGAAGGTGCGCCAACAGGCGATCCGCGCGGGCGACCACCTGAGCGGGCGTCTCACCGCGAGGACACCCGTCGCGATGAAGGTCCCAGTCCGCATCGGCGCGGTGGATGTCCGCCGTCAATCGGCCCTCGTAGTCGCCGTAGTCCCACTCCACCAGGTCGGCGTCGATCAGCGCAGTCGGCCCGAGGCCGGCCAGTTCACACGTGCGCCGCGCCCGCCGTCGCGGGCTGGTGAGCACATGGTCAAACGACGTCCTCGACAGCCCGATCGCAAGCCGCCGTGCTTCGTCCTCTCCGTGGGGTGTCAAATCAATATCCGTGCGGCCCGTATGGCGTCCGGACTGCGACCACTCGGTCTCTCCGTGTCGAACCAGATACAGGCGCAGCGTGGGGGTCATGCCGACTCCTGTTCGAGTGCGTCGGTGTATTGCCCGGGGCTGGCCGCGCGGTCGCACGTCGCGCGATGAAAGAGAGCTTCCTGAGCAGCGGCCACGTTGGCCTTCTGGCCGCGCCAAATCTCCAAAGCCGGCTCTTGAAGCATGCGCGCAAACGAGACGTCGGCCACCTCGTCGACGGGCGGTTGCTCCGAACAGGTCGATCCGGTGAGCACCATATTCGGCTTGAGAATCAGCCCCTCGAGCACCACCCGTTGCTCGGAGAGATGGGCGAAAACCGCCCACACGACGGCCTCGGTCACTTGGCTGCAGCGCGCGTTCGCTTCTATGGCGCCACGGCTGGGGCTGGCGTCGCCGATTGAGAACACCGAACGCCACTTGGCAAATCGCGCACCGCTTCGAGAGTACTCCGCCAAACGCTCTGGCAGCCCACCCAGGCCCTCGGTGACCTTCTCGCCTGGGTGACCCGGCCAGGTCTTTGGCGCCGGTGTCCACCTTGATACCGATCACGAGGCCGGCAGCGATGATTGCCTCCACAAATGGAGTGTCGTCGATGGTTCGCTCGCGATTGGTCCCGTCGTAGAGAATCACGCCGCTGATCGACGCGCTGAGGCTGGGTGTGCGAAAGAGCCACTCCCGATAGGCGCGGCGCGTCTCCTCCGTCTGACGTACCCCAATCTCGGCGAAACGCTGGTTGCAGGTGGGGCTGCTCTCGTCCACCGCGAGGAGCCCCTCTTCTTCAGCAACGAGCGCGCGCGCCGTGTCGATGCGCGCGCTCTGGCGCATGAAGGCTGGCCCCACTGCCAGTTGCGTATCTCGGGCAGGTCCTGGCCGTGTTTGTTGATGTAGCGCCGGTGCTCGAGCAGCTTGCCCTCGAGGTGCTCCTTCAGATCGACGCCTTTCTCGCCGGTCTGCGGCAAGCGGTCGATCACATCCATCACGAGGTGGTAGCGGTCCATGTCGTTCAGAACCGTCATGTCGAACGGAGTCGTGATGGTGCCCTCTTCCTTGTAGCCTCGAACGTGGATGTTCTCGTGATTTGTGCGCCGATACGTCAGCTTGTGGATCAGCGACGGGTAGGCGTGGAAAGCAAAAATGACCGGCTTGTCTTTGGTGAACAGCGCGTCGAAGTCGAGGTCGTTCAGGCCGTGTGGGTGTTCGCTTCGAGGTTGCAGCCGCATCAGGTCGACAACGTTGATCACTCGAATCTTCAGCGCTGGAAGGCGCTCGCGGAGGATCGAAACTGCGGCGAGCGTCTCCAGCGTGGGCACGTCGCCACAACAGGCCATGACCACGTCGGGTCGCGCGTCCTGGTCGTTGCTGGCCCACTGCCAAATGCCAATGCCCTTGGCGCAGTGCTTCGTGGCGGCATCCATCGTCAGCCACTGCGGCGCGGGGTGCTTCCCCGCGATCACGACGTTGACGTAGTGACGGCTTCGGAGGCAATGGTCCATCACCGACAAGAGACAGTTCGAGTCGGGCGGGAGATAGACACGCACGACCTCGGCCTTCTTGTTGACGACGTGGTCGATGAAGCCAGGGTCTTGGTGCGTGAAGCCATTGTGATCTTGTCGCCAGACATGCGAAGCCAGGAGGTAATTCAAAGAAGCGATCTTGCGACGCCAGGGCCAGGCTTGATCCGCGATCGTATGCGGGTGACCGGTTGAGCGCGTGAATCGATGATGTCTCATCTGTCGCGCGCAGGTAGCCCGGGCCGGACTTGGCCGAAGCATGAGGGGCTGTGGTCGAGAGGAAAGCGGGTGGACG
>JBBRAX010000035.1:0-77379 GCA_038206395.1 Myxococcales bacterium | reverse complement strand
CGCTCCGACGGTCCGACGGACCGACGGTCCGACGGTCCGACGGTCCGACGGTCCGACGCTCTGACGGTCCGACGGTCCGACGCTCTGACGGTCCGACGGTCCGACGGTCCGACGCTCTGACGGCGGTCCGACGCTCTGACGGCGGTCCGACGCTCTGACGGTCCGACGCTCTGACGGCGGTCCGACGCTCTGACGGCGGTCCGACGCTCCGACGGTCCGACGGTCCGACGGTCCGACGGTCCGACGGTCCGACGGTCCGACGGAGGTGTCGGGGGTGTCGCTAAGGGTGCAGGATCACTTTGAGGCGGGCGCTCGGCCGAACCAGGCCCGCGGGCTTGGGAGGTAGTCGCACTTCACCGCCTCGACCACCCCGTGTGTCACGGCGGGCAGTTCGGGCTGCGACTCACGATCCCCGAGAGCACCGCGCCGGTTGTGACGCACGCGTTGATCGCGCGCAGCCGGATGTGCCCGAGCCCACCGCCACCACCCCCCGAGCTGTTGTTGTTCAGCTCGCCCGGCTCAGCCGCGATGGCTCCAGCCGCGCCATTTCCACCGTTGCCGCCGTTGGTGTTGTTCAGCGTCATGAAGGGACCCCCCGGGGCCGGCGTCGCGCTGTTCGCCGAGCCATCGACGCCATTCGCTCCCGGGTCGTTGGCGCCGCCACCTTCCGCGCCGCCGCCGCCGTTGCACGTGAGCCGCGCCGTCGCAGCCAGGTCGATCGCCGAGGCCTCGAGGAACACCGCGCCGCCGCTTCCCGCTCCGCCGCCGCCCGTGTTCGTGCCGCCCTCCCGGCCGCCCCCGCCGCTCGCCGAAATCCACGAACTCACCTTCAACGTTCCCGACACGCTGACCTGCACCGCGCCGCCACCCGCGCCGCCCGCCGCCGCCGTCGCGCCGCCACCCGTGCCGCCCTTGCACCCACCATGCAACGGCACCAGCGAATCGGCCTTGCCCACGCCACCGACCCCGCCCACCGCCGTCATGCTCGTCACCGAATTGCCGCCGTCCGTCGCGAACGCCGCTCCACCGCCACCTGCTCCGAAGCCCGAGCGCTGTCCGCCGTTCGTCCCCAGAAGGCCCGCCGCTGCACACCCTGACCAGTTGCCGCCCGCGCCGAGCCCACTTCCGGCGCCCGACTGCGTGCTTCGCGCGCTCACCGGCCCGCTGAAATCCGCGCCGCCGTAGATCGCGAGGATCACCGGCCGGTTTCCCTGCAGCCGCAGCGCCGCGTTCGCGTCGATCGTCAGCGACCGCATCGCCAACACCCAGACCTGCTCGCCCCCCGGCTGCGTCACCGAGAACGGCAGCGGCACGAACTGCAAACACGTCTGCGGCCATAGCCCCGTCGTCGCGTCGAACACCGCGGTGCAGTTGGTGAACCGCACGTCGCCCATGATCTGCACCGCCGGAATCGCGGCCGGGTTGAAGTTCGACGGCACGTAGGGGAATCCACCCGCATCCGAAACGCCCGCGTCGAACGCGCACGCGCCACTCGGCGTGCACGTGCCGCCATCTCCACACGCCACGCCTGCCGGCCCTGCAGCGAACACGCACCCGCCATCCGCCAGACACATGCTCGTCACGCTGCACGCCGGCGCTGCCGGGCAGACCTGCCCCATGCCGCCGCCACACGCGAGCCCGACGCAGACCGTGCCCTTCGTGCAGCTCATCCCGTCGTCGCATGCGCTCGCGTTGCAGCTCGGGTCGCTGCAGTCGGTGAGCCCGTCGCCGTCGTCATCGAGGCCGTTCGCACACAGCGCTCCCGCTTCCACCGGCCCGCAGCCCGCGTCCGCCCTGCACGATCCACCTGGACACGTCGCGCCTGCGTCCAGTTGCGTGAAGACACAGCCCGCGTCCGCCTGACACGCGCCCCCCGTGAAGCACCCACCCGCCGGAGCCGTGCAGGTCTTCACCGACGATGCCAACGGCGCACACTGGCCGGCCTGGCAGGTCGCTCCCGAGTGGCACAGCAGCACGCCCGCGTCGCACGCTTGATCCGCGCACGCCGAGTCCGCGCAGTCCGCGCCGCCGTCGTTGTCGTCATCGACGCCGTTGGCGCAGTTCACCTCGCCCAATGCACACGTCTTGTCCGCGCGGCAAAACCCGGTCGGGCACACCGCGCCGACGTTCACGGCGAACTGGCACGCGCCCGCCGAGCAGAGGCCGGGGCTGAGCTCACACGGGTTGGTGCTGGTGCACGCCATCACCTGCGTGCCGACGCAAACGCCGTTCATACACACGTCGATCGCCGAGCAGGCGTCGTTGTCGTTGCAGCTCGCGCCGCCGCACTTCGGATCCGCGCAGTCGAGCGCCAGGTCGCAGTTGTCGTCGAGACCGTTGCTGCACTTCTCGGCCACGCCCGGGTTGATCGCCGGGTTCGTGTCGTCGCAGTCCACCGACTTCTTGTACGTGTCGCTGTCTTGATCGACGTCCATGCCGCCGTCGCCTGGGTCGGAAGGGTCGAGCCGGAGCACGACAGTGGTCACGCCCAGCGCATCGAGGTCGGCGCTCTCGACGGCGCTCGACTCGACCTGCGCACCCTCGGTGCAACCTTCGGCCGAGTAGCCCATCGCCTGCAGCTGCACCGTGCCGCTGAGCTCGACCGATTTCTTCACACCGACGACGAGCTCGGGCTTCGTCTTGCGATTGAGCGCCGCCGTCGACACCTTCGTGCCCCCGCTGCGCACCTGGACGATCACACACTTCGTCGCCGAGGCCGCGCCGAACTTCACCACCACCTTCAGGGCGCCATCGGCCGGACCCGACGAGCACGCGAGCAGCGGCAACACCGCCGCCGCCATCCACCACCGAACCGACCTTCGCATCCGGCGGACCTTACTCAAAAAGCTCAGGTGCGCATCAGCGCGCGGCCGGCCTTCGCCCGCTCCTTTCCCAGCGATTTGTTGTTCCACCCGCCGATCTTCCCGAGGTGCCGCGCCAACAAAACGCACACCCACATCCGGAAGGGTCGCCAGTTTTCGCTGAGCTCGCGCATCGTCTCGACCGTCGCCGCCTTCAGCCCGTACGCAGCGGCGAGTCCGTGAAGCACGCGCGGCTCGGCCTCGGGCACTGCGTCGATCAGCGCCGCTCCGCGATACAGAATGTGACTCGCCGTCCACGGGCCGACGCCCTCGAGTTCCTGCAGCGCCGCAAGCGCCGTCTTCTCGTCGAGCCCGCGCAACACTTCCGCATCCAGCTTTCCCTCGAGCGCCGCCACCGCAATTCCCTTCAATCGCGAGAGCTTCACTTCCGACAAGCCTTCGAACGCCGGCACCTGCAGCAGCTGCTTCGGCGACGGAAACACCGCATGCGATCGCCCGTGCAACGTCACCGTGTCGCCGTACTGGGCGGCCAGCCCCATCTTGATCCGCGCCGCCTGCTTCATGTTGATCCGCGCAGCGATCACCCCCCACGCCGCTGCGTCATAAGGCGACGGCTTCGCTGCAGTGAAGAAGCCTGAGAACTCGCGCTGCAGCTTTCCGACCACCGGGTCCTTCTCGCCGACCTTTGCCCACGCCTTCGCGTCCGCGTCGAGCCCGAGCATTCGCGACACCTGCTTTCTCACCGCCGCCACGTCGGCAGTGCCTTCGACGTCGGCGAGAATCTTCCCTTCGCCTTCCCGCAACCCAACCGCCACCGCCTCGAAAGTCTGATCGAGCCGAAAGGCCAGCGTCAGCTGCTGCGCGTCGGCCACCGCCATTCCGCTGCCCGGGGTGAAGCCCGCGTAGAACTCGGAGGATGCCTGAAGCGAGAAGCCAGTGGGGGTCTGCCAGAAGGTGCGTTTCATCGGTTTGTCTCCATTCGACAACCCTACGAATCCTTGATGACAGCGTTATGTCAGGTTTTGCCGAAGGGGCGAATGCGGTACGGCAGCGCTCAATGAGGCGCATGGGGTGGATCTGCCTGGCCCTCGCGGTCGGCCTGTCGGCGTTGACGCTTCGGCTCGGCTTCGTGCTCGACGACTACATGCAGCTGGCGGCAACCGACGGGGTGATGCTGCCGTCGCGCCCGCTGAACTACTTCACCTTCGTGCACACCCCGGCCGAGGTGCACGCCTTCGTCGATCGCGGCCCGCTGCCGTGGTGGACGCTGCCCGAGCTGCGGCTGCGCTTCTTCAGACCGCTGTCTTCCGCGCTGATCTACTTCGACCACACCTTTCTCGGCCGCACCGCGTGGGTGCACCACGTTCACTCAGGGCTGTGGTTCGTGCTGCTGATCTTCGCGATCAGCACGCTCTACAAGCGCGCGATTCCCGAAGCGTCGGCTGCGCTCGCGCTGCTGCTGTTCACCCTCGACGACGCGCACATGATGCCGGTCGCGTGGCTCGCAAACCGGAACTCGCTGGTCAGTGCCGTGGCCTGCGTGTTCGCCCTCGCGGCGCACCTGAAGTGGCGCGAGCAGGGCTGGGCGCCGGGCCGCTGGCTCGCGTGGCTCGGGCTCGCGGTCGGCCTCACCGGTGGCGAATCGGCGCTCGCGTTCACCGGGTAC
This sequence comes from Myxococcales bacterium, assembly GCA_038206395.1. Taxonomy (GTDB): domain Bacteria; phylum Myxococcota; class Myxococcia; order Myxococcales; family Myxococcaceae; genus JAGSPQ01. The sequence goes on along the minus strand of JBBRAX010000035.1, from coordinate 72,891 downwards.
TTTGCTGCGTATGAGCTGGTGCGCGGGAAGGGGTGGGCGGGCGCGGCGCGCGGCTTCGCTCCATTCGTCGGCGTTCTGGTCGTCTGGGCGATCGTCTACCGCAGCCTCGGCTACGGCGCGTACGGCTCGGGCACCTACCTCGACCCCGGCATCGACCCGCTCGGTTACCTGCAATCAGCGCCGCCCCGGCTGTTCGCGCTGCTCGGCGCGCTCACCCTCAACATCACCAGCGACCTCTGGTTGCTGCTGCCGCACACGCGCCCGTACCTCGTCGTCGCGGGCGTCGTCGGCACCACGCTGCTCGCCACAACGCTCAAGGGCCTCTGGCCGCTTCTGTCTGCCGACGATCGCCGCGCCGTCCGCTGGCTCTCTCTCGGAGCGCTGGCCGCCCTCATCCCCGGCCTCGCCACCTTTCCGCTCGATCGCATGCTGCTGCCGGCTTCAGTCGGCGCAATGGGCGTCTTCGCCATCCTCCTCCGCGCCGCGTGGCAGCGCCGGAAGCGCGCGTGGGCCGTCGTCGCCTGGCTCGGCATCTTGAACATCGTGATGCCCCCGCTGTCGTGGCTCGTCTCGACCACCATCATCGACCGCTACGCGCGCGCGAGTGAACAGGCCGTGCTTTCCGAACCGGCCGATCGTTTCGAGGGCAGGGTGGTGCTGCTCACCGCCTCGGATCCGGCTCCCGCGATCTACGGCCCGCTGTACCTCGGCCACCACGGCCGCCCTCGCCCCGATCGGTGGTGGACCCTGTCGATGTCGCCGCAAGGTCACCAGGTCACCCGCGTCGGAGACAAATCGTTGGAGCTCAAAGTGATCGACGGCCGCCTGCTCGACACCGTCTTCGAGCAGCTGATGCGCAGCGACGCCTTCGGCTTCAGTCCCGGCCAGGTCGTCACGCTCGACGGGCTTCGCGTCACCGTGCTCGAGGTAGACGAGGGGCACCCAACGCGCCTGCGCGCCGACTTCGACCTTCCGCTGGAAGCGCACCGGCTGCTCATCTGGAAGAACGGAGCGTTCGTCCAAATCTCCGCTCCCGCGCTCGACGAGACGCTCACGTTGCCGCCCGAACCGCCGCTGTTCGAGCTCGCGTTTCGAAATGGGTAGGATGCGCGCCCCGTGATCACCTCCTTGCTGTTGACGATCGCTGCCCAGGTGCCTGAGCCGTCGCCGCCTCCGGACGCGCGGGAAGCGCCCGCAGTCGCAGCGATGCCGCCCGCCTTCTTCGACCAGGCCCTCGTCTGGGACAGCGCCACCCACGCCCCGCGCCTGGGCCGCGAGAAGAAGACGCTGACCCGCTTCGAGTTCTACGAGCGGGTCGGCCGCCCTGACCTGGTCGCCCTGAGCAGAGGCGCGATGAACCGCCGCATCGGTTTCGCCATCGCGGCCGGCGCACTCGCGGTTGGCGGCGTCATCGCCGGCGTGCTGATGCTCTCGAAGGCGACCGACATGAACTCGGCGTTCTGTGTCGACAACGTCGACAACTACAACCGCTGCACTGCGTCAAACCGCTTCCAGCAAATCGGCGGCACCGCCTTCATCGCCGCAGGCCTCGGCAGCGCGATGCTGCTCACGACCATCGCCTACTGGCAGAAGCCCGACGTCGTCGACCACGACGAAGCGATTCACCTCGTGTCCCAGTACAACGCGACGATGCTGAAGAAGCTGCGCGCCGTCCCCTCGTCGCTGCGGTGGATGCCGGCGTTCGGACCCCAGGGCGGGATGCTCGCCGTTTCCGGCCAGTTTTGATCGCGGCAGTGACAACACCGGCCCGGTGATCGTCCGCGGCAAGCGGTGAGCGTGATAGACGCGGCGGCATGAGCCGAGCCGCCATCACCGACCTCTACCGAATCGATGACCTGCTGGAGCCCGAAGAGAGGGCAGCCCGCGACACCGTCGCCGCTTTCATCGACAAAGAATATTTGCCGATCGTCGGCAAACACTTCCGCAACGGCACGTTTCCATCGGAAGTCATCCCGCGGCTCGCTGAGCTCGGCGTGTTCGGAGCGACCCTCAAGGGCTACGGCTGCGCCGGCCTCAACAACATCACCTACGGCCTCATTCTTCAGGAGCTCGAGCGCGGCGACTCGGGCCTGCGCAGCTTCGCGTCGGTGCAGAGCTCGCTGTGCATGTACCCCATCTACGCGTACGGCTCGGACGAGCAGAAAGAACGGTGGCTGCCGGGCATGGCGCAGGGAAAGCTCATCGGCTGCTTCGGCCTGACCGAGCCCGACTTCGGTTCGGACCCGGGCGGCATGCGCACCCGCGCAAAGAAAGACGGCGACCACTACGTGCTCAACGGCGCAAAGATGTGGATCACGAACGGCACCATCGCCGACGTGGCGATCGTCTGGGCGAAGGTCGACGACGGCGGGCAAGAGAGCATCCGCGGCTTCCTGGTCGAGAAGGGCATGTCTGGTTACAAAGCCGAAGAGATCAAGGGGAAGTTCTCGCTGCGCGCCTCGTACACGGCCGAGCTTTCTTTCGCCGACGTCCGCGTGCCGGCAAAGAACATGCTGCCGAACGTGCAGGGCCTGCGGGGCCCGCTGTCGTGCCTCAACAACGCGCGCATGGGCATCTCGTTCGCGGTGATGGGCGCCGCGGTGGCGTGCTTCGAAGGCGCCCGCGAGTACGCGCTGTCGCGCATCCAGTTCAACAAGCCGATCGCCGCCTTCCAGCTGACGCAGGAAAAGCTGGCCGACATGCTCCAGGAAATCGTGAAGGGCCAGCTGCTCGCGTGGCGGCTCGCGAAGCTCAAAGACATCCACGGCAAGGTCTCGCCCGAGCAGGTGTCGGTCTGTAAGCGGAACAACGTGAAGGTCGCGCTCGACATCGCGCGCGTGGCCCGCAGCATCTACGGCGCCAACGGCATCACCGACGAGTACCCGCCCGTGCGCCACATGCTGAACCTCGAGTCCGTCTACACCTACGAGGGCACGCACGAGGTGCATACGCTGATTCTCGGCAAGGCCATCACCGGGCTGGACGCTTTCGCCTGATGGCCTTCCTCAAGAAGATCCCGGTGCGGTTCGACGACGTCGACTTCGCGCGCGTCGTCTATTTCCCGAAGCTCTTCGGCTACTGCCACCAGACTTTCGAAGACTTCTTCGCCGAGGCCGTCGGCATCACGTACGCGCAGATGCTGCAGAAGCGCAAAGTCGGCTACCCCAGCGTTCACGCCGAAGCCGACTTCAAGCACCCGCTGCGGTTCGGCGACATCGTTCGCATCTCGATGGAAACGGTGAAGCTGTCGTCGAAGTCGATCACCAACCGCTACCAGCTGTTCTTGAACGACACCGCGACCCTCTGCGCCCAGGTCGAGATCATCACCGTGCCCATCGATATGGACACCTTCAAAGCCAAGGCAGTGCCCGAGGACGTGCGGATGGCGTTCCTCAACCACCTCACCGGGCTGACTGTCTAAGCGCGCTTGATGGTGATCCAGGTCTCGGCAGCAGCGGGGCCTGGTTCGGCAGCAACAGCAGCCGCGGGCGCCTCGGGCTCATCGGCCTCGGAGTGCCGCGATGCAATCTCGGCCTCGGTGAGGAATCCAACGGCCTGGCCATCGCGGTTCCAGAAGCGCACCGTCTTGTCGCTGGCCTCGAACAGTTCCTTCGCCGTCTCGGGCGGCACCAGCGCGTGGTCAATCTTGTCGGGGTCCGGGCGCTCGACGACGGCGAGCTTCCCTTCCTCGAGCAGCTTCGCCTGCGCTTCCGACAGCTCGAGCCGACGCAGCTTCTGCTTGCGCGTCACGAAGTAGAAGGTCGTCGGGCCAGACTCGACCTCGACCTGTGCGGCCAGCACCTTCTCGCGAATGAAGCGGTCGAGCTGCACCTGCTTCTTGGCGTCGTTGCGCTGCGCTTCCTTGCTGCCGGGCAGCGGAGGCAGCTTCGGGATCCGCATCGGCGCCGACGAAACCGGCGGGCGGGAAGAGGGCGGGGGCCGGTTGGAGGCAGGCGGAGGCCGGCTGGGAGGTGGAGGCCGGTTCGAGGCAGGCCTCGGCGCGGCAAACGACTGCGCGCGCGACGGCGGGCGGTCACCTCGCGGTGGCGGCGCCTTCGCCTTCTCTTCGTCGGCCTTCTTTGCCTGGTCCTCGGAAACAAGACCGGCTTTGAGCAGTTTGTCTTTCAGGCTCTGCATGCGTTCGCGGCTTCTACCACTTGTTCATCGCCCTGCTAGGGTGCCCGCCCTTCCAGTGACTCCTTCGCGTACTGCCATCATTTTCCTCTTGCTCCTCGGGGCCTGCTCGGACCCGGTCGACAAGGCCGCCAAGAAGCGCATCTTCTCGCCCGAAGACCCGCCCCAGGCCGTCGCCGCCGCGAGCCAGAAGCTGGCCCCCGAAGAGGTCGCCGACAACCCAGAGGTCGCCCGTCGCGTGCTGGGCATGGGCGCCGCCGAAGCCGTCGAGCGCATCGGGGCCCACCAGTTCACCGCCACCGTCAGCTACGAGTGGACGACGCCCGGCGCGAAGAACGTGCTGCTCAAAGAGACGCGCACCCTGCAGGCCGGCTCGGGCGGCGTCGGCGGCGACTTTCACGCCACCGTCGAGAACTCCCGCGACCAGGGCCTCGAGGTGATGCGCATTCAGAACATGGTCTACGCGCGCAGCCGGTACGGGAAGTTCCGCCAGCGCCTGCGCGACCGCGGCATCGCCGAACGCATGCGCGAAGAGATGTACGGCGCCATCAAGGACTTCGACACGCTCTTCCGAGGCCGCCTGAAGCTGACCGCGAACGGCACGGTCACCGTCGAGGGAAGAACCGCCTGGAAGTATCAGGTGACGCTGGGTGACCCTTTGCCCGAGCAGGTCACCAAGCTGCCGCCCATCGTCCCCACCCGCGGCGGCGTCGACGAGACCACCCTGCGCCGCCTCGCCTTCTACGAGCTCCGCACCCCGCGGACCCTGCAGGGCGAAGTGCTCGTCGACGCGCTCACCTCCGTCGTCCTCAAGACGCGCCTCGACGGCCGCATCGGCGTGAAGCGCGAGGCCCGCACCCTGGGCGACGGTGGCACCTCGCCCGCTGCTGACGCCGAGCTGCGCCTCGTCCTCGACTCCCAGCTTCAGAACATCGGCAAAGAGCCCCCCATGAAGGCCCCCACCGAGTTCCTGCCCGACCAGGACAAGCCCGAAGGCATCGCCGCAGCCCTGGAAAGGTTCGGAATCGTCCGCGCCGGCACCGACGGGGGCACCCACGGCCCCTCGGATGTCGTGCCCGATGAAGACGAAGCGCCCTGACCTGGCTGTCGCAGTAACCCCCTACAACCAGACTGTAAACGTGGCCGCCGGCTCAGGAATTCGACTGGCCAGCCGCTTGTAATACCTTGAGAGGAACACCGCAGCGCCGCTGTCCAGACCTGCTGTAACTGCGGGGAAACCTGCCCTTCGGGGCGGGCTGTTTTTGGAGCCTCGGCGCTGCGGTCTTCGTCATCTCGGCCAAAAATTTGCGGGGTCTCCTCTGATCTCTACAATGCCCACCAGATGCGGCTTGGCCGCGTCCGACATGGCCGGTTGTTCAGGTGGATCAACAGAGAGGATTATCGACATGGATCGCAAGAGCTCGAACGCAGCGGTGGTGACGACGGAAGAAGTGACGACGGCGCTCAACAACAGCCGCGTCGCCACCCAGGAAGAAGAGAAGACGCTGCGCATGCGGTACGGCTCGAAGGTCGAGCTCGGCCGCCCCCTGCCGAAGGCGGCGGGCAACAACGAAGAGCTCGGCGATGAGCTGCTGCTCATCGAGATGCAGCTCTTCCGCGCGATGAAGGCGAAGCGGGCGGGCGTGGCGCAGGCGGCCGCTCCGGCGCCGACCACGCGCAACGCGGCCAAGAGCAAGATCGTCGCGTCGCTCAAGTCGAAGAAGAAGTAGCCCGTTCATCCCGAGAGCAGTCGAGGGATGAGCCTCCTCGGTGCACGGCCTCAGGCGCCCATTCGCCGCACCAGTCGCTGTCCCGCCGAGGTGAGGTGGGCGGCGTCAGGAACGGTGGAGCTGGTTCCCGCCCTGGCAGCCAGGCCCGAGAACCACGCGCCCAGGCCCGGGTTGCGAAAGTAGTCCTCGTCGAACTTTTCCCTCACCTCGTCCTGGAAGCCAGCGGCGACGACCGCGGCCCGAAGCGTCAGGGGAGAAGGGGCGTCGACCCCCGAGAAGAAACCTCCGCGCGGAACCCCGACGTGCAGCGCGCGGGTGAGCCGGTCTTCGTACTCCTCGGCCATTTCCTTTCTCGGCCCCCGGGAGTGGAGGTCGACCGCGTACGGCAGCAACGCAGCCGCAAACCGCAGCCGGGTGAGCGCGATGAAGGCGTCGTGGCGCGCGGCCTCTTTCGCGAGCGCCGCCGGAAGCTGCATCGTTCGCCTGAGCCAGCCCGGCTCCAACGTGAAGGCCGAGAAGAAAGCGCGCACGCCCGCGGTCAGCACGGGCTCGACCCACCGGCTCGTCCCGCGCGACCACAGCTGCGCCTCGCCGAAGTCCGCCAACATCTGCTCACACGCATCGAGGCCCCCGCGGCTGTCGACGGTGAGGTGCACCGCGTCCGGCATCCGTTCCACCGCCACGCGTGAAGGCCCGTCGTGAAGGATGAGCCGCGTCGAGGGCAGGTGAACTGCATCGAAGGTGCGGTCGACCGCTGGGCGCAGCTCTTCGACGCGGAAGTACTGCATCAGCTGCGGCGCCGTGCCGAGGTGCTGCAGATCGTGAAGCCGCGCGGTCGAGGCCTTGAGCAGCGGGTCGAGCCGCTTCAGCGCGTAGTTCAGCAGATCCCGGTACGCGTCTTCGGTGGTGAGCAGCAGCTTCTCGGCGGCCTGCAGCCAATCGTCTGGCCGCGGCGACGGCACGCGCGCGCGGATGTTCGCCTCGATCACCTGCGCCCACGCGCCCTGCCTTTCCCACAGCGCATCGTTCGCATCGCGCTCGAGCGCATGGCGGCGATCTCTCGCCGCATCACCGGCGATCCCCGCCAGCCCATCACGAAGGCTCATCGTGCGAAGGGAAGAGAGAATCGGCTTCTCGAGCTCCGCATCGCGCTCGCGAACAGCATTGGCGGACGCGGCAAACGTCCGGGCCCAGCCGAGAAACTCGAGGAAGCGCAACAGCCACGCCTTCGTCTCGTCGTCCGTCTTCGGGCTCTGCGTCGCCTCGCTCACGCGCAGGTACGTCTCTTCCCGGAAGAGGACATCGAAGTTGCCGTCGGCGGGCTTGCCGCGGGCGAGGGCTGAGAGAAATTCCTCGGCGCGCTCTGCCAAACCGTTGAAAGAGAGCTCCACGTTGGAGGTATGAACAACGCGGTCTTGTTCCAGAGTCAATCACCGTGAAGCGCCGCACTGTGACCGCCACCGCTGGCCGGCTGGACGACGTGCTCGCCGCCGCGCTGCTGGTGCCGCTGGTCGAGGCGCAGGCGCTGATTTCGCGCGGCGCCGTGTACCTCGACGGCAAGCGCGTGCAGTCGGCGCAGACGGTGGTGAAGGCGGGCCAGAAGCTGTCGGCGGTGCTCGAAGAGGGCGGCCAGCCAGTGACCGCGGTGGGGTCGACGCCTGCGCCACTCGTCATCCTCTTCGAAGACGAGGCGTTGCTGGTGGTCGACAAGGCGGCGGGAGTCGTCGCGCAGCCGACTGAAGGCCGCGTCGGCGACAGCCTCATCGACCTCGCCCGCTACCACCTGAAGTCACAGCCCGGCCTCGTGCATCGGCTGGATCGCGAGACGTCAGGCGTCACCATCTTCGGCAAGACGCCCGACGCGACGCGCGCGCTGGCGGAAGAGTTTCGTTCAGGGCGGGCGAAGAAGCGGTACCTCGCGGTCACGGCTCCGGGGTTGCCGACGAAGGGGCAGATCGACCTTCCGCTTTCACGAGATCCGTCGCGGCCCGGCCGGTGGCGCGCGGCGACGCAGTTTCAGGGCATCGATGCGCTCACCCTCTACGTGCGGCTCTCGTCGACGCCCGAGCTCGCGACCGTCGAGCTCTTTCCGCAGACGGGCCGCACCCACCAACTGCGCGCCCACCTCGCGGGCATCGGCTTCCCGATTCGCGGAGACAAGATGTACGGCGGCGGCGGTGACTCACGCTGCCTGCTCCACGCCCAGCGGCTCGAAGTGCTCGGTCGGACCTTCGAAGCGCCGGTGCCGGCAGACATGAAGCAGTACGGCCTGCGCTGAATCGTGACGTGTTGGTCAAGACGATGCGCCCTGCGTCGGTTTTGACGAACACCCCCGGCCAGGCAGTGAAGCAGCCAGTACGACAGTTCAGATGTCCGTGCTCCGATCGGACGTCGAGCCGCCCCAGTGGCAAGGCGAACGACCGAGGCGCACTTTCTGTGCGCCGCAGGAAGTTCAACGCAGCCAATGGGGATGGGGCGGCGTCCCAGCGGTGCACGAACTTCTGAACTGTCGTACCAGGTCACGGGTCGAGCTCGACGACGAAGAAGGTGAAGACGCCGACCCCGCCGTTGCGCTGCCGGCTCACCTGCACGTTGGTCGACGTGGTCAGCTCGAAGCGCGCGTTGCCTTCGCCGAGGTAGCTGGTGCCGCCGGCGTAGTTCGTCTCTCCGCAGCTCTGCCCTGACGCCGCTTGCGAGCTGGCGAAGACGATGGTGCGGGTGATGTCGACGGGGGAAATCGGTACCGCGAGCGTCGAGGTGCCGATGGGCAGGGTGACCGTCTTCGCCTGCACGTTGCCCCGGGTGCCGAAGTCCAGGCGTTCCCAGATCAGCTGGTAGATGGGTGGGTCGACGCAGCCGCCGTCCATGCCGAGGTTCCGGCTGAAGCCGATGGACGATGCGGACGGTAGGTCGGCGCGGACGAAGACGCTGCAGCTGAGGGCGGGGTTCAGGTTCGGCACGCGGTGCTGCGTGAGCACGGCGGTGTTGAGCGACGCTGCGGGCAACGCGGTGACCAGCGCGATGCTCTCTCCGCTGGGGAGGCCGGCGTCGAAGGTGCCGCGCGTGACCGTGAGGCCCTGAAGCTCGACCGCCTGCACTTCAAAGGAAGAGCCGCTGCACATCGTCGCATCGTCGCCGAGGTCTCCGATGATGTTGGTGCCCGACGTGAGCTGCGTGGTGAACAGGTCCTCGTCGTCGATGTCTCCGCTTGACGTGTTGAAGGACTTGAGAAGAAAGCTCGACGACGGGCTGACCGCGGCCGGCAGGGTGATGTTGAACGGAGGCGGCTGGCAGCTGCCGGACACGCGTTCGACGCGCAACGCGGTGGGAAGCTCGACCGTCTGCCACGCGACCACGCCGCCGCTCTGGCCGTCGACGCGAATGCACCCGACCTGGTTCGTTGCGGTCAGCCGGCAACGCACGCCCGCAGTGCCGCCCGAGCCGGAGGAGGTCGTCGCCTGGAAGAAGAGCGCCGTCTTGCCCATCGATTGGTGCGGGGGGGTAATCGTGCAGAAGGCGCCGGTGTCTACCGTCTGCCCGCCGTCGGCGAGGTTGATGGGGCCGGCGAAGTTGCACGTGCCTCGCCGCACAGCGCCGATGACAGCGGGGAACTGGCGCTGGGTCGACCCAAAAGAGGCGGTTGCGATCTGGGTCGAGGCTCCACCGGTCAGCGGCTTCACGTAGTAGTCGATGTCCGTCTGGCCGTTTGGAATCGTCGCCACCGTGGTCGGCGTCGTGCAGTTGGCGTCCGAGTAGTGACGCATCGTGCCGACGGGAAACTCCGAGAGGCCCACTGTCGTCGCCGATGTCACTGGCGTCGCGACTGCTCCTCGCCGCGCCTGCACGGTCGAGAGCACACACTGGCCCGCGAGCAGTGGACTCGGCACCGTCGTGGTCAGGAAGACGAGCGCGTTCGGGCCGAGGGCAGCGCCGCCGCCTGAACCACCCGCTCCGCCGCCGGTCGAACCACCTGTGCCGCCACCTGCCGAACCACCTGTGCCGCCACCTGCCGAACCACCTGCGCCGCCGCCTGCCGAACCACCTGCGCCGCCGCCCGTTGTGCCGCCTCCCGAGCCGCCCGCCCCTCCGCCTTCCGAGCCACCGCCGATTCCGCCACCGCCAGATCCACCCGCGCCGCCACCTTTGGACCCGCCGTCTTCGACGGTTCCGGTTGTCACGCAGGTGCGACTGACGAGCCCGCACCCGTAACCATCGAGGCAGTCTGCATCGGTGGTGCACGCATAGACGGCCGGGGTGCCACCCGGGTCACACTGGCAACCCACGAGGGCGATACTGAGCCAGGCGGCGACAGCGAAACGCATGCCGCGGACCTTATCAGTCAGCGTAGGAGCCGTAGGGCTGGCCCACCTTGTTCTTGTGGGCACCGGCCGCGGCGGCGTTCAGCGTGAGCTCGACATCGCCTCCGCTTGCGCTGACTTCGATCGAACGGCGCTCGACGCTCTCGCCGCCCGCCCAGGCCGCGATCTTCCGCGGTCCGACCGGCACGTTCTCGAGCCGGAAGGTGCCGTCGGCCTCCACCTTGGTGAACAGCCCGTTCGGAGCGACCAGAATGCTCGCGCTCATGCGTGAGTGCATGTTGCAGAAAATCTCGACCACGCCCGGGTTCGACATCACGCGGCTCTTCACCGCATCGCCCGCGCGCGCATTGCCGAGGTCGAAAGCGTTGCCTTCGGATGTCGAGAACACGTTGTGAAAGATGCTGTCGAGGTTCGGGAAGTTCACCTTGGTTCCTCGCGCCACGACTGCCGTCCGCGGCGAGAACTGCTTTCCTTCCTGGCGCACTTCGAAAGAGCCGTTCGACGCCCCGGCCTTGACGTCTTCCACGAACACCCACGCCGGCCCGCTGGCACCCGTCACTCTCACCCGACCTGTGACCACCGCCGTGCCCGCCTTCGACGGACGCGCTTCCTTGGCTGCAGGTGGCTCTTTCTCCTTTTGCATCGCAACAGCAGCGACCGGCACAGGCGCTTCGATCGCCGCCACCGGCAACAGCGCCTGGCCCTGCGCGAGCCGCAGCAGCTGTTGATCATGCTCGAGCTGCAGCTGCAGAATCTTCACCAGCAGCGCGCGCTGTTCGGCGAGCTCCTTCTCGAGGCGCGCGATCTCGTCGCGCGCCGACTTCGTCACCTTGCCGTCCTTCACCTGCCCCGCAGACTGCGCCTGCGCGAGCCCGACGACCGACAGCAACCCCAGCAGCAGAAAGCGCTTCATCTTTCGTCTCCTCTAGTACGCCAGCACGAGCGAGCTCGTGAACACGTCGTTCGGCACGTTCGGCACGCCGCCGTACTCGCCGTTGAAAAGGTATTCAGCCTTCAGCGTCACGTGCTCGTTGAAGGAAACGCGGGCACCAACAGTCGCGCGCCACGACCGGGTCAGGTACGCGCGTTCGTCGCCGAGCCAGACGAAGGCATCGCGGAACTCGCCGCGCACGAGCACCCCGAGCAGCGAGGTGATGCGCCAGAAGATCGCCAGGTAGCCGCTGTCGTTGAGGCGAAGACCATAGGCGTGGTCGACCTCTCGGCCCGCGGCTCCGCCCTTCAGGTACTGGGCTTCGACGCCAACCGGGCCGATGTCCCAGAGCAGATCCACGCCGACGAACCACAGCGGATCCTTCGTGTCGCGCGCGTGATCCTGCGGGCCCCACTCGCCCGAGACGCCGAGCTCGAGGTCTCCCAGCGGCGCGGAATCGAAGAGGCCAGTCGGCTTCAACGAGAGGCGGCCGCTGAACGTCTTGCCTGAGTTGCTGTCGATCTCGTCGTAGAAGTGAAACTGCTCGGTCGTCGACGAGCCGTTGGTGAAAGCAGCAGCGACGGTGAGGAAGTCGCCCTTGAAGAGCTTGGCCCGCGCCTTCACGCCCAGCGGCGTGCCCGTCGTGTAGCGGGCGATCAGCGACGGCGTGATGCCGAAGCGCATCGGCGAGTGGCGCGTGCGGTACTCGACGCCCATCAACGACTCCATCTTTCCGGCGAACAGCGAGAGCCGCTGATCCGCGGTCGGCATCCACTCGACCTGCGCGAGATCGAGATCGAAAGTGTCGCCCAGGTTGAAGTCATTGCCCGTGCGCGGGGTGAAGTTGAGGCCGACGGTGAAGAGCAGGTCTTCGCGAAAGGCCGCGCGCACGTTGAGGTTCGCGACGTTGAGGATGAAGCCCAGCGCGCCGCGCGAGTTCACCGAGTCGTAGCGGTCGACGCCGGGCGCTTCGCCCAGGTCGGCGACGTCGCCGCGCGAGTTCACCGCCGTCGCGAGAATATCGCCGTAGAACACCCAGCCGTACTGGCCCGCGTACTTAGGGAAAATCTTGTTGCCGAAGTCCTGCAAATACCCGGCGCCATTTCCCGTCGGCACGAAGAAGCCGAAGTCGACGTAGCCCGACAGCGTCACCGCGTTCGAGACGGTCTGAAAAAAGGACGGAGCGCCTTCTGCCGCCGGCGCCTGCTTCGACTCGATTCGCGAAAGCTTTTCTTCCAGCGCCGAGATGCGTTCGGGGTCCGACAGCGGCACCTCATAGAGAATGTCGCCGTCTTCCGTCTCGACCTCTTTCGCCTGTGACAGCACCAGCAGCGACACCAGAAAGAGGCTCATGGCGGCAGCACCGGGGCCGTGATGCGCGAGCTGGGCTGCGGGGCGCCCGTGAGCGTCCGGAGGAAAGAGACGAGGTCGGCCTGCTCGAGCGCGGTGAGGTGCAGCGGGCGAACTTGCACCGACTTCTTGCCCGGCACGTTCGAGTTCGAGCCGCCGCGGTCGTACATCCACACGACGTCTTCCAGCGTCGCGTACGCCCCGTCGTGCATGTACGGAGCGGTCAATTCGACGTCCCGCAGCGACGGCGTGCGCCACGTGCCCCGCAGCGATTCGCCCAGCGGCAGCTCGAGGTACGCGCGGCGCGACGTGTCAGTGGGACTGTCGGACCACATCGAGTCGCGGCGGAACCCATTCGCCCGCAGCTTCGCGAGCCCGTCGAGGCCGCCCGCGGGAAGGCAGTTCTTCCCGTTCACGCAGTCGCACACCGAGCCCTCGTGGCAGTCGGCCTCGGTCGGCACCGCCGCGCCCAGCTGCGGCACTCCCACGTTGTGGAACTGGCTGTCGGACATCAGCGGCGTGTTGTGGCAGTCGATGCACGAGCCCTTGCCGACGAACACGCGTGCGCCGCGCTTCTGTTCGGCGGTGAGCAGCGTCGACTGCGCGCCCTCGTTCACCCAGCGATCGAAGGTCGAGTCGCGGCTGACCAGGGTTTGCTCGTAGGCCGCGATCGCCTTTGACCAGTTCACGTACGCGCCGGTGATCGTGTGCTGGTCGTCCGCGTCCATGCAGTCGAAGGCATCACCGAACGGCTCGGTGGTGGATCCGGCCTGGCACCCGGGAAGCGAGCCTGGGCGGCCTTCGAGAGGAAAGCGGGGCCAGCAGGACGATGCGCCGTCGGTCGAGGTGGCGTTGCGACAGGGGGCCGGACAAACGCCGGCGACCTTCGTGCACTGGCCTACGGCGTCGACGCGGGCGGCGGTCTCGGCCAGCGTGCCGTTGAAGGGCAGGGGAAACGCAGTGAAAACACCCGCGTAGGCGGCGGCGTACTTCTCGTTCATCAGCCAGAGGATCTTCAGCCGATTCGACGCCATCGACACGAAGCTCTCGGAGACCGCGACGATCTGCGACCACAGCGAATCGTTGCGCCCATTCCAGTAGATGATCCCGTAGTAGGCCGAGTTCACCGTCTGCTGCGAGTTGACGTCGTACCAACCGCCGCCGATCGAGACGTGGTTGGGGTTCGAGGTGAAGTCGGCTCCGGCGCGCGCGGGGTCGTGGCAGGTAGCGCACGAGATGTTCAGCGGCTGGCCTTTGGGCGCGCGTGCGTACGGCGTCGGGCGGCGAAGCGTGTCGAGCAGCGTCGCGGTGCCCGAGAAGCGTGGGTCGAAGTACAGCTGCTGGCCCAGGGCCTGCGCCTTCGGGTTCTGCGCGTACTTGTTCGATGGGTCGTTGGGAGGCGCCTCGGGCAGGTTCGCCAGCGCCTGCAGCTGACGCCATTCTTCGCCGCTGAACGCACAGTCGTCCGAGCCGCAGAGCACCTTGTCGACGTCCGGCCCGCAGCCTGCCGACAACACCAGCGCCACGACGACCACCGCCTTCTTCAACGCGCGCCCCCTCGCCAGAAAGCGAGCACCGCGAAGAGCAGCGCGAACAGAGGAACGAGGTACGCGAGCCGCCACGTCGCCTCATCCATGTCTTTCGGGACGGCGATGAACTTCGCCGGCGGCACCGCATCCTTCACTTCGATGCGACGAACGTCGCCCGACCACGTCGACGAGGCCGAGGTGCTGTCAGCCCAGGCGAGGCGATCGTCGATGGTCAGCGCGAGATGAACGCCCGAGCCTTCGGCGGCCTTTGCCAAAGCAACGTCACCGACCTGGCTGCCGAGCACGAGCAGCGCGACGACGCGATCGCCGATGCGCACCGCAACGGCCGCGACTTCGATCACGCGGTCGTCCACCAGCCATACGCCCGTCGCCGCGCCTTCCTGCGACATCGCCGCCTTCACGACAGCGGAGGTCGAGAGGTCGAGCCCTTTGAGCTTCGTCGCGCCGAGCACCACCTTCACCCGGCCCGCGGACGAGAGCACCGCGTACATCGGCAGGCCGTTGAGCTTCTGAACGTCCTGGAGGACGTCGAGAATCGTCGCGTCGTCGACGTCGGCCACGCTCAAGGTGGACTTCAGCCGCGGGTCTTCCGCCAGCAGCTGCGCGGCGCCCTTCACGCGATCCTGCGCGGCCTGGCGCAGCAACGCGATCAGCCCTTCGGCGCGCTCGAGCGAATCGGCATTTGCGGTGGCCTTCTCGCTGCGGCTTTGCTGGCGAACGGCGACGAACCAGGCGAGGGCGAGGACGAGGCCGAGAATCGCTCCGGCGGTGCTGACCAGCGATCGCCGCTTCACCATCTGGGTGCGGGAGTTGGTGGTGGTGCTCATCGCAGCTCCACCGTCTGCGGGCCGGTGTTCAGGTCGACGTCTTTGCTGAGGACGACCTGGCCGTTGACCAGCACGTCGAGGTGCGCGCGGCCGACTGGCAACACGAGCTGTTCACCCTGGCGGGCCGTCTTCCCTGCGATGCGCACCATGCCCCCTTCTGGAACATGGTCGAATTGCACAATGGCAAGCTCTGCGACCAGCGGAAAACGCTGCGCGATCTGCTTGCCGGCCTCGAGCGCCATCGACGCCCGCACCGGTGCGTAGCCCGCCTTGTCGAGCCGCACGTCCAGCGGGCCTGACGGAAACCCCGCCATCGTCGCCGGAGTCACTTTTCCCGTCGGCTCGCCCGCCACGAAGATGAAAGCGCCCGAAGGCTCCGAGTCGATCTGCACGCTCGCCGTCAGCAAAGCTGCACCGGCGGAAGGCAGGGGATCGCCCATCGCGGCGAACGCCGCGGCAACGAGCAGGAGACCCGCGGTGGCGAAAGAGGCGACCTGCCACAGCGGCCGGGGACGCAGCGCGGTCGGCATCGGCGTGCGGGCAACGCCCTGCGGGGTGGCAGCGCCGAGGCGGCGCAGCTCGTGGAAGGAGGCGGTGACGTTGGTGCCGCGGGCGATGGACTTCTTCAGCTCGGCCTTGCGCGTGCCGCCGAGCTCTTCGAGCCACTTGCCGAGATCCCGATCAGACGGGCGGAAGCTGCGGTTGCGAAGGTAACGGTCGAGCGCCTCTTCGAGCTCCGCCGCCGTCTGAAAGCGCTGCGACGGCTCGCGGGCCAACGCCTTGATCACGATCGCTTCGAGCTGGGGGTCGAGCTCAGGGCGTTGGTCTCGCAGCGACGGAACCTCACCCAGGCGCACGGCCATCAGCGTGGCGCCCGAGCTCTCGCGGCGGAACAGGGTGGTGCCGGCGAGCAGCTCCCAGAGGACGATGCCGAGGCCGAACACGTCACAGCGGCGATCGATCACCATCCCGTCGCTGAACTGCTCGGGGGCGAGGTACCCCATCTTGCCTTTTATCATCCCGACTTCGGTCTCGAAGGTGTTCGTCGCGGCCTTCGCGATGCCGAAGTCCACCACCTTCACGTGGCCCTGGTAGGTGACGAGCACGTTCGACGGGTTGACGTCGCGGTGAACGAGGTCCAGCGGGCGGCCGTCGGCGTCGGTGAGCTCGTGGGCGAAGTGAAGGGCCTCGGCGGCGCGCTGAACGATGAACGCGGCGATGTCGGGGTCCACTTGCGCGCCTGCTGTGGCGGACATGGCGGCGATGTGCTGCAGGTCTTCGCCGGGCAGGTACTCCATCGCCATGAAGTAGGCGCCCTGCTCGAGGCCCAGCTCGTAGATGCGGACGATGTGCGGGTGGTCGAGGCGCGCGGCGAGGCGGGCTTCGTCGAGGAACATCTGCACGAAAGGGGTGCTCGCCGCGTTCGCCGCCAGCACGCGCTTCAGCGCCACCACCCGGGTGAAGCCTTCGACGCCGACCTGCACCGCGAGTGAGAGCTCGGCCATGCCGCCCTTCGCCAGCGGGCCGATGATCCGGTACTTGCCGAACGCCTCAAGCCCTTCCGGGCGGTACGACGGCGCGGTGTTCTCTACGCTGGGCCGCGGGTCGGGAGGGCTCATCAGGAGGACGCGACTACCATCCTTGCCGGGGCTTGAGAATGGGCGGCTCCGTCCAAGCTCGCCGTCGCCTTCGAGACGGTGTTGAACGCCGACACCACCGAGGCGACCGCGCTCGCCTCCTGCACCGGTACGTCGCCTACTCGCGCTCCGAGTTCATGCGGCCGCGGAGACTCGACCCGCAGATCGCGGATCAAGCGTGCGGAGGTCCTACAAAAACACCTTCGGCAAAAACCCAGCCAGCGTTCCAGCCGGCCACGCATTCCGTCAGAGCGCGAATGTGCTTCGGCAAGGCGGTCAGTTTCGTACCAAGCTGGAGCCAGGAGTTGTGAGACATCGCTCGTCATCACTTCATCCACTTCAGGCCATCGAGCTACTGCTCGGACTTGTGCGGGAGTTAGAAGTGCCCGAACTGCGAAGGCGGCTTCGAGGCTTTCCGCACCGGAACCAGGGTACTGCTGGAGTACTGCTGGAGTAGTTTCAATAGCAGCGGTCGCATGGAAGACGCCGCGTAAGATCGTTTGGCGCCGAACGGTTGAGATGACGTCCTGAAATTCTTTAGATCCACAGCGCACAGGCTGGCGGTGAGTGGGTCGGCAAACTTCCAGGTCTGTACCGCGACGCCGGTCGACGAGGCTGCCTTCGGGTTTGGCGAGGGTCGTCGCGCAAAGAACACGCGCTTAATCCGTGAATGGCGTCTGCGCAATGGCTGGTAGTTGGAAGCCGAAGGCAACGCAGAATGCGAGCATTGAGAAGGTGCGGATCACGCGGATCGGTTACCAATGAAAGTAGAATTCGGTCAATTCGAATCAAGTAGGGCGCGTCATGCCGCACAAGTGTAGTCACTGCCTTCGACCCAGCCGCGCTCGTTCAGAAATGCCCGGATGCTCTGGCGTGCGCCCTTCGCGCCGACCGCCGCGACGAGGTGACCCGAGGGAGCGCCGACGTCCTCGAGGCCGACCACGGGCGCGCCTGCGATCACCGTGCCGATCTTCTTTGCGTTCACCTCGATGAACCGGTCGACGCCGCCCAGCCGCCGCGCGAGCTTGAGTCCGGTCGCTCCGGCGCCCCAGATCGTGACCGGAGCGCGAAGCAACGGCTTCAGAAACCGCGCCTTCAAGTCGAGATGCCGGTCGAGCCCGTAGCGCGGATCCGTTCGCGTGACGCGCGCCGCATGGTCCCGCCACCTGAACATCACCGGCTCGATGCAGCGCAGCTTCCGCCCGCTCTCGAGCAGCCGCAGGAACAGCTCCCAGTCTTCCGGGAAGTCGCCGTCGCGCCAGCCCCCCGCCCACTCGAACGCTTCGCGCCGCAGCGTGATGCTCGGGTTGCACAGCGGGCTTTCCACCAATCGATCGGCGAACAGCGCTTGGGCCGTGGTCAGCGAGCTCAGCCACCTCGCGTACGACTGCAGGTTCGGGCTCACCGCGGCGCCGTCGTTGAACACCTCGACCTGGGTCCCCACCCCACACAACGACTCGTCTTCGTTCAGCGCCTGCACCGACAGTGCGAGCCGCCGTGCATCGCACTCGTCGTCCGCGTCCATCCGCGCGATGAAAGGGGCCTGCGCGTGCGACAGCGCCAGATTCGACGCGGCCACCACGCCCACGCCTTCCGTGCGCAGCACCTTCACGCGCGAATCCGACTTCGCGATTCTCTCGAGCACCTCGAGAGTCCCGTCGCCCGACCCGTCGTCGACCGCGATCAGCTCCAGCTTGGTCAGCGACTGCCCGAGAATGCACTGCACCGCGCGCGCGACGGTCGCCTCCGCGTCGCGTGCTGGCAGCAACACCGAGACCCCAATCGCCACCGGCGCAACTGTAGCAATGGCCCGCGCGCGGTTCTGAGGGATCGCTACCAACCTTGGGCACGGCTAGATTCGAAGAAATGTTGCCGCCGACAATGCCAGAGCTTTCGCAGCCCGGCGCTCAGCCATACTTCATCTGGTCGACCCAGATGACGGTCGCTCAACTGCATGAAGCGCTGCGATCGCCGGATCCAGAGGTCCGCGCGTACTGGACCGGCACGTTGCTTCGAGAGGCAAACAGCCGGGACGTGTGGCTCTTCGTCAGCCCGCAGCAAATCCGGGCGCAGTGGCCGCGTCTCCTCAGGCATCTCGGGCGAACCCGCTCGCGCTGGGCGTTCTTGCTTGGGCTCCCCACTCCGATCTGGCCGCCGGTGATCGATCATGCGGAATAGCTTTGATCGGCGGGTAGTGTCGGAGGCGACGCTGGAGCTCTTGCGGGGCTGTCAGGCACATGCGCGCTGCGAGCTGGGCGGCGGAGCTGGATTGAGCGGGGCGTACCTCTCTCACCGATTGTCTCAGGATGTCGACCTCTTCTGTTCAGACCTCCGCGACGTCCGCAAGCTCGTGGACTCGCTTCCAAAGCTCGCGCGCGAGCGAGGCCACCCGCTCACTCTCGTCCGAGATGAGGGCTCCTTTGCGCGAGCGCACTGCCATCTGCCGGGCGGAAGTCTGGAGATCGATGTCGTCGTCGAGTCTTCACCAGACCTTGCTCCCGCGACTTTGCTCGAGGGGGTCGTCGTCCGGTCTTTCGACGACATGCGGGCGTCAAAGCTCACCTGCCTGCTGTCACGCTCTGAGCCCAGAGATCTGGTGGACATCCTTTTCCTCGAACGGGCAGGTCATTCGGTTGAAGACGACCTCGCGCTCGCGCTCCGAAAAGACAGCGGCATCGATCCAGCTGTCCTTGCGTGGCTGATGCGACAGTTTCCGACCCGGCCGATGCCCCAGATGCTCGAGCCGCTATCCCAAGACGAGCTGGTGAGGTTCCGCGATCAACTGAGTGAGCGGTTCAGGGCGCTCTCAATTCCGGCCGAAGGCTAGTCCCAGGGGACTGGTCATCCACACCGTCGGCCGTTGCAACTGTATCAACGGGCCGCTTCAATCTGCCCCCGATGAAACCGGGAATCTTTGCGCTCGTGGTGCTGGCCGCAGTCGCCCTGGCTGGCGCCGGCGCGTACTTCTTCTTTCAATCGAAGCCGCCTGTCGCGTCGATGCCGCCGGGACCTCCCGCGACGCTGCTCGTCCAGTCGGATCCCAGTGGCGCCGCCGTGAAGCTCGACGGCTTCCCCTACGGTGTCGCGCCGGTCGCAATCTCGCCTGTCGCGCCCGGCGAGCACTCGCTGGAAGTCACCGCCATCGGTGGAAAAGCGAAGACGCAAGTCGTAACGATTCAGCCCGGCGAAAGGCACTCGGTCACCGTTCAGATCTCGCCCTGACGGAGCGCGCGTGGTGTGTAGACTCCGCCACGCCGCAGCATGAGCACCGACTCCACGCCAGTTCCGGATCTGCCCGACCGTCTCGAGACGGTGCGCATGGATGCGCTGTCGGCCGCCGCGCGCGATGGCAGCCGTGGCGTGCTCGAGATGCACCGCGCGATCGCGAACCGGCTCCTTCGCGAAGGAGCCCCCGCCCGCGCCTTCAGTGAGCTCGTCCGCGCCACCCGCGAAGTTCCGATGAGCGCGCACCTCGCCGCTGCGCTCGCGCACATCGCCCTTCGCGCCGGCACACTTTCCGCCGCCGTCACGCTGCTCACCCAGGGCCTCGACGAGGTCGAAGGCCAGGAACGCGCTGGGGTTCGACACGCCCTCGCGCGGCTCTACCGCCGCAGCGACGACCTCGAGCTCGCGCGCGAACAGCTCGTCGTTCTGCTCGCCGAGAACCCCACCGACCGCCGCGCGCGGATCACGCTCAACGCGCTGCTCGAACGCGAAGAACGGTGGGACGAGCTCGATGCCTCGCTGGAAAAAGAGACGCGGGAAGAGCTTCGCCGCGGCACCCTTCGCCGCGCCTCCCGCACCGCGCTGAAGCGGGCCCGCCTCTGGGGCGAGCGCCTCGACAACCCCGCGCGCGCGGCGCTCCGCTACGGCCAGGCCGCGCAGTTCGCCGAGCAGGGCAAGGACTTCGAGAGCTGCTTCCTGCTGCGGCTGCTCTGGCTGCGGTCGCTTCACAAGTCGAACGCCCCAGAGCGCGCGATGACGGAAGCAGTCGACGCCGCGATGCGCGCCGGTGTTCGCGTCGGCAAGGTCGACCGCGTGCGCCACATGGTCACCGAGCTCCAGCTGAAGGGCGCGCCGATCTCGCTCACCGACATCGCGGTGCCGATCGTCACCGAGGGCAAAGAGCCCACCACGTCTGCCGGCAGGTCGTTTCACGAGCCGAAGCGAAACTCGACGCAGGTCGAGCTGATGGCCGTCGCTGCCGAGGCCGAGAAGTCGGGTCGCAAGCCCGAGGTCGCGGCGCTGCTTCGTGCAGCGATCGACGAAGGTCCGGATCCGCAGGCACTCAAGCGGCTCGAGGCCCACTTCGTCGCGCGTGGCGCCTGGCGTGAGCTGGCCCAGTTCTACGGAGACAACGCCCAGCGCGCCCGCGGCAACGCCGAGAAGGCGCAGTGGAAAGAGAAGCTCGCCGAGCTGCTGGAGTCCGAGCTCAACGACGCAGTCGGCGCCGCCCGCGCCTGGGCCGAGGTCGTCGAGCTCACCGGCGATCAACGCGCCGTGAAGGAACAGGTGCGCCTGCACTCCGAGCGCAAAGACGGCAAGAGCGTGCGGCGCGCGTTGGACGAGGGAGTGACGCGCGCGACCGCTCCGCTCGCCCGCGCCGATGCGCTGGTCGCCCGTGCCGAAGAAGCGCTGACGCGAAAAGACCAGACCACCGCGCGCGACGATTTTCAGTCGGCGCTCTCGGCCCTTCCGCAGCATCCGGCCGCGCTCGCGGGTCTCGCCGAGCTCGGAGACCTGCACCTGCTGCCGTTGCTGAAGGCCGCGCTCGACAACATGGCCCGTCGCAAGGCCGGTCGCGGAGAGCTGTACCGCCGCCTCGGCCGCCTCGCCGATACAAGCGACAAGGACTCAGGGCTCGGCCAGCTCGCGTGGGCCGAAGTGATGTTCGAGCTGCCCGAAGACGAAGAAGCGCAAGGCCGGCTCTCGGTGCTCGCGCGCGCAGGCGGCGACGCAGCCCAGCTCGAGACCACGCTTCGCGCGAAGATCTCGAAGGTGCCGCGCGGCCCGCAGACGCGGCTCGCCCGCCTCGAGCTCGTCTACCTTCTCGAGAACGCCGAGCGCCTGGAAGACGCCCTCTCCGAGCTGCGTCAGGCGGTTCGCTTCGAGCCCGGCCACCAGGAAGCGTGGCTCGCCCTCGCCGATCGCCTCGAGCAGCGCAGCCAGTGGGCCGAGGCCGCGTGGGCGCTGGAGCACGGCACCACCGCCACGTCCGACGGCTCGCTGCGCATGAAGCTGTGGATGCGGCTCTCGCGCTTCTCTGCCGAAAGGCTGGGCGACAACGAAAAGGCGCAGACGTATGCGAACCGCGCCGAGAAGCTGCGCCGTGAGCTGGCGGAAGACGAGCAAGCCGTCGAGGTGACGAACTCAACTCCGTTGGTTTCTGCTCCCAGAAATGCGCGGCCGCCTGCGCACGCCGAGCCGACGCCTATCGATCACGACTTCGAGAAGCTGGCCGACCTGCTCGAGGCCGTGCCGGAGCCCGAGCCGACGCCGCCGTTGCCGCCCGTGGTGCCGAAGCGGGGTGGGGTGCCCGCTGCGGCGATTCAGATGCTCCGCGTGCTCGCGTCCGGCGGGATGGTGAAGGTGAAGAGCGCCGGCCGTGGCCTGCAGGTGCCGCAGCCCCCGTCCGTGCCGTGGGCCGAGGTCTCGCAAAAGGGGCCGAAGCTCCTGGCGAAGCCCGCGCCGCCTTCGGTGTCCGTGCCGTGGGGAGAAGAAGTGAAGAGCGCGGGCCGCGGCGTCCCCGTGCCGGGGCTCGAGCCGCGCCCAGAGTTGAAGAGCGCCGGTCGGGGCGTGCCGGTGATGCCGGTGATGCCGGCGAAGCCCGACCCGAAGAGCGCCGGCATCGGCATTCGCATTCCCGCCGTCGAGCCCCGACAGAAGCCGGCAGTGCCGCTGAAGCCGCGCGCGAGTGCTCCCGACACCGCGTCGCACCAGGCGGTCACCGCGCCGCAGCCGGCCTTGCAGCCGCTGCTGCAGGAAACGAAGAACCTTCGGGTACCGCAGGTGCCCGTCGAGCCGCCGTCGCGCCCGATTCAGTTCGAGGACGACGAATGGGAAGGCAGCACCGTCGGCAAGCTCGACGACGACCAGGACATCTCGGTCGAAGAAGCGATGAGCGGTGAAGATGACCTTGTCGAAATCGGCAGCGCGGATCTGCTGCAGCCCATCGACGAAGACTGGGAAGCACCTCCCGGTGAAATCTCGGAAGAGAAGCCCGGCCATTCGACCCAGGAAATTCCGGTGGTCTCGCCGGCGCTGGGCGACCCCTCGCTCGTGGTGCCGCCTTCGTTCGGCCCCTCGCCTGCGAAGGTTCACAGCCAGGAACGCGAGCAGCTTTTCGAGCGCGTGCGTGGCGCGCCGCTGGATCCCGACGCCTACCGTCTTCTCGCCGAGCACTTCGACGCCGGTGGTGACGCGACCCGCAGCAGCCTGATGTTGGAAATCGCGCTCGCGCTGGAAGGCGACCCACATGCCGCTCCGCGCGCGCCGAAGATGATTCTCTCGGCCACCGATCGCGCGGGCCTCAAGCACCCGGTGCTGCGTGGAGAAGAAGGCGAGCTGCTCGGGCTCTGCGGGCTCGCGCTGTGCCGCATCTACCCGACCCGCGGCGCCGAGGCCGGCACCCGCGACGAGTTCCGCCTCGACCTCGGCAAGGGAGCCAAAGGCGCCGCCGACGCGTTGCTCACCGCCGTCCGCATTCTCGGCCTCCGCGCCCCCGACGTTTACCCGAGCAACGACAACGGCCCGCCGTTCGCGCTGGTGTTCCCCGGCGTGCCGCGCCTGCTCGTCGGCCGCCTCGCCATCAAGCGCGAGCTGCCCGACGCCGAGCTGCGCTTCTTCGCCGGCCGCGCGCTCTTCACCCAGAACCCCGACCTGCTGTGCCTGCGAAACCTGCGCCGCGAGCAGCTCATCCGCGCGCTTCAGGTGCTGAGCCAGGTGCTTCGCGGCCAGTCGCTTTCCGCCGAGGCGCGGGCGGTACGAGACGGCCTGCCTCCGAAGGGGTGGGAAAGGCTCAAGCAGCTCAACGAAAGGGTCGGCCGCTCGATGAACCTCGGGGCGCTGGCGGAAGGCGCGCGGCACTCGGCGAACCGCGCGGGGCTGGTGGTGAGCGGAGGCGTCGCTCCGGCGCTGGCCGCGCTGCGGGCCAAGAAGGCGCTGTCGAGCGAAATGATCGAGCTGGTGCGGTTCGCGGCGAGTGAACGCTACCTGCTGCTTCGCTCGCGAAAGCTCGGCGCGAAGTAGTAGGACGCCGCCCCATGCTCATCTCGACCAAACAAGCCCTCACCGGCCAGGCGGCGGTCGGTTCCGAAGTCACGGTGCAGGGCTGGATTCGCACCAAGCGTGACTCGAAGGCCGGCATCAGCTTTCTCGCGGTCAACGACGGCTCGACCTTCGACTCGTTGCAGGTCGTCGCTCCGAACACGCTGCCGAACTACGCGAACGAAGTCGCGAAGCTGAACACGGGCTGCTCGGTCATCTGCACCGGCACGCTGGTTCAGTCACAGGGCAAGGGCCAGAGCGTCGAGATCCAGGCCACCGACGTGAAGGTGGTCGGCCTGGTCGACGACCCCGACACGTACCCGGTGCAGCCGAAGCAGCACTCGCTGGAGTTCCTTCGCGAGGTCGCCCACCTTCGTCCGCGCACCAACACGTTCGGCGCCGTCGCCCGCGTCCGCAACTGCATGGCGCAGGCGATTCACCGCTTCTTCCACACCAACGGCTTCATCTGGGTGAACACGCCCATCGTGACCGCGAGTGATGCGGAAGGCGCGGGCCAGATGTTCCGCGTCTCGACGCTCGACATCTCGAACCTGCCCCGCGACGACAAGGGCGCTGTCGACTGGAAGAAGGACTTCTTCGGGAAAGAGACCTTCCTCACCGTGTCGGGCCAGCTCAACGTCGAGGCGTACTGCCTCGCGATGTCGAAGGTCTACACGTTCGGCCCGACGTTCCGCGCCGAGAACTCGAACACCACCCGGCACCTCGCCGAGTTCTGGATGATCGAGCCCGAGATTGCTTTCGCTGACTTGAACGCCGACGCGACGCTGGCCGAAGAGTTCTTGAAGTACGTCTTCAAGGCGGTGCTCGACGAACGCGCCGACGACATGAAGTTCTTCGTCGAACGCCACGACAAGGCGGCGATCACCCGGCTCGAGGCGTTCATCAACTCGTCTTTCGAACGCATCGAGTACACGGACGCGATCTCGATTCTCGAGAAGTCGGGGCAGAAGTTCGACTTCCAGGTGAAGTGGGGCACCGACCTGCAGACCGAGCACGAGCGGTACCTGGTCGAGAAGCACGTGGGCCGGCCGGTGGTGGTGATGAACTACCCCGAGGCGATGAAGGCCTTCTACATGCGGCTCAATGACGACGGGAAGACGGTCGCCGCGATGGACGTGCTGGCCCCTGGCATTGGCGAAATCATCGGCGGCTCGCAGCGTGAAGAACGCTTGAGCGTGCTCGACCAGCGCATGGCCCAGTTCAAGCTCAACCCGGCGCACTACCAGTGGTACCGCGACCTGCGCCGCTACGGCTCGGTGCCGCACGCCGGCTTCGGCCTCGGGTTCGAACGGCTCGTCGTCTACGTCTGCGCCCTTGCCAACATCCGCGACGCCATTCCGTACCCCCGCGCCCCCGGACTCGCCGAGTTCTAGGCACGTGGCCAAGCGGCTCACCGCCGAGCAGGCGAACGCGTTGCTGGCCAGCGCCGACTCCAGAGACCGCGCGAAGGCGCTGAAGGCCCTGCCGCCCGGCGTCGACGTCGAGCTGGTGGCAAAGGTAGTGGGCGATCAACTCGGCGACGCGCGTTCCGTGTGGTCAGTCGCCCGGCACAGCAAGAAGCTGGCTGCGCCGATCGTTCGCGCGCTGGTCGAGAGGCTCGCGTCGGTGCCCGGACCCTCGGCCATTTTTCTTCGCGTCTATCTCTCGGGCGCGGATGACCTGGCCCTCGCCTGGGAGCAGGCGATGTTCCGGCTGCTGTCCCTCGACACCACCTACGCTTGGGGCAGCAAGCAGAAGCGCGCGAAGCTCGAGGCGCTGGCCGCAGAGCCGAAGGTGATCGAAGCGCTGCACGCCGCCGTGGTGTCGACCCAGTTGATGAGAATGGATTGGTTGGCCGTGCTCGCGATCGACGCGTCAGAAGCTTCCGTAGATGCGCTGATGCCGCACTTCGAACGCGCGGCGCAGGACAAGGGACGCAGCCTCGACCTGCTGCTCGAGCTGAAGAGGTTCGCCTCGCCCACCCCGTCGATGACCCAGTTGGTTGCGCGCGTCGACGCGCTCGTCGAAGAACGGAACTCGAGCTCACCGGCGCTCGACTTCGCCGCCCGCCGCGGCTTCGGCGCCCTCAAGCATTTCTGGTTCGACCTCTTCCTCGCGTCCGACGTGCAGAACGTGAATGGTGTGCCCCAGTCTCAGGGCCGGCTGCACATCGACAGCCGCCAGCCGTCGTGGTTCTGGTGCCAGGTCAGCCGGGTCGACCCGGAAGTGCGCGACTTTCTTGGCACGCGGTTCGGAGGAAGGGGTGAGCCCATCGACCTGTTGAAGCTCGGCACCTGCGAAGCAGACGAGGTGCCGCAGTGGTTGAAGGCTGCCGGCGACAAGCTGCGCTGCACCTGGGACCTCGAGTACGGCCGCCCTCGCACGAGTCTGCGGGGAAGAAAGCGGCTTCAGATGTTGAACTGGCTGCAGACCGGAACATGAAAGACCCCGAGAACCCGCTGAAGGACCTGACGATCTTCGACTGGCTGGCCGTCGGTGCGGTCGGCCTCGCCACGCTCTTTTGTCTTCAGTGGCCGTTTCTCGCCGGGCCGCAGTTCGCAAAGATGTTCGCCGACTCCGGCGGCGAGCTCTCAGATCTGACGCAGCTGGCGCTGACGACCTGGTTTCCGCTGATGCTGGGCCTGAACCCGGCGTCGGTCGTCTTCCACGCCCTGAGTCAGAAGCACACGTTGGCCCGGCGGCGCCTGTTGATTGGCGCGGCGCTGGTGCTGTCGCTGGGCTTCACTGCGCTGCTGGTGGTGGCGATGTATCTGCCAATCTTTTCGATCGCTGAGCAGATCCACTAGCCAGCTGCTCGTAGAAGTATTTCCGGAACTGCAGGGTCACGCGGTCCGTCGCGACGCTGAGCTCTTCACCCGCCGGCGGCACCTGCACCGGAAAAGAGCCTTCGACGATCGCGCGATCCTGCTCGGCGATGTACCGGTTCGCGTAGTTGAACAGCGGGTTAAGCACCGCCGCCTTCGCGAAGCTGCGCGCGCCGACGATGATCATCCGCGTCTGCTTCGGCCCCACTGGCACGCAGATCGCCTGGATGCGAAACGTCTGGTTCGGAATCGGCACGTTCAGCGACATCATGTTCGGCATGTAGAAATCGAGGGACGCGCTCGTGTTGCTCTCGTCGATGTCCATCGTCGAGTGACCCCCGTGCGCGGTCGGCTCCCAGACCACCACCATCCTCGAGGCTGCTTTGATCCGCTTCTGCGACGGGCGGCCGATCGTCGTCCGGTGCACGTACGGCACGTGCGGTGCGTCGAGCATGTTCTCCATCGCCCGCGTCCAGTGGCAGTTCCACTCGAGCTGCAGGTACACCTTCTGAAGATCCGGCCTCGTCAGCCCATCGGGAGCCACCGGCTCAGACGGCGCCGCACCCGGCGCGGTGTAGATCCAGATCAGACCTCCGAGCTCCCTCGCCTCGAAGCGCGAAGCGAACAGGCGATCGCGCTTCGCGTCGGGGTTCAGCGGCACGTGCTTCACGCCGCCGTCCGCCCCGAACTGCCACTCGTGAAACGGGCACTTCAAACAGCCTTCCGCCGTCACCGTGCCCAACGACAGCTGCGCGCCGCGATGCGGACACTGGTCGAGCAGTGCGCTGACCTTTCCGTTGCTGCGGAAGAGCACCAGCTTCTCGCCGGCCAGCGTCACCGCCAACGGCTTGCGCTTGAGCGTCTTTGCGACCAGCACCGGCGACCACACGTTTGCGAATCCGTCGAACATGGTGCGAACTGTATCCCAAGTGAGATATTAATCAGCCACGCAATGCCGAGAGCTGCCGGACAACGAAACCCGGGGTATGAGAAGACCCGGCAGGCGCTGCTGAAGCGCCTGACGAAGCACCTGGTGCGCCCCAACGGAGCGTCGTCGAGTTTTCGCGAGCTCGCGGTGGCCTCGAAGGTCACCCCGCCGACGCTGCGCCACTACTTTCAGTCGCGCGAGGCGTTGATCCACGAGGTCCTCAAACACCTGCGCACCCAAGGCGAGATGTTCATCCAGGCCGCCGCGACGATGCCCATCGACGACGTTGAAGAGTCGTTGCGCTGGCTGCTGCAGTGCGTCGCCTTCGGCTGGAAGCAAGGCGTCGGCGCGATTCACCTGCTCGGGCTTCAGGCCGGCCTCGGCCACCACGCGCTCGGGCCCGCCTACGTGATGGAGATCCTCGAGCCCGTGCTGCAATCGGCCGAGGCCCGCATCGCAGGGCACGTCGAGAAGAAGGACCTCGCGCCGTGCAATGGGCGCCACGCCGCGCTCGCCCTGATGTCACCGCTGGTGCTGGGGCTGCTGCATCAAGATGGGCTGTACGGTGCGAAGTGCCGTCCGCTGGATCTCGACGCCTTCCTCGACGACCACGTGAAGCGCTTCCTGCGCGCCCACCGTCAGTGATTCGGGCCGGCGTCCATCAACGCCAGGTTCGTCTCGCCGCCGTCCGCGATGCCCGCGTCGTACGAGCTGCTGAACGCCGGACCCGGGTGAAGCCGCGCCGACCCGCCCTGCGTGCCCAGCGACAGCGCGAAGAACACCGACGCCGCGATCGCCAACAGCACCGCCGCCATCGGCCGCGACGGCGACTCCAACAACCCGTCGAGCCCGCGCACCTTCAGCTCGCGCGTCGCCGCCGCCTGCAGCTTTCCCGCGCAGCTCGCACACGCCGCCAGGTGCTGCTCGAAAGACGGAAGCTCGTCATCGCCCAGCCGCGCCTCGGCGAAACGCTTCAAGTCGAAGACCGACACATGCGCGCTCATTCGATCGCCGCCTTCAGCCGCGCGCGCACTTCACACAAGCTCTGACGCAACCGCTGCAGCGACAGCCCGAGGCGGTCGGCCAACTCGGCCTGCGCCGTTCCCGGGTTCTGCATCACGGTGGTGAAGACACGCTGGGCGCGAGGAGACAGCCCGGCCGCGGCGAGCGCGGTCTGCTGCAGCAGCTGACGGCTCTCCAACCGGGCGTCTGGCTGCGCGTGCGGATCCGACACCTCTGGAGCGTCGTCCCACTGCACGTTCGGCCGGCGCTGCTGACGCCGGTAATCGCTGGCGAGAAACAGCGCCTGGCGAATCGCCAGGCCCGGCAGCTCGAGCCTTCCGAGCCGGCCCGCCTTCCACTGCTCGAACAGGCGGGCCCACGCGTCGTGCGCCAGCTCGCGCGCTTCGTGAATCCGCAGCCCCTTCGACAACAGCGCGAGCACCACCACGTGGTCGTGGCGGGCAATCTGCGCAGCCCAGTCGGTGTCCATCACCACCTCTCAACGGCCCTGGGGCAGCCCCATATCGCAGGTCTTCTATTCTTCGCTGCTCTTCACCAGCTGGTACTTGTGAAGCAGCGAGTACAGGTGCTTGCGATCGAGCCCCGCGTCGCGCGCCGCCCGGGCGATGTTTCCCTGTGACTTCGACAGCAGCCGGGTCAGGTACTCGCGCTCGAACCCGCGCACCAGCTCGTCTTTGCAGTCCTTGAAGGGACCCGCGTACTTCACCGGCAGCTGCTCGCCCTCGACCTTCTCGGGCCCCGAGTAGTCGCGAAGGAACGCGTCCATCGCCAGCTCAGGCATGTCGGCCATGTACTTCCGGCGCTCGACGAAGTTCCGCAGCTCACGCACGTTGCCAGGCCAGGTGTGGCCCAGCACCTTCTGCCGCTCGGCCTCGGGCAACTTCTCCCACAGCGGCACCGCGGCCCAGGTGTCGACCAGCAAGGGAATGTCTTCCTTGCGATCGCGCAGCGGCGGCAGGGCGACGGTGAACACCGACAGCCGGAAGTAGAGGTCTTCACGGAAGCGGCCCTTCTGCACCTCTTCCCACAGGTCTTTCTTGCTCGCCGCGATCACGCGCGTGTCGAACTTGATCCCCGCGCTGGAAGAGCCGACCCGGCGGAACTCGCGATCTTCCAGCGCGCGCAGGAGCTTCGGCTGCAGCTCCAGCGACAGGTCGTCGATCTCGTCAATGAACAGCGTGCCGCCGTCGGCCGCTTCGAGGAACCCCTTTCGCTGGCTCACCGCGCCGGTGAAAGAGCCCTTCTCGTGGCCGAACAGCTCGGACTCGATCAGCTGATCAGGCACCGACGCGCAGTCGAACACCACGAAAGGGCCCTGCGCCCGCGTCGACAGCTTGTGAATCGTCTTCGATGCAGCGCCCTTGCCGCAGCCCGTCTCGCCAATCAGCAGCAGCGTCGATTCCGTCGGAGCGATGCGCTTGATCAACGCGAAAATCTGTCGCATCGGCGTCGACTTGCCGACCAGGTCGACCAGGCGATCTTCCTGCAGCGGAGAGACATCCAGCGCCTTGAGGCTCGGTTGGAAGCGCAGCTGCACATCGCCGATCTCCAGCATCGCGCCGGGCTTCAGGTACCCCTCGCGAATCTGCGCGCCCTCGATGAACGTGCCGTTGGTGCTGCCCTGGTCCTGCACCAGAAACTGTTCGCCGTGGCGGCTCAGCACTGCGTGGTTCCGGCTCACCGTCGGGTGATCCAGCACGATGTCGTTCTCGGGCGCCTTGCCGATTTTCAGCAGCTTCCCCATCGGGAAGCTCTGGCCCTTCGAGTCCGTGTTGATCAGCACCAGGTGAAACTCTTGCGACGCGATGCCGTCGATCTTCGCGCGCAGCCCCAGCACGGTGCGTTGGGGAATGCCACCTCGGGGATTGGCGGGGGTCGTCATGGAAGCAGCGCTGGATTGTAGGGGGTAGTGTGGGGCGCGTCATGCCCTTGTCGTTGGTAGGCCTCGATCTCGCCAGTGCCTTCTACGTCCGTCAGGCGGGCAAACAGGCCATGCCCGTGCTCGTGCTGGGCAGCGGCGATGGCCGCGTTGCCTTTGCCATCGCCAACCGCGGCCACCGGGTGGTGGCAGTGGAACCCTCGCCGCGCATGCACGCCACGGCCGGCGAGAAGCGGCCCGAAGCTGCCGACGTGAAGCTGGTGCACGCGGATCTGCGCACCGTACGGCTCGACGAGAAGTTCGGGCTGGTGGTCGCTCCGCAGAACGCGCTCGGCCTGATGGGCGGCCCGGACGAGCTCGACGCCGCGCTGGCGACCGTGCGGTTCCACCTCGGCGACGACGGCGTTTTCGCTTTCGATCTTCGCAGCGACTCCGACACCAATCCCCAGCCATTGGGCCGCCCCGCCTTTGCCGCCCACATGCGCGAGAGGGGAGGCCAGTCTGCCCGTCGCCTTCGCCGCCGCGCCTTCAGCCCCAACGAGGTCGACTTGACGCTGGGCCGGGTGGGCCTCGAAGCGCGCGAACGTTACGGCGACTTCCTCTTGCGCCCTCATGAAGAGACCGACGCTCTGCAGGTCGTGATCGCAGGCACGAAACCTGGCGAGCCCCGTTAGCGTATGGAGCCCGTGAAGCCGCCGAGAGACTCTGAAGTCACGCCCGAAGCGCTGTACCTGCGCCGCCGCGAGTTCATCAAATCGGCCGGGCTCTTCGCCGCCACCACCGCGGCGATCGGCGGTGGAGTCCTCGCGCTCACCGGCTCGGGCAAGTCGAAGGTGAAGCCGCCGCCGGACGTCGCGGTTCCCGGGCAGCAGCCCGCGGCGCCGCTGACCATCGCGAAGAAGGGCGAGTACGTGGTCGACGAAGCGCTGACGCCGCTGGACGATGTCTCGACCTACAACAACTTCTACGAGTTCGGCCTCGACAAGGGTGATCCGGCCCAGAACGCGCACACGCTGCGCCCGCGCCCGTGGACGGTCGAGATCGCCGGCGAGGTCGACCAACCCCGCCGCATCGACCTCGACGCGCTGATCAAGTCCGTCGACCTCGAAGAGCGCATCTACCGGATGCGCTGCGTCGAGGCCTGGTCGATGGTCATCCCCTGGCTCGGCTTCCCGCTGTCTGCGTTGCTGAAGCAGGTCGAGCCCACCTCAGCCGCGAAGTTCGTCGCCTTCACCACGCTCTACGACACCGAGCAGATGCCCGGCCAGAAGCAGCGCACGCTCGACTGGCCGTACGTCGAAGGCCTGCGGCTCGACGAGGCGATGCACCCGCTGACGCTGATGGCGGTCGGCCTCTACGGCAAGTCCCTGCCCAATCAAAACGGAGCGCCCCTTCGCCTCGTCACCCCCTGGAAGTACGGCTTCAAGGGCATCAAGAGCATCGTGAAGATTGAGCTCGTGCGCGAGCTGCCGCCGACGACGTGGAACCAGGCGGCTCCGGGTGAGTACGGCTTCTACGCGAACGTGAACCCCGACGTGCCGCACCCCCGGTGGAGCCAGGCCTCCGAGCGCCGCATCGGCGAGCTCACCCGCCGCAAGACGCTGCCCTTCAATGGGTACGGAGATCAGGTCGCGTCGCTGTACACGGGCATGGACCTGAAGACCTGGTTCTGATCGCCCAGCAGGCTATTTGGGCTCGACGACGACGCGCTTCTGCTGAGGGCGATACTTGAGCGGCTCGCCCGAGAGCGGGTTCGGCTCGGGAAGCGGCGCCGCCGTCACTGGCGCCGCCGCGTCAGGCGCCATCGAAACAGCCACGCGGTCTTTGCAGCCCGCCACCAGGCACAGCGCCACGCATAACGTGAGAGCTTTCATCGCGGCACGGACACTACCCCGCGGCGTTTAGAACGCGAGCGCGAGGCCCAACGTGAAAGACGGCCGAACCACCGCGTCCAGCCGCTCGTTCAGCTTGAGCAGCATCACCGAAACATCACCTTCCAGCGACAGCCACAGCGGCCCGGCCAGCTTCAGCCGCGCGCCCCCTCGAGGCGCGAGGACCCCCGCCAGCGACGTGCTGAACTGCCGCGCCTGGCTGTACTGCCACAGAAACGCGGGCCCAACCTCGGCGCCCAGCGACAGAAAGATGGGGCCGAACTCCCACGCCCACCTGAAGCCGACCCGCGCCTGAACGCCGTTCTCGCTGATTGCCTGCGAGCCCGTCGTGTCGCCCACCAGCGCCAGCGACAACCCCGGGCCCTGGCGCGGCTCGAACCCCACCCGCACCACGCCCTTCCACTGCGACTCGTCGGCGACGCCCTTCGTCGCTCCGAAGGAAGCGCCCAGCACCCGCTTGTTCTCTTCGGGCCGCGTCACTTCGATTTCCTGCGAGACGACCGTCGACCCGCCGCCCTTCGCCGCTACCACGATCGACGACGTCATCAGCGTCAGCTCTTCCCACTTCACCGTCTTGTGCGCGCCCTCGGGTAACACCACCCGGCCGCCCCAGCTCTGCCCGCCCTTGAACAGCCGCAGCCCGTACGACCCGGGAGCGAGCGCAATCTCACGCGCCGAGCCCGTCGGCACCTCGACCACCACCTGGTCGCGCGACAGGTCCGTCACCATCGAACGGTCGGCCCCTTCGGGAAGAATCAGCGCCGCCGACGGCTTCACCAGCGACGCCAGCACCAGCTCGCCCTGGCCCGACAGCCGGTAGTCGTACGACGGGTGCTGCGCGCCGACCGCCATCATCGCCGTCGCCGTCACCGTGTGATCGAACGCGTACTTGTAGGCCTCGGCGAGGGTGACGAGCTTGTCGCCCGACGCATCGGCCGCTCCGCGCAACCCCGAGATGAGGTTGTGGGTGAAGAAGCTGCCCATCACTTCCGACGACTCCAGCGCCGACTCGTCGGCCGCGCTCGAGGTGATGAAGGCGTCGCCGCTGGCGACCAGCGTGTCCGTCAGCTTGATGGTGAAGGGCTCGGCCGGTTTGCCGCCTTTCTGCAGAAACCCCGCGCCCGACTTGCAGGCATCGACGATCGCCAGCCGCAGGTCGGCGCCCGTGCCCAGCAGCATCGACTTCAGCCGCCCATACGGCAGCTTTTCCTGCCCCATCTCGATCGCTTCGCCGTCGCTGTGCCCCGAGAAATAGAAGATGAGCACGGTGCGGGTCTCAGGCGACCGCTTGAACATAGCGACCCGCTCTTTGGCGTCGATGATCGCGCGCTCGAGGTCGGCCACCTTGCGGCCCTGCAAGAGCATCACGTCGTCCATGCCGACATCGCCCAGCTCGATCAGCACGCGGGCCATCTTCCCGGCGTCGCTTTCGGCGTAGCGCAGCGGCGGCATCGCCGGCCCACCCGCATTGTTGCCGACGACAATCGCCAGGCGGCGCGACTCGGCCGCGGCCGGCAACGCCACGAGCGCCAACCCGAGCACTGCCGCCTTCAGGCAGGTCATTTAACGGCCTTCACGAAGTCGAGGCTGATCACCCGCGCATCCTTCACTTCGGGCCGGGCGGGATTCAAGTCCACGGCCTGCCGCAGCGCCTTCGCGTCCACGGGCTCATTCGAGAACACCGCGACCAGCTTCTCGGTGCCGGCCACCGCGTCGAGCTCGACCGCGCCCGGAAGCTCATGCGAGCCGCGCTCGATCGCCACGCTCTTGTCGCCACCGAACGGGTGGTAGACGGTGAAAGCGCCGCTGCCGTCGCGCGAGCCGATGAGCACGTACTTCGCGCTGCCCGGGTTCACGACGAACATGATCTTGTCACCCGGCCGAAGCACCGAGCCGTTCTTCACCGGAAACTGGCCTTCCGACTGCCGCTGCGCGACCACTTCCATCGCGATCCGCGCATCGCCCTTCAGCGTGACGTCGTTGTTCTTCGCGCCCTTCACCCCGATGTAGACCTCGTCTTCCGTCTGGGTCCCCGGGCCGTCGACGCTGGCCACGTTCACCACCCCGACCGCGATCGCCGCTGCCGCCGCCGCGCCCGCCAGCGGTCCGAACACCCGCCACGGCCCCACGAGCTTCAGCCGATCGAAGAACGACGGCGCCATCACCCGCGCCGTCACCTTCTCGAGCGTGCGCGGAAAGACGAACTGCTGAAATTTCTCTTTGTCTTCGTTGAGCTCGCGCCACCGCGTCCGGCAGGTGTCGCAGCCATCGAGGTGCGCCTTCGCGTCGTTGGCCGCCGCGGCGTCCAGGGCCGACAGCATCAACAGGTCGATGGTCTCAGAGCTCAGGTGTCCGCGCGCGTTCATGCTGCACCTCCCATCCCGTCGCGAGAAAGGAACTTCTTGGAACGGCTCATGAAGTCGTTGAGCCGGTTGATGACGGTTCGCCGCGAGATGCCCAGCGTCTTCGCGATCTGCTCCTGCTCCATGCCGTCGATGTAATAGAGCACTGCCGGCGCCCTCAGGTTCTCGGGGGCCCGCTGCACCAGCTGCATCGCCAGGTCCCTGTCCAACAACGCCCCTTCGGGGTGTGCCCCACCCGGATCCGGAAGCTCGTCCACTGGCTCGGCCTGGCGGTTCCGGTCACGAATCTGGTTCAGGCAATAGTTCGTCGAGATGCGGTAAATCCACGCCAGCGCCGCCTGGTCATCGGGAGCCGACTGGATGTGCCGCATCACGCGCACGAAAACCTCCTGGGTGGCGTCCTCTGCGAGGGCGTCGTCCTTCAGCAATCTCCGGCATCTGGAATAGATGACGGCGCCGTACTTCCGGTACAGGTCGTTGACCCGCCCATCGGAAAGGACCCCGCTCGCGCTCACCGTGTGCAACCTTTCATTTGCTTGAGCAGGCCCCCGGATTCTCAGTTAAACGGCTTACCGCATGTGCGGCGTCTTCGGCATCTTTGGTCATGAGGAAGCTTCCAATCTCACTTACCTGGGGTTGCATGCGCTTCAACACCGCGGCCAGGAGTCGGCAGGCATCGTGGCAGCCGACGGCCCGGTGCTGAAGTCGTACAAGCAGATGGGGCTCGTCGCCGATGTGTTCAATGCCACGACACTCGGGATGCTGCCCGGGCGCAGCGCAATCGGACACGTGCGGTACAGCACCGCCGGCAGCAGCCTCCTCGCCAACGCCCAGCCGCTGATGGTCGCGTGGTCGATGGGGCAGATGTCGGTCGCCCACAACGGCAACCTCGTCAACCACGACGCCCTGAAGAAGAAGCTCGAGCTCGAAGGCACCATCTACCAGTCGGACTCCGACACCGAGACCGTGCTGCACCTCATCGCCAGGTCGCGCGGCACCACCTTCGAAGACCGCGTCGTCGAGGCCCTGAAGCAGACGGTGGGGGCGTACTCGCTGCTGTTCCTCACCGACAAGAAGCTCGTCGCGGTGCGTGATGCCTTCGGCTTCAGGCCGCTGGTGCTCGGCCGCCTCAAGAACGCGTACGTCCTTGCTTCTGAGACCACCGCCCTCGACCTCATCGAGGCCGAGTTCCTTCGGGAAATCGAGCCGGGCGAGATGGTCGTCATCGACGAGCACGGCCTCAAGTCGACCTTTCCCTTCGAGAAGAAGCGCAGCGGCCGCTGCATCTTCGAGCACGTCTACTTCGCGCGCAGCGACACCCAGCTGTTCGGCCGGTCGGTGTTCGAGACCCGCAAGAAGCTCGGCGTGCAGCTGGCGAAAGAACAGCCGGCCAACGCCGACGTCGTCATCGCCGTGCCCGACTCGGGGGTTCCCGCTGCCATCGGCTACGCGCAGGGCAGCGGCATTCCGTACGACATCGGCCTCATTCGCAGCCACTACGTCGGCCGGACCTTCATCGAGCCCCAGCAGTCGATTCGCCACTTCGGCGTGAAGCTGAAGCTGTCGGCCGTGCGCGCGACGCTCAAAGACAAGCGCGTGGTCGTCATCGACGACTCGATCGTCCGCGGCACCACGTCGCGCAAAATCGTGAAGATGCTCAAAGACGCCGGGGCCCGCGAGGTCCACGTCCGCATCGCCAGCCCGCCCACCACCTGGCCCTGCTACTACGGCATCGACACGCCTTCACGGCAAGAGCTCATCGCCGCCTCGCACTCGATCGACGAGATCGCCAAGTACATCACCGCCGACTCGCTGGGGTACCTCACCCTCGACGGCCTCCACGCCACCGTCGGAGACCCCGAGCGCATGACGTACTGCTCGGCCTGCTTCTCGGGCGCGTACCTGACCGCGCTCAAGGCCTAGAAGGGCATCGAGATGAAAAGCCCCATCGCGGCGAAGCGCTTCTTCCTCTCGCTGCTCGCGATCAGCGGCTTGATGATGGCGATGGTGATGAGGCCCTTCGCCGAAGCGGTCTTCATGGCCGCCGTGCTCGCCGGCGCGCTCTTCAAGCTCAACATCCGCATCAGCAAGAAGCTCAAGAACAGCCGCGCGATTACCGCTGGCATTCTGGTCTTCGCGGTCATCGTCGCCGTCATTGGCCCCATCGTCGGGCTCTCGGCTTTCGTGTTCGGCGAGGCGCGCGCGGGCTTGAAGTTCGTCAATGAGACAGTGAAGAGCGAAGGCATCCAGGGCCTGCTCGACAAGATGCCGGGCCCGCTGAAGAAGGTTGGCGTCGCCGTTCTCTCGCAGCTACCGAAGGACGCCGAAGGCGAGCTCGACCCAGCCGAGGTCGGCAGGTCGATGACCGCCCAGGGCGGCACTGCGGCGGCGGCGGTCGGCTCGGCCCTGAGCGCCACCGGTGAGATCGCCTTCCAGCTGGCGATGATGCTCATTGCGCTCTACTTCCTGCTGCTGCAGGGCGAAGAGCTGGTCGCCTGGGTGGACAAGGCGTCGCCGCTGCGCTTCGGCCAGACCCACGAGCTGCTGCTGGAATTCAAGAAGGTCTCGTACTCGGTGATGGTCAGCACGGTCATCACCTCGGGCGTTCAGGCGATCGCCGCGTTGGTTGGCTACCTCATCGCGCGCGTGCCACACCCGCTGTTCTTCACCGCGGTCACCTTCTTCGTCGCCTTCATCCCCGCCATCGGCGCCGGCGCCGTGTGCGTCAGCGCGTCCATTCTTCTGCTGGGCACCGGCCACCCGTACATGGCGATCTTCCTCGCCATCTGGGGCGTCGTGATCGTCGGGCTCGTCGACAACGTCGTCAAGCCGCTGCTGATGAAAGACGAGATGCAAATGAACGGGGCGTTGGTCTTCTTCTCGCTGCTCGGCGGCCTCGCCGCTTTCGGCCCCACCGGCCTGCTGATCGGCCCGCTGGTGATGTCGGCCTTCCTTGCCCTGATGCGCATGTACCGCCGCGATTTCTCCGAGCCAGCGGCGGTGCCCGTCACCGTCGACCAGGAGCCGCCGCCTTCAGTCTGAACAGTTTCAAACCTGCGAACTTACGGGACTCGAAGCAGCCCCTTCAGCGCTGGAGCACTCCGATGAGCAACATCCGCGACGACTTCGAGGACGTGAAGATCCTCGACAATTTCTACCAGACGTCCGCCTTCTTCCCGATGCCGGTGGTCCTGGTCGGCACGGTCGCAGAGGACGGGCAGACGAATCTCGGGCCCTACTCGCTCTGCTTCCCACACGTCATCTCGGGGAAGCACGCGATGATGTTGATCGCCCGCGGCACCAGCAACACCGCGGCGAACATCCGACGCACCGGGCTGGCGTCGCTCAACTTCATCCCGGACGAGCGCGCCTACCTCGAGAACTGCGTCATCCTTGGGTTCCCCGGTGAGACCACGGCCGAGAAGATGAAGAACAGCATCTTCACCCTCTTGCCCTCGCGGCGAGACGCCCTGGGCGCGGGGCCCTTTCCACAGCTCGTCGGCGAGTCGGTGCAGGTCTTCGAGTGCACGTGGGATCCTTCGCACCCGCACCAGAGCCACGGCCTCGAGCATCACTACCTGCTGCAGATCGATCGGATCGTGATGCACCACAAGTGGCGCCAGGCGCTCGTCTCGGGGGGCGAGTTTCCCCGCCTGCCAATCGACTACGGGTACCGCGACAGCCTGCACTTCTGGTTCACCAAAGGCCGCAAGCCGTGGCCGGTCGACCTCCCGAAGGGCCACGGGGTGGACGTCGGCACCGTGCTGTTCCAGGCCAACCGAATCGACCCAGACGTCACCTGGGAGCCCGAGGCCTGTGCGGAGCTCGTCGGCGTGCCACGGGTCTTCCTCAAGACGGTGCTCTCGGGCTGCGTGGATCGGGCGAAGGCCCGGGGCGTCAGGGTGATTACGCCTGGCTTTCTCCACGAGCTCCGCGACAAGCGCGCCGAAGAACGAACCACTCCGCTGTCCCTGCTCGCAAAGCTGAAGCAGGTCTTTGCGACCCACGGCGAGGATTAGAGAAGGACTGCTGGTCTCGATCTTGCGTCACCCGCCCGCATGCTCACGCTGCTCGCCACGTTGATCGCATTCCAGCTCCAGCCGCTGGGGCCGACGGACACCGACACGCCCACCCGCCCAGACACCTCGTTGGTTCCCGCAGCGCGGGCTCCCAGCGTCGTCGGGCTCGAGGCGTCGCCCAACCGCTCGGTCTACAAAATCCACCTGGCCGTCGATGTTCCGGTCACCCTCGCCGGCGCCGTCGTTGCGGGCATTCGTCTGTTCGGCACCGAGAAGCTGATTCGGCCAAGCTGCCCCTGCGACCGGGCCACGTTGAACCCGTTCGACCGGAGCTCGGTCAAGTACAACAACCCATCGATCCAGCTCGTCGCCGACGTTTCGCTGGCGCTGATCATCGCCACCCCGATCGTGCTCGACCTGATTGACCTGGGGTTCTCGAAGCCCTTCTTCGAGGATTTGATGATCTTTATCGAGACGCTGGCCCTCAACACCGGGGTTCAGGCGGCGACGGCGTTGATCGTTCAGCGCCCAAGACCCAGCTCCTACGCTGGCGACCCGGGGATCATCTCTCGCGGAGAAGGGTACACGTCGTTCTACGCTGGCCACGTCGCGACCACCTTTGCAGCCATGGCCGTCGTCTCGCAGACCCTGCGCTTGCGCTTCGGAATCAAAGTCTGGCCCTGGATTCTCACCACCGCGCTGGGCACGATGATGGCCCTCGAGCGCGTCGGCTCGGGTGCCCATTTCCCCACCGACGTGATCGTCGGCGCCGTCGCCGGGCTGGCGGTCGGCATCGCCGTGCCCTGGCTGCATCAGCGCGCCCCTGCGAGCCAGGTTCGCCTTGTCCCTGCGCGCGGTGGCCTCGGCCTGGCCGGGCAGTTCTAACGAACGACTGTGGCGTTCTTGCGCGGCCTGGGCATTTAGCGCCGGTGCGCTGCGAGCCACGCGTTCACCGCGATGGGCAGCCGCGCCGGCCTGCACGAAGTCTCCGCGACTGCGCAGTGCGCTGGCGAGGTTGCCGAGCGTCGTCGCGACGAATGCGTGATTGGGCCCGAGCAGCTTCACGCGGATCGCCAGCGCGCGGCGGTGGTACGCGACGCCCGCCTCGGGATCGCCGCCGCGGTCGACGGCCATGGCGAGGTTGTTCAGCAGCGAGGCGACCCGCGGGTGATCGCCGCCGAAGCGCTCGGTCGCCGCGGCGACCGAGCGCTCCCAGCAACCAGCGCACTGCGTGGCTCGGAGCGTGGGCCCCGGGCCTTCGCGGCCGACACGAAGCACTCGTTCGCGTTCGACCCGACGCCGTACATGGGAGCGCTCACCAACGGCGTGGTCGGCAGCCAGAAGGCGTTCAAGGTGTACTCGGCGACGCTGCACCAACACCTGCTGGGCAGCCGATCGAAGATCGAGATCCTGCACGAGAACGCGCCGACCGAGTGTCTGCTCGACATCCCCCGGTGGGACTTTCACTGGCAGCGCTCGTACGGCTTCAAGACGCCGAAGGTGTGCCGCCCGGGCGACCGCCTGAACGTCGAGTGCCCCTGGGACAACTCGGCCGAGGCGCAGCCGGTGATCGACGGCGTGAAGCGGCCGCCGCAGGACGTGAACTGGGGCGAAGGCACGGCCAGTGAAATGTGCCTGGGCGTCCTCTACATCACTGAGTAGGGCCTGAGCAGAAGGCGCGCAGGTCTTCGGGCAGCGGCGACTCGAAGGTCACCTCTTCCTTCGTCCCCGGGTGTTGAAACCGAATCTTCGTCGCGTGGAGCGCGTGCCGTGGCAGCCGCAGCTTGAGCCACGCCTCGGGCTCGAGCGCGTGCTTGCTGAAGCGATCGAAGTAGCCCGGGTCGAAGCCGTACATCTTGTCGCCCACCAGCGGAAACCCCGCCTGCTGCAGGTGAATGCGAATCTGGTGTTGCCGGCCCGTGCGCGGAAAACACCGAAGCACCGCGAAGTCCGCCCCGTCTTTCGAGAACCGCTTCTCGACCTTGAACGCCGTCTGCGCAGGCTTGCCATTCTTGGCGTCGATGCGCACCGCGATGCGAATCAGCTCGGTGCCTTCCGAGATCGGCGCGTCCACCTCGAACGCATCCACCTTGGGCTGCCCTTCACAGATGGCCAGGTACTCTTTGTGGACCTCCGAGCCGGTAAACGCGAGCCCCAGCGCCTGGCTCACCTTCGTCGATCGCGCGCACACCAGCAGCCCCGACGTCTCGCGATCCAGCCGGTGCGCCGGCCACGCCTCCTCGCCCCGCGCCTTCAGCTGCGAGACCAACGTGCCGTGGTGGTACCGCGCGGTCGGGTGAATCGGCAGGCCCGCCGGCTTGTCGAGGATCAGCAGCCACTCGTCGCGAAAGACTTCCTTCACCTGGTCCGCGTCGGGCGTCTCGGGCTCGGGCAACGCCTTGCGCCGCAGCTTGAAGGTCAGCCCCGTCGTCACCAGCGTCGACGGCTTCAGCCTCCTCTCGCTGATCAGCTCGTTCTCGATGATCGACTTGACCCGGGTGCGCGAGAGGCGCCGGATCTTGGCGCACAGGTAGAGGTCGAGACGCCAGCCCGCGAAGTTCGGCTCGACGCAGAACTCCATCTCGATAAATTCGTCCATACCCTATGGTGGCCCCTTAACCATGATGGCTCTGCTCCCGGCAACGTTGGCACTCGCGATCGCGGCCGCTCCGGCGGGCAAGGTCGCGCTCGTCGATCTCGACACCCCCATGGTCGGCATGGCGTCTCAGGTCACCCAGGCCCTGAAAGACGCCGCCGCGGCCCAGAAGCTCGCCGTGATCAGCCCAGAGGAGCTGCGCACCCAGCTCGGCATCAAGAAGTACCTCGAGCTGGTGAAGTGCGGCCCCAAGCCCGCCTGCGTCTCGCAGGTCATCGGCGATGTGCCCGGCATCGCCCGCGTCGTCGCCGGCTCGCTGACCGTCGATGACAAGCACTACAACCTGAAGCTCGCGCTCATCGACCTGCAGAGCCTCAACGTCGTCGCCGACGTCGATCGCGCGATCCTGATCGCGTCGCGCCGCTTCCAGAAAGACGTCAAAGACCTCGTCGGCCCGCTGCTGCGGGGCGAGCGCGAGGCCCGAAGCACGCTGGTGGTGAAGACCAACGCGAACGACGCCCAGGTCACCGTCAACGGCGAGTTCATCGGCGTCGCTCCTGTCACGCTCACGCTCAAGCCCGGCAAGCACGAGGTGAAGATCGCCCGCGCGAAGTACCTGCCCGTCACCCGTCTCGTCGACCTCGAGCCGAACCAGACCTTCACCGCCGACATCCGGATGATCTTGAAGCCGGGCGAGAAGGCCGAGGACGGCGTGCCCGCACTCGTTGCAGCGAACGGGCAGGGCGCTGACGACGGCCCCGGCTTCCGGCTCCGCGCGCCGACCATCGTCTCCCTCGCCGCCACCCTGGTCGCTTTTGGCGTCGGCACCGTCTTCGGCATCCAGTCCAGCTCGGGCGAGAAGACGCTGCTCGCCGGCTACAACAAGACGACGATGATCTATTCGGGCAAGCGCACCGACGCGATCGCCGTTCACAACAACGCGCTCATCGCCAACGTCTCTTTCGCCGTCGCGGGAGCCGCGCTCATCGTCACCGCCGTCCTCTTCGTCTTCGACATCCGCGCGGGGAACACGCCGGTGCAGCTTGCTCCGGCCGTGAACCCCGACGGCGCCGGCGTCTTCTTCGGTGGGCACTTCTAAGATGCGCACCCGCGTCCTTCTTCTCGTGGTGCTTGCCGCCGGCTGCAAGCCTTCGGTGGATCCGAACCAGGGCAAGTACACCTGCACCACCACCGCCGACTGCGGCCCCGACTACGAGTGCAAGGCGCAGCTGGCCGGCGGCTCGCTGTGTTTCAAGAAGGGCACCTGCTTCGCCGAGACGTGCAACGGCAAAGACGACGACTGCAACGGCGGCATCGACGAGACGTTTCCGATGGCGAAGATGCTCTGCACCAGCAGCGCATTGGGCGAGTGCGCGCCAGGCCGCTTCAGCTGCATCGACGCCGGCACCGTCTGCGTGTCCGAAGTGAAGCCCATCGCCGAGCTCTGCAACGGAAAAGACGACGACTGCGACGGCATGACCGACGAGACGTTCACCCTCGCCACCGACGACCTCAACTGCGGCGTCTGCGGCAACGCCTGCGCCCCGGGCACGTCTTGCCAGCTCGGCGCCTGCCGCGAGACCAACTGCGCCGATGGCCTCGACAACGACGGCGACGGTGGCCTCGACTGCGCCGACCCCGCCTGCCAGCAGCGCACCTGCTTCACCAACGGTGACGCAGGCTTCGTCTGCGGCAAGCTCCCCGACGCGGGCACTCCTGACGCGGGCACTCCTGACGCGGGCGATGGCGGAGAGCCGGATGGAGGGATTCCGGACGCGGGCATAGGCCTCGACGCGGGCATCGATGCAGGCCTCGACGATGGTGGCCGCTTCTTCTGCTTCCCTGTCGAGCAGTGCGATGACGGTACCGACAACGACCAGGACTTCCTCACCGACTGCGAAGACCCCGACTGCAACGGCCGCACCTGCGCCAGCGGCACCGTCTGCACCAACTTCATCTGCCCGGGGCCGGGATGAGGTGGCTCGCGGTGCTCCTGTTCGCGGCCTGCTCGCCGCAGCAGGTCCTCGTGGTGATGAACGCTCAGAACAACTCGGGGCAGAGCGGCGTCGCCACGCTCACCAGCCTCGGCAGCACCACCCAGGTCGACCTTCGCCTCGCCGCCTCCGAGTTCGGTGAAGCCCAGCCCACCCACCTGCACAATGGCCGCTGCGGCGAGATCGGCCCGAAGCAGGACTTGAGCTCGCGCGGAAGAACCATCGGCCTCGCCAGCGTCACGACTTCAGCCGACGGCGGCTTCGGCGAATCGTCCGCCGAGGTCGACCTCACCTTCGCCGAGATCACCAACGGCGACTGGGTCATCAACGTGCACGACGCGCAGGACTTCTCGCTCTACGTGTCCTGCGGGAACATCCGCTGATCTCCGTTCGGGTCGTGCGGATGCTGGATGTCGCTCCGTCCCGCCCGGGCGAGCGCGCGTTTGTCGCCGCGGCCAGCGGGCTCTGCGAGTCTCACGGGCAGCTCTTCGTCGTCGCCGATGACGAGCACACGCTCGCCGTCTTTCCCGCGCACGGGAGTGCTCCCGGCGTTCGCCACCTGC
The DNA here is from genome assembly GCA_038206395.1 of Myxococcales bacterium. Classification (GTDB taxonomy): domain Bacteria; phylum Myxococcota; class Myxococcia; order Myxococcales; family Myxococcaceae; genus JAGSPQ01. Next base: position 29,065 of record JBBRAX010000035.1, on the reverse strand, counting down.
TGCTTCGCCCCGACGCGCAGGACCACTCGCCGATGCCGAAGAAGCACAAGCCCGACCTCGAGGCGATCTGCCTGCTGCCGAACGGCGACCTGCTCGCGCTGCCGTCGGGAAGCGCGCCCAACCGCCAGGCCGGCGCCATCATCTCTCTTCACGAAGGCCGGCCCGTGGTGCCCTCGCGGGCCGTCGACTTCACACCGCTGTTCGAGCGCCTTCGCGAAGAGACGGGCCAGCTCAACCTCGAAGGCGCCGCGGTGCTCGGCCAGTCGCTGTGGCTTGCCCAGCGCGGGAACAACGCCACCGCCAGCGCGCTCTTCGAAATCGACCTGCGCCGCTTCGGTGGCGACGAGGTGCCGGCCTCCGCTTTCCGGCGCGCCGTGCCACTGAACCTGGGCGACATCGACGGCATCCCGCTGACTCCCACCGACCTCTGCGCGCTGGACGACGGCCGCCTCGCCGTGTCGGCCGTCTGTGAAGACACTGCCGACGCCTACCTCGATGGCCCCTGCTCCGCAGCGGCGCTCGCGGTGCTCGAGCCAGGTCACCCCGTCCTTCACCGGCTCGAAGAGCTTGACCCGGTCTTCAAGGTCGAAGGGCTGCTGGTGCGCCCCGACGGCGTGGTGTGGATGGTCTGCGACGCCGACGATCCGGCTCGGGCGGCGCCGCTGCTCGAAGGCCGACTCGATTAACAAGCCAGTGGATCAGTGCGGGCGGGTATGATTTTGCGCGGGGTCCCAAGATGAAACGATTCGCCGTCATCCTGCTTCTCTGCATCGGCTGCGTCACCCCTCAGGTCACGGTAACGCCCGACGAGAAGCCCGCGAAGGACGCAGGTCCCCTGCGCATCACCCTCGTCGCGACCAACGACCAGCACGGGTGGGTGATGGGCCAGGTCGAGAAGTTCGGCGCCAGTGAGATTCGCGCCGGCGGCTCTGCCGTGATGGCCGCGTACCTGAAGATTCTGCGGGGCAACAACTTCGGCGGCGTCGTGCTGCTCGACGCCGGAGACCTCTTCCAGGGCACCCTGGCCGCCAACCTGTCGGAAGGCGCGGCCGTCATCGATGCGATGAACGCGCTCAGCTACGACGTCGCCGCCATCGGCAACCACGAGTTCGACTACGGCCCCGTCGGGCCGGTCTCGGTCGCCACCCAGCCCAACGTGGATCCCTTCGGCGCGCTGAAGGCCCGCATCGCCCAGGCGAAGTTCCCGCTGCTCTCGGCCAACATCTACGAAGAGGCCTCCGGTCGCCGCCCCGCGTGGCTCCCCGGCGATGGCCTGCTGATGATTGAACGGAAGGGAATCAAGATTGGCATCTTCGGGTTGACCACGCCGCAGACCCCCGTCACCACGGTGCCCGTGAATGTCGCTACGCTGCGGTTCAGCCCGCTCGCCCCTGAGGCACTCACCGCGGCGAAGCAGCTGCGCGAGAAGGGCGCTGACATCGTCATCGGCGTCGTCCACGCCGGCGGCAAGTGCGCGAAGTGGGACAACCCCGACGACACGAGCAGCTGCGACGAGAAGACCGGAGAAGTCTTCGACATGATGCGCGGCCTGCCCCCCGGCACCCTCGATGGCGTCGTCGCCGGTCACACCCACGGCGTCATCGCCCACAATATCAACGGCACCCCCGTCACCGAGACCTACGGCCTCGGCCGCTTCTTCTCGACCATCGAGCTCTTCATCGACCCCGTCACCCGCAAGGTCATCCCCTCGAAGACGGTGATGACGCCGCTGATTCCACTTTGTGAGACCGTCGACCAGGAGTCCGGCAGCTGTGACCCGCGCGTGCTTCGCGGCAAGGCCAACGTCGTCGCCGTGCAGGCCAGTTTCATGGGCCAGCCCATCGTGCCCGACGAGAAGGTCACCGCCCTCTTGAGCCCGGCGCTGCAGCAGGTCGCGAAGCTGCAGAACGAGAGCCTCGGCCTCTCGGTGCCGAAGACGCTGGGCCGCGACTACGAGAACGAGTCTGGCCTAGGCAGCTTCCTCGCCGACTCGCTGCGCGGGGTCGAGAAGGCCGACATCGCCCTCATGAATCCGGGCGGGCTTCGCGCGGACTTGAAGGCTGGCGATGTCACCTACGGCGCCGTCTACGAAGTGCTGCCCTTCGACAATGCAATCAGCACGCTGAAGCTCACCGGCGACGAGCTGATGCGCCTGCTCACCGCCGCGTACGGCTCGCGCAAAGGCGTCTTCCAGGCGTCGGGCATCGAAGTGAAGCTCTCGCGCTGCCCCACGGCCGACCGCCTCAAGACCGTCACCCTCGAAGGCGGCAAGCCGCTGGATCTTTCGAAGCAGTACCGGGTCGTGATGCCTGACTTCCTGGCGCGCGGGGGCGACGGGCTCGCTCCGATTTTATCGACCATCGAGCCCGACCAGGTCGACCTCGGCGAGAACCGCGAGCTCAACCTGCGCGATGCGCTTGTCGATTTCTGGAAGAAAAAGAAGGAGCCTTTCGCCAGCCCCCGTTCGGGCCGCGTCTCCTTTCTGCAGGACGGCGACAAGTGCAGCCCGGGCACCAAGCTCGACGGGCAAACCGGAAGTCCGTAAGAATCGTTTCGTCTCACCATCTGCTGGGAGGGGAAGTGCTCTACAAAGTCACGCCGAACCTGACGCCGCAGCCCGTCGAAAAGCCGGCCAGGGACCCGAACGCCCCGAAAGTCCCGCGCAAGAAGCGCAAGTCGGCCGTCTACGACGCCGACGGCAACGAAGTGCTGATCACGATGATGTGCCTCAAGTGCCGCGCGATGAAGCCGCTGATGATGTTCGGCCTTCGCAAGATGGCCGACGGCGCGATTCGCAACCAGCCCTGGTGCCGCACCTGCCGTTCGGGCGCTGGGGTGAAGAAGCCTGTTCTCAGCGCTGCCGAAGGTCAGGCCGAGGCCGCCGCGCTTCCGGCCGCTGCGCTCGAGGCTGCCACCGCTGCCGCCGACCTGGGTCCGACCACCGACCACGCGGATGCCGACGGCGACGCCGAGCACACGGCGCCTGCGGCTGAAAATCCCGCCGCCGTCTGATGGCGCTGCCGCTCGCGGGCCTTCGCGTCCTCGATCTCTCTCGGGTCCTCTCGGGCCCGTTCTGCACGATGAACCTCGGCGACCTGGGCGCCGAGGTGATCAAGATCGAAGAGGTGAAGAAGGGCGATGACACCCGCGCCTTCGGCCCCCCCTTCGTCCACGGCGAGTCGACCTACTTTCTTTCCATCAACCGCAACAAGAAGTCGCTGGCCGTCGATTTGAAGGCCCCGCAGGGCTGCGCGCTCGTCAAGCGGCTCGCCGCCACCTGCGACATCGTCGTCGAGAACTTCAGGCCTGGCGTCGCTGCCCGCCTCGGCCTCGATGCGGCCGCGCTTCGCAAAGAGACGCCGCGCCTCATCTACTGCTCCATCTCTGGCTTCGGCCACGAAGGTGACCCCGCGTTCACGGCGCTGCCCGGCTACGACGCCATCATGCAGGGCCTCGCCGGCCTTCAACACCTCACCGGCCAGCCCGACGGCCCGCCCACCCGCGTCGGAGTGCCGATCAGCGATCTGCTTTCCGGCATGGCCGCCTTCCAGGCGATTCTCGCGGCGCTCTACACCCGAGAGAAGACGGGGCAGGGCGCCTTCCTCGACGTCTCGATGCTCGACGCCACCGCGCAGGTGCTCACCTTTCACGCGTCGTCCGCGCTCAACGCCGGCACCACGCCGCGGCGGCTCGGCAACCGGCACGCGTCGATTTCTCCGTACGAGACCTTCTCGGGCAGCGACGGCGTCTTCTTCAACATCGCGATCGGCAACGACGCGCAGTTCGCCGAGCTCTGCAAGCAGCTGAACGCCACCGCCTGGGTCGCCGACCCGCTGTTCGCCACCAATCCCTCGCGCGTGAAGAACCGCGACCAGCTGTCGCCGCAGCTGCAGGCCCGCTTCGCGAAAGCGCCCGCGCTTCACTGGGTCGGCGCGCTCGCGAAGGCCGGGATTCCCGCGGGCACCATCGCCACCGTCAACGAGGTCGTGGCCCACCCGCAGCTCGCCGCGCGCGGGAAGCTGCTGGAAGTTTCGCACCCGACTGCGGGCCGGCTGAAGCTCATCGGCAGCCCGCTGCCTCAGGCCTCGAAGACTGCCGCGCCGCCGCCGCTGTTGGGTGAGCACTCGCGCGAGGTGTTGTCGCAGCTGCTCGGGGTCGGCGAGCCTGAGATCGCCGACCTGCTGCGACGGGGTGTGATTAAGTCCGCGCCGTGAATGCGGCGTTTGCGGTGCTCGCGAAGGACGCGTTCACCGGAAAACAGTTCGGGCGCTTCGAGGTGCTCTGCAAGCTCGGCGAAGGGGGGATGTCCGAAGTCTTCCTCGCCTGGCAGAAGAGCGTCGGTGGCTTTCGCCGCCCGGTGGTGCTCAAGCGAATCCTCGAGTCGATTCGCCACGACAAGGCGTTTCTGCGCATGTTCGTGCAGGAAGCGAAGATCACCTCAGGCTTGAGTCACGGCAACATCGCCTCGCTCTACGACCTCGCGCACGAAGGCGACGAGCTGTTCATGGTGATGGAGTTCGTGCCCGGCGCGACGCTGGTCGAGGTCGCCAAGGCGTGCGCGATCGCCCGGCAGGAAATCCCGATTGGCCTGAGCCTCGCCGCCGTCCGCGACACCGCGCTGGCGCTTCACTACGCGCACCACTTCAAGGACGCGACGGGCAGGTCTCGCCCCGTCATCCACCGCGACATCGCCGAGAAGAACATCATGGTGTCGCTGGATGGCAGCACGAAGCTGCTCGACTTCGGCATCGCCCGGCAGGAAGGCCGCAACAACATGACGCAGGTCGGGATGGTGAAGGGCACCGCCGGCTACATGTCGCCCGAGCAGGTGCGCGGCGAGACGCTCGACGGCCGCACCGACATCTTCTCGCTGGGCGTCGTGCTCCACGAGTGCCTCACCGGCCACCGCCTCTTCCGCCGCGACACGCGCGTCGATGAGGTGCACGCGCTCCTCACGGATCCGATTCCCGCCCCGAGTCAGCGCAACCGCAAGGTGCCGATGGAGCTCGACGCCGTGGTGTTGAAGGCGCTGTCGCGCGATCGCGAGCACCGCTTCCCCACCGCTCGCGAGCTGGCGGTCGCGGTCGAACAGGCGGCCGGCGCGCAGATCTGGGACGCCGAGAGATGCGCTGCCTTCGTGCAGCAGCACTTCGTCGATCGCCAGGCGCAGATTCTGAGTCTGCTCGGGGACCCTGGCCGCACCGACCTGGGCGACCTGCTCGAGAACTCCAACCCCGGCACCGACCCGGTGGTCGAGCTCATCCCCTCGCGCGAGAGGAAGACCACCAACCAGCGGAAGCTCACCCCCGAGCCGGACGAGCCTTCGTCGGCCACGTTGGCCGTGCTCGACGAGACCATCATCGGCGACGAGAACGACGAGCTCGAGACCCAGCTCGAAGGCACGTCGCCCATCCGGCGAGCCCCCACGTCCGGCGCGCAGGCACAGCTCAACCCCGCGATGCTCGCCATCGGAGGCACTGCGGGCGTCGTCGTCGCCCTGCTGCTCTTGATGGTCTTGTCGCGGTGCTGAAAAAAAACAAACCCCGCCTCGGCTTTCACCGGGCGGGGCCCATTCTTCTAGAGACTGTGGAGGCGGACGGGATCGAACCGACGACCTTCGCATTGCGAACGCGACGCTCTCCCAACTGAGCTACGCCCCCGGGACAACAATTTCGAAAGCCACTTACGACTCGGAACAGCCCTTGTCCACCCCGAGATTGAGGCTGCCGGCACGAATTCAAGGTGACCTTCGGGAGTGCCGGCGCGCATCAGCTACTACTTCATCTTGAACGTGGCAAGCGCGAGTGACGCGCGGGATTTTCGCGGCTGTTCCTGAGCAGGTCGCCGCTGGCTGCGAGCACCACCCAGCGGGTCTGGCTGGGTGCCATGGCCGGTTGCTTCGATGAAAATCTGGTCATGAAGACCGTTAGAATCTCGGACCTGAAGACCAACTTGAGTCAGTATCTGCGGCGCGTCCGCCGTGGGGAACATCTCGTGGTGATGGATCGCAACGAGCCCATTGCCGAGCTCATTCCACTGAAGCCTGGTTCGACGTCAGTGTTTCAGCGGCTTGCGCGCGAAGGGCGTCTGACACTGGGAACTCAAGATCGGTCGAAGCTCAGGTTTCCGAGGATGAAGAAGTTGGCGGTGAACGAGGCGATCGAAGCAGTCCAGGCTGAGTCCTTCTGAGTGCCCTCTATGTCGATGCGAGCGTGGTCCTGCGGATCGTGCTCGGCCCTTGAGGTCTGGTCACACCATGCGCCACAGGCGCTTGCCGGGCTGGCGCGAGGACTCGATGTTCGGGGCACGGTCGTCAAGGCGTGACCTGAGCGTGTTGACCTGGCGCCTACTTCTTCCTGGTGCGGGTCCGGCCTATTGCGCCAGCTGACGCAGCTCGCCGAGCCGCCGGGTGACGTCGGGCGGGATGCGGGTGCCGCCGCTGCCGCTCCAGCCGAACCAGGCGCGGTCGTACATCCGTTCGGAGCACGCAGCGGCGATCGCCGAGTGCGGCTTCTCGCGAATGCAGGCCTCCAGGTACAGGTCGTCCAGGTCCCACAGCAGTGGGTCCATCGACGCAGAGGTGGCGATCGCCAGCAGGTACAGCGCCTCTCCGCGCCAGAGGGCGCGCGGGTCTTTCTCGAGCGCGGTGTGCAGGTAGCCGCTGGCGCGCAACAGGCTCACGAAGCGCGCGTCGTCCCAGATGACGGTCTTCCCGGCGCCCGTGCCGTCGATGAGCTTCTTTGCCCGTGCAAACAGCGCAGCAGGGGCCGCTCGACTCGCAGCGAAGTCGTCCGCCTTCCACGCGGTCGCTTCGACCAGCCACGCATCGACCATTCTCTTGAAGAAGACCGGAAGTTCCTTGCGGGCCGATTGCTTCGCCAGCACCCGCATTGTCGCGTCGCGGTCGTCCTTCACCCGCACCAGCACCGCGAGGTACTGGCGCAGCGCCCCCGCATGCTCGAACCACTCGGCTTCGGACTTCGCGGTGGCCGTCAGCGCCTGGCTCCAGAGGGCTGCCGCCTTCTCGAACTGGCGGGTGGTCGCGAAGAACTCGGCCTTCCGCAGCGGAGGCAGGTCCAGCGCGTCTACCGACTTCGTCAGGTCCTCGAAGTCCTTCGAAGCGGCCTGGCGGCTGTGACACGCAAAGCAGAGCCCGGTGACGCTGCGAAGGCGCATGCGGGCGACGTCCGTATTTCCTTTCTTCATCTCTGCCTGGGCGCGCACCACCGAGTCGCCGAACAGGCCGGCGAGCGTCTCGACCGACGGGTCCTGCTTGCCGGGACCCATGAACCGGTGCTTCAGCCCTGCCAGCGCGTCGAGCTGGGCCGCGACTATCGTCGCATTGGCGGGATCCTGGAATGCCTCTGGCGACGCTAGGTAGGGCTGCAGCGAGGTGACTGCGCGCATCGCGGCGTGCATCGCGGTCAGCGTCAGCTGCTTTTCCTCGGCGGGTGTGGCCGACAGCAGCAGCACGAACGAGAGTGAGAGCGGGATCATGGCTGCGCCACAGTAGTCACCAGCACCGGCTTGCGCGAGAGCCGCAGCAGATCCGAGACGATGACCCCCGACGTGTCTTCGGACGGCACGCCGAGGCACACGATGTCGCCGCCCAGCGCCTCGGTCGCGCGCACCACCTCCTTCACCACGTGGCCATGAAGGACGTGGACCTCGATTCGCGCTCCGCCCCAGTCGGACGTCGATTCTTCTGAAAAACGCGTCGCGCAGACGATGGTCATGCGACTGCTCAACAGCAACTGCCGCGCCACCTGGCAAAACGGCGGGGTCTGGGGCTTGCTGTGGTTTCGGATCCAATGATGCTCCACCTGAAACGACGACTGCGGCTGCTCGACGACGGGCTCGTCAAGCTCGAGCGTTCGCTGTCGATCGGGAATGTGCACCGAGCGCGCAAGGCCGCGCGCGTGGTCCGCGATCTGGCTGCCGCCCTCGACGGGGTCCGGCTCCCCGAGCTGAAGAAAGAGACCGACCGCCTCAAGCGCGCGCTGGGCGTCGTTCGCGACCTTCAGCTCGAGAAGCAGCCCCGGCCGTCAGCGCTTCCACCCGCGCTTGCCCAGCTGAAGGCTGCCGCCCGGCGGTGGCGGAAGCACCGGCCGACACTCGAGCTCGAGCTGGCAGGGGCGAAATCGATCTCGCGCAAGCGGTTGGCGCGCGCCCTGCGCCACCGGCTCGCGCGGCTTGCCAGGCGGATCACCCGGCTGCCGGCCACGGCGCCTCCCCGGGCCGCTCACCGGCTGCGGATGCGAATCAAGCGCGCCTACACCATCGTCGGCTCGGTTGAAGGGGACGAGCGCCAGCTGCGGGTCCTCCTGGGCCGGGCGGCGGCCGCGCTGGGAGACCTGCACGACTTCGATGCCGGCTTGCGCACCCGCAGGAAGTCCCGGCGCCCGCTGGTCGTCAGGGCCGGGCGTGCGTTGGTCGACGTGGCCCACGCCATCCGTTCAACGCACTGAGCGCCCCTTGCGCTTCGCCGTCGCTGATCGCCCAGAGGCAGGCTTGGGCTTTTTCGCCAACAGCTCGACCAGCGCCTGCATCGCGTCAGTGGTGGTGAAGAGGCCCACCAGGTGGTCGCCATCCATCACGACCGCAGAGCCGACCTTGTGCTTCCACATGTGCAGCACCGCGGTCTGCAGCGGAGTTTCCCGGCTGACGACGTAGGGACCCTGCGACATCGCTTCCTCGACCGGCACCTTCTCGGGGTCGACGCCCTGAATCGTCTCGAGGAAGAACAGATCTCGCTGGCTCACCACCCCGACCAGCTTGTTCCCGTCCAACACGGGCAGGTGGCGGATCTGCTGGGCGCGCATCACCCGATGGGCATCGGCCAGAGTGCGATCGACGCGAATCGAGTGGGGGGCTGGCGCTGCGTAGTCGGCAACGGTGGGTTGGGCCATGATGCCCTTCGAAGAGCAACAGTCAGACCAGCTCGAGCCCGGACGAGGTCCGCGCCATCGCGCGCAGAAGCTGCACCAGGAAAAGGCGGCTGCAGGAACAGCGCTTGAAGCTGGGGCCGGCAGATGGCGCAGGTTCCGTTAGGACGCCTGACTGGCTTGGGGGATGAAGGAGGCAATGCAACGCGCGGCAGCACGAATTCTGGTGGTCGACGATGACGAGGCGATCCGCGAGGGGTTGAAGGCGCTGCTCGACACGTACAACTTCGAGGTCGATCTCGCCGTCGATGGCCTCGCGGCACTCGAGCGTATTGCCGAGCTGCCTCCTGACCTCGTGGTGACGGATCTCGAGATGCCGCGGATGAACGGGATGCAGTTGCTCAGGGAGCTCCACGGGCGCAACCGTGAGCTTCCCGTCATCGTGCTCACCTCGAACACGGGGCTCACCGCGGCGGTGGCGGCGATGCGCGCCGGGGCCGCTGACTACATTACGAAGCCCGTCGAGCTCGACGATCTGCTGATCGCCGTCGAGCGCGCGCTCGAGCACCGCGACATTCGCCTCGAGAACGAGAACCTGAAGCGCCAGCTTCACGAGCAGCATGGCGAAGGCATTCAGGGACTGCTGGGCGTCAGCCCCGCGATGCAGAAGGTGTACGGCGTCACGCGACAGGTCGCCGCTGCCCGCGCGACGGTGCTGATCACCGGAGAGAGCGGCACCGGAAAGGGCGAGCTGGCCCGCGCGATTCACGCGCTCAGCCCACGGGCCGGCAAGCCCTTCGTCTCGGTTCACTGCGCAGCGCTGACCGATGGCCTGCTCGAGAGCGAGCTGTTTGGTCACGAGAAGGGCTCGTTCACCGGCGCCGAACGTCGCCGCGCAGGGCGCTTCGAGCAGGCCGACGAGGGGACCATCTTCCTCGACGAGATTGGCGAGATTCCCGCGGCGACGCAGGTCAAGCTGTTGGCCGTGCTCCAGGAACGCAGCTTCGAGCGCGTTGGAGGCAACGAGCTGGTCAAGGTCGACGTTCGAATCATCGCGGCCACCAACCGCGACCTGGGGGCGGACGTCGCGGCGAAGCGCTTTCGCGAAGACCTTTACTACCGGCTCAACGTCGTCGGCATCGAGCTGCCGCCCCTGCGTCTGCGCGGGGGCGACATCCTGGTGCTCGCCGAACACTTTCTACGCAAGTTCGCCCTCGAGAATCACAAGCCAATCGACGGCTTCACCGCGCGGGCGAAGACGAAGCTGCGCAGCCACCGCTGGCCGGGCAACGTGCGCGAGCTGGAAAACGCCGTCGAGCGCGCGGTGGTGTTGTGTGAGGACGATCAGCTCAGCGATTCGCACCTTCCCTTCGACTCCCCGACTGCCGAGAGCCTCGAGGGAATCTCGGTGCCCGGGGCGACGATGGCCGAGCTCGAACGCTTCGCGATCTTAAAGACGCTCGATTCGGTCGGAGGCTCGACAGTCCGGGCCGCAGAGCTCCTCGACATGAGCGTGCGAACGGTTCAGTACCGCTTGCGCGAGTACGGGATCCACAAAGACGCCCACTGACCTGGCTAGCGGCGGGGCCCGGGGTCCAGATACATCGAGTGGCAAGACACGCAGATCTCCATCATCTGCCCGAAGGATTTGGCGAGCGCGAGATCGTCTTTGTTCGTCGCCGCCGTGGCGAGATCCTTCGCGCGCAGCCGCAGCGCGTCCTGAAGAACGAAGAATCGTTCGGGAAGCGCCGCGTTCAAGTCGTCTCTGCCTTCTGCGATAGGCTTCGCGATCCGCGGTTCGGCGGCGATGTCTCCCGCGATCGCCTTCACCACGTCGCGCTGAAGCAGCGTGACGGCCAGCACCAGCCGTGATTGGTCACTTCCGTGGCGCTGCATTCGTTTGCGCAGCAGCTGGCGAGCCAACGGCGGAAGATAGTCGGGGGTCGCCAGCGCAGACTCGGCCTGGGGAGGCTTCGGCTTGGTGCCCTCGCCCGGCTCTCCGGCGTGTACTTGACCCAGCAGCAGACACGACGAAAAAACGAGGGCTCGAAATGACATGCTTCTTGGGCTGCAAAGCGATGGCCACGAAGGCCGCCCGTCGATCAACTGTTCCCCGGGGTGCAAACGTTGCGCTGCAGCGGTGCGGCCGCAGCCATTGCACTGGAGCGCAGAGGCTTGAATCCAGATTGACTGATCCGAACCCGGATGCTTAAAAACCGGCCTCTTTCTCGATGCCTCCGACCACAACGAAGACGCTGAGCCCGGCCGAGCTCGCGAAGCTCGAACACGCTTTCGCTACCGACCCGGCCTCTGAAGCCTACCGCCCTCTGGCCGAGGCCTACCTCGGCATGGGCCGCTTCATGGAGGCGATGGTCGTCTGCAAAAAGGGCGTGAAGGCCCACCCGAGCAAGCCCGACCCACGCATCCTCCTCGCGCGCGTCTACGCCGAGCAGGGAAAAGACAAGAAGGCCCTCGAAGAGCTCGCCGGCGCCATCGGCGTCGCGCCCAACGACAAGTCCGTTTTGCGAATGACGGGCGCCCTGCAGATCAAGACGGGCGAAGCCGACGCCGGAAAGTCGAACCTGCTCAAGGCGCTCGAGCTCGACCCTGCCGACGAAGACACGAAGGCGATCTTCGTTCAGTACAAGGTCGAGCTGCCCAAGCCGCCTGCGCCTGTCGCGCCGCCGCCTCCTCCTCCGATGCCCGTCGCCGCCGCGCCTGCTGCCAACGGCACCTCGCGCTCGCCCAACGGAACCTCGGGAGCCCAGCGCGCCGTCACCTCGCAAGCCGCCGCCCGGCCTTCCACCCCCGCCGGCCAGCCGCGCCGCACCCAGGCCCCGCGCGTTCAGGAAGAAAATCCTTCTGAGCTCAACGAGATTTCCGAGCTGAACGATGTTCCCCGCCGCCGCCGCAAGGGTGGGGGTGGCGCGGTCGTCACGCTCGGCCTCTTCCTGCTCGTCGTGGTCGGCCTCTCGGCGTACTACGGCATCGGCCAGTACCGCGCGCGCCAGAAGCAGCAGGTGAACGCGCTGCTCGTCCAGGCGCAGGACGCGCTGAAGGGCGACACCTACGACTCGTACCAGAAGGCCTCGAAGATCGCGGAAGAGGCGCTGCTCATCAACCCGGACTCCGACAAGGCGCACGCGTTTGCGGCCTACGCCTACGCCGTTCGCTGGGGAGACCACGGCGGCGACGAGTCGACCCACCAGCGCGCGGAAGAGCACCTCGCCGACGCCAACCGGCTGCGCGGCAAAGAGCCCATCTCACAGGTGTTCGCGACGCAAGCCCTGCTGAAGTTCTATTCAGGCAAAGGCGCCGAGGCGATCAAGGACCTCAAGCCGATCGTCGACGACCTGAAGGAAAAGGGCAGCCGGCCGTCGCTGCTGCTGCTGACGCTCGGCATCATCCAGATGAACCAGGGTGACCTCGAAGGCGCGAAGGACAACCTCGAGTCGGCGCAGGCCGCTGCCTCCGACGATCCGCGCGTCTACTCGGCGCTGGGCACGCTCTCTCGCCGCCGCGGCAACGACGGTGAAGCGCTCAAGTTCTTCAGCAGCGCGCTCAAGTACACCCGAGACTCGCACCCGGAAGCCCTGATCGGCACCGCGCTGCTCATCCTCGACCAGCCGAACCCGGCCGGCGGTTACTCGAACGCGGCGAAGTTCCTCAAGCGCGTGCTCGACTCGCAGCCGCCCCCGTCGCCCCGCCAGCTCGCGATGGCGCACATGGTTCAGGCCTTCCTCATCTCGCGTGGCTCGCGCGAAATCCCGCTCTATACGAGCAAGGACTTCCAGGCCGAGCTCTGGAAGAACACGGGCATTCCGCAGGACGCGGCGAAGGCGAAGCAGGAAGTTCAGAAGGAAGAAGACACGGCGATGCAGGACAAGAGCAACCCCGAGCTCTTCCTCATTCGCGGCAAGCGCCTGCTGTACGAAGAGAACTACGCGGGCGCCGCCGCCGAGATTCGCACTGCGATCTCGATGAATGCGCAGCGCGCGCACTACCACGTCGAGCTCGCCAAGGCGCTGATGCGCAAGGAAGGCGGCGAGAAGGACGCGGAAGATGCGTTGCGCAAGGCGCTGACCCTGGTGCCCGAGAGCCCCAAGCTGATGACGCTGTTGGCGCAGGCGCTCTACAAGCAGAAGAAGGTCGACGAGGCGATTGGCCAGTACGAGAAGGCGATTCGCGACCCGAAGACCAAGAACGCCGAGGCCCGCTACGCGCTGGGCCGCATCTACCGCGACGACAAGAAGGACTATGGGAAGGCGTCTGACTTCTTCAAGCGTGCCGCCGAAGAGTTCTACGGCGACTCGTTGATGGTCGCCTCGTCGTACGACGAGCAGGGCGTGACACTCGAGCTCAAGGGCGACAAGCCGGGCGCCCGCTCGGCGTACGAAGCCGCGCTGAACGCCGAGAAGGAATTCGAAAAGGCCTACTGCGACTTCGCCAGGTTCCTGGTGAAGCTGAACGACCCGAAAGAGAAGGACCTGATCAAGGACACGGCGGCCGAGTACCTGAAGCTCAGCCCCAGGGGCGAGTGCGCGGCAGACATGACGAAGCTCGCCACGCCGTGATCCGGGCGGCGGTGCCCCGTGCAGCCCGAGAAAACGCCCCCCGTGCATCCCGAGAGAACGTGCCCCGTTCATCCCGCCCGAGAGAAGTCGAGGGATGAGCATCCTCGGTGAAGGTCACCCTCCAGCTCGCGGCGGTGGTGCTGCTGGCGCTGCCGGCCCAAGCAGCAGGGCGGATCGCCGGCACGGTCGACTTCCGCGGACGTTCCTTCAAGCCGACGCCCGCGAAGTCGGATGAGCCGGCCTGCAAGAAGGCCGTCGTCCCCTGGCAGCGGCGCGCCCTCGTTCGCCTCACCACCCACGCGCCCACGCAGCCGCCGCCCGCCACCCCCATCTCCGTCGAAGAGAAGGGCTGTGCGTTCGAGCCCTGGCTGCAGGGCGCCGTCGAAGGCCAGAAGGTTCTGCTGCGCAACGCCGACGGCACGGTGCACAGCGTGCGTGCGACTGCGGGCGACCAGACGCTCTTCCACGTCATCCACGCGCCCGGCACGAAGGACGTGGTGAAGGGCGCGGCGGTTTCAGGCGTGGTGAAGCTCGGCTGCGACCTGCACCCGTGGATGCGCGCGTACGTCGTGGTCAGCCCCCACCCGTACTTCGCCGTCACCGCGGACGACGGCAGCTTCGAGATTTCCGGCGTGCCGGCCGGCACCTACGGCATCGAGGCGTGGAACGAGCGCCTGGGCTCGGTTCACACCGAAATCACGGTCGCCGATGGCGCCACCGCCGACCCCAAGTTTCGCTTTCCGGCGCGGTAAGCCGCACCCGAATTTTGGCCGGTACGCTCGCTTGAGTATCGGGGAGTCACTGGCTAATGGACTGGCGTGCGCGTTCATCGATTCGCCATTGCCGCTGCTGTGGCCACCTTCATCCTCACGATCTTTGGCGGCTTGACCAGCGTCACCGAGTCGGGCCTTGCTTGCCCCGACTGGCCCCTGTGCGAAGGGAAGTTCTTCCCCCAGATGGTCGACGGGAAGCAGTACGAGCACTCGCATCGCCTGATCGCGTCTTTCGTCGGCGCGATGACGTTCGGGCTGATGGCGTTGATTCTGAAATACCGTCGCCACCAGAGGCACCTGGTGAAGCTCAGCATCCTCGCCTCGGTGCTCGTCACCATTCAGGCGCTGCTGGGGGCTGCGACCGTCATCCTCCGCCTGCCGTGGGAAGTGACGTCGGCGCACCTCGCGGTAGCGACCGCGTTCTTCGTGCTGATGACGACGCTCGCGTTCCTCACCCACCCTTCGCGCGAGGCGATGCCCGCGGTGCAGAAGTCGCTGACGCGGTTCATCGTGCCGGTGGGCGCCTTGCTGGCTGGCAAGTCGACCCTGGCGCGGCTTTGCGCGGGTTCGCCTGGCAATGCCGATCTTCTGACTGACGAGATCGTCCAGCTGATGCCTGGAGGCATCTGCTTCGGTACTCCGTTTCGATCGAACGTCGAGAACGTGGGCCAGCCCGGGCCGGTGAAGCTGCGATCGCTGCTGTTGCTGACGAAGGGACCGCACGAGGCGGTCGAGCCTGCAGACACGGTGGTGGCCCTTCGCGAGCTCTTGCCTCAGTTGTTCTGGTTCGACACGGGCGAGGGCTCACTGGGCGAGCAAAAGCGACGGCTCCTCTCACTGGTCGATACCGTCGGCGTTCAACGGCTCACGTTCCGCAAGGACCCAGCAGTCGGACCCTTCTTGAAGCAGTGGCTCCTGGAATGAGCGCCGACGCACTCGGCGCGCTGCTGAAGGGGCAGCCGGAAGGGAAGGTGATGTGGATCTCGGTGCGCGGGCGGAGCATGCGGCCGGTGCTTACCGGCGGTGAGTCGTTGAAGGTGATGCGAGGGCGCGATGAAGCCGGGAGAGATCGCGGTGATGCTGCGCACCGACGGAGCGTTGATCTCGCATCTCGTCGTCGGCACTGCGCCGGTGCGCACGGAGTCTTTCGACGGGAAGCCCGATGCAGAAGGCCTCGAGGTGCTCGGCTCGGCGTGTACGCGATTCTCGGAGTGGCCTTCTTCTTCATTCCGTGAAGCCCGCCGCTGATGCGGTGCTCGTACTCATCACCGTCATCTGGGGCGTCACCTTCGTCGTCGTCAAAGGCGCCCTCGGCCACGCCGACCCGCTGACCTTTCTCGCCCTCCGCTTCACCGTCGGCGCCCTCACCGCCATCGTCATCGCCCGCCGCACGCTGCTCGACCCTGCGCTTTGGCGATCGGCCGGGGTGCTCGGCGGCTTCCTGCTCACCGGCTACCTGCTGCAGACCTTCGGCCTCGCCTACACCTCGCCCTCGCGCTCGGCGTTTCTCACCGGCCTCTGCGTCATCCTCGTGCCCTTCATCTCAGGCCTGCTCTTCCGCCGCCGCCTCGCCATCGCTGCCGTGCTCGGCGCGTCCATCGCCGTCGCCGGCCTCTACCTGCTGACGGGCGCGGGAGCCGCAGCCGGAACCCTGCTCGGCGACTTGCTGACCCTCGGCGGCGCCGTCGCCTTCGCCTTTCACATCTCGCTCACCGAAAGGTACGCGCCGAAGCACCCCGCCTTCGGGCTCGTCGCCGCCCAGCTCGCCATCAGCGCGCTCGTCTTCTGGGCCCTGGTGCCCTTCGGCGAACGCCGGCTCGAGTCGGCCCCTGCGTTGTGGGGCGCTGTCGTGGCCACCGGCTTCCTCGCCACCACCGTCTGCATCGGCCTGCAGACCTGGGCGCAGGCCCGCACCACCGCCGTTCGCGCTGCGCTCGTCTACGCCCTGGAGCCCGTCTTCGCCGTCGCGTGGTCGACCGCGATGACGCACGAGGTGCTGGGCCAGCGTGAGCTCGTCGGCGGCGGCCTGATCATCACCGGCGTCATCGTCGGCGAAGTCGGCACCGCCATCTCAGGGCGCGAAAGAGCGCGGCACGATGCGGCGTGACACGACCGCCGCGACCACTGCGATCACCACCCACGCCCCGACATGAAAAATGGCGACGTGTGACCAGCCCTGGTCGCAGGCGAGCTCCCCGAGGATCGCTCCCGTGGTGCCGACCGCGAGGCCCAGCAGCGCCGCGCGCGGAGCAGAGACTGCCGAGTGGCGCAGCAGCGACATTCCGAACGCGAGGGGGCCGGCCGCGACTGCCAGGTGACTCAGCGAGCACACCCACTGGGGCAGCGCGCTGACCTGCCCCGTCTGCCGCGCGAACACGAGGCCGATCATCGCCACGGCTCCGACTCCGAGCGCCAGCGACACCCGGCCTCGCTGCCGCGGAGCGATCGCCACGAAAGAGAAGGCCGCCGCCAACCCCATCAGCCCGAGGATGTTGGGGGCCCGGCCGGCGAGGTGCGAGACGCTGATTGCGCCACCCGCGAGCAGCACGCCGGCCACGCCCAGCACCAGCAACCACGACGACGCGACGACGCGCACCACGTCGGCCCGCCAGCTGCACACCTTGGCGACGTCGAGCTCCGCCAGCACCGCCGCGCGCATCGCTTCGCTCGGCTTCGAGGCCGACGTGTTCTGCCCAACCAGCAGCGCGTCGAGCTTCATTTCGACTCTTCCAGGTGGGCGAGCAGCGACCTGAGCTTTACGTAACCCCGGTGCGCGCGGATGCGGGCCGCGGTCTCGGTGATTCCGACCGCCTCGGCGACCTGCACGAAAGAAAGGCCCTGGACCTTGTGAAGCACCACCACCTCGCGCTGGCTCACCGGCAGCTCCTGCAGCGCCGATTGTAGCTGGCGGCGAAGCCCGTGGTCAGTGGGGTCGGAGTGCACCACCCCTTCCTCGACTTCGGCGTTGTTCTGCTCGAGCTTCCTGCGGCGCAGCGCATCTCGGGCAGCGTTGGCGGCGATGGTGAGCACCCAGGGCATGACCGAACACCCGAACGTGTAACGGTCACGCGAGCGCACCACCGATAAAAAAGTGGCCTGGGTGAGGTCTTCCGCCAGCGCTGGGTCCCGCACCATCTGGAGCAAGAAGGATTGCACCCGCCCGGCCAGGCGATCGAACAAAGTCGCGAAGGCGGCCTTGTCCCCTGAGCAGAACTGCTCCATCAATTGTTCATCCGTCAGGTCGGCCATCGCAGCGGTCGCGCAGTGTAGGCCTGACGCCGCACTCGAGGGATACAGCGCTGTGTCCGCCCGAATGGTGCGGGCGCCGAAAGCAAACGCGGAGTAACCGCGGTCGTCTTCGAAGAGCACCTTTGCTCAACCAGGCATCGGGAAGGGTGGACTGGCGGAGCGCATGGGGTCGCAGAGCATACGGAGGGCTGCCGAAGTGTGTTTCGCCAGGCTCGGTGAGGTTTGCGCGACTGGTGAAGTCGACCAGGTGGGACCCGGCTGGTAGAAGCGCAGGTCCCGTGACCGAGCCCACTTTGCCCCCGATCGATTCCCTCACCGGCCGCAGCATCGGGGCCTTCGTGGTCCAGAAGCGGCTCTCGGAAGGTGGGATGGGAACCGTCTACCTCGCCGAACACCAGGCGATCGGAATGAAGGCGGCGGTGAAGTTTCTGCGGCCCGAGGTCGCCGAGAGCGCGGAGTGGACCAAGCGCTTCCTGACCGAAGCCCGCGCGCTGGCTGCCCTCAACAATCGAAACCTCGTCAAGGTCTCGGACTTCGGCGCCACCCCCGACGGCTTGCAGTATCTGGTGATGGAGTTCATCGAGGGCAACACCCTCGAGCACTATCTGAACGAGCAACGGCAGCGCGGCCGGCTGCCATTGCCGCCCGCGCAGGCGCTGCAGTTTGCCGATCAGATCTTGAATGGGCTCGGCGAGGCCCACAAGAAGGGCATCGTTCATCGGGATCTGAAGCCCGCCAACATCATGAAGAGCAGCGAGCACGGCGGGCAGGTCGTGTTGAAGATCGTGGACTTCGGCCTCGCCAGCGAGGCGCCGATATCGCTCACCGGGGAGGCGACGTCGCGCCGGTCGACCTCGTCGCTGCTGGCCGGCACTCCCGAGTACATCGCCCCCGAGCAGGCCCAGGGCATTCGGGGCGACGGGCGGGCCGACCTGTACGCCCTGGGGGTCATGCTCTACGAGATGCTCTCTGGCCAGCTTCCATTCATGTCGACCAGCGTCGTCGAGCTGCTGCGCCTTCACGTTCATGCCCGCCCGCCGCCGCTTTCGTTTTCTGCACCTTCACTGCCCGAAGGGGTTTGCGAGTTCGTCCACGCCCTGCTCGAGAAAGAGCCGGACAATCGGCCGGCGACTGCAGACCTGGCCCGTCAGTCCGTGCAACGGCTGTTGAAGGCGCTCGAGCGGGATGCGACTTCGATCAAGCCGATGCCTCTGGGTCCCGACGACGCCGCGAACTCCGCACCGCTCGCGTCGGTGACCGCAACGAACACCACCGCTGAGCTGATCGCCAAGACCGTCGGGCCGCGACGGGCTCCGAGCTGGGTGGCAGTGCTGGCGATGCTCTTTCTGCTGGGGGGGCTGGGCTGGGCGCTGTGGCCCGAAGCGCCGCCTGCACGTGATCTCGTCACTCTGCCTGTGCCGCTTGAAGTGGCGCCAGTGGAAGTGAAGAGCCCAGTCGAACCGCAGCCGTCGTCTCCCGTCGTGCTCGGCCCCGATGCAGAGCTGGCTGCGCTGGTGCGAAAACCGCCCGCCGTCCAGCCACTGCGGACCCCGAAGCCGCCAGCGAGCCCGGCGGTCGCGGCGCCCCCGGGAATCGAGCAGTTTCCCCGCTGTGCCGACCTCGGTCAGTGGCGCAACGAAGAAGCAACCCGCGCAGATGAGATTCAAGCCCGGGTCCGCGAGCGGCTGTTGGGCGAGCACGTCGAGGCGCCGCAGATCGACAAGACTTTGGGAACACTGGGGCGGGTGAGAGAACAGATCAACCGGGCCTCTACGGGGGCGCAGTGCGTGGCCGCCAGCCTGGCTCTGAACGATTGGGCGGAAGCGCATGGCCTCTAAATTGGGTTTCAGGACTCTGTCGGTCTTCGTCTGGCTGCTGGCGTTGCTGTCTTCCTGCTTCGGGAGGCTCAAGCCCTGCTCGTCGGACGCAGACTGCCCCGGGGGCTATTGCCATCCGGGCGACGGAATTTGTGTCGAGCAACCCAGCGGCGTCGGTGGAATGGCCGGAGGCGGCGCGGGAGGTGGTGGGGCCGACTTGTGCCTTGAGGTTTTCTGCGACGTCGCCCTGCAGTGCGACAAAGGCCAGTGTCTGCCTCGGTACTCTGGGTTGACCCTGGCCGCGCCCGCTCGAACGCGGGGCGGAACGGTCAATGTTTCCGCCGTCCTGGCCCTCGCGCCAAATCGAAGCCGGTTCGACCCGCCTGGGATCAACTTACGCATCGTTGCCCCTGGTGGGGGAAGTGTGCTCGTCGGTTTGCCACTGGTCGACGCGGGATTCTACGCCTACGGGATCGACGTCGCGGCCGAGGGCCACTGGCGACTTGAAGCGTCACTGGACACTTACGGGCTGTCGTCTGCTGCCACCACCGTCGTCGATCGCACCGCGCCCAACTACAGGTTGGTCTTGCCGCCGGCGCCGCCTCGCACCGACAACGCCATCGTCACCGAGGTCGACCTGGCTGCTCCAGGTTCCTGGCGCCGCGACGAGACCGCAAAGGTCCGCTTGATCTCGAACGACCTCGACGTATTGGCTTCGAGCGTGGTGGTCCGGCTTGCCGTCGCCGATGGCGGAGCGGCGTCATTCGATGGCGGCGCGCCATGCGATGCGGGCCCGTTCTGCTGGGAAGTCACGGTCGATTTTGCAGCGCCAGAGATGAATGCGTTTCGCGCCCGTGCAGGCGTCAGCGCGACCGCCGCCGACGACCTCGGCAACGCGGGGGCGACGGTGGATGGCGGGCAGGCGCTGGTCACCCGCTTCAAATGGTCGAGGCCACTTCCGCCCGGCGCTGCCCCCGTCGTCCCTTCTCTGGACGAGTTCGGCAACATCTTCCTCGGCCACCCTCCGTCGGGCTCGAAGTTGTCGTTCACCCCTGAAGGCCTCGACCGTTGGGCCCTGATCGACGGGTTCGCGGCCAATCCGCCCGCGCTGGGGCGCTCGATCGGGGGAGCCCCTCCGCTGCTCTGGCTTTCCGAGCAGACCCGGCTCAGAGCCTACACTTCAGACTCTCCGGGCGTCCCGACGGGCTGGTCGAACGCGGGCCCCACCAGCAGCAACGCGACGCTGCCAGCCTTGGGGTTGAGCGCCACCAGCGGGGATCCGGTCTCGCGCGAGACTGCTTTCGTCATCCTGAAGAATCCAGACACCGTGTTCGCCTACCGTGTCGACGCGCCGAATCCAGTGCACGCCAGCACCGGGCGGGTGGTGTCGATGACCCACCCCGTGATCGCCCAGGGGAAGTTGTGGGTGCGCGACAACGATGGCACCCAGGGCAAGCTGACCGCGTACGTGCTCGCTGATGCTGGCTTTACGGTTGGCGTACCCTCGATTGCCTCGCCCGCCTCTGCAAGTGAATGGCTGGCAGTGACCTCGAATGCGCTGCTGCAGGTGACGAATGAACTCAAAGCGTTCAGCCTGGCCGATGGCGGTGTCCAGTGGACCTCCGTGTTACCTCCTGGGAGCGCCTTCTCGCTGTCGGCCCCGGTCATTGGCGCCGGCGACACGGTCTTCGTGGCTCAGACGCTCAACAGCACCGATTGGCGCCTGTGCCGGGGCACGATCAGTGGATTGCCAGGCTGGCAATGCACCGCGCAAGACGTTTCTGAGGCCCCTGCGACCCTCGGGCAAGGAGGCCTGCTCTACCACTCGGCGCTGTCGGGGCTTCAGGTGCGGCGCCAGTCGGATCTCCAAGTCCAGTGGGCAGCACCGCCCGAGATTTCGTCATTCTTCTCTGTCCTCGACTGTTCGCGTCGCCCCTTCGGCGTTCCCCTGCCCGGTCGCCCAGGAGTTCTCTACGTCGCGCCAGCACCTGCAGCGGTCTCGCGCTTTACCGCGATCATTGTCGACTCCCGGGGGTTGGACGCCACTGCTCCTTGGCCGTTGTTCCGTCACGACCCGCGACAAACTGCCAATGCGAGTTCGGCGCTTGATGTCTTCTCTTGTCCGTAGGAAACCTTTGTTTTTCAGGGGGGGGTGATGGGTTCGAACGCGCGAAGCAGTAGAAGTCAGGCGTTGGTGTTGATTGGCATGATTGCATCGACCGGCTGTACCGATCGGGTGAAGCCTTGTGCTTCTGATGCTGATTGCCGGGGCGGAGCCTGCCTTCTGGGTGCATACATCTGCGTCGCCAGCGGGGCTGGCGGAGGAGCAGGAACTGGTGGCGGCGTTGGCGCTGGCGGAGGAATCGGAGTCGGCGGCGGAGTCGGAGGCGGGGTCGGAGTCGGAGGCGGCGGTGCGGGAGCGGGTGGCGGTTTCGCGGCCGGCGGCGGCTCGGGCGGCTCGGGCGGAGGGGCGGCGATGGACCCCTGCCTGTCCGTTGTGTGCCCACAGCTTTGGGAAGAATGTGTCGCAGACGCCGGCGCCCTTTGCCTCAGCCGCTTCACTGCGCTCACCTGGGACCAGCCCACGGACGCCGGGCCGTACGGGCCCACGGCGCCTGTTCCCCTGCGGCTGAGGCTGACGTTGCGGTCGAACGCGCCCGACGCTGGATTCTACCCACCGTCGCTCGCGTTCTCGGTCGACGGGTTGGATGCGGGGCAACTGGCGCAGGCGCAGGGCGGGCAGCCCACCCAATTCGGGCCCGCGTCCTTCTCGGTTCAAGGGCTCACCTCGACCAGCCACCAGCTGACCGCCGGATACGCAGGCCTGTCTGCCCAGAAGGCGTTCGTCGTCGATTTGATTCCTCCCGTCGTCACCTTGAGAACGGAGCCTGCTCCCACCCGCGTGACGAACGCGCTGATTCAGGAGGCGGACCCCGACCCGGGCTACGTGGATGCCTACAAGAAAGACGAGCGGGTCGAAGTGGTGGTCGAGGCGACCGAGCCGGTCGCCGTCGCCGCCGCGGACTTCAACGCGGGCGGGCTTGTCAGCGCCCTGACCCCGAGGGGTGCGTGCTCCATGGCCTGCCCCGGCGCCAACGTCTGCGTCTGCTTCGACCTCGATCTCGCGAAGGTCCCCCTGGCCTCGTTTCGAGGCACCACCCCGCTTCGCCTGTCGCCGCGGCAAGACGCAGTCGGAAACGTTTCGGCGGTGATTCCCGATCAGCTGCTCAAGGTCACCCGCTTCAAATGGAAGCGGCTCGTCTCGACCGGAGCTCCTCTGATGGATCTGCAGACGCCTGCAATCGATGGCCGCGGGCGGATCTTCGTCGGGTTCTCCGAGACGCCGCAGACAGGAGGCATCAACGCGTTTACTTCTTCCGGGCAGACCCTGGCAGGGTTCAATGCGGGCCTCTCGAATGGGGCAGTCACCACGGGCGCACTGGTGAGCGGCTCGGATTTGTACATCGCCACCAGGGACGCTACGGCGGGCGCGCTGCGACGGCTGAGTGCCGTCACCGGCACCCCGACGGGCGCCGTCTGTTCGGACCCGCGCACCTTCAGCGCGCCGCTGGCACTCACCGACTTGAAGTCCGTTACTCCAACCCTCATCGCGGTCAGCAACGGGCTGATCATCGGAGCGCGGCTGCCCACGGGCGGGGGCGCCAATTGCAGCGACACCAATTTCCCCAGCTCGACGGGCGAGTACAGCCTCGTCGTGACCGCGGACGCGGCGTGGGTGGCCTCAACCGACCTCGACGTCGTTCGACGAAGGCCATGGGCGTCGGGGGGGTTCGGCCCCCTTGCCAACTCGAGCTTCGGTGGGTATGCGCGGGGGCTCGCGCAGTTCGGCTCGACCCTCGTCGGTGGCGGCGGCGATTCGAGCGGGGGCGGGGTGTTTGCGCTGCAATCCGATGGCGGACTCAACGCGTATGCGGCTCTGACTCAAGCCGACCCTGCGTACATCGCCAGTCCACCGGCGGTGGCGGGCACCCTGACCCGGCCGGTCGTCGTCTTCGGCAACCTTCAGCCGAACCTCAACCGGGTCGACTACATCCCCGGCGACCCCGGGTACTTCGACGCAGGCGCCACGTCCGCGGTGCCTCCGACTGCGGGAATCGTCACCTCGCCCGTGATTGGGCGCGGCGGCGACATCTTCGCGGTGGACACGAGTGGTGGCGTCGTCGCGTACGACTCGACGCTTCAGGTTCAGCGCTGGGCGTTGCCGGCAGGCACCAATGGGATCGCCGGCGGCTTCGTCGCGGTGAGCCCCAATCTCGACGTTCAGCGGGATTCGAGCACCTCGAAGGTCTGCGGTCGAGGCGGGGTTCTGTACGTCGCGTCAACCGGCGACGGCAAGCTCTACGCCTTCGCTGTCGATTCTGACGGCGTCGACGTCAATGCGCCATGGCCGAAGCACCAGCATGATCCGGCGAACACGGGCAACGCCGCGACTTCTCTGTTGCCCTGGGGCTGCCCATGACGCGCTGTCTACTTGCAATCACAACCCTGCTGCTGCTCGTTTCACCCGCGGTTGCGGCGGCGCAGGACGTCAAGCCGACGGTCGCTCCGGCGCCGCTCGAGCTGCGGCGCAAGCCCGCGTCGCTGTCGAAGAAGGACACCGAGCAGATCCTCAACGAGTTCGAGCGGCTCGTGCGCGCCGCCGGGGCGAGAATCCCCACTCCCAGCGAAGTGAAGCTGGCGGTCGATGCGCTCGAAGATAAAGACTTCGCGGGGTCCGATGAGGTCCTGGCGAAGCTCGCGCAGAAGGCGCAGACGCTCTACGCCGTGCATCTTCAGCTCGACTACCCGGTGACGGGCACCGTGGTCGGGGTGGGGCGCGTCGTGCGTGCCGACGGCAAGCGAATGAACGCTGAAGTCCGGGTCGAACGATCACCCGAATCTCGGCCCTACCAGCGCGCAACGACCGAGACCATCATCGCAGTACTCGAAAAGCTCGACCTTCAGCGCCTGCCCAACGCGATGCCCGTTGTGGCGCCTGCGCCGAAGCCGCCGCCGGTCGCGGTGCTCGTTCCGACCCCTGAGGAGCAGCCGGTGACCGCCGTCGGCCTGCCTTCTCCAGCGCGCCAGAAGACGAAGCTGGCTGGCGCGATCGTCACCGGCATCGGGGCTGCGGTGCTGGTCGGAGGATTGGTTTTGCTCGGGTCTGGCGCTGCTGATTCTTCGAGGTTGACGCCTGACTCGAACGGGAACCTGCCCTTCGAGCAAATCAGTCTGTACCAGGGCTCGAAGGGCAAGCTCATCTTTGGCGGCGGCATCACCGGGCTTGGCGCGGCGGTCGCGTTGACGGGCGGTCTGGTCTGGCTCTTTTCGGGTAACGAGGCCGGTGCCGCGGTGGCAATCGTGCCGGGCCCGGGCGGCTTCAGCGCGAGCGTCACTGGGTCGTTCTGATGGGCCCCACGGCGCTGTCGCCGCGGCTCGAGGTTGAGCTCGCGGCGCGCGAGACCGACGACCATGGCGCCCAGGGTGGGGCAGACGCGCTGATCGGACAACCCGTGGGCCCGTTTGTGGTCGAGGCAGTCGTCTCAGCGGGCCAGGCCTACACCGCGGCGCATCCGACGACGCTTCGTCGGGTCGCGCTCCAGCTGATCCAGGTCGAGAGCCTCGAGTCGCTCGAGGGCTTGAAGGTGCTCGCTGGCCTTCACCACCCCCGGCTCGCCGAAATCATTGGCATCGAGAGCCTCCCTGACGGACGCAAGGCGAAGCTCACCGAGCTGGTCGTGGGCGAGTCACTGGACACTGTGCTGCACCGAGACGGCCCGATGTCAGTCGCGACCGCGCTGCCGCTGATTCAAGAGCTGCTCTCGGGTCTTTCTGCCGCTCACCGGGCCGGGGTGGTTCACCACGGGCTGTCGTCGAAAAGCGTCGTGCTCGCGAAAGACTCGAGCGGCGAGGCCTGCCTGAAGGTCGTCGACTTCACGATCGAGCCGCTGGCGCCGGACCTCGATGCCGCGGTGTTGGACGACCTCGCAAAGGTCGGCGAGCTGCTGTCCGCCGTGATGTCAAACCGCACGGCGGGGACTCCCGACGCGCTCGACACGTTGATCACCGTCCTCTCTGAAAAGAGACCTTCGACCCAACTCTCGACCGCGGCCGGGGTCCGCCAGAAGCTTGCGTTGATCCTTCGCGAGCTCGCCGCGCCTGTGCGCACCCCCTCGCCTGCCCCACGGCGCATCACGGTGTCTCCTTCGGTACCTGCGGGCTCGTCGGACGTCACCCACGTTCCCATGCCCTCGCTGGACGTTACGGTCGCGAGTCGAGGCGTCGTCGAAAAGGCGACGGTGAAGATTCCCGAGGATCTCATCGCGGATGAGCCTGCTGCCGCCATCGAGCCGCTGGCTCGCTTCACCCGCCCGCGTTGGCAGACAGGGCTCGCGGTGGGGTTGCCTCTCATCGTGGCCGCTGGGGTCTGGCTGGTGCTACAGCCTTCCAACCCCCCCGCTGCGATTGAGCAACCCGAAGCTGTCGACTCTGCTCCAACCGTCGTCGCCGCGCTGCCTCCCGAGCCGCGCGCGCCAGCCGCACCGGTTCCGGTGGCCGAGCCGAAGCCGGCAGAGGAGGAAGCTCGACCGATCGTCGCGACTCCGACTCCGACTCCGACTCCGACTCCGACTCCGACCCCGACCCCGACCCCGACCCCGACTCCGACTCCGGCCACGCCGCCTCCGCCAGCCCGAGATGTGAAGCCGGCTGCGCCAGCTGCCGTCCAGGCAGCGGTCGCAACGCGCCCCAGGGTCGCTCGCGTCAGCGAGGCGGCGCGCCGCTGGTTGCAGATGTCGAAGGGGTGCGACCCCAACCAGGCATGGCGTTCAGAGGCGATGATGACCCTTCGCGAGTTGGGTGAGGTCGCGGCCAAATCAACGCAGAAATGGCAGGCGTACAGCGCGCGAGAGCCCGCGTTGTCGAAAGCAATCGTGGCCGCGAACGCCCCGCCCGCATGTGGCCGAACGAGCCTCGAGCTGGGCAATCTGGTCGAGACCATTCTCTCGCCGTGACCATCGGGCGTTGCGAAGTCGACGATCGATCTGGGCACTGTTAGAAGTCGCGCGTGCGCTTCGAGGGGGAAGAGTTCGGTCGGTATCGAATCGTCTCCCGGCTTGCGGGCGGCGCTGAGATGTTCCTGTGCGAGATGAAGGGAGCAGCTGGGTTCGAGCGGCGCGTCGTCTTGAAGAAGGCGACCGGCGGTGGAACCCTGGTGGTCGATCGCATTCGCACCGCGGCGACCATGAACCACCCCAACGTCGTCGCCCTCGTCGACATGGTGCGGCTCGATGACGGCGACTACCTGGTGAACGAGTTCGTGCCGGGCCGTTCGCTTCGCGAGCTTCAGCAGCGCAGCTCGGCGATCGAACGCCCGGTGCCCATCGTCGCGGTTGCGGGCATCGGCGCGCAGGTCGCACGCGGCCTTGGGTTCCTGCACACGCGCCAGCCTCCGCGCGCGCACGGCTCGGTGACGCCGCGGAACCTGATGCTGGGCGAGGACGGCGGCGTCAAGCTGACCGACTTCGGGAGCTCGAAGTGGGCGCGTGAGATCAATGCGCCGCTCGAGGTGCGCCGCTACCGGGGACATGACTGGAAGCCGGGTGGCACCGCTGCCAGTGATGTCTTCGCGCTGGGCATCATTCTCTCTGAGTTGCTGACGCAGACCAAAGACCTCCCCACCCAGCTCGAAGCCATCCTGAAGCAGTGTGCGGCCCTCGACCCGACGGCCCGCCCGACCGCGCGCGAGCTCGAGAACGCAATGGTGCAGGTTTCCCGAAGCCTGGCGGCGACGATCGATGACCTGAGCATCAGCCATCTGTTGAGCCTGGTCTTCGACAAGCATGAGCGGGCCGAAGCGACGCAGCTGACCTATTCCCCGAAGCCTGAGCCCACCACTTGGCTCGCAGGCCATGACCTCGGAGATCGGCTGGGGCGTCTGGGCCCCTATGAGTTGGCGCGGGCCTCACGCGATGGCTGGCCGTGTCTTCTGAAGTTCGAGGTCGACCCGTCTTTTGCGACGGGCAAGCGCCTGGCCGATGAAGCGCAGCTGCTGTCGCGATTTCGTCACCCCGCCGTGGTCGCGGTGAGGGACCTGATCAAGACGGGTGATGGCCGAACCCTGCTGGTGCTGAATGGCATGGGGGGCGAGACCGCCGCGATGCTGATCGAACGCGTCGGTGGCCTCAAGCTGTCGCTGGCGCTCTCGCTGACTTGCGATCTTCTGGGCGGGCTGGCCGCGATTCACGCCGCGGGGCTGTCGGGGCCGACCATCGAGCCCGAGACGATCTTCGTTTGCAGCGACAGCGAGCCAGCGCACGCGGTGATGCTCGAGCTGGGCCACTGCGTAGACGTGGTCGATTGGGCGGCACGCGAAGCAGATCTCGGATACGTCGGTCGAATGCTGTCCGTGCTTGTCGATGCGCAACGCGTGCCGCCCTCGATCCTCAGCCTTCAAACCTGGCTTTGCGGTGGTGAGCTGCCCAAACCCAAATCTGCCGTGGAAGCGCGAGCGCGCACCGCGCAAGTCCTCTCAACCCTTCTTTGACCAAGGTTCCAATGGTGTCTCGTTTGTTGTTGCTCGTTGCCTTCGGGTTCGCGGTTCCGGCGTCTGCCCAGAGAATGAGGATCGCCGTACAGCCGATCTCGGCCCCGGGGGTCGATGACGTAGGTCTGGTGAAGGAGCTCGAAGCCGAGACCCAGAACCTGCTGGTGGGCACGTCGAAGATCACCCCGGTGAACAATGACGACGTCGCTGCCCAGCTCGTCGGTGACGGTGGCAAGTGTGCGCCACCCGCCGATGTGCGGCTCAAGTGCCTCGAGCGGCTCGCGCTGACCACCCGCGCCGAGTACGCCCTCGGGGTCGAGCTGAAGCGGTTCGGGAAGTCATATGAGCTCTCGGCAGTGTTGGTGCCGCGCAACGGTGAACGGCTTGCGCCGCCGGCCGCGTTGACGCTGACGCCTCCGGTCGAGGGCAAGGTGGCCTTCTTCAAGGCCCAGCTTCGGGTTCTGCTGTTGGATCGGATGAAGCTGGCGACGTTGCCGGCGGTGCCGGTCGCGGTCGTCGGGCCGCCAGTTGAGGCGCCAGTGCTCGTGCCGCCGATCGTGGTCGCAGACCTGGACGAGGGGCGACGGGCGCTGGGGCGACGCTTGATTTACGGGGGCTCTGGCCTGGCGGTCATCGGGCTGGGGTGCGCAGGCGCCGGGGCTGCCTTCGGGTACGGAGCGGCCCGCACCGGGAACAAAGCGAGCACCGTCGAAGCCGCGCGTCAGGCGTCGACCGGAAAGCTGCTCACCACGATCGGCTTCGCGGCGGCAGGCGTGGGCGTGGTGACGGCGCTGTTCGGGGCGACGTTGCGTGGGACGTCGGATGAAGCGCCGACCCTTGTGGTGGCGCCGGCGAGTGGTGGTGGTTCGATTCAGCTGGCAGGGAGCTTCTGATGCGTTGGCTTGGATGTCTGGTGGCGGCGGTGGTGATGGGCGGTTGCACGTTCGGACTGCAGACGTGCGAGACGAAGGCGGACTGCGGAGGCGGAACCTGTGAGTCGGGCTTCTGCGTCGTGGGTGGAGTGGGCGGGGGATCCGGCGGGGGCGGAGGCGGATCCGCAGCGGGCGGCGGAAGCGGCGGAGGAGGAGGGAAGGGAGGAGGAACGGGAGGCGGAACGGGAGGGCAGGGAGGAGGAGTCGCCAGCGCGTGCGCGACGGTGACGTGCGCAAAAATGGAAGACGAGTGTTTCGTGGTGGCGGACGCGGGGGTTTGTCAGAGCCGC
>JBBRAX010000034.1:0-80879 GCA_038206395.1 Myxococcales bacterium | reverse complement strand
GGGGGGGGCCCCGGGGGCGGGCGCCCCCGGGCAGAAAACACCGGAGGGTTTTGGTTTTTGGTTGGGGGGGCGGCGCCGGCCCGGGGGGGGGGCGCCCCGGGGGCCTCGGCCCCCCCCCGGCGGCGGGTCGGCCAGGCCGAGCAGGCCGACGTACTCCAGCGGCCCTTCGAGCCCCTGGGTTCCGGTGGCGACGGCGAGGACCCGCAGCCCTGCGGTGGTCAGGGCTTCATTCTGGGCGTCCAGGTCGGCCGGCCGGTTGCTGAAGCGCGACGCGAGCACGTCAACTGCGCCCTTGAAATACACCTTGCCGTCGGCGCGGCTGATCGCCATGAACTTCCGCTCGGAATCGAAAGGCACCGTCTCGACCCGCGGGGTGGCCTGCTCGAGCTGCTCGCGCACGATTCCCTGCTTCGCCGCCGCCGCCAGAATCGCCAGCTCGGTTGAGTCGCCCGTAGAAGGCCGCGCTGGGTCCTGCGAGTACTCGGCGTCGCAGACCGCCGCCGCCGCGTACAGCAGCGCCTTCTCGTCGGCGCCGTGCGTCTGCCGCAGCGCCATCACCCCGGTGGTCAGCGTGCCGGTCTTGTCGGTGCAGATCACCGTCGCCGCGCCCAGCGTCTCTACCGCGTGCAGGTGCCGGACGATCACGTGGCGCTTCGCCATCCGCCGAATCCCCACCGCCAGCGCGACGGTGACGATCGTCGCCAGCCCCTCGGGCACCGCGGCCACGGCCAGCGAGATCGCCGTCAGGGCAACCTCGGACCACTTGTCGCCGCGCCAGAGCCCCAGCGCCGCCACCAGCGCCACGATGCCGATGCAGGCGAGCACCAGCAGCTTCCCCACCTTGTCCAGCTGCTTCTGCAGCGGCGTCGCCGGCTCTTCTGCCCCCGCGAGCAGACCGGCGATCTTCCCCATCTCGGTGCGCGGGCCTGTCGCCGTCACCCGCGCGCGGGCGGTGCCGGTCATCACCGAGGTGCCCATGAAGACCGGGTCGGGCTTCGGGGTGAGACTCTTTGCGACAGCGGTGCTCTCGCCGGTGAGAATCGCCTCTGAGGTCTGAAGCTGGTGCGCCTCGACCAGCGCAGCGTCAGCCGCAATGACGTCGCCGGCCTCGAGCACCAGCAGATCGCCGGGCACCACCTTCACCGCCTCGATGTCGACGACGTGCCCATCGCGCAGCACCCTGGCATGCGGAGCCGCCAGCGCCCGCAGCGCGTGGATGCTCTTCTCGGCCCGGAACTCCTGGACGAAGCCGACGACGACGTTGATCAGCAGGATCGCCGCGATCGCTGCCGCGTCCAGCTGCTCGCCGATCAACGACGAGACGATCGCGGCCGCGAGAAGCAGCCAGAACATGGTGCCCTTCAGCTGGCCAACCAGGGTGCGCCAGACGCTGCCGGTGTCCTGGCGCGCGAAGTCGTTGGGGCCAAGCTGCTCGAGCAGGCGCGCGGCCTCGGTGCTGCTCAACCCTTCCAGTGCGGACATGTCGCGCACCCGAGCAAGCCCCGTACCTTGCGGTTGCAGGCACACCCTCGTGCAGAAGCTGCACCGACTGCAGGGCGCATGCACGCCCTGCGTCTACGGGGAGTCCGGAGCTCGGCGGGTCGGCCGCTGCGCACGAGCGCGAATCGGTTCAGCCCTCAGCCGCAAGTCGCCGATCTGGCCCGAACGATCTTCGAAGTCCTTTCGCGTGCCGTTTCCTTCGAACGCGTAACAATTTCGTCACCGGGGCAACGCCAGGGCACGGCTTCCTGGGTGACGTTTTCAGTGGGAAGTCGATGCACGAGCCCGGACTCGAACCGGGACGGCCTTTTTAGGGACCTTCGGATTTTAAGTCCGATGCGTCTGCCAGTTTCGCCACTCGTGCTTTTTCGCCGCTTCCCCGCGCGCCTTATCACCCGTAGCTTCGGCGCGCGCATGACACAACCTCCGGAAATCTTCGAAGGGGTCGCGCTCAGCGGCGAGTGTGGCCCGCTGATCAAGGCCTTTGACTGGGCCTCCACGCCCATCGGCCCCATCGCGTCGTGGCCCCGCAGCCTGAAGGGCTACGTGTCGATGATCCTCGCGTTGCCGACGCCGGCGATCATCTTCTGGGGCCCTCGGCAGACGCAGATCTACAACGATGGCTACATCGCCATCATCGGCCCGCGCCACCCCCGCCATTACGGCGCCACCTTCAAAGACTGCTGGCCCGACACCTACCCGACCATCTACCCGTGGATGCAGAAGGTCCTTCAGAACGGTGAAGTGATTCAGGTCGAGCGCGAGTATTTCCCGCTCACCCGCCACGGCGTCGTCGAAGAGGCCTACTTCACCTTCACCTTCAGCCCCCTGCGCGACGACACCGGGCAGATCGCTGGCATCTTCCAGCCCGTGGTCGAGCTGACCCAGATCGTCGTCCGCGATCGCCGCGAGGCTGCCGTGCTCGCCCTGTCGCTGTCCGCTGACGGGTCGATCGACGCCCTCAGCTCGAACCCGCACGACGTACCCTGGGCCATCTTCTTTTCCGGCACCGACGCGACGCTGCGCAGCCGCATCGGCCCCCCCGTCGAAGGCGCCGCCCTCGCTCGCGCCACCTTGCTCGCCCGACAGGTGACCGCCACCGGCAAGCCCGCAGAGCACCTCGCCGACGACCCACCGATCTGCGTCTTCCCCGTTTCCCGCGTCCCCGCCGAACGCCACCGCGGAGCGATCGCCTTCGGCATCAACCCGCTGCTGCCCTTCGACCCCGCCTACCGCGCCTTCTTCGAGAACATCGCCCGCACCGTCGCCGCCAACCTCGAGGCCGTCGATGCCGCGACCCACCAGCAGGCGCTGCGCAACCAGCTCTACGGCGTGATCGAAAACGCGCCAGCCTTCATCGCCCTGCTCGGCGGCCCGCGGCACGTGTTCCAGATGGCAAACCCGCTCTACACGAAGCTGGTCGGCGTCGGCCGCAAGCTGATCGGGCTTCCTGCCGCTGAGGCGCTGCCTGAGGTGGTGGGGCAAGGTTTCATCGACCTGCTCGATACGGTCTATTCCACCGGGCAACCACACTTCGGCAATGAAGTGGAGTTGTTCCTCGACCGCAAAGGCAACGGCCAGCCCGAACCGGCCTTCGTGAACTTCGTCTACCAGCCCCGCAGAGCCTTGAATGGAGCCGTCGAGGGCGTCGACGTCTTCGGCTTCGAGGTCACCCCCCAGGTTCAGGCGCGCCGGGCGATCGAAGCGCTGGCCGAACAGCTGCGCGTCAACGAAGGCAACTTCCGCACGCTGTCCGAGTCCATTCCCCAGCAGGTGTGGACGGCGGAACCCTCGGGCGCGATCGACTTCGTGAACGCCCGGGTCGCGATCTACTTCGGCACCACCCGCGAGCAGATTCTGGGCGCGGGCTGGCAGGGGGTGATTCACCCCGATGATCTGCCCGAGGCGATTCGCCGGTGGACGCACGCGCTCGCTACTGGCGACGAGTACGAGATCGAGTTCCGGCTGCTGGGTGACGACGGCCACTACCGCTGGCACCTGGGGCGCGCGCGGCCGCTGCGCGACGAGAAGGGCACCGTCGTTCGCTGGTTCGGAACCAACACCGACATCGACGAGGCGAAGCTCATCCGCGAAGACCTGAAGCGCCGCAGCGAGTTCGAACAGCACCTCGTCGGCATCGTCAGCCACGATCTTCGCAACCCGCTGAACGCGATTCTGCTGTCGGCGGGCGCGATGCAGCGACGCGAGGACCTCGACCCGAAGGCCACCCGCGCCATCGACCGCATCCTCTCGTCGGCCGATCGCGCGAGCCGGATGATCCGCGACCTGCTCGACTTCACCCGCGTTCGCCTGGGCGGCGCCATTCCCCTCGCGGTGGCGAAGGTCGACGTGCCCGAGCTCGTTCGTGCCGGCGTCGACGAGCTCGAGGCCGCCAATCCAACCCGAAAAATCTCCGTCACCCATGGGGGGGAACCCGAGGCCTTCTGCGACCCCGACCGCCTGACCCAGGTGCTTCAGAACCTCACCCAGAACGCAATCAACTACAGCTCCGAAGGCACCCCCGTCACTGTCTCGACCTTCGGCGACGCGCAGCAGATCACCCTCTCGGTGCACAACGACGGCAACCCGATTCCGCCTGACAAGCTGGGCCGGATCTTCGAGCCCCTGCAGCGGGCCACCCTCGACGTCAACCGCACCGGGCGCAGCATCGGCCTCGGGCTCTACATCGTTCGCAGCATCGTAAAGGCCCACGGCGGCGGCGTTGACGTGCGTTCAAATGCAGGCGAAGGCACCACGTTCACCATTCGCCTGCCCCGCGCCCTTCCCCTATAAGGCCCCCCGTCATGCTCGAGACCGTCTCCAAAGGCTTCCGCGCCGCGAAAAACCGGCTTGCGGGAAAGGCAGAAATCACCCCTGAGCTCGTCGATGAGTCGCTGCGCGACATTCGCGTCTCGCTGCTCGAAGCCGACGTGGCCTTCGAGGTGGTCAAGAAGTTCGTCGCCAACGTCCGCGCGAAGGCGATTGGCGAGGTGGTGCAGACCTCGCTCACCGACAAGTCGGGCCGGAAGCTGAAGGTCAGCCCCAGCGATCACTTCATCAAGGTCTGCCACGACGAGCTCGAAGCACTGATGGGCCCGGTCGACACGACGCTGAAGCTCAAGGCGAAGGGTCAGATCAGCGGCATCATGATGATCGGCCTCCAGGGCTCGGGCAAGACGACCACGACGGGCAAGCTGGCCGCGAAGCTCCTGAAAGAGGGCCGCACTCCGCTGCTCTGCGCCGCCGACATCTACCGCCCCGCCGCCGTCGATCAGCTGAAGGTGCTGGGCGAGAGGCTCGGCGTCCCGGTGTTCTTTGAAGCAGGCCTGCAGCCCCCCGAGCTGGCCAGGCGCGCCTACGAGGTCGCCGCGCAGACCAAGCGCGACGTGGTGATCATCGACACCGCCGGCCGCCTCGCCATCGACGAGCCGCTGATGCTCGAGCTCGAGGCGGTGAAGTCGGCCGTCAACCCCGACAACATCCTGCTGGTCGCCGACGCGATGATTGGCCAGGACGCCGTGAAGACCGCGGCCGAGTTCAACCGCCGCATCGGCATCGACGGCTTCATCCTCACCAAGCTCGACGGCGACGCCCGCGGCGGAGCAGCCCTCTCGATCAAGGAAGTCACCGGCCGCCCGATCAAGTTCCTGGGCATGGGCGAGGGCCTCGACAAGCTCGAGGAGTTCCGCCCTGAAGGCCTCGCCAGCCGCATCCTCGGGTTCGGCGACATCGTCGGCCTGATGAAGGACTTCGAAGGCGTCGTCGACGAGAAGAAGGCCGAGGACGATGCGAAGAAGCTCCTCTCGGGCAACTTCTCGATGCGCGACTTCGTCGAGCAGATCCGCATGGTCCGCAAGATGGGGCCGCTGAAGGATCTGCTCGAGAAGTTCCCGATCTTCGGTGACATGACCGAGTCGATGAACCCCGACGAGAACGAGCTCTCGAAGATCGAGGCGATGTTCGACTCGATGACCGAGGCCGAACGCCTTCAGCCGACGCTGATCAACGAGTCCCGCATCAAGCGCATCGCCAACGGCTCGGGCAAGAAGCCCAAAGACGTCTCTGACCTGATGCAGAAGTTCAGCATGATGCAGCAGGTGATGGGCTCGATCGGCCAGAACCCCTCGCTGCTCGGCCGCATCCCCGGCTTCAAGCAGCTGGGGCAGCTGCAGCAGATGAAGGGCATGGACCTCGGCAGCCTCTTCGGGAAGGACGCGAAGATGATGGAAAAGGCGCTGGGCAGCATGGGCGGAATGGGCGGCATGCCGATGCAGATGCCGCAGCTGGCGCCCGGGTACACCGCCCCGATGGGCCAGGGCGCGATGGCGAAGGCCCGCCTGCAGGGCTACTCGGCGGGTCCGGCCAAGGCCAACAGCGACGCCGAACGCGACGCGATCAAAGAGCGCCGCAAGCGCGAGAAGGCGAACAAAAAGAAGAACCGGAAGAAGTAGCCCCGGCCGCTCGAGCCTCGGCGCAGCAGAACACTGCGCCCCGTGGCGAGAGCTCCTTTGCCACGTTGACAGCTGCTGTTGCATCCGTTCGAGAGGCTCCGCAGCCGAGCACCGCTGTCACGACCGGCGCCATCGGCTCAGGCGTCTGGGTGAGCAACACCGCAATGAGGACAGGGACCATGCGGGCCCACAGAGCAACAACGGGGCCGTGTCCAGGCTTCGAGAATCCGACGATCGCTGCGCAGATCGCCGCGCGGCTCAGCTCGACGCGAGCGCGTCGCGGCCGTTACGGGTGTCGCTCGAGTTCGACCGTCACCCGGCCCGAGGCCTTCCGCCGCTTCGTCCAGTGCACGCTGCACCAGGCCCGCGGCCAGCCTGCATCGAGCGGCGTGCTGTTGAGGGCCCCGCATCGGGCACTGAAGGCGAATCGAGTCAGTCGTCGGCGACGCTGCCGCCCTTCCGCTTCGCGCGGGGTACCACCAGCCCGCGCGACAGCCGCTTCAGCACGACTTCGCGCTGCCGCTGCTTGTAGCGCTCGTGCGAGTTCTCACCCGATTCGTTCTGGTTCGCCTGCTGTTCGTCGGCGATCTGGAACTCGCACATCGCCAGCGCGATGCGGCCCTTGCGCGGCCGCTGATCCTTCTCGGGCGCAGGCAGGTACGCGTCGAGCCGAATCGGCACATCGGCGACGAAGTTGAGGATCCGGTAGCTGCTGCCCGAGAACTTGTTGTTCCGGTGGCGGCGTTCTTCGCGATCCTCGTAGTCGAGGTCGAGGTGCAGTTCCTTCGTGTAGCGCCCGAAGTGCGGGTACTCGGTGAGCAGGCTCTTGAAGTTGAAGAGAGAGTTTTCCGTCTGGGTCGGCACCACGAAGTTGAAGGGCACGAGCCGCTGGGTGAGGAAGTACAGCGTCGGCAGCACGTCCTTGCGTTCCTTCACGATGATCCGGAAGCGGGTGCGGTCGTAGATCTGCGCCGCCACCGACTCGCGCTTGGCGATCAGCTTGGTGATGATCGATTCCCGCGTCTTGATCGAGTCAGAGAACTCGACAATCGGCAGGCCCTTCGCCTTCATGTCGTCAGACACCGCCATCACCTTTTCAGTGACGAGCTGGGCGAGCTCGGCTTCGGAAACCGCGAGCTTGAAAAGCAGATCGCGGCCTTCGATGTGCTGGATGACGTGCATCACCTTCAACACGATGCAGGCGATCTTCCGGTACTTCTTCGGCTCTTTCGCGCCTGACGCGTAGAGGAAGAGATCGTGGATCTCGTCGGGGTCCGACACCGGCGCCGCGACGCGGTAGTCGAAGATCTTCCGCAGGTACTCGACCGCGTCACCCAGGATCGTGCGCACCCACTCCACGTCATGCGGGCGCGTCGCGTCGATCTGGCAGAGGCGAAGGAAACGGTCGACCTCGTCCCACGTCTTGAAGTGCAGCCGCCGCCACTCGATGACAGAGCCGCCGCGCAGAATCAGGCGAATGCGCTCGAGCTCTTTGAGCCCCATTTCCTGCACGGTTCTCACCGGCAGATCGGGCAACACGGGCTGGTGCTTCAGGGAATCCACGCTTTCCCTTTGTACACCTTGCAAACACGACGGCCAGAGCCCTTTCGAGCCCTGGCCGAAGTGAAACAGTCTTGAAGCGTTGATTACTTCGTCAGCAGCGCGGTCTGGGTGATGACCTTGCCCGCGGGATCGAAGTGAATCGCAGCGACCTCGAGCAGGCCGTTGCTCCAGCGCTCTTCCATCGACTTCGCGCCGTTCGAGTGAAACTCGATGCGCTGGCCGTGGTAGTCGCCGTTCTTGAAGTCGATTTCAGCGGTCTTAAGGCCCGCCTTGTCGAAGAACATCCAGTGGCCGGTGCGCATGCCGTTGTCGACCAGGCCTTCCGCGTGGACCTTGCCGGTCGACTTGAAGAACATTCGCATCGGCCCCTGCGCCACGTTGCCCTTCATGCAGCTCGACACCATCAGATCGACATCGTTCTGAAGGGTCATGATCTTCGTGCCTGCAGGGCACGCGAGATCTGCAGCGAACGCCGAGCTGCCGACGAAAGCCACCGCCACAACCGCCATCTTGATCAGGTTCTTCATTTTGGTTTTGTCTCCAGGTGCGCCCAGGGACTGCAGCGCTCGTAGGTTAATCACGTGAGAAACGAGGAATTGATTCAAAGCGGGGAGCTTCAGTCGGCCACCGAGACGCAGGTCTCGTTGCCACCGGTGAAGTAGAAGCCGGCGCTGATGTTCGTGAGCGTCTGGAGCGGCGGGCAGAGCGAGATCTTCAGCGTCAGGACCTTGCGATCGGTAGAGACCGTGTAGCCCGACATCAGGCGGAAGGTCGGCCCACCGTTGCAGCTCACCGCGTCGCACTCGCTGCCGTCTTCCTTCACGTACTTGAGGCCAGCGAGGGTCGAGGCCATCGCGTCGGCCGGGAACATCGACGTCGGGTTGTAGGCCTTGAGGGTGACGGTGAAGGTCTTGTTCGCGCCGCAGAAGTCCATGGCGTTTGCGACGTTGTTGTCACCGGGGTTGGCGACCAGCGAGTAGATGATCGGGCCCATCGTGGTCTTGCCGTTCCAGACCGGAGTCTTGCCGGTGCCGGGGGTGAAGTTCGGGCAGCTGGTGCCCGGCTTCGTCACTTCCGTGCAAGCGGTGCCGGTGCAGAACTGGCCGTAGAGGCAGGTGTCGGGCGCCTGGTTGGCGGCGACGCAGGTCTTGGGCGCTTCGCAGACGCCCGTCGAGAGCGTGCAGATCTGGCTGCCGCTGCACGAGCCGCTGGTGCAGGCCGTGCCGGCGTCCGTGCCGCCGTCCGTGCCGCCGCCCGGCGCCGCACACTGGCCGGACGAGACGTTACAGGTGCGGCCGTTGGGGCAGTCAGAATTCGAGGCACACTTCGCGACGCACACCGCGTCATAGGCCGCGCAGACCGTGTTGGCCGTGCCCATGGCGCAGATCTCGTTGCTGAAGCAGGTACACACCGACAGAACGCCGCCGTCCGACTTGGAGCCACCGCCCACCGCACTCGCGCACGTCTTCGCTTCGGCAGTGCAGTCGGTGCTCAGGTTACAGGTCTTGATGCACACCTTGGCCGTCGGGTGACACGTCTCACCGGTCGCGCAGGAGGTGCTGGTACAGAACTTCGAGCCTCCGCCGCCGCCCGCTCCGCCGCCGGTTCCGGTGGTGCCCGAGTCACTGCAGCCCGTCAAAACGACCGCGAATGCAGCCGCGGCGACAACTCCTGCGAGTTTCAATTTCATGGTTTGGAATACCCCTCACAATCAGGTGGGACGACAGCCGCCCTTGTATCGGCGACGAAGAGACAGTCAACGTTGGTAACGCCGCGTCCTACGCAAGGCGCGCGCCACAAATTCAAAGCGATCGTGGGGGGTTACCGGGTGGAGCACAGCTGTCCAGCGGGGCAATGCGGCACCGACGTCGCGATTCGCCCCTACGTTCAACAGCCGTTCAGAACTTGAACGGGAACAGAATCGGATCGCCCGCGACTTTGTGCTTCGGGAAGACCCAACCCTTGATCAGCCCACCGACGCACCCGGCCATGTAGGTCGCCTTGAACTCCTCCGACTGCACCGAGATGTTCGACGTCTTGCCGCTGGTCTGAATGTTCCACTTCATCACCAGCTTCCCGCTGACGCCCGGCTCCTTCTTGCGCTGCTCTTCGACGCATTTCTGCAGCCCTGCCTTCTGACCGCTGACGACCTCGAACACGTCGGCCTGGCCCAGCGACTCCTTCACGTCGGTGCTGGCAGAGCCGGGCGCGGGCGGAATGTACGGCCCCGTCTTCTTCTTGTTCTCGGCCCCCGTCTTCGGCGTGTCCTTGCTGTCGCCGCCGAACGCCTTGTCGAAGTCGTCCTCGTCTGCCTTCGTCGTCCCCTTCTTCTCTGCTGGAGCCGGCTTCTCGGCGACTTCCCTCTTTTCAGAAGGCGTGGCCGCAGCGACCTTCGTCCCACCACCGGCGTTGGTGGTCTTCGTCGAGCCACCACTGCCGGTGTTCTTCACTGCGGTACCAGTCTGAGGCTTGAAGCCGGGCGGCAACGGACCCGAAGGCTGCGCGGGCTCAGGCTGGGCAGCGACGGCCGCAGGCTGCGCAGCGACGGGAGCGGGCTGCGCGACAACAGGCGCGGGCTGGGCAACGACGGGAACCGGAACAGGCTGCGCCTGGGCGACGACCACTGGGGTCGGTAGGGGCGTCGGCTGCACGATCTGAGTCGGCTGACGGTTTGCGAGCCAGATGACGAGGCCCACCAGCGTCAGCACGAGGAAACCGCCGACGCCGAGGGCGACCCAGATCATCTGGTTGCCGCGATCTTTTTCAGGCCGGTACTGGGTGATGCCGGGTGACGAGTAGGTCGCGCCAGGCGTCGCGACGTACGGATTCGCGGGAGCCGGAGGCGCGGGCGGGCGGCTGCTGCGCGCCTGCGGAAGCGAGTCGGCCGACGCCCCATTCGTGCGGCCATTGGTGTGCGGCTTGTCGTCGGCTTCAGGCGGCGGCAGATCCAGCAGGCCATTCACCGACACTTCCGAAGGTCCGGGCGGGTCGTCCGACAAGCGCGGCGCCGGGCGTGAGAGCGCGGCCATTTCGTCCTGCACCAGCGAGCCCAGCGAGGTCGACGGGCGCCACGAGCCGGTCTCTTCCGGCTTCGCAGAGGCCGCCATCGGCACCTGAACCTCGCTGCGGACGCTCTTCATCATCCCGCCCGCCGAGAAGGCCGACTCGACCGGCACGCTCACCACCGAGGGGCCCATCGGCGCGTTCATCACAATCGGCTTGCTCGCTGGCCGCGGCGCCAGCACCGACGCCAGCTGCGCGACCTCGGACAGCGGAACCCAGTCCGTGAAGCCCGCGCGCCAGCACAACGAATCCGGGCCGACCTCACCGCGATCCCAGTGCTCCTTCACCTTCTCGAGCGACAGCGGCCCCGTCTGCTTCTCGTCGATCGCGACGAACCAATCGCTCTGCGGAACCTCGCCTTCGACTGAGTGACCGTTCTTCTCGGTCTTCGTGTCCCACTCCGAGCCCTTCGCCGGCCGGTCGCCCGTTTCTTCGGCGAGCTTCCGCACGACCTCGGCGTCGAGCACGCGGGTGCTCATCCGATCGTCGTTGTCGTCGCCCAGCCCCACCCCTTCCTTCACCGCGGCGTGCGTCTCAGTGCGGCGGTCGTCGCTGCCGCCCAGCCCGTCTTTCGGAATCGAGTGCGCGCCCGAGTTCAGCACCTGATCGAACACCGCTCCGATTTCGTCGTCGCCCGCATCGCCCAGCAGCGAGTTGTTGGGGTCGCCGACCCTCATCTTGCTCTCGGGAATCCCCGGGTTCGTCAGGTCCGACATCGTGTCCGCCGACAGGTTCCGCGTCACCTCGGCGGGCGCCGGGCTCGACAGCGGTGACTGCAGAATCTGGGTAGCCAGCGCGTCGTCGGGGTCTGCGCCGGCCGAGGCAACGGGATTCTTGGCCTGGGCCTCGCCCCCGCGCTTGACGAGAATGACGTAGCCGCACTTGCGGCAACGCACCTTGACCCCTTTGGGGCCAACCTTCTCGTCATTGATCATGTACTGCGCGCGGCAGCTCTCACAGACGAAGCGCATGGTTTATTTGGGGCCGGTACGACGGAACGAGGCGAAAAACAGCCAAAAGCGTAAGGGTCCACCACCAGTGGGTCAAGTGAACGGACGCCGCTTGCGTCGATCAAGTTCCCACTGAGGCGAACTGGTTTCGTGAGGGTGCGGCACCTACCTGCGCAGCTGCACCTCGACGTTGGTTCCCGCAGCGACGCGCAGCGCGTGCAGATCTTCCGACAGCGCGAACACCATCAGGTCACGAATCTTCGACCGCGTCTGCACCCGGAACATCGAGCCCGTCTCGCCCATCACCATCTTCTTCACCGGCTCGATCTCACCCGCGACGAACAAGCCCGTGCGCACCGCCGTGAGCTCTGCCCCTTCGAGGTAGTTGCGAAGATCGTTCGACGTCGCGGTCTTCACGTACTCCTTGGTGATGCGCGCCAGCGCCGTGCGGGCCTGCTCGGTCAACGACTTCTCGAGCATGCGGCGCTCGGTGTCGAGCGCGCGCGGATCCGCAGTGAACCGGAAGCGATCCACCGAGAGGCTCAGCGCCGCCTGGAACACCGCCTCGAGCCGCTCACCCGACAGCCGCTGCGACAGCGCGAGCTCGGGGCGCAGCAGGGCCATCGCGCGGCCGAGCATGTAATAGACCTCCTTCTGCCCGGTCTCGCTGAAGAACTTCCCGCCCACCTTCAGACACGCCGGGTGGGTGTGGCAGATCTCGATCCCCACGTTCGGCTCGGGTGCGGGCTCGGCGGTCTTCTTCGCCATTCGCTCGCGCGTCGTCACCAGAAACGGTGAGTACAGCGCGACGGTCTCCATCCCGAGCAGGCGCGCGACGTACTTGTAATGGTGAATCTGGTACTCCTGCGCCGCGTTCACGTCGACCAGGTGCCGCTTCGGGTTGATCTGGTAGCGGGGGAAATCCTCTTTGTACAGGTGACCCACCTGCTCGTAGAGGATCGCCATCAGCTCGCTCATCGGCCCGCGAACCTTCGGGTGGAACAGGTGCGACTGCCAGAGGCGATCGGTGATCGCGCGGCTGGCGACTTCCTTCTTCTTCGCGTACGGCCCGAGCTTGGTGAGGATCTCGCGCTCGCTGGCGCCCGCCTCCCCGATCAGCCCCGTCACCACCTGCGCCGCCAGCCACGCCGAGTCGTAGTCCTTTCGGCGCGCCGCCAACTCGGCCAGCGCGGAGGCGACCTTGCCCGGGTTCGACGTCATCGGCAGCGCGCGGCGCCACGCATCGACCGCCGCTTCCTCGTAGCCCGCCTGGTGCGACGCGAGCTCGGCGAAGGCTTCCTGGATCTCGGTGTTGTCGGGCATGCCTGCCGCGACGACTTTGTACACCTCGACCGCGGCTTCGGGCGCCTTCAAGACCTTCAAGTACAGATCGCCCAGCGCCTTCCAGAGCGTCATCCGCGCCGTGTGGGTGTCTTCCGTCTTCGGCAAGCGCTGGATCATGCGCTTGTAGTTCTCGTCGAGCTTCTTCCACTGCTTCGACTTGCCGAGCATCGCCTCGAGCGCGCTGAACGCCTCGATGAAGCGGAAGTCGACGTCCAGCGCCTTGTTGAAAGCGACCTCGGCCTTCTCGAGATCCATCAGCTCGTCACGGCTGATCTCGCCCAGCGCAAAATAGACGCGCTTGGCCTTGTTCGGCTCGTTGCGAAGCGTCGGCTCGGCCAGCATCCGCTCGAGCATCTCGGACGCCTTCGCGCCCTGCTTCGTCTCGCGGTACAGCACATACAGCGCGTCGAGCACTTCCAGCGACTCGGGCTTGATCCGATGCGCCGCCAGGTACGCGTCGATCGCCATGTACGCGTCAGACAGCTTGTCGCGGGCCAGCTTGCCCAGCGCCAGCGCGACCTCGAACTGCGGGGC
Organism: Myxococcales bacterium; assembly: GCA_038206395.1. Taxonomy (GTDB): domain Bacteria; phylum Myxococcota; class Myxococcia; order Myxococcales; family Myxococcaceae; genus JAGSPQ01. The sequence goes on along the minus strand of JBBRAX010000034.1, from coordinate 67,474 downwards.
GCCTTCCAGCACCTGCACCAGCCGCTGTCCGTACTCGGCCGCCTTGTCCCACTTGGCCGCGGCCTCGAAGATCGTCTGCTGCGCGCGCAGCGAAGGCTCGTGCCCCGGGTCGATCGCCAGCGCCTTCTCGAAGTGGTTCTCGGCGCGGTCGAACTGCTTCTGCTGGAAGTGAATGTCGCCCAGCGTCCAGTAGATCTCGACGATCTCGAGATCCGTCAGATCCTCGCGGTGGTGGATCAGAATCGTCTGGTAGACCTTCAGCGCGTCTTCGTAGCGCTTGTGGTGCACCAGCAGGTGTCCGAGCCCTTCCAGCGCCGGCAGGTAGGTCGCGTCGAGGTGGTACGCCTGCTCGAAAGCAGCCAGCGCGCGGTCTTTTCTGCCCAGCTTCTCGCCGACGTAGCCCAGCCGGTAGAACTGCCGGCACAGCTCGCGGGTGAGATCGTGATCGTCGGGCTGCATCGCCGCCTGCTGCGACATCTGGCGGGTGACGATGGTCAGCATCTGCTCGCCGTGTTCCCAGTTCTCTTTGGCGATGTAGATGTCGGCCAGCGGGCGCGCGGCGTCCAGTGAATCGGGCACGAGGCGCAGCGCCTCTTCGAAGTACCCGGTGGCCGTGTCTTTGTCGTCCTTGCTGTCTGAGTAGTAGCGGGCGACCTCGAGCATCGCGCGGCTCTTCGCCGTCGGCTCTTCCGTCTGCTTCGCTTCCTCGACCAGCGCCTTCTCGTAAGACGCGTAGTCCTTCTCGATCTCGAAGATGCCCTTCAGCGCGCGAATACACGGCAGGTACGCCGGGTCGATCTTCAGCGCTTCCTGGTAGCACCGCTTGGCGCTCGCAGGGTCGATGAGCATGTCTTCATTGATCTTGCCCATGCGGTGGTACAGCTCGACCGCTTCGGGCGTCGGGCCCGCCGCCTGCGCTTCCTTCTCGAGCATGTCGAGCGCGAACGGCCAGTTGCCGCTGCGCTCGTACAACATGCCGAGCGCGTGCATCGCGGGCCGGCAGCGCGCGTCGAGCTCCAGGGCCTGGTGGTACGCCGTCACCGCGCGATCCACCTGCTTCAGCTGCTGGTGGAAGATGTCGCCCATCTCGACGCAGAGCTCGGCCTTCTCGGCCGGGTGCGTGAGCAGCTGAATGTGGCGGTCGACGACGCCGATCAGCTCGTCCCACCGGCCCTGCGCCTTGCGAAGCCGTTCGAGCGTCTTGATCGCCTGGAGGTTCTGCGGGTCGATGGTCAGCACCGCGTCGACGCACGCATCGGCGTTGGCGAGGTTCTGGTACCGGTCTTCCCAGATGTTCGAGCTCTTGAAGAGCGTCTTCACCCGCTCGCGGTAGTCCTGCGTCAGCTCGAGCTGGCGTTCGTAGACCTGCAGCAGCTCGGCCGGGCGATCGAGCTTGGTGTACAGCTGCTCGAGCGCGTTCAGCGCGTCGACGTTGGCTGGGTCGAACTCCAGCGCCTGGCGGTACCCTTCGATCGCCGCTTCGTCGTCGCCGAGCTCGCGGTCGTACAGCGCCGCGACCTCGACCTGGATGCGTGAACGTTCTTCGGGCGTCGCCGCGATGTCGCGCATGCGCAGCAGCGTGCTGGCCACGGCGGCGTGATCGCCCTGCTTGCGCTGCAGGTTGACGAGGGTCAGCAGCGTCTCGCTGTCGGGCTCGAGCTCGAGCGCGCGCTGCAGGGCCTGGGCGGCCTCGTGCGGATCCTCGAGCCTTTCCGAGAACACGCGCGAGATCTCGCGCAGGATCTCTTTGCGCCGCTCGATGCTCGGAGCGGCCTCCAGCTTCTGTTCCAACGCGACGACGTATTCCTTGTCGCGGCCTCGCCGGCTGAACATCGCGGCCAGCTCGTCCAGCGCCTGGTCGTTGGTCGGGTCGAACTCGAGGATCTTCCGCAGGCTCGATTCGGCGGCCCCGAGATCGTCGAGCTGCGTGTCATGCACCCGCGCGAGCACCAGGTACATCCGTTCGGCCAGCGGGCCGCGCGGCAGGCTGTCAGCGACCTCTTCGAACACGGCGGCGAGCTCTTCGTAGCTGCCCGTTTCGGCCGCGAGCCTTTCGACGTCTTCGCGAAGCCCGTCATCGTGCGGGTGCAGCTGAAGCGCGCGGCAAAGCTGAAGGAAGGCCACGTCTTTCTGGCCCAGCTTCTGTTCCTGCACCTTCGCCAGCTCGCGCAGCGTGACGACCTTTTCGTCTTCGGTGACCAGGTGCGGCAGGTACCGATCCATCACCTGGGCGTAGGCGCGCCAGTCGTTGACGAGCTCGTACTGCTTCAGCGCCTGCTCATAGGCAACCCGGTTGCTGGGGTCGATCTCGAGGACCTTCTCGAGGGCGGCGCCCGCGCTTTCCGGCTTGTTGGCGGCGTCGCGCCACAGATCGACCACCTGAAACAGCGCGGCGATCGCGGCTTCGCGATCTTCGGCCTCCAGGTACGTGGCGCTCTTCAGCTCCAACGCGCGAACGGCGTCGGGCCAGGCCTTCAGCTGCACGAACACCTGCTGCACCTTCTCGAGATCCGCGATCGTGTGCGGCTCGACTTCGAGGGCGCGCCGCGCGGCGTCCAGCGCTTCTTCGCGTCGGTTGCCGACCGCCAGCACTTCGGCGAGGCGCACCCGCAGCACCTTCACTCCACCCGCGTCCTCCTGCAGGGGGATCAAGCGGCGCAGCACGATCACCAGGTCGTCTTTGCGGTTCAGCGAATCGAAGATGTCGCGCAGCGCTTCCAGCGCGCCCTTGTGGCGGGCGTCACGCTCGAGCGCGGCGCGGAAGAACCCAATCGCGTCCTCGCCGCGGCCCAGGTGGGTGAAGAGCACCCGGCCCAGGCGCTCGTTGAGCCGCACGAGCTCGCGCGGATCGATGGTGACCTTCAGCTTTCCTTCGAGCAGCTCCTTGAGTTCGTCGTGCCGCTGGGCGCGCTCGAGCAAGGTGTCGAGGGCAATGAAGGCCTGCTCGTTGCGCGGGTTCTTCGCCAGCAGCTCGCGGTAGAGGTCGATCGAGTGGCCGACATCCGACAGGCCTTCCGACGACACCGCCGCCATCTTGCCAGTCAGCCTCTCGCGGTCGGCCGGGTTGACGAGCTCGCGCTGCGCTTGCAGCACTTTGTAGAGCTTGTCGTGCGTCTTCGCCGTGTCGTACAGCAGCTCGAGGCTGCGCAGCGACGGCAGGTGCTTCGGGTCGAGCTCCAGCAACCTCTCGAACGCGTTTGCGGCGCGGTCGGGGCTGTCGAGGCGATCGTTGGCGAGCTGGCCCAGGCGGAACAGCAGCGAGATCTTCTCGTTCGACTCGCGCACCTGGTTCGACAGCGCTTCGAGCACTTCGGCCTGCGCTTCCGCGTTGTCCAGCTGGCCGTAGAGGCGATCGAGCGCAGGCAGCGCCTTCACACCCGACTCGGGCATCAGCTCGCGGGCCTTCTGGTAGTACTCGACGGCGCGCTCGGGCTCGCCGAGGCGCTGCTCGAACACCTGGCCCATCTTGAGGCACACGTCGGCGGCGTCGGCGTTGTCGCCGATGCGGGGCAGCTCTTCCTCATAGGCGCCGACCAGCTCGTCCCACGTCTTGGCCGCTTCGGCCGCGCTTTCCATCTTCCGGCGCAGCTCGGCGTCGTTCGGGTCTTCCTTGAACGCGCGCCACAGCGCCAGGTACGCAAGCTCGGGCTCTTCCTGCGCGTCGCGCGCCGCGGCGAGCTCGACGAGCAGCGTCTTCCGTTCGAAGCCGTCGGGCGAAACGCCGACGCGGGCCTCGATCAGCTGGCCCAGCTTCGACATGTCGCCGGCCGCACGGTACGCGCGCAGCAACACTTCGACCGCGGGCAGGTTCTGGGGCTCGCGGGACACCAGGGCTTCCATCCGACTCAGCGCGCCCGGGTGGCGCGGGTCGTGGGCGAGCAGCTCGGTGTAGAGGTCGAGCGCGCCGGGCTTGTCGAGCAGCTTGGTCTCGCGCACCAGGCCGAGGCGGTACTTGAGCTGCAGGTTGACGTCGCCCTGAGTGACCTTGAGCCGCCGGGCGAGCACGTCGGCCAGCTCGGGCCAGCGTTCCTGCGTCTCGCACAGCTTGTCCATTCGCTCGAGCGCGCCGGGGTCGTCAGGCTTGAGCTCGAGCAGGCGGCGGAAGGTGGTGAGCGCGCCGACGCCGTCTTTCAGCTGTTCTTCCTGCAGCACACCGATGTTGAACATCAGCGCCGCCCGGCGGTTCGAGTCTTCCGACATCGCCAGCTGCTTCTTCAAGACTTCGATCAGCTCAGGCACGCGACCCTGGCGTCCCAGCAACCGGCCAACCTGCTCGAGAGCCTCGGGATCCGTCGGCACGATCTCGAGCACCCGCTTCCAGCTCTCGACCGACTCGTCCGTCTCGTCGTTCTGCGCCTGCAGCCGCGCCAGCGCGCGGTAGATGTTCGCCCGCGACGCGTCGATCGACGCGCGCGGAGCGACCTCTGACAACAGCGTCAGCATCTCGTCGTGGGTGTCCGCGGGCCCGAACAGCGACAGCGACAGCTCGAGCGCCTTGTCGTCGTCCGGCAGCTCGCGAAGCGCGCGCGCCGAGGCGAGGAAGGCCATCTCGGGGTTGTCCATCTGCACCGAATAGACCTCGGCGACCTTGCGCAGCAGCTGCACGCGTTCTTGAGGGTTCGTCTCGGCTTCGACGCGCGACTCGAGCATCTGCACCAGCTTCAGGTGCTCACCTTCACCGGCGAACACAGGCTCGAGAATCGCAGCGGCTTCGCCCTTCAGCGGGTTTTCGGATCTCGCCATTTCTTCGAGCGCGCCAATGGCCCCCGCGTGGGCGGGCTTGCGGCGCAATACCTCCTGAAACTGTGAAAGGGCGCCGCGGGGGTCGCCCAGGCGGGTGAGCTTGAGGCGGCCGAGGCGCACCATCAGCTCGAGCGCTTCTTCGGTGGCTCCCCGCCCTTCGGCCAGCTGAACTTCGCGGCCGATCAGCGTCGCCAGCTCGGGGTACCTTTCGGTCTCTGACAACACGCGCCCGAGGAAACGGATCGCGTTCGTGTCTTCCGGCTTCCGTTCGATGATCTCGGCGTAGCACTGCGCGGCGAGGCCCTTGTCGGTCAGGGTCTCTTCCGCGAGGTTGGCCAGCTCGTACAGCAGGTTTACCTGACCGGTGAGGTTCGTCTCGAGCGCGAGCTGCCGGCGCATCACCACCGAGAGCTCTTTGAAGCTGCTGGTCTTGCGGTGCAGCCGCGCGAGGGCGTCGAGGACGAAGACGTTCTTCGGGTCGCGCGAGAGGACTTCATTCCAGGCGCGGGCGGCCAGGTCGGGGCGCTCGAGGCGATCGCCGTAGAGCATCGCGAGGCGGCGCCACAGCTCTTCCGACAGCTTGTCGTCGCTGCCGCGCTCGAGCTGATCTTCGTAGGCGGCGGCGAGCTCTTCGAAGGAGCCCAGGTCGGCGGCGAGCCTCTCGAGCTCTTCGCGACCGGCCGCGTCATCTGGATTCTCGGTGAAGGCGCGCAGCCGGGCAGCGAAAGCCAGCGGCTTCTGGCCGAGCACCTCGCGCAGGTGGGCGATCTCGTTGAGCAGCGTCACGCGCAACGTCGGGTCGGAAACGCCGAGCCGTACGTCGAGCACTTCGACCAGCTTCCGGTGATCGCTGAGCTCGCGGTAGCACGGCTCGAGCAGGCGCGCCGCTTCGGGCCGCACCGCCTCGACCGCCATCAACCTTTCGAGGCCGGCGATCGCGTTCTGTTCCAGCGGCGCGAGCTCGAGCACCGCTGAGAAGCTGCGCAGCGCCTCGAGGTGCTGGCCTTCTTTCTCGAGCAGCAGCGCGCGGCGCAGCACGAAGCCTTTGCGCGGCTCGACATCGTTGGTCGCGACAGCGAGCTGATCGAGAACGTCGGCCTGTTCTTTGAAGCGTTTGGTTTTCCCGTACAGCGCGTCCAGCGACATCAACGCGGCCAGCGTCCGCTTCAACGCAAACGCCGCTTTCCAGGTGTCGATGGCGAGGTTGTCATCTCCGGCGCTCTCGTAGGCGTCGGCGGCCTTCACCAGCAGCTCGTGGCGGGTGGTCGGGTCGGCAGCCAGCGCGGCCTGCTTCGCGTAGACCTGCGAGAGGCTGCGGGCGTTCTTCGACTTCTCGTAGAGCTTGCCGAGGCTGTCGAGGGCCTGGCGATCCTGCGGCTCGATTTCCAGCAGCGCCTGCCACGCGCGCACCGCGTCATCCGTCTCGCCCAGCTGCTCGCGAAGCTCGGCCGATCGGCGCAGCAGCGGCAGCACCTGCGGATCACCTTTGTCGAGCTCGGACGCCGACGTCTCGTAGATCTCGGCCAGCTCTTCGAAGCTCCCGGTGTCGCGGGCGAGGCGTTCGAGCTCGGGCTGCACCGACTCGCGATCGAGGCCGTCGGTGAAGGCCTTCAGGGCCGACATGAAAGCGGCCTGTGGCTGCTGCAGATCGCGCTCGAGAATGGCGCGGATCTCGGCCGAGAGACGGGCGCGTTCGGCGGCGGTCGCTCCGGCGAAGCGGGCTTCGCGAAGGTTGATGCGGCGCTGGTGATCGCCCGACTGCGCGAGCACGGGGTCCAGCGCTTCCATCGCGATGTTGCTCGACGCGTCTTCTGACCGTGCCCAGACCTCGAGCGCGTCGCGGGCGCCAGGGTGCGCTGCGTCTTCGGTGAGAATCTGCCGGTACAGCTGCAGCGCCCCGGGAGCGTCGTTGAGGCGGCTCTGGCGAAGCTGCGCGAGGCGGAACCCGAGCTCGCGGCCGGCTGGGCTCTGGCCTTCCTGGTTGCGGCGGAGCTCGAGCGCAAAAGCCAGCTCGTTGGGTCTGTCGATCTGGGTGTAGAGGCGATCGAGCGCGGCTGCCGCGTCTTTGGCCAGGGCGTCGCGTTGCGCGATCTGCCGCCAGTTCGCCGCGGCGCGATCAGGGTCGGCGAGCTTCTGTTCCGACAACAGCGCCGCTTCGCGATCGAGCACGTTCTTCTCGTTCGGATCCGCCTCGATGCTGGCCAGCCGTTCGGTGACAGCGACGAGCTCAGACCATTCTTCGCGCGCGCGGTGCAGGCGCTGCAACGACTTGAGGGCATCGACGTTCTTGGGCTCGACGCCGAGCAGCAAATGAAGGTGCTTCACCGCGAGGCCCTGGTCGTTCAGCTTCTTCTCGAACACCTCAGCAAGCTCACGGTGCAGGCCGAGCGCGGCGGCGCCCACGTCGCCCTCGACGAGCTCCATCAGGACCTCGGCGTAGCTGTCGAGCATGTCGGCTTCTTCGGCCGACGCGCGCGCCGAGGCGCGAATCTCGGCATCACCCGGAGCGAGGCGAATCGCCTGCGCCATGCTCGCAAACGCCTGCTCGGGCTGACGCAGGTGCGTGGTGTGAATCTCGCCTGCGCGCTTCAGGGCCGACAGCTTCTCGCCGGCATCGCGGGTGGCTTCGGCGATGGTCGAGAGCGCGTGGACGACCTTGCGGTGATCCTTGATCCCCTCGTACGCGGGCAGCAGCGCGCGGGCGGCGTCTTCGCGATGCGCCGGATCCTGCAACATGTTCTCGAGCGCCGCGGTGGCGTCGGGATCTGTCGGCTTCTTCACCAGCACGTCGGCGTAGTGAGAGATCGCCTGGGCCTTGTCGCCCAGCGAGGTCTCGATCAGCTTCGCGCGCTTGAGCCCCAGCGCCGCGGCGCCGTCCTTGTCGCCCGACTTGTCTTTGACGGTGATCAGGCGCGCGAGCACCTCAGACAGCTCGGCGAAACGGCCGCTGGCCTCGAGGTTGTCGGCGACCTTCGGCAGCAGCGTCGGCTCGGCGCCGCCCGCGACGATGGCCGCGGTGTAAGCGATGGCAGACTCGCGCGGGCGGTTGAGCTCGCCGTTCACCTCGGCCAGCTGAATGTAGAGCGCGATCTTCTCTTCGCCTTCGGCGACGAGGATGCGGCGACGCAGCGCCTGATCGCACTCCGACCACCGCTTGGCGCGGGCGTAGAGCGTGACGAGCCGGGTGAGAATGCCGGCGTCATCGGGTGACTTTTCGAGCGCAGCGAGGTGCGCGGCGGCGGCGTCTTCGATCGCCCCACCCTCTTCGGCGAGCTCAGCGGCGTCTTCGAGCAGCGAAGCGGCCAGCGGTGCATCGGCGACCCGCGACGCGACGTCCGACAGGAAGCGGGCGAGCTCGGCGTGGGCGTGCTGCTCACGGGCGAGGCGAACGCTCTCGGCGCGGAAGGTCGAGTCGGCGGGATCCAGGGCGACGCCGCGCAGGCGCAGTTCGAACGCCTGCCGCACGTCCAGCAGGCGCTTCTCGGTGGTGTCGGCGAGCAGCGCAAGCAGCCCTTTTTGCTCTTCGCGATCCTGAACGCTCGACAGCTGCACGAGCAGCGAAGCGACCTGGCGCTGGTAGTCACCCGTCTTCGCGTAATACGGCGCGAGCGCGCGAGAGATCTCGGCCTGGCGCACGCCCTGCGAGGCGAGCCGCTCCAAACCGCCGACGACGGTCGCGGTCTCGACGGCCTGCTCGAGCAGGTTCAAGTACAGGCGGGCCGCCTCGTCCTTGCGGTTGAGGCGTTCGGCGTAGAGCTGGGCGAGCCTGCTGCGCCACTCGGCGCGCTCGGCGGGCGAGTCGGCCAGCGCCATCAAGCGCTCGGCGACCACTGCCACTTCGTCCCACTGCGAGAGGCTGGCGCAGGACCCTCCGAGCTTCTTCAAGGTGCCGACGCTGTCGGGCTCGAGCTCGAGAATCTTCCGGTACACCGCCGCAGACGCAGCGGGGTCGGCGGCAGATGCCTCGAGGCGGCGCGCTTCGCCTTCGAGCTTGGCGCGAAGATCCTGCGGCTGTTCGGCGATTGCTTTTCGAATCGACGCGATCGCGGCGGTGGCTTCGGCGTCGTTGGGGACGCGATTCACGACTTCCTGCCACTGCTCGAGCGCCTCGACGGGCCTGGCCAGCGGGCCGGCCGAGAGCTGGGCGAGCGTGCGCCAGATCGCGACCTGCGCGGTGGGGTTCGCCACCTGGGCGGCGCGGCGAAGCGCGAGCGCGAAGGTCGCCTCGGCTTTGCTCTTCGTCGCGGCGGCAGCGACCGTCTCGAGCAGGCCGGGACGCGCGGGATCCAACGGCAGCGCCCACGACAGCGCGGTGAACGCACGGTCGGCGTCGCCTGCTTCTTCGAAGAGCATCGCCAGCACTTCACAGAAGGCGACACGCTCGGCGATGGGCCGCGGCGCAGAGACGGCGAGCTCGGCCAGTGGCCAGAGCAGCTCGAGCTCTTCTGCATCGGCGAGCACGCGAGCCAGACGGAAGGCGGCCTGCGCGTTGCCGGGCTCGAGCTGGTACGCGGCCTCGAGGTGCTTGCGCGCCGACGCGCCGTCCTTGAGGACGATGGTGGCGAGGTCGGCGAGGCGCAGGTGCAGCACGGCCTTGGCAGATTTCTCACTGAGCGTGCCGAGGTGCTTCTCGAGCAACGCAACGCCGTCTTTGCCGCGGCCGGCCTCGATCAGGAGCTCGGAGGCGAGACCGATGGAGTCGGCCCGTGAGACGTCGACGCGGGCGGCGCGCTCGAAAGAGTCGAGCGCGGCGTCGCGATCGTTGAGGCGGGTGAGCTGGAGCGTACCGACGCGCAACAGCAGGTCGATCTGCGCGGTCTTGTCTTTCGCCTCGGTAGCGAGCTTCGAGAAGACGGCGATCGCGGGCTTGTAGTCGTCGTTCTTGCCGGCGACCTGCTCGAGCAGGCCCAGCGCATCGGGCATTGCGGGCCAGAGCAGGAAGCAGCGATCGAGCGACTCCTTCATCTTCGCGGTCGAGCCCGGGTCGAAGAATGCGTACAGCCGGGCGACCTGCAGCGAGATGCGCGCGGCGGTGCGGCGATCGCGTTCTTCCAGCGACAGGTTGCGAAGCGCGCGGACCTTGTCTCGCCACTGGTGCTCGAGCTTGGCGATGGAGTTCTTCGCCGCGAGCGCGCGCGCGTTCTTGGCGTCGACCCCCAGCACGCGATCGAGCGCCTGGTGGGCGAGTCCGTGCTGATGCGGGTCGTCGATGAGCGCTTCAGCGAAGGCGACGTAGTCTTCGATGAGATCGCGTTCGCCCAGCACGGCGCGCTCGCGTTCCAGCGACTCGAAAGCGGGAAGAAACCTGCCTTCGGCAAGGAGGATCTTCCGCGCGCGGGCAAACGCCTGGCGTTCCTGCGGCGCCGCGCGCCCGGCCAGCTGGCAGCACAACACCGCGCGATCGCGGCGGGCGAGCTTCCCTTCGTAGAGGTCTGCCGCGCGCAAATAGACCGCAGCCGCAGCGGGGCCCGTGAGCGTGGCGGCGAGGCGTTCGAGCACTTCGGCGAGAGACGCGACGTCCTGGCGCTGCTCGTAGAGGCCCTTGAGGCCCTCCAGCGCTTCTCGCGACTGGGGCACGTAGACGAGGGCACGGCGAAGCAGCTCTTCGGCGCGGGGCAGGTTCTTGAGGCGCTCGCGGGCGAGGCCACCTGCCAGCGCGAGCAGGTGACCTGCCTCATCGGCACTGGGGACCTCGCGAGAGCGTGCCTCATACAGGCGAATCAGCTCTTCGACGCGGCCTGCTTTTTCGAGGGAAGCTTCGACCTCGACGAACGGCTTCTGCGGGGTGCTTCGGTCAGGGTTCTGCTTCATAAGCGCCGACAGAATCTACTGTCGGCGCAGCGATTCACGAACTTCCAAATCCCTCAAATCCCAAACTAATTCTTGGCTTCCGGGGCCTCGGGCGCGGCGGCATTTTCAGGGGCGTCGGCAGGCGCGTCGGCAGGCGCGTCGGCAGGCGCGTCGGCAGGGGCGTCGGCAGCCGCTTCGACGGCGTCATCGGCCGCGTCTTTCGGGGGCTTCGGCTGCGGCAAGGGCTTCGGCATCGCAGCGACGCGATCGGCGTTTTCCTTGTCGCCCGCCTTGGTGAAGAGCTCGACGGCCTTGTCCTGCAGGCCCAGCGTCTCGGCGAGACCTGCGGCTTTGGGCCAGTCAGACAGCTGCTCGTACAGCGGCAGCGCCTTGTCCTTCCGTTCGGCCTTGATCCACATCTCGGCGGCAGCGGCAGCCTCGCCGGTGAGCTCGAGCCAGCGCGCGTGATCAGAGACCTTGTTCTCTGCGACGGCCTTGGCGATTTCTTCGGCGGCGTAGGTCTTCGCCTCGTCGTCGAGCTTCAGCTTCTGGAGGAACCGGTACGCCTTCGGGCCCGCAAGGCCCTTGACGGTCTCGATCGCTTCGGCCTTCTTGCCCGACGCCATCTGAATGGTCGCTGCGCCGAGGCGGTCGCCGCGCTCGATCAGCTTCTTCACTTCGAGATCGCGAACGCGGTTGGCTGACGTGGTGTCCTTCGCGCGCTCGTAGAGCTTGCGGGCCACCGAGAGCTTGCCCGCGCGTTCCCACGCGAGGCCGGCCTGGTCGAACTGCTTCGCGCGCTCGTAGAGCTTGGCGACGGACTCGAAGTCGGCGCGCTTGACGTAGATGCCCATCAGGCGTTCCCACTCACCGGCCTTCTCGAGCACGCCCTGCCATTCGGGCTGCTTCATCAGGCCCATCAGTCGATCGACGACGTCTTCGATCTTCGCGAACACGGCGTTGGCGAGCGCCGACTTCAGGTCACCCGCCTCTTCGTACAGCCGGGCCGCGTCGGCGAACTGGCCATTGCGTTCTTTCACGCGCGCAGAGTCGCGGGTGCGCTTGCCCTTCTCGAGCGGCGAGGCTTCGGGCTTGTCGCCCTTGCGCGCAGGCTTCTCGCTCGGGGCCGCCTTCTTCTCTTCGGCCCTTTCTTTGAACTCGCGGCCGCTGGCGGTGAACGAAGCGTCGGCGCGGTCGGTTTCAGAGACCGAGCGCCAGATGCTGCCGACGAGGTACTGCACGTCCTGCCAGGCGGTGAGCTTCGATTCTTCGGCAGGCTTCTCTTCGGCCTTCGGCGCTTCGGCGGCGGGCGCGGCTTCTGCAGGCGTCCCGTCAGCGGCAGGCGCGGCGTCAGCGGGAGCAGGCGCGGCGTCGGCGGCAGGCGCGTCGGCGGCAGGCGCGTCAGCGGCAGGCGCGTCGGCGGCAGGCGCGTCGGCGGCAGGCGCGTCAGCGGCCGGAGCTTCGACAACGGGCGCGACTTCAGCGCCGGGAGCCGCTTCAGCGGGCGCAACTTCGGCGGGCTTCTGCTGACGGCTGACGCGGAGCAGCGTGGTGATCATCTTGCCGCGCGTGCCCATGTCGAGCTGTTCGATCGACGAGAGCTTCATCGGGCGCAGCGCTTTGAGGATCTCTTCAAGCGACTGCTTCTGCGCGCCGAAGTCGTTCTTGGTCAGCGCCTTCTCGAGGTTGCCGAGCTCGCCGCCGACGCGGTAGCCGGCGCTGCTGGCGCCGCCGCCTTCGCGATCATCGCGACGGCCTTTGCCGCCACCCTTGCCGCCGCGGCCACCGTCGCGGCCTCCGTCACGACCCGGACCACCAGGGCCACGTCCGCGTCCGCCGCCGCCGCCACCACCGCCGCGATCGGCATCCATCGAGAAGCCCATGCCACGACCGGCACCGCCGGCCCCTGCCCCTGCATTTTTCTGTGCGTTCATTGAGCCCCCCTTACCCCAGAAACCGCGGGGAAAGGGGGGGCTGCAGTACCGAACAGGTTACCGCCCCGCCGCGAGTCACCTGCTCCCGCGGCGTGCCGGGGCGGCGTTTCGGTGGGCGCTAGAAGGCGTAGCGGATCATCGGCGTCACGGTGAACCCGAACGACTGGGTCAGCGCCATCAGCACGAAGTTCGCTTCGAGGCCGATCGAGAAGTGGCGCAGCCGGGTGAAGTACTCGACGCCCGGGCCCGCGAAGATGAGCACGTCGGAAATCGGCAGCAGCGCCCTCGGCTGGTACAGCACGTAGCCTGCGCCGAGGCGCACGTAGATCCAGGTGCGCTTCACTTCCTGGCTGTCCTGGAAACCGTAGATGCCGATGCGAACCAGCGCGCCTGGAATCACAGTGCTGAAGTCACCCGAGGCCTTCGACACGCCCGTGATCGGATCCTGCGACTTGCCCGTGTAGTCCGAGCCCATGCGGTTGCTCGTGGCCTGGATGAAGATCGCCGCCGAGACCCGCTCGTGAAAGTCGAAGCCTAACTCGACCTGGGCCGTCTGCCCGCCCGAGAAGTACTGCTTCGAGGCCTTGTCGTTCGTCACCCCTCCTCCGGTCGTGAACGAGACGTTCGCGGGTGGATTGATGAGCGACCAGAAGCCCGCGTTGATGCCGATGTAGAAACCACGTTCGATCTCGTTGAACGTGGTCTGGGGCTTGTCTTTCAGCTCCTTCGTCTGGCCAAGGGCAAACGAAGGAGCGATCGCGACGATCAGCAGCAGCAGTCGGGTACGCATGAGGCGGCGAACCCTAATCTAGTTACTGGCCAGACTGTTTGAAGATGAACGGGTAGGTGACGACGACCACGCCACCGCCCTTCGGCTTCGGGAACATCCACGTCTTGACGCGGCCGGCGACACAGGTCTCGAGCTCGGCGTTGCTTGCGCTCGAGCCGGCGACCTGAGAGGTCGCGACCGAGCCAGAGGCCGAGATGACGAACTTCACCGAGACCTTGCCTTCGAGCTTCGGGAACCGGTTCAGCTGGCTCTCGTAGCAGTAGCGAATCTGACCGCGGTTGGCGTGAATGACCTTGCGAATGAGCTCCTTGTCCAGCGAGCCCATCACCGTCGGGTCGGACGAGGTGATGCCGATGTCGACGTCTTTCTTGCCGCCGAGCTGGCCGACGCCTGAACCGTAACCACCGGTGCCACCGCCACGGCCCTTGGTGCCGATGCCGCCGATGCCGATGGTGTCACCGATGCCGCCGCCGCCGGAGCCCGAGCCGCGAAGGCCGAGACCTCCGAAGCCCTGCGCATCGCCCGGTGCCGCGCCGAACATGTTGCCCATCGCGCTCTTGAGCTCACCGCCGAGCCCCTGGTGCCCGAAGATCGTCGAGATGCCGCCGCCTGACCCGCCGAACACCTTCTGCACCAGCAGTCGCGCCTGATCTTTGTTGTTCGGGTCGCCCTTCGGCGCCGCGTGGGCCGAACGCTTGACCGCGTCTTTCTTGCCCATCTGGCCGTCTTCGTTCTTGTGCTTCTGCGCGACTTCGCCCGAGTCTTTCTTCTTCTCGAGCCGCTGCAGCAGCGGGTTCTTCTGCGCGTCGGGCGGCTTGATCAAGAGCTTCGCGATCCGGGCCTGGTTGCCGTTGAGATCGTCGCCGAACTCATCGCCTTCGAGCTCCCGGTTGAGCGCGGTGATCACGAAGAGCGCACCGAGGAAAAACATGACGAGGAAGATATTGAGCGCGGTGAAATCGATGGAGTCCGCGTACGGCACGAACACCGCCTTCGGCACCGGCTGGAAGAAGACCTCGAGCACGACGCCGCCGAGATCCACCCACGCGAAGTCGTCAGACGAGAGCGTGATCGAGAACGCGTCGCCGTCAGAGTTGGCGACCCGCTTTTCCTTCGCTTCCGACAGCGACATCACCTGGTCGCCCTGCTTGCGGTGCAGCTCGCCCTTCATCTTGCCGGTGAAGCGAAGCGTCGCTCCGTCCTTGCCGAAGCGAATCACTTCGAACGACGGCCCAGCGAGGCGCGAATCGCCCATCGAGAAGTCGACGTTGGTCGCGGTGCCGACAGTGAACTTCTTGGTTGAGCCCGGGTGGAAGAAGTGGCTGCCGACCATCTGATCGCCCCACATGAGGCGAAGCTCGAGGCCGAGCGGACCTGCCCCCTTGCGGCCGCGCGGGCGGGCGCGGGTCTGGGCACCGCTGGACTCATTGAGCACCCGCGGCACTTCTTCTCGCGGAGGAGGGGGCGGAGCGACTGGCAGTTCGGGCCGGTGCTGCGCCACGACCGCCGGGGCCGCAACCACTGGGGCAGCCATCACGGCAGTCGGCGCTGAGCTCTCGATCACTGGCGCAGGGTCGACGACATCGACCGGGGCGATCGCGGGGGCGACCGAGGCGCCCGTGGACGCCTTCTCGACCTTGATCGTCGTACCGCCGACCTTGATCTCGTCACCAAAAGCGAGCGTGCCTTTGTTGACCCGCTTGCCGTTGACGAAGGTGCCTTCGACGCTGCCCATGTCGATGATCGACAGGGTGCCGTCGGGGCCGACTTCGATCACCGAGTGGATGCGCGAGACCTTCTCGTCATCCAGGCAGAGGTGCGCGGACGACAACCGGCCAATCTTGATGATGTCTCGGTCGTAGTCCTTCGTGGTGACCATCTGGTCACCTTTGAAGACTCTAAGCGTGAGGGGAACGGCCACGAGATGCCTCCTTCAACCGATCGGGGTGCGCGCTACGACTTGGTTCGACACCACCGAACGAAACAGGTTCCGCAATTAGATCAGGACGGTTACAGCTCGCCGACGGACTGCATCACCTTGTCTTTGAACTCTTCGCGGATCTTGATCAGGTTCGAGTGCTTCACTTTCTTTCGGGCCTCGACGTATTCGCCGTCGGGCTTGGTGAGATCGCCTTCGATGGTGTCGTCTTCGAAGGAGTATTCGGTCTGCTTTTTGTATACGACGTTGCCGTCTCCGCCCTTCTTGTCCTGGGCGAAAGCCACCGATGCGTAGGTGGTGAGAGCGGCGAGAATGATCAGCTTCTTCATGGCGACTGCCTCCGAAGCCCCTTTACGGGTGAGAGACTAACACCGTGGCGCGCTGCGCCAACTGGGCGTCGCGTGGCGGCAGACAATTTATGTCAGCGGTGTCGGACAACGGACTACAGCTCATTCACCGACTGCATCACCTTCTCTTTGAAGGTCTCGCGCACGCGAATCAGGGAAGAGAAGACCTGCTTCTTCACGATCTCGACCTCGGTGAGCATCGGGCCATCGGGCTCACCGGTGAAGGCGTCGCCCTCCTCGAAGACGAGCACGGTCTTCGGCTCGGTCTTCGAGGGAGCCCTGGTCGTCTGGGCGAAAGACAGCGACGACACCAACAGCACCGCAGCAGTCAGACGGGTCTTCATCGTCGAGGCTCCTTGAAAGCTACAGGTCAGACGGCTCCTCGCCCTTCGGCGCCGCGGGGGCGGGAGCGGGCTTGGACGCCGGAGGAGGCGGCGGCTTGGCGGCTTCGGGCTTCTTCTTCTCTTCGGGCTTCTGCTCGCCCGTGTCGTTGCCCTTCGCGGCGTCTTTCGCGGCGTTGCCCTTGGCTTCCTGCTGGCTCTTCTTGAGCTCCTCTTCCTTGGCGCGCTTCTCGTCGGCGGCGGCCTGCTCTTCGGCCTTCTTCATCTCGGCCTCCATCTTGGCCGCCTCTTCTGCCGCCTTCTTGTCGTCGTCGCGCCTCTGGAGCACGAGCTCCTGGTCTTTGATCGCGGCGTAGACTGAGTGCTTGTCTTCGACCGCGCCCCCCTTCATCTGGATGTACTGCTTGTAGAACTCGAGCGCCTTCTCGGGCTGGTTCCTGGCCGCCATGATGAAGCCGCGGTTCAAGTAGAGCTCGGGCATGTCGGGCTTGAGCTTCTGGGCCGCGTCGTAGGCAGACAGCGCCTTGTCGTACTGGCCCATGCCCTTGTAGGCGACGCCCAGGTTCAGCAGCGCCTCGGGGTTCTTGCTGTTCGCCTGCAGAATCCGCCGAATGCTCTCTTCCGCCGACACGTAGTCTTCCTGCGACATCGCCATCTTCGCGAGCTGCAGGTGGGCCGGGAGGAAGTCGGGGCGGGCTTCGACGGCGCGCTTGAAGAGGACGCGGGCCTTCGCCGGTTCCTTCTCGAGCGCGCTGATCTGACCCAGCGTGTAGAAGATCTCGGGGTCGTTCTCTTCGATCTTGCTCGCGCGCAGCGCGACGAGCTTCGCCATCGAGAACTGCTTCTGCTCGAAGTAGCTGAGCATCAGCACCTTGTACGCCTGCAGGGTACGGGGCTCGCGGAACAGGGCCTCTTTCGCCATCTCGATCGCCTTGTCGTACTCGCCCTTCTTGCGGTGCAGGTCGGCCAGGCGGGCGCGGCTCGACGCGTCTTCCGGGTACTTGCTCAAGATGTCCGTGTAGATCTGCTGGGCGCCGTTTTCGTCGCCCTGGTTCTGGGCGATCACCGCCAGGTTTTCTGCCGCCTGCTTCAGCGTCGGCCGCTTCGCCAGCGCGTCCTTGTAGTAGGCGATCGCTTCCTTGGTCTTGCCCTGGCGCTCGGCGAGAACCCCTAAGTTGTAGGTGGCCTCGGCGAGCTTGTCGTCA
Organism: Myxococcales bacterium; assembly: GCA_038206395.1. Taxonomy (GTDB): domain Bacteria; phylum Myxococcota; class Myxococcia; order Myxococcales; family Myxococcaceae; genus JAGSPQ01. Next base: position 50,385 of record JBBRAX010000034.1, on the reverse strand, counting down.
GCGCTGGCCGCCGTCTGGTACTTCTTCTCGATCGCCGCGTAGTCGACCTTGCCGGCCTTCTTCTGCGTTTCGTACGCCTTGTTCGCGTCGTCGAAGAGCAGCTTCGCCTTGCTGTTGATCTGCGGCGTGCTTGCTTCACCCGTAGGGCCGGCCACGGTCTTGCCCGTGGGGCTAAAGTCGCCCGTGTCGCCATCGTCGGTCTTCTTCGCGGTGGACGTCGTGGTGCAACCCACCAGGGCGAGCGCCACCATCAGCCCAACCAGCTTCAATCTCATCTGACTCCTCACAGCGGCTCCTCACTCGGCTCGTCTGGATCCGTCTTCTTCGGGGTGGCCGCCGCGGGCGAAGGCTTGACCGGAGCAGGCGCTGGAGCGGGCGCGGCCTTCTTTTCCTGTGCCTTCGACGGCGGGGTGTCATTGCTGGCGACGTTGCTGCCCGTGGGCTCGGACGCCTTGACTTCGCGCGTCTTCGACCCGTCGAGCGCGCCGCCCGCGCTGGGGATGCTCTGAATCGCGAGCAGCAGATCTTCGCCAATCGCGATGCCCTTGAATTCTTCTAGCTTCATGTCCATCACGTCTTCGCCCATCTTCGGGTAGGCCTCGGGCTTGTACTTGTCGCGCAGCTTGTCGAGCGCGGCAGTCGTGCACGGGTTGAAGACGTCGAGCTCCTGGCTCTTGCCCACGGTGGCGGCGAACGCTTCAGCGGCCTTCGCCTTCAGCGGCCCCGTTTCCGTCTCGAACTGCAGCTTCACTTCGAGCTGCAGATCTTCGGGGATGCCCTTCGGCATCGGGATGTTGAGCATCGCCTCGACGAAGTTGTCGTACGCCATGCCGATTTTGTAGAGCGCGCAGATCGCGGGGTCGGCCGACTTGAAGCCGACCGTCGTGGTGTAGAGCTTCTGGATCCCCTCGAGCGCCTTCGACTTGTCTTTGATCGAGTTCTTCAGCTCGCCGATGTTGCTCAGCTTCGACCACTTGAGCTTGAGGCGTTCGAACTTCTTCCACTCATCCTCGTTGCTGAGGAAGTGGGCGCGGGCGACGGCGTCGAGCGCCGTGATCTCGAGCGCGCCCTTCGTCTTCTTGGGCAGCTTCTCGTGGTAGTCGAGAATGCGGTCGTAGATCTTGCGGGCGCCGTTCTTGTTCTTGAGCTTGTCGTCGTAGATGCCCGCGATGCGGCCTTCGGACGTCAGCATCTTGTTCGGATCCTTGGTCGCGTACTTCTTCTCGAACTCTTCCAGCTGCTTCTGGGCGAGGCCCCACTTTCCGTTCTTCTCGTGCAGGTCGACGATCGAGAGGAAGATCGCCTCGGCGTCCTTCGAGGTCGGCCACAGCTCGAGGTACTTCTCGCGGTTCTTCAGCGCGCGTTTGTAGTCACCCAGACCGTCGCGGAAGATGCCGGCGTTGAAGAGCGCGATCTGCGCCTTGCCTTCTTCCCAGACGGTCGGCGCGTCGGACTTGTCGGAAGCAGCCTCGGCCCTGGCGCCCTTCTTGGCCGTCTTCTTCGCCGCCCCACCCTTCTTCTTGTCGCCGCCTGACAGCGACTTCTCGTAGTTGGTGGCGTAGCGCTCGTAGTACTCGGCGGCCTCTTCGAACTCGGCGATCGCCTCGTAGCCTTCCGCCAGCGCGTAGAGCGTCTGCGGCACGTACTGCGACTTCGGGTAGCTGGTGATGATCTTCTTGCGAACCTCGATCGCCTTGTTGAGCTGCTTGGCGTTGAAGTAGTCGATGCTCGCGTTGAAGAGCGCCTTGTCGGCGATCTCGGACTTGGGGAACTCGGTGACGAAGGTGAGGTACGCGTCGCCGGCCTTCGCGTACTCCTTCTTCGCCTCGAGCTGGTTGACGAGCTTGAACGACGACTGCTCGATCAGCAGCGCCAGCGTGGCGCGAAAGGCGCCCTGGGCGAGCTTCTCTTCCTTGTAGAAGGCGCGCGCCCACTCGTTGACCTTCGCCCAGTCTCCGAGAAGGTTGTACGAGTCGAGCACGAGGTTGGCCGCGATCTCGCCGGCCTTGTCACCGTTCTCGAACTTGTAGTCGGGGTGCTTGAGCGCGATGTCGGCGAAGCGCGGCACCGCCTGCTCGAGATCGTTGTAGTCGTAATAGATCTTCGCGGCCTTGTAGGAGATCTCGACCTGCTTGTCGGCCTTCGGCAGGTGCTTGATGTACCGCTCGCACGCGTCGAGCAGCGCCTTCTTTTCCGGCGGAATCTCGAGCTTCTTCGTCGGGTCTGCCAGCACCGGCGGCTTGATCTTGCCGTCGGCCGTCGCGATCTTCACGACCTCGTCGTACGCGAGGATCGCGTTGTACGTAGCGTTGACGAAGTACTTGCAGGGCGGCGCCTTGTCCTTGCCCTTCTCGTCCTTCTCGGGCGGGGCGTTGCACTTGTCGCCCTTCGCGATGTCCATCAACGTGACGGCCGTGTACTGCTCGGCGGCCTTGTCGTACTTGTTGAGGTTGTCGTTGAGGAGCTCGGCCCAGAAGAAGCGCAGGTCGTAGGACTTCGGGCTGTCGGGGAAGAGCGCCATGTAGTCGGCGTAGACCTCGTTCGCGAAGCCGAAGGTCTCGTCGTCGCGGGTCTTCTTCCCTTCGTTGTGCCAGTTGACCGCGAGGTTCGAGATCGTGCGCTCCGAAAGCTCTTTCGCTTCATTGAGCGCGCCCTCGCACTTCGCGTCGCAGGTCGTGTTGGCGGCCTTGACGTCGCCCATCACCTTCACCAGGCGGCGCACCTGCTGCACGGTCATGCGCTTGTTGCCGGCGCGCATCACGCAGTCGATGATCTTGCCCTGGAAGCCGGGGGCCTCGGGCGAGGTCGGGCGATCTTTGATCAGCATGTCGAAGGCGAGCGCGGCTTCCTTGTCCTTGCCGTCGTCGTAATAGAGGCCCGACAGGCCCTTCATCATGTTGCGAAGATCTTCCGGCTCATCGCTGAGCTTCGAGAAGCGCTCGCGGCCTTCCGTCGGGGTGCCGTTGAGCAGCCGCGCGTAGCTGCGCACGTAGTCGCCGCGCGCTTCCTTCACGAGGCCCGAGCGGTTGCCCTTGCCCTTCTTGCCGTCGCCTTCGACCTCTTCCTTGCCGGCGATCTTGGCGTACAAGATCACGGTCTTGTACATGTCCATCGCCTTCTCGTACTCGCCGAGGTTGAAGTAACACCAACCCTGCTTGTAGAGCGCGTACGAGTAGACCTTGTTGTCGGGGTACTTCGCGGCTTCTTTGTAGGAGGCGAGCGCCTTCTCGATCAGGTCGCGCTTCCCCTTCGAGCCGTTGAAGTAGTACTCGCCGAAAGCCAGGTGCGAGTCGGGCAGGTACTTCGACTTCGGGTACTTGTCGATCAGGCGCTTGTAGGCGACCAGCGACTTCTTCTCGTCGCCCATCTCCATCAGGTTCTGGCCGAGGAAGTAGAGGACTTCATCGTTGCGCTCGAAGTCTTTGTGCTTCTGGATGATCTCGGAATACTGATCGACGGCGAGCTTGGCCTGGCCCTTCGACTCTTCGAGCTTGACCTCTTTCTCGGCCTTCGCGCGTTCCTGGCACGCCTTGTCGTTGGAGTTCATGCACTTCAGCAGCTCGTCGTCTTTCCGGTTGGCCTCGAAGAAGTAGTACTTCGACTCTTCCCAGTAGAGCTCGCCTAGGCGGAAGAGCAGCTTGGGCCTTTCCTTCATGTCGTTGCTGAGCTCGATGATCTTCTTGAGATCCTCGATCTGCTCTTTGCGCTTCGTGTTGACCTGCGACTCGACGCCCAGGCGGAACTCGTCGTAGTTGAGGGTCGGCGCGACCTCTTCCTTCTTCTTCTTGCGCGTCACGTCGCCGGCCAGCGACTTGTCGGGCGCGATCGACGTCTCCTTCTTGCCGAGGCTGGCGTCCTTCGCGGCCTTCTTTTCGGTGGCTTTCTCCTGAGCGAAGGCAGCCAGAGTGAAGACGCTGAGGAGGATGGTGGCGAGTCGGCGCATGGTCTTCCTGCTGTAAATGGGAGCGCGCCCTTGCCGGACGGAGGTCATCGGAAACGCTGTCGGCAAGTGGGCGGGACTCCTGAAACTTTCCCTTTAAGCGGCGGCGAATCATCACCACCTGCGCGTGAACCGTCAAGCATTGACACCCAGCCGATTCATTTGAGGCCGAGATCGTCGAGCAGCCGTCGCACCTTTGACACCATACGGGGGTCGTCGCCCAGGCGAACGACGAGCTCGGTCGAGGGCTCGCGCACGAGCAGGCCCTTCAAGACCGTGCGGTCGATGTCCCAGGGCACCTCGATGCGGGGGCCCCTTCCACAGGGGAAACCGCCGGGGTTCAAGCCGCTGCGGCTCTGCAGGGTGGGCTCGCCGGTGCCCGGGTTCTCTGGACAGTCGGCCGGCAGCGGCTCACCCGGGTTGCGCAGCAGGATCTTGCGGCCCGGCAGCTGCCGAAAGAGGCTCCACGACAACAGGTCAACCAGCACCGGAGCGGCCCAGCTCGTCTCGGCCGGCCGCAGGCTCTGCAGCTTGTCGAAGGTCGCCTCGTCGAGAGGGCCGATCAGATTAATCGCCAGCCGCCGGGGGCCGAGCACGCGGCGGGCGCCATCGAGGTCGTTGAAGTCGAGCCACAGCCCTGCCCGCGGCACCTTCGACAGCTGGCGGGCGTCGGAGTCGCGCACGGGCGCGCGAAGGAAGATCCACGCATCGTCGAACTTCGCGATGCTCTCGAGCGTCGAGGCGCGCAGCGTGTTGGTGCGGGTCGACAACCAGAGCACCACGTTCTTACGGGCGAACGCGCGCAGGTAGTCGGGGTCGAGCTCTTCGCTGGCGTGCAGGTGCACCCGCACCGAGGTGGCGAGGAAGACAGGGGCGGTGTCTGGCGGCGGCTCGGAGGCGAGCAGCGCGGCGATCAACGCCCAGGCGATCACGCGGTCGGAGTGCCGGCGAGGTACACCTGCGTGCGCCGGTAGCGGGTGATCACGACGCGCAGCACGACCTTGAGCACTGCCGTCAGCGGCACAGCCAGCAGCACGCCGACGAACCCGAACACTTCGGCGAAGGCCAGGATGGCGATGATGATCGCGACGGGCGGCAGGCCGACCTTCTTCCCCACGACGCGCGGGGTGATCACCAACCCTTCGAGCACCGCAGTGCCGAGGAAGGTGACCGCGACGACGACGAGCTGCCAGGGGCCGTACCAGGACAGCGCGACGCCGACGAGCGCGAGGCAGACGCCGAGGCCCGGGCCGACGTAGGGAAACAGCGTGCCGAAGCCAGCGATGAGGCCGATCACGATCGCGGTCTCGATGCGCGCGATGGAAAGGCCGACTGAGTAGATGACGGAAAGGATCGCTCCGACGGTGAGCTGGCCGCGGACGAAGTTCGAGAGCACGTCGTCGGCTTCCGAGAAGCGGCGGCTGACGAGGGTGACCGCCCGCAGCGGAATCAGGCTCTTGCCGAGCGCGACCAGCTTCGGGTAGTCGGCGAGGAAGAAGAAGCCGAGCACCGGCACGACGAGCACCGCGACGAGGATGAAGATCAGCGCGGCGGTGTTGGTGGCGATGCTGCCTACGAGCTTGGCGGCGGTGGGCGCGTTCTGCGACAGCAGCAGCGAGGCCTGGTTGCCGAGGTCTTCGGTGCGCTCGCGAATGAGGCCCGGCACCGAGACGTTGAAGTTGGTCTCGACCCACGGCACGACCTGGACGCTGGCCGCCTTGAAGAAGCCAGGCAGCTTCTCGGCCTGCTCGGAGAAGAGCGGAATGATGTACAGCGCGGCGCCGTAGACGAGGAGGCTGAACACGACGAAGACGATCGCCGTCGCGGCGGTGCGGCTCAGGCCCTGGGCGGCGCCGAAGGTGACGATCGGGTTCAACGCGTAGGCGAGCGCCAGCGCGAGGAAGACGGGAATCGCGACGCCCCGCACCAACGAGACGGCGATGAAGAGCAGCGCCATCGACGCGACGACGCCGCCAGCCCAGTAGAAGTCGATGCGGCGCGCCTCGGCCTCGGGCAGCCCGCAGTTGTCGGGCGGAAGCTCGGGAGGCGGAGGAACCGGCTCGGTCACTGCTTGTCGAGCCACTTCTGGAAGTTGTCGTTCTGCTGCGCCTTCGTGAGCTCGGCCGCTTCGAACAAGTCCACGCCGACCGCGACGTTCTGCCCCTTGGCGAGCTCGACGAACTTCGCCTCCCATTCCTCGACGCTGACTTCTTTCGGGGCCTCGATCTCTCTTCGGGGCTGCACGGCGCGGGCCTGATCGCGGTGCAGTGGACTGCTGTCCGGCCCGGGGGTGACGCGAACGACGCCCTCGGTGACGCGAATGACGCTGGCGTTGCGGCCCTGCCCTCGGCCCTTGGCGGCCTTGACCAGGGTGTCGGCGTCGATGCGGAAGATGGTGCCGCGGACACCAGCGACGGCGCGGCCGGTGCGGACTTCGTACTTCGCAGCGCCGAGCATCTTCTTCACCTTCGTCCACAGGCTGCCGGCCTTGAGGGTGCCGAGAAAGCCGGTGCAGCTCTGGCCTTCGAAAGTTGCCTCGTCGATCAGGAGCTCGGACTTCTCGCCCAAAGCAATCTGGCTGCCGTCGTTGAGGTCGAAGCGAAGGTTGCCTTTGGTCACGTTGAGGGTGTCCTTGAGCTCTAACTCGCTGCCGACGGTCAGCGCGATCGCTGCGCCCTTCTCGGGCGTGCGGGTGGCCTTGCCCTCGAGCACCGTGACGATGCCGATGGCGGCAGACGCGGCGGTGGGAACCAGCAGAAGCGTTGCGGCGAGAAGGGACCTGATCATTTTAGGGAGGCTCCGAAGAAAGCTTCAGTGCGGCGTCAGCCTGGCAGTCAGCGCGGTGCGGGTGCCGCCAGAATCCACGTATGTCTCATACGGCCAGAACCCGGCCTTCTTTACTTCGATCTTGTGCATCCCTTCCGGCAGGGTGAGCCCACGCGGCGAGCCCGAGAAATCGAGACAGGTGCCCTGGGGGACGCCGTCGAGGAAGACGTCGGCATCGGTCGGGTCGCAGGTGAGTAAAACCTCGGCCCCCCAGGCGCGCTCTTTGAGTTCCTGCATTCCCTGCTCGACCTGAATCATCGCCGCTGGAGGGGCCGACGCGCAGCCCACTGTGCAGAGGACCCACACCCGCCACTTCACTTGGCGATCGCGACCTCGACCAGGTTGTCCTTCACCGCGGTCACCTTCAGCGGCTTCGCCTTGTACTTCGACTTGCCGAGCAGCTTGCCGAAGTCCAGCGCGCTGCCGAGCACGGTCACCGTGTACTGCATCTTCCCGTTGTCGAAGTCGCCGCTCTGCTTCACCTGGCTGACGTCTTTGATCGTCTTCACCGCGTCGGAAAACTCGTCGACCGCGTTGATGTCGGAAAGGCCCGAGACGTTCAGCGTGACGCTGTTGCCGTTGACGGCCTTGTCGCGCAGGTACTCGAGCACCGGCGTGCGCAGCTCGTTGATGATGCGCGGCGCCTCGAGCTTGCTGAAGTCGGCGGCGGTGCGCGAGTAGCTCATCAACGTCGACACGCCCTTCGCCTGCATCTGCTGCTCGCTGAACTTGCCGGCGACCTTCGCCAGCTGCTCGCGGCTGCGCACGTTGTACATCGTGAAGTCGTACTCGGCGGTGACCGGGAAGATGAGTGGGTTGCCTTCCTTGTCTTTTCCGCCGAACGCAATCACGTGGTACCGGAAGTTCACCGTGCCGTACGCGACGAAGTCGGCGTCGGTGGTCTTGAGCACGTCTTTCACCGCTGGAGCGCCCTGGCCGACGCCCGCGCCAAGCTTGAGGCCTTCGCCACCCCCCTTCTCGTCGAGCAGCTGCCAGCCATCGCGGCGGAAGGCGTCAGAGAGTGCGGCCGAGAGGACCTCGGATTTGGTGACGACGCCCTTCTCGTCGATCGCCTGTTCCTGGGTGACGATGATCAGCTTGTTGCGCGTGAGGCGGCCGATCATCCCCTTCACGGCCTCGAGATCCTTGTCGAGCTCGGCGGTGCCGACCTCGGCCTTGACCGTCACGTTCATCACGTTGCGCTCGACCTTCTTGCTGACGACGTCGTACTTCTTCACGTAGCCGGTGGCCTTGGCGAAGACCTCGTCGCGCACCAGCATGCTGTTCAGCGTGGTTGTGTCGGCGGTGATCAGGACACCCGCGGTCTGCTCGACTGCCGAACGAAGCGCCTGCTTCACGGCTTCGTCGAAGGCCTTCTGTTCCTCGCCCTTGACGATCGCGGCCTGGCCGGTGGCTTCTTTGGTGATCGTGGGAGGAGGCGGTGCGCCGGCGGCGTGGGCCACGGCGGCGAGCAACAGCAGGGTCGTACCGAGCTTGAAATGGTTCATGGTCCGGGGCCTTTAGTTGGTGACGATGACCACGCGGCCTTCGGCGAGGAAGGAGGCGTTGGCGGCGAGCAGCTTCGTCGCGTCGGCGGGGTCGAGTTGCAGATCGCTGCCGTTGGCTTTCGTCGCTTTGAGGATCAGCGGCTTGTCGCCGGCCTTCAACGACTTCTTCGCCTCGTCCAGGCTCTGCACGTAGGAGGCGACGCCGGTCGCCTTGCGCGCGTCGGCCGAGAGCGAGTCAACCGAGTACAGCGCCTTGCCGGCCTCATCGAGGACGCGGGGCGCCAGCGCGGGGGTCACCTTGAGGCCGCGGGCGTCGATGACCAGGCCCGTGTTCACCTTCTCGCCTTCGACCTTCATCCCCACCAGCACCTGCACGGGCTCGGGGTCGAAGACTTCAGTGAGCAGCGCCGCCGGGACTTCGACGTCGACCTCGACGCCGCCGTCAGAGAAGTAGCGCTTGCCGACGACCTTGTAGCCACGAATGAGGCCTTCCACGCGAGCGCGGACCTTGTCGTCCTTCATCACGTCGTCCATCTTCTTTTCAGCCGTGATCTGAACGCCCTTCACCTGACCGAGCAGATTCCGCATCGCATCGAGAAGCGCGGCGCGTTCGGCCCCGAGGCGGGCCTGGGCCGGGTTCTTCACCGAGAGGTCGGGGGCGCCAGCGCCGGTGGCCTTGATCATCTGGCCTCCCCAGTTCACGCCGGGAGCGCTCTTCGGGTCGCCGGTGAACTTGTCCTTGTCTTTGTCTTTTGCAGCCTGAGCTGATGCGACCAGGGGCAAAGCGAGGATCAGCAGCGTCAGCAAGCGCTTCACAGATACCTTCCTTTGGGCAGGCTTAGAAATGTTCAGGCCCCCCTGAACACCGATTCAATTCGCCCACCCTTCGAAGGTCAAGAAGCCTGAAAATTCAGGGCTTCCCGCGATCCATAGCGGCGCGGTGCCGCCTCGAGGGACTCCGCGCGTGCTCCATTTCGGACCAACGGAGGTGCCGACGTCGGGGCGTGACGCGCCACGACGGGCACAGCCGGCCAAGACCAACCTACTGCGCAGTGGTGACGAACTGCTCGATCAGCCGGCGGTGCCGTTCGGTGAGCAGCGTGAACTTCACGCCGCTGCCTTCGGCGCCGGTGTCGAGCCACTCGCGCACGATCTCGCCTTCCGCGTAGATGACTTCTTCCGAGCCGGGCAGCTGGAACTGCAGCCCGACGCGCTTGCCCGCGAGGTCGGGCTCGATCAGGCTGGCCAGCGCCACGCCTTCGCGCGAGATGTCGGCGGTGCGGGCCATGTAGGGCACTCCGGCGACGTACTTGTTGAGGTAGATGTCGAGGGGGACGCGGTTGTGCTTGCGCTTTTCGCTCATGTGAAGTGCTCCGGTCAGTGGGTTCGCTGCTCACCGCAACAGCACTGCGGTGAGGTGTTGCGAAGGTTACGGGCGCGTTGCGCCTCGTCCATTTTTCTGACCGGCGAAGCCGATTACTTGAACGCTTCGACGTCTGTGATTGTGGTTACCGGGCCGAAGCGGCTCAGGTCGCCCAGCTGGTCGACAGGGCCCACGATCACGATCTGCAACGCGTCGAGCTTCGCGAGCTTCTTCACTGCAGCGCTCGCGGCGGCGCCGTCGACCTTCGAGACGTTGTCGCGGTACTTCTCGAGGTAGTCGTCGTCGTACGAGAACATGTCGAACAGCGCCTTCTCGAACACGATCTTGCTGACGTGATCGAAGCGGAAGGCGAACGAGTTGATCGCCATGTCGGCCGCCTGCTTCAGCTCGGGGGCAGTGGGCGGAACCGTCGACGCCTCGTCCGACAGAATCTTCAGCGCGGCGTCCAGCGCCTGGCCGACCTGCTCGGGGCGCGTGTCGAAGTTCGCGGTGAAGGTGCCGCTGGTCGGGCCGGGGCTCACCGAAGACGACGCGCTGTAAGCGAGCCCCTTCGCATCGCGAATCTCTTTGTAGAGGCGACCGACGCCGAACGCGCCCAGCGTCGTGTTGACGAGGCGCATCGCGTACTCGTCGGGAGACTTGCGGGTGTAGCCCGGGCCGCCGATGCGCACCTTCGCCTGGGGCGTGGCCTTGGGGACGACGATCACCCGGCGCTCGAGCTTCGGGGGCGAAGGGTAGCTGCGGACCCCGCGTTCGCCTCCCTTCCAGTTGCCGAGGTGGGTCTTGATCAGCTGGTTGAGCAAGGCAGCGTCGAAGTCGCCGCTGACGAGAATCGCAGTTGCCTTCGGTGAGTACGCCCTGGCGTGAAACGCCTTCAGGTCAGCGGTGGTGATTGCCTTGAGGCTGACCTCGGTGACCTCGCGGCCGAGCAGCGTGGTGGGGCCGAAGATCGCCTTGTTCAGCGCCCGGGCGGCGAGGCCGTCGGGGCGGTCGGGGCGGCGGCGGATGCTCTCGAGGCTCGAGGTGACGGCGACGTCGAAGCGGTCTTGCTGGAAGCGCGGCCTCTGCAGCACGTCGGCGAAGACGGGAAAGAGCTTCGCGAGATCTTCGGTGCGGGTGCTGAGCGAGATCTGGCTGTACTCGTCGGCGGCTCCGCCCGAGAGGTCGGCGGCGTGGAACTCGAGCAGCTCGTCGAGCTGTTCGGCCGACAGGGCCCCTGCCCCGCCGCTGGTGACGAGCTCGGCGGTGAGGCCCGCGGTGCCGAGCTTCTTGTCGGTGTCGTCGTACTGGCCCGCCCAGATCAGCGCGCGCACCGCGACCAGCGGCGTGGCGTGATCTTCGAGCGAGTAGACGACGAGCCCGTTGGGAAGCGTGGTCTTGAGCGGCTTGATCACGTTCAGCGGCAAAGGCGCGATGGGCGTCTGGCGCGGGTCGACGGCGAGCGCGGCGGGAAGCTCAGACCAGCCGATGGGCGGCGGGCGCGTCGGCTCGGAGCTCAGGGCCGGCTCGCGGCGGGTGACGGCCTCGGTGGCCGGAGGGGGCGTGGTGGCGCAGGCGGCGAGGACGACGAAGAGAATGGCGCGCTTCACCTGGCACCTCCTGCGGGGCGGGCGAGATCCACGACGACAGAGTTTTCGCGCACGAAGTACTTCTTCGCCGTCTCTAGAATCTCGAAAGGCTCGATCTGATTGATCTTCGCCGGGTGGTCCGCGATGTACCGCCAGTCGCCGATCACCTGCTGATCCCACGTCAGCGCCGACGCGAGGCCGCTGTTGGTGTCGAGCGCGCGGGCGTGATCTGCGGTAACGCGGTTGCGAACCTTCTGCAGCTCGGTGTCGGACACCTTCTCGACTTTCAGCTTCTCGAGTTCGTCCCAGATCGCCTTCTCGACGTCCTCGTTCTTCACGCCCTTCAGCGGCGTGGCGGCAATGATGAAGAGCGCGTCCATTCGCGCGCCAGGGCCACCGAAGACGCCGACGCTCTGTACGAGGCGGTCTTTGAGCACCAGCCGCTTGTGGAGCCGGCCCGTGCGGCCTTCGCCGAGCAGCACGTCGAGCACGTCGAAGACGAAGTCGTCGTGCGCGGGCGGCGGCGGCTTGCGGAAGGCCATGAAGATGCGCGGGCTCGCGTCGAAGAACACGGTCGACCGGCGCTGGGCGCGCGACGGCGGCTCGGCGAAGACTGGGGCGGGCGGCAGCGGCCGCGCGGGAATCGCTCCGAAGGTCTTCTCGAGCTGCACTTTCAAGTCTTCGAACTTCACGTCGCCGACGATGCAGCCCACAGCGTTGCCGGGCGCGTAATAGAGATCGCGAAACGCCTGCGCACGGCTCAGCGACATCGCCTGTAGATCCTCGGTGTAGCCGACGGTGGGCCAGCGGTACGGGCTCGAGACGAAGGCGATCTGGTTGAGCTCTTCGTACAGGGCGCCCTGAGGGTTCGAGTCGATGCTCATGCGGCGCTCTTCCTGGACGACGTCGCGCTCGGTGTAGAAGTCGCGAAGCACGGGAGCCGCGAGCCGCTGCGCCTCGACCATCAGCCAAAGCGGAAGGCGGTTCTTCGGGAGGCTGACGAAGTAGCTGGTGGTGTCTTTGTCGGTGGTGGCGTTGAGGCCGACTGCGCCGTTCAGCGTGTACAGCTGGGCCAGCGCATTCTCGTCGGTGAGATCGCCGTGCTGCTTCGTGAGCGCGGCCAGCTTCTTCTTCAGCTCGACCGCTTCCGGCGTGGTGCCGTTTTTCGAGCGCTGCAGCACGGCGATCGCGTCACCAACCTTTGCGATCTCGGCCAGCAGCTTCTTCTCGGCCTCGAAGTCGGTGGTGCCGAGCATCGGGGTGCCCTTGAAGGCCATGTGCTCGAAGAGGTGGGCAAGTCCGGTTGCGCCGGGCTGCTCGTCTGCACCGCCGACGCGCACCCGGATGAAGCCGGTGAAAACCGGGGCCTGGGGTCTTTCGACGACGAGCCAGAGCATCCCGTTCGAGAGGCGGTGCTCTTTGACGATCGCCTTCAGATCATCGGCAGAGGCAGCGCCGCACCACAGCATGCAGACAAGCAGCAGGGTTCGCATGGGAGTGGCAATTACCACTCGCAATCGGTAGGGCACAGGTCGAATGCGCGCGTGGCCACTGGCGATCGGACTTCTGGGCTTTGGCTGCGGGCTGTCGACGCAGGTGCGGCCGACGCCCAGGGGCGTGCTGGTGGTCGAGGCATCGGTGGGCGGACCCGCGGCGATCACGGGCGGCGTGCCGGTGCCGGTGCCGGTGCCGCTGTCGACAATCGGCGTGTCGTGGGGCTTCACGCAGAGGTCCGATCTGTCGACGCACCTGCACCTGACGACGTTGATCGCGCAGAAGGTGGCGGGCTTTGACGTCGGCGGCAGCTGGCTGATGCTCGAGACGAAGGGCGCGCGGCCAGGCCTGACTTTCGGCTGGCGCGGCTACCTGTTCACGGACTTCGAGTCGCCGGCGCTGGGGTTCGTCGATGCGTCGCTGACGGCGAGCTGGAACCTGTCGCGCCGGTTCGTGCCCTTCATCTCGGTGACGACACAGCTGTCGTCGCTGGGCCTGGCCGTCGACGTGTCACCGGCGGTCGGGGTGCAGCTTCGCTTCTCGCGGTTCTCGCTGCAGGCCGAGGTGCGGTACTTCGCTCCGAACCAGGATGCGCGCGGCGCAGCGGTCGCATGGCTGTCACCGTACAAGCGCGGAGCGGTGGGCCTGGTGATCGGCGGCCGCTACGCGCTGGCCGACGGGCTGCTCGCCAACCCCTAGGCCGTTCGTGCGGGGCCTATCGGTCAGCTCGAAGGCAGCAGGGTTGGCGATCGCGGCGCCGTCGAGAAGCGTGCGGACTTCCCACACGCCGGCGAGGCGGCGCTGCTCGATGGTGGAGCCGGCGACGGGGAAGTTGAACCGCACTTCTTTGCCGCCGTTCAGCGGGGCGCTGCGCACTTCGAAGGCGCTGCCGTGCGGCGTGAAGAGCTCGATCGAGGCGGCTTCGGCGCGGCAGGTGCGGCTGAGCGAGACGACGACGATCAGCGAGTTGATCTCAGAGAGCCTCGTCGCGGTCGCTGGGTCGTTTCGGATCGTCGTGGTGGTGACGCAGCGATCGACGTCGGCGAAGGGCTCAGGCGAAGCAGCGACGGCGGCGTGTTCGAGGTGCGCGCTGGCCTCGAGCAAGGCCGGCTTGACGTACCCGTCGTACTCGAACGGCGCCGCCGCTGCTTCCGGGGTCGATGGTGGGTTGTTGGGCCCGATGCAGGCGGAAGACAGCAGGAGGCTCGCGAGGAATCGTCGCATCGAGCAGGCAATGAGCAACGGTCGCGCCACCAGCGCTTCCCAGTGAAGTCGGACACGGCGACCGGGTCGGGAGCCACCAGCGGGTCGGCGGGGACTCAGGGACGGGTTTGGGCGCGCACCCGGACCCACCCATCGCGGTCGTCCTCGAAAACGATCACAGCGTTGGTGGAATCGCGGCGGGCGGCGGCGCGCGGCCGGGTGAGCTGGTTCGGCGCACTGAACGTGTCATCGAAGCGCAGGGGCGTGTTCGAGCCGATGGTCCAGATCGACAGGCCGTTCTTCGAAGGCTGCTGATCCTGAACCACGGCGCGGAAGGTGCCCTGCCAGAAAGGAGACGGGCGGAAGCGGCTGTAGGCGACCCGGGTGGGCGAGCCCTGCAGCTGCCAGACCCCTCGGGTGAGCTCGGCGGCGACGACGTCGTGGTGGGCGCGGCGATCGCGGATCTCGTCCCACGTCACCATCACGCGCCCGTCAGGCGCCGTCGCCGTCTGCGGATCCGACGCCAGCACTTCGTTCTGACTCTCGAAGGAAAGTCGAAACGCTTTGCCGGGCGCGTCGCACAGCGGGCCGCCGCGGCTGAAGATCTGCCAGTCGCCCTCGCGGTGATCAACCCAGGCGACGAAGAGCCCGTCGCGCGTCTTCCCGGCCAGCGAAGGCTGCAGCTGAAAAGAGCCTTCGGGGTCGACGGGCTGCGAGGCGGCGCCTTGCGGAGTCGAGACGTCGAAGCAACGCGCGCGCACGTGCGGCGTCGGCACGTCGCGAAAGTCTGCCCACGCCAGCGCCCAGCCCGTGCCACCGAGCGCGACGATCGAAGGCTCCCACTGCGCGCGGGCGGTGCGTTCGGCCCAGCCGGCGGTGAAGGTGAGGCCGCTGTCGCGCGAGATGGCCCACCGAATCTGCTCGCTGCCCCGCGCGTCGTCTTGCCAGGCGATGGCGACGAGGCCGTCGGTGCCGGCGGCGATCGTGGGCTTCGCTTGACTCGAGGTGCCGGGCGCGGGGTCGACGGGGCGGGCGATGGGGAAGGTGGCTCCGTCGTCGCTGCTGCGGGCAAGCCACACGCGCGCGGAGCCCGAACGGAAGTCGGACCACACGACGTACACCTGGCCGTTGTCACCGTAGGCGATCGCCGGGTTGCGCTGGTGGCCTTGGGCAGAAGGCGCGACGGCGATGCTGCGGGTGAAGGTGGCAGTCTTCGCGGCGGTTCCGAGCTCGAGATCGGCGGCGATGACGCTGTCACCGGTGCGGCCTTCGAAGGTGTCTTTCGAACCGGGCAGCAGATCGCGGCCGAGCTCGCGGACAGCCAGGCGCCTTTCTTCCATCGGCAGCGTGTCGTCTTTCTCGGTGGCGTAGGCCCAGGGCCCGATCGCGAGGAAGCCAGGGCTGGGGTCGCTGGCGATGAAGGCGCGCCTTGGTTGGGTCGGGGTCGCCTTGGCGGTGATGAAGGCCTGGCCGTCGAAAGCGACGTCGAAGACATTGCCGGTGAGCATCGGCGCGGCGAGGTGGCGCACCGAGGTGTACTTCTGGGTGAGGCTCCAGCCCGCGGCGAGCATCACGTCGGGAAGCCAGTCGCCCGGGTGTTCTTCAGTGACCCAGCCACTGAAGGCTTCGGGCTGAACGACGAGGTCGGCGTTGAGATCGTCGAGCCGCTGGGCGAACGGTGGGTAGAAGGCGTCGCGCGAGGTGGCGATGCCGAGCGTGGCGAATGGCAGAGGAAACGTCTTCAAGCCCTCGAGCGGCCCGGCGCTCAGCTGCAGCGTCTTCTCTTCGACGTCGGTGAGGAAGACCTTGTCGACGCGCCCTACCCTTTCACCTGTTGGCGAATAGACGAGCGCGGCATTGAACACCTCGGGAGAGGAGGCGACGTATGCGGGGCCGGTGGCGTCGGGGTCGCGGAAGATCGCGGCGCCGGCCGAAGCGTCGAGCTGCGAATACGGAAGGTTTGCCGAGGTGACGACCCAGGCGTTGGCGTCGCGGGCGAGCGTGCCGAACGTCTCGTCCATCGTGCGCCAGGCGCGATCGGAAATGGCGAGGGTGAGCGCGCGGGTGTCGCTGATGCCCGGGAAGCGGCGGCGGTAGGCATCGGCGGGCTGACGCGCCTGGAAGTAGAGCGCGTTGAAGGCAGACGCGGTGTCCGAGGCGTTGCGCCCTGCGAGCCCCTGGCGGCCGGTGAACCAGGCGACGAGCCCAGAGTCTTCGGGGAAGACGATCAGGTTGGGCGAGGTTTCTGACAGGCAGGCGCGCGCGTCGTCGAGGTGGCGGCGAAACGAATCCGCGAAGGTGCCCGCCGTCTTCGCGTCGTCGAGGGTGACGCGGTGGGTGACGGTGAAGATGCGGGCAT
Organism: Myxococcales bacterium; assembly: GCA_038206395.1. Classification (GTDB taxonomy): domain Bacteria; phylum Myxococcota; class Myxococcia; order Myxococcales; family Myxococcaceae; genus JAGSPQ01. The sequence goes on along the minus strand of JBBRAX010000034.1, from coordinate 34,103 downwards.
CGCCACCCTGCCCTTCGACCTTGCAGGGCTGTGGCGTGCGGCCGGGGCCACAGGCGATCAACAGCAGGGCTGGCAGCGCCCAGCGGCTCACCTCTTTGCGTTCAGGGCAGCTTCGGTGGCGCGCAGCAGCGGGCCGGCGCTGACGGGCTCTTTGCTCGCGTTGATCATCCACAAGTCCGGAGTGACCGCGCCGACCTTCGCCATCCGTTCGAACTCGACGCCCAGCTTGCCGCCCTTGCGCACCTGCTCTTCGATCTGGAACGCGATCAGGTGACCCAGCGGGTAGTTGAAGAGGTACAGCGGGTAGCTGATCATGTGCGAGTAGATCCCGAGCAGCGGGGTGTCTTTTCCGCCCAGCACCGGCGCGTAGTACTGGTTCCAGATTCCCTGCGCGATCTTGACGGTCGCGTCGCGCAGCTCTTTGGGGGCAGCCTTCGGGTGGTCGTACATCCAGTGCCAGACGGCGATGTCGACCAGGGCGACGCCCGCGATTTCCCACGTCATCCAGAAGTCGTTGAGCACGCGCAGGCGCTCGGTCTCGGCGTCGGGCTTTGACAGGCCGAGCAGCTCGAGATCTTTTGCCTGGAAGACGAAGGCGAGCGCCTCGGTGAAGGCGGTGTTGGGGACGCCGGCGAGCAGCGTGTGATCGACGTCGTAGAGGCTGAACACCTGCTCGACGTTGTGGCCGAGCTCGTGGACCGCGATGTTGTAGCCCTTGTAGTTCATGCCTTCTTTCTCGACCCGCGTGCGCAGGCGGGGAAAGTCGCCGCGGCGGGCCGACTGCATCGCGTGGCCGGCTCCGCGCGAAGGGTCGACGCGGATGCGATCGGCCAGGTACTGGGCGCGGTCAGCCGGGAACCCCAGATCTTTCAGGATGCGGGGGATGTCTTTGGCGAAGGCGTCCGCGGTCGGGTACTTCTTGCGCGTGATGCCGTCGAGCTTCTCTTCGGCGATCGCACCGCGTGGAACGAAGCCGTTGTACCAGAGGTCCGTTGGCTCGAGCTTGCGGCCGACCTTCGCCTCGATCTCGGCGGCGATCTTCGGCACCAGCGGTGACTTGAGCACCTCTTCCAGCAGCGCCTTGATCCGCGCTTCGGGCATCTCGGCGCCGATCGCAAACGCCCGATCGATCGCGGTCGGGGTGCCCGGCGAGAAGGGGTCTGCCTTCTTCGACGCCGAGAAGTTCGCCAGCAGCTTCTGGTAGCGAATGTCGGGCTCGGGCTTCGGGTCGAGGGCGGCGCTCTTCTTCGGCGCGTTGTCTTCGAGCTCGGCGGCGGGAGTCGCCGTGAGCACGTTGGTGAAAGGGTTCCAGTCGACGTTCGGGTTGTCGATCACCGCGGCCGGAATCGTCTGGGTGACGATGCGTTCCATCACCTTGATGATCACGCGCTGCTTGTCGAGGCCGTTGGCGTCGGCGTAGTTGGCCTTGAGCTCGTCGCGCAGGTTCCAGTGGCTGATCAGGCGTTTGCCTTTGGGGAACAGGCGCTGGCCTTTGTCGTCGACCAGGTGGTGCATCCACACGTTGTATTCGGCGATGTAGAGATCTGCGGTCGATTGGGCCTGGCTGATCTGCTGCTGAATCTCGCCCGGTACGCGCCGGGCGAACCGGCCGGCGAGGCGCGCTTCGGCCCATTCGCGGCGCGACCACTTCGGCCCGTTGTCGAGGCGCTGCTGCAGGGTGGTGAGCGGGAAATTAAGCAGAGCCGCGAACCCAATCTTCGCGGCGAACAGGTCTTCGGTGACGCGGGCCGAGGCGTCGTAGCCAGCGAACAGCGGGTCGGCCTTCAGCAGCGGGCCGACGTCGAGCTCAGTCGGCTTGCGCAGCTCGCGCCCGATCTCGAGCATGTGGCCGTCGACCTGCTCGAAGTTGGCCTGAAAGCGGGCGAACGTCTGGTCGAGCAGGGCGGGGTCCGCGACGAACTGCTCTTTGACGAAGGCCGAGAGATCTCCGTCGTCCTTGCGCCACAGCGCCGCGACCTGGTTGACGCCGCGCTCGATGCGCTCGCGCTGGGCTTCACCGTGAACCTTGACCAGCTCGGCCTTCAGCGCCTGATTGCCGGTTCTCAACGGAGCGTTTTCCATTTTGGTCGGAGCAGCGGTCAGCAGCAGCAGCGCAAGGAGGATCATGGGTCAGTGCTCCGTTACCAGCCGCAGGTCTGACCCTTGTTCTTCTCTTTCAGCCACGTCTGCAGCGGCTGGAAGTAGTCGAGGATGGCGGTCGCATCCATCTGGCGCTCGCCCGTCATCGCAAACAACGCATCGGGCCACGGCTTGCTCGCACCCATCGCGAGCATGGCGGTCAGCTTGTCACCCGCCTGCTTGTTTCCGTAGATGCTGCAGGTGTGAAGCGGGCCGGTGTGGCCGGCGGCCTTGCACAGCGCGCGGTGGAACTGGAACTGGAGGATGCGCGCGAGGAAGTAGCGCATGTACGGGACGTTCGCGGGGATGTGGTACTTCGCGCCCGGATCGAAGAACTCTTCGCCGCGCGGCGTGGGGGGCGCGATGCCCTGGTACTTCTTTCGCAGCTCCCACCAGTGCGCGTTGTACTCGGACGCCTTCGTCTTCCCGCTGAACACGTCCCACCGCCACTGATCGATCATGCGGCCGAAGGGCAGGAAGGCGATCTTCTCGAGCGCGTCTTTCATCTGCAGGTTGACGAGGCCCTTGTCGTTGTTCGGCACCGCGGTGAGCAGGCCGAGCTTCTTCAGGTACTCGGGCGTGATCGACAGCGTGAGCGCGTCGCCGATGGCCTCGTGGAAGCCGTCGTTCGCCCCGTTCTGAAAGAGCACGGGCAGGTTGTAGTAGTTGGTGAAGTAGTAGTTATGGCCGAGCTCGTGGTGGACGGTGATCAGATCCTCCTCGTCGACCTTGATGCACATCTTGATGCGCAGGTCGTTGCTGTAGGTCACGTCCCACGCGCTGGCGTGGCAGACGACGTCGCGATCCTGCGGCTTCTTGAACTGGCTGCGGGTCCAGAACGTCTCGGGGAGCTTCGGCATGCCCAGCGAGGTGAAGAAGCTCTCGCCCAGCTTCACCAGCTTCACCTCGTCGTACTTCGCCTTCTTCAGCGCAGCGGTGACGTCGAGGCTCGTCTGCCCCTTGTATGGCTCGACCAGCGGGTAGACGTTGGCCCATTCTTGGGCCCACATGTTGCCGAGCAGGTGGGCGGGAATCGGGCCCTTCGCGTCGACCTTGCCCGGGTACTTGGCGGCCAGCTGCCCGCGCACGTAGCAGTGCAGATCGTCATACAGGGGCTTCACCTGTTCCCAGAGACGGTCAGTCTCTTTCTCGAAGTCCGCGGGCGACATGTCGTACGCGCTGCGCCAGCCGTCGCCCAGGTTGCTGAAGCCAATTTCTTTCGCGCCTTCGTTCGACAGCGTGACCAGCCGCTCGTACGGCGCGCGCATGTCTTTCGAGATGGTGTGCCAGCCTTCCCACGCTTCGAGCTGGTCTTCGTACTTGCCGCCCTTGGCGAGCACCGTCGACAGCGCGATCAGATCCTTGCAGCGCTTCTTGTCTTCCTTCTCGTCTTTGCCGGCCGTGTAGTTCGGGCCGCAGTACTTGCCCTTGCCGTACGCGCCTTCGAGGCCGGCCGCGGTCTTCGCGAGCTCGGAGCGCTTCGACGGGTCAGACGGCGCAGGCAGCGACTGGGAAACGCGCAGCAGGTACAGCATGCGCTCGGTCTCGGGGTCGAGCTTCTGGCCCTTGAACTTCATCGAGTCTTTGATCGCCCCCGAGACGTAGGCCATCACGTCTTCGTTGGCCGACGCGGCATTCCGTTCGGTGTCGTCGGTGATGTACGTCGCCTTGATCCACTCGGCCGTCGAGGCACGCACGTACAGCTTGCGCAGATCGTCGTTCAGCTTCGAGGTGAAGGCTCTCGCGTCGGGGGCAGGCTTCGCAGCAGGAGCAGCGGCCGGCGCAGCGGCAGGCGCAGCGGCGAGGGCAATCACCAGCGATAGGTAGATCATGACGTCGCAGATAGCCTTTGAAGGCCCCACAGGTCATTGAAGTTTTCAGGGCGCGGCGGGCTTCAGCGTATCGAGCGCGACCTTCACCTTGGTCACTTCGTTCGGCTTGATGTCGACGTCGAGCGCGAGCCATTTGCCCTCGGGCTCGCGGATCTTGAAGCTGTGTTTGCCGGCCGCAATGTAGACATCGACGATCGGCGTTCTGGCCATCATGCCGCTGCCCAGCTGCACTTCGGACGCGCGGTCGGCATCGACGGAAAGCCGGCCGAGCCCAGGGCTGGGAGTCACCACCGGGTCGCTGCCGCCCATCGATTTGTGGATGACGACGCCACCAATCGCACCCACGGCGAGCGCGCCCAGCGCCGCCATCACCACCCCCAGGCCCGACGTGCCCTTGACGGGACGCCGGCGGGGCGCCCCGTCGACAGGCGCCGCGCGCAGCATCGATCGCGAGGTGGGCACCGTGACCGGCTCACGCGGCAAGTTCATCAGCGTCGAGTCGACGTTGACGTAGGTCGGGTTCGGCTCTTCTTCCTGCACCTGGGGCACGACGCCAATGGGCCGAATCGACTGCTTCTCGGTGACGAGGGGCGGAGGCGAAGGGCGGGCTGAAGGAACGCTGCCCTCGTTGGGCGTCGAAAAATTAGGAGTGAAGAATTTGGTCGGCAGCGCTTGTTCGTCGGCACGGCGGTTCTCGTCGGTGCTGTCGTCGGTGTCGACCGTCTGTTGCAGCGTCGACGTCTGAGGCCGCGGCGTGGCGGTGCGAGGCGAAGTGACCTGCACGGTGGCGCGGCCGGCCTGGAACACCGGGCGACCCGGCACGGTGTGAGACGCGACCTCGCTGTCGCGCTGCCCCATCAATGGCTGCAGCTTGATCATCTCGTCGCGTCGGCGGGCGAACTTGGTGCGGACGAGCTCTGCGCAACGTTCGGCCGGCCACGAGGTCGAGCTCGCGGCGAGAGAGATGTCGCGCACGAGCTCGAGTGCGGTCTGGTAGCGCTTGGCCAGCGGCCGCTCCAACGCTTTGAGCACCACGGCGTCGAGCGCCTTCGGGACGCGGCGGTTGACGCTCGACGGAGGCGGCACTTCCTGCTCGTAGACGGCCGCCATCTCTTTGCCGGCGTTGCCTTTGTAGAAGAGGCGCTGGCCGGTGAGCAGCTCGTGAAAGACGGTGCCCAGCGAAAAGATGTCTGTGCGGATGTCCATCTTGCCGTCGATGGCCTGCTCGGGGCTCATGTAGGCCGACGTGCCGCGCACCATGCCGGCCACGGTGCGGCGGGCGGCACCCATCGCGCGGGCGATGCCGAAGTCGAGCACCTTGCCGACGCCTTCGAAGTCGACCATCAGATTCTTGGGCGTGACGTCGCGGTGGATGATCGGCATCGGCTTGCCGGCGGCGTCTTTGTGGCTGTGGGCGTGGTGAAGGCCCTGCGCGCAGTCGCGAATCGCGGTGAGCACGAAGCCCAGCGGAACCACTTCCTTCTTCTCGGTGACGACGTGCACCAGCTCGTCCAGCGTGGCGCCGCTGATGAACTCGATCACCAGGATCACCTCGTCGCCGGCGATGTCGAGGTCGAGGACGCGCGCGACGTTCTCGTGGTTCAGCGTGGCCGTGATGCGCGCCTCGTCGATCAACATCTGCAGCGACGACTCGTCTTCGCGGTGCTCGGAAAGGATCCGCTTGAGCACCACCGGCTTGTACGCAAACGGGCCCGAGCGCGCGAACCCCAGGAAGATCTCGGCCATACCGCCCACCGTCATGCGGCACAGCACTTCGTACTTTCCGAAGGTCCGGCCGGTGAATTCGTCGGCGACGTAGGGCATCGGGGCGATGCAACTTACCAGCGCTGTCGCAAGCTTCGAAGGAAGAGGATCGAAGCAATCAGCAACGGCCCGTCGAAGAAGGTGGCGCACCCACACCCTTTGGGCGTCGGCAGCGGGTCGACGCCGCCATCAATCGCCGGCCCCGCATCGGGGATTCCGGCGTCGGCCTCGGGAGGAAAAGTGGCCTTCACCACTGGCCACAGCGGCTCGCACAGTGACTTCACCAGCGACCCAGCGGGGCAGCTGGGAGGCCCCGCGATGTTCGACCACCGCAGCAGCCGCGAGAAGTCGCCTCCGTCGCCCTGCCCCACCGCCCAGCCGTCGAGCTCCTGCAGGCCGCAGCTGAAGACGTCGTTTCCGCGGGTGGTGACGCAGGCGTTGCGCTTTGGCGCGGCAAGAGGCGTGAAGGTCAGCCCTTCGTCGGTCGACCGGTAGAGCCGGTTTCCCGAGGCGGCGTAGACAATCGACGGGTCGGGCCCGAAAGCCACGGCACTGAAGATTTCCGTCGTGGTGACAACGGGCGTGAAGGAGTCGCCCGAATCTGTGGACCTCAACAGCCAGGCGGCCTTCGGCTCGGTGTCCTTGTTCACGGACGCGAAGACGACGTCAGGCTTCGAAGGGTGAACGCCGAGCACGTAGAAGGCGCCGGCGGCGGGAAGCGTGGCGCTCAAGTCCTTTCGGGCGAAGGTCTGGCCGTTGTCATCGCTGCGAAGAAGCAGCGACGAATTCACCGGCTCGAACCACCACGCGGCGACGTAGACCCGGTTCGGGTTCGAAGGGGCGATGCGCAGGGTGCTGTAGAAGAGGGTCGTCGACTTCTCGGGGCTGGCCGTCCACGTCTTGCCGTCGTCGGTGCTGCGTTGAATCAGGTTCTCGACGCCGAACTTGCCCGACGTGGCGAGCACGGTAGAGCCCGCGGCCTGAATGTCTGAACAGCCGGTGGCTTCGAAGTCAGGGACGCCTTCCCAGAAGCAGCCGTCGGTGCGGTTGACGAAGAGGCCTTTGAAAGAGCCGGCGAACTTCGCGCCGCTGGGCGACAGCCACCAAGCGGGACGTTGGCCGGTGCCGTACCCAATCGCCTCTTCGCAGATGACCTTCCAGCTGGCGCCGCGGTCTTTGCTGTAGACGGCGCCGAAGGTGGTGCTCACGAGGAGCTCGCTGTCGGCGCCGCTTCGCAAGTTCACCGACAGCGACTGCGGAATGCCGGTGTGGCCGAAGGCGGCGGCAGCAACGAGGGCCAGCAGGCTCACGTCGCGGCCTGGGGAGCGAAGATCGGCACCGGCTGTGCTTTGCCCTTCACCGGCACGGCGCCGAGCTCGCGGTAGCTGAAGTTGGCCGCAGCAGAGCGGGTCGTGTCGCTGACGAGGATCGCGGAGCCCGTCTGCTTCGTCAGCCCCTCGATGCGCGAGGCGACGTTGACGGTGTCGCCGATGACGGTGAACTCGCGGCGCGCCGCGGGGCCGATCTCGCCGAGCACGGCAGGGCCAGTGTGAAGGCCGATGCCGATCTTCAAAGCCTCGAGGCCACTGGTTGCTCGCCGCGCGTTGAGCGCCTCGAGCGCGGTGAGCATCTCGAGCGCGCAAGCGACGGCGGCGGAAGCGTGGCCCGGCAATTTCTGCGGCGCGCCGAAGTACGCGAGGATCCCGTCGCCCATGAACTTGTCGACGTTGCCCTGGTGCTTCTCGACCACCTCGACCATGCGCCCCAGGTACTCGTTGAGCTGGGCGACGACCTCGCGGCTGTCGAGCTTCTCGCTCATCGCGGTGAAGCCGCGGATGTCGGAAAAGAGCACGGTGACCTGCTCGGTCTTCCCTTCCGTCGCCGCCGTCCCTTCGCGCTCGATCACGGCGGCCACGGCGGGCGAGAAGTGGCGGGCCAGCGCGGCGACGCGGCCGACGAGGTTGTAGATGCGCACGGTCAGGTAGGCGGCGGCGGTGGTGGTCATCGCGACCAGCGCCGCCGAGCCGATGTACCAGGACGAATCGGGCGGCACCGCGAGGCGAAGCAGCACGAACTGCAGGGGCACGGCGATCAGCCCGGTGACGATGATCACCGTGCGGCGCAGGGTCATCAGGGCCATCAACACCATGAAGGCAAACAGCCCCAGCGCATACATCGCGTTGCCGAGCGGCGAGGTCGAGCCGGCGTTGGTGACGCGCTCGTATTCGATGAAGAGCACGGTGGGGATGTCGATCAACGGCACGGCCCAGACGCTCAAGACCTTGAGCCGCTTCCCGCTGCCCGCCGCCCACAGCAGCGCGGCGACGACCAGGTAGACCAATGGAGGAACGCCGAACGCGCGCAGCTCCATCACGGTGTCTTCCGAGGCGAAGACGCTGGTGGCGAGGACAGCGGCGACCCAGACGGCGGCGCCGATGAGGCGGATGCGGCGCAGCAGGGCCGCCATCCGTTCACGTTCTTCCTCGATGGCTCGTTCTGTGCCGGCGTCGAACACGCGCGGTGAGTCTACGCGCGCTTTGCCAGCGCGACGCGAACGGTGTCTTCGAGTTGCTGGACGACTTCCGACAGGGGCATCGACGTCGAGTCGAGCTGCACGGCGTCGTCGGCGGCCTTCAGCGGAGCGGCCTCGCGTTCCGTGTCTTCGCGATCGCGCTGCTTCTGTTCCTTCGCCACCTGGTCCAACGACTTCTCGTTGCCCCTCTGAAAGAGCTCCTCGAAGCGGCGACGGGCGCGAATGGCAGGGTCGGCGTGGAGGAAGAACTTGAGGTCGGCGTCGGGGAAGACGACGGTGCCGATGTCGCGGCCTTCGAGAATCGCCCCCGCGTTGGCGGCGAGGGCGAGGCGGCGCTGCAGCTCGAGCAGGCCGGCGCGCACGACGGGGCGGCTGCTGACCTGGCTCGCGGCAAGAGAGATTTCGGGGGTGCGAATCGCCTCGGACACGTCGCGGGTGCCAAGGAAGACGTGGTTGCTCTCGCCTTCGACCTTGAAGCTGATTGCGAGCGTGCCCAACAACGTGGCGAGCCCTTCGTCGTCGGCGAAGGCAATCTGCTGCTCATCCGCGGCGAGGGCCACGCAGCGGTAGATGGCGCCGGTGTCGACCAGCGAGAAGTCGAGGCGCCGGGCGAGGATCTTCGAGACAGACGACTTGCCGGCTCCAGCAGGGCCGTCGATCGCGACGATCAAGGGGCGCTTCGCAGTCACTTCGCCAGGATCTCTTTCATCGCCGCGACGAGGCGTTCGTTGTGGGCGTGAAGTCCGGCCGAGATGCGAAGCGCGTTCGGCCAGCCGCTGCCCGGCACCGGGCGGGTGATGATGCCCTTGCGAAGCAGCGCCTCGTACACCGGGCCCGAGGGGCGGCCGAGATCGGCAAACACGAAGTTGGCGTGGCTCTTCGGAATCGGCAGGCCCAGGGCGCGAAGCTCGGTCTCGAGGTAGCGCAGCTCGCGCCAGGTGGTCTCGCGGGTGGTGCGCAGGTGCTCGACGTCGTCGAGCGCGGCGAGCCCCGCGGCCTGGGCAAGCGAGGTGAGGTTGAAGGGCATGCGGGTGCGGTTCAGGTACGTCACCATCTTCGCCGGCATCACGCCGTAGCCCAGCCGCACGCCCGCGAGGCCGTAGATCTTCGAGTACGTGCGCAGCACGATGAGGTTCGGCTGCTTGCGGAAGTAGTCGAGCCCATTGGGGTACTCGGCCCAGTCGACGTACTCGAAGTAGGCCTCGTCGAGGACGACGAGCACGTCTTCGGGCACAACCGCGAGGAAGGCGTCGAGCTCGGCCTTACTGAAGGCGGTGCTGGTGGGGTTGTCGGGGTTGGCGAGGAAGACGAGGCGGGTCTGCTTGTTCAGCGCCGCGGCCATCGCCTTCAGGTCGTACTGGTAGCCGGCCTTCATCGGCACCTCGACGAACTTGCGGCCGTGCGACTGCAGCGCGACCTTGTACATCACGAAGCTGCCGGCGCTGAGCAGCGCGACATCGTCGGGCGAGGTGAAGGTGCGAATCACCAGCTCGATGATCTCGTTGCTGCCGCTGGCGACGAAGACCTCGGTCGGCTCGACGTTCAGGTGCCGCGCCAGGCGGCGCACCAGGTAGTACGAGCTGCTGTCGGGGTAGAGGTGAACCTTGGAGGCCGCTTCGACGATCGCCTCGACGGCGAGGGGCGACGGGCCCAGCGGGTTCTCGTTCGAGGCGAGCTTGATGACGTTCGAGACGTTGTACTCGCGCTCGGTCTCTTCGATCGGCTTGCCCGGAACGTACGGCTTGAGGGTCTCGATGTAGTCGGGGACGAGTGGACGCATGGTGCTTTCTTCTAACGGCCGGTGAAGGGCCCGAGCGCGCGGAACTTGCGGTAACGATCTTCGATCAGCTTGTCAGGGGTGAGGCCAGCCAGCGCGGCGAGGTGCTTGCGAAGGGCCTTGCCCACCGATTCGGCGGTGCGGGTCGGGTCGCGGTGCGCGCCGCCGGGCGGCTCGGGGATGAGCTCGTCGATCACCTTCATCCCGAGCAGATCGCGGGCGGTAACCTTGAGGGCGTCGGCGGCCTTTTCGGCCATCGAGGCGTCGCGGTAGAGAATCGACGAGCAGGCCTCGGGGCTGATCACGCTGTAGATGCTGTTCTCGAGCATGAGCACGCGGTTGCCGACGCCGATTGCCAGTGCGCCACCGCTGCCGCCTTCGCCAATCACCGTCGAGACGATCGGCACGGGCAGGCCGGCCATCACCTCGAGGTTCACCGCGATCGCTTCGGCCTGGCCGCGTTCTTCCGCGCCGATACCGGGGTACGCGCCAGGGGTGTCGATGAAGGTGAACAGCGGGCGGTTGAAGCGGCCGGCGAGCTCCATCAGGCGGCGGGCTTTGCGGTAGCCCTCGGGGCGGGGCATGCCGAAGTTGCGGGCCATGTTCTCTTTGGTGCTTCTGCCCTTCTGGTGGCCGATCACCATCACCGGCTGGCCGTCGAAGCGGGCGAAGCCGCCGACGATCGACGGGTCTTCTCCGAAGCAGCGATCGCCCGAGAGCTCGTTGAAGTCGGTGAAGAGGAAGCCGATGTAGTCGAGGAAGTAAGGCCGCGCGTTGTGGCGCGACAGCTGAACCACCTGCCAGCGGCTCAGGTCGCTGAAGATTTCCTGCTGCAGGCGTTTGGCTTTCTTCTCGAGCTTGCCGATCTCGGCGGTGAAGTCGTGCGCGCCGTTGGCGGACAACAACTTGAGCTCGGTGATCTTCTTTTCCAGCTCGATCAGCGGGCGCTCGAAGTCGAGCGCGTGGGTAATTGCAATGGCCATGACCCGGCCACGAGTAACACCAAACCCGTGACTGAGTGCGGCTAAAACCAGCTCGAGAGAGGGCTTCCCTGCCTCAGGCGGCTTTGATCTTCGCAGCAGCGGCCGACAGCGCGTACCAGGCCGTGCGGAAGGCCTTGAGCTCGCGGAGCCCGGCCGGGTGACGGCCGAGGGCCGGCGCGACGGTGACAGGCAGACCGATCTTCTTTTCGAACACCTTGGCGACCTCGAGCTCGTTCTTCCGGCGCTCTTCGGTGACGACGCAGGTGGTCTTCGGCAGGACGCGGTTCACGAGCACGCGCTCGACCGGCAGCTTCTTCGCCTTCAAGTACTCGACGAAGCGTTCAACCGGGCCGAGCGCCATTTCTTCGCCGCGGGTGACGACCACAAAGCGGCACTCGGACGGGTTGATGATCGCCGCCTCGAAGCGATGCACGTGCTTCAGCAGGGCGGCGAGATCATCGGCCAGCGGGCCGAGGCCACGGTTGCGGTACTTCGAGATGACGGCGTGGGTCTGGGTCAGCCATTCCTTCGCGATCGCCGGCAGCTCGAGGATGCGCAGGCTGTCGCCCGACGGCGAGGGGTCGATCACGATCCGCTTGAAGCGTTCCTGCACCAGGGCGTCGGTGAGGGCGCTCATCGCGGCGAACTCGTCCATGCCCACCGGCGCGGTGTCGAAGAGGTTTCGAATCAGCTCGCGGTCGACCGCGAATTCCTGGCCCTTCACCTCGGGGCCAAAAGCACCTTCGGCGCGATCGCGGAAGCGCTTGCGCAGGTTGCCGAACCAGGTCGCGAAGTCGATTTCGCGCGCGTAGAGGCCCTTGGTGCCCTTCACCTGGGTCTCGGTGTCGGTGAGCCGGCTCTGCAGCACGTCGGAAAGTGAGTGCGCGAAGTCGGTGCTGATCAGGAGCACCGGGCCTTCCTTCTCGGTCAGCGTTACGGCCGCCGCGGCCGCGCAGCTGGACTTGCCGACGCCACCACCACCGACGAAGAAGATGAAGCGCGTGGGCGGCAGCGGCGGAGCAGCGATCGGCGGCATCGACGGCGCCCGCACCAGCGCGGGGGGACCTTCGGCGGCCGAGAACTGCAGGGCCTTCGTCTCTTTGCCGCTCATCCACTCTTTGGCGAACGCCTTCACTTCGTCCTGGCCGCGGGGCCCGACGATGCGGCGGTGCAGCAGCTCAACCGGCACGCCCAGCGTCTGGTACTTGCGAACGTGGGGCGCCTGCAGGCCGCGGCGGTTGGCGACCTCGCGGCTGTCTTTTCCGTCTTCGATCTGATCCGTGATGATCTCGACCACGGGCGTGGCGCGCTCTTTCAGGGCGTTGAAGAGGAAACGGGTCTGCGCCTCGGGCACCGGCTCGGCGAGCGCGACGAGGTGGAAGGCGAAGCGGGCCGGATCCTTGAGGAAGGCGATCACCTTGTCGCAGGTGGCGGCAAAGCCATCGAGCGGCGACGGCGGCTTCGGCGTGGCAGCGGCGGCCTTGGTGGCCTTGCCGAGCTTCTCGCCGCGAACCATCGCGATGAAGCGGCGCAGGTGCGTGGCGTGGTCGAGCAGGCGGATGCAGTGCGCCGCGCCCAGGCCGTCGACGACGATCTTGTCGAACTCCTTCGACTCGAGCAGGTCGAAGAGATGGAAGAGCGAGGCTGGCTCGCCCAGGTTCGCGGTCGAGACGTCGAGCAGCTTCTGCACGTCGTCCGCGTTGATGATGACGCCCTTCCCCGCCGACGCGAGCAGCGCGGTGCGGTAGGCCTTGGTGAAAGGCTCGACGAGCTCTTTCGGATCGAGCTCGGAGGCCCAGAGCCCACCCGTGCCCTTGCCAGTGACGAGCTTCGTCGGCTTGTGGGTGAGCTTCTTCTTGAAGAGATCCGAAAGGCCGCCGTTCGGTTCGATGCTGACCAGCAGCACCTTGTCCTTGCCGGACTTTTCGGTCAGGTTCAGCGCGAATGCCGCCGACAGCGTCGTCTTCCCTGAACCTCCCTTACCGCCAAAGAAGTGCAGCAACTGTGCGTCGATCATTTGATGTTGCCTTTGCGTAGGATGCCCGCTTGACTCACGCGGGTTTGGTTTCGGCCGAGGTCTAAGGCAGATTCAGGGGCGCGGAAGACACCAAATCGCGACCAAAAAGTCAAGGTACTACGGGCAGTTTGGCTCGGCGCCTACACTGCCCCACCTAAGGGCCCGTAACTCCTAAACGCTGCCCTCTATTCCCGGCCAGCTGGCTAGGGGTAGCGCTTGCGAATCAGGAAGACGATCGCATCCCGCGCCGAGGCGTCGTTGTAGCCATAGCGGGAGTTCATCGTGTCGAGCATCTGGCGCACGGCGGCCTGTTCGCGCGGCGACAAGCTTCCCTGCTCGCCCGAAAGGAACTTGAGCGTGTTCTCGACGTTGCGGCGCAGGGTCTTCTTCCGTTCTTCGAAGAAGTGATCGCGCAGGCGCTTGAAGTGGTCAGGGAAGATTCGCGCCCACTCGAGCTCGCCGGTGGGGTTGTCGATTTTGTGGGCGCCGATGTTCGAGATCAGGCCCTTGCGGAAGTCCGACGCGTCTTCACCCTTCGGCTTGATGATCTCTTCGAACTCGAGCATCCGGCTTTCCTCTGGCTTCTCGCTCGTGCCGGTGACGCGGTTGTGGACCTTCTCGCCCTTCACCCAGGCCGAGACCAGCTGCACGTACTTCTCGAACAGATCTTTGTACTGGGCCTCGCTGACCAGCCCCATCGAGTCGCGCACCTCGTGGTCGACCCACTCGAGGTACTCGGCCTCGACCGCGGCGACGAACTCTTCGTGGTCGTGGTACCCCTCGACGACCTCCTGCTGCAGGTACTCGTAGACGCTCTTGTCTTTGCAGAGCGCGGTGAGCTCTTTGAGCACGGCCAGCGGGTGAAGGCCTTCGAACTCGACGCTCTGCGCAGCGTTGAAGAGCGAGGTCTTGATCTCGCGCGCCGAGGCGCCGCTGCGCCCTTCGTAGTTCGGGTAGCTGTCGGACTCTTCGTAGAGGGCCTGCAGGTGCTTCTTCAGCTCCCTCGCCTGCGGCAGCGAGAAGCGTTCGGGGGCCTGGCCTTCCTGGTAGAGGCGCAGCTTTTCCAGCGGCGACATCCGTTCGATCAACGTGCGCACTTCGGGCGGGTAGCGATCGGCAATGGGCTTCTTGAGCCGCGTCAGCACCGCCCACATCGCAGCCACCTGCGTCGCGTGCGGAGCGATGTGCCGCCCCACCGTCGTCGCGTTCACCTGCGCGTCGTAGATCTCCTGCTCCAATCGCCAGCGGCGAAGGTACGGCACGCGCACCAGCTCGATGCGGCCCTTGAAGCTCGAGAAGTCGGGCAGCTCTTTGAAGGCGGCCAGGTGCTTCTCGTTGCTGCTGGCGATCAGGACCTCGTCGAGCTGGAGTACGAAATGCTCGAGCGGAACCTCGCCCGTCTCGCTGGCGCCCAGCAGGTACTTGAAGGCTTCCAGCGGGCGCTTCAGCAGGTCGGAGTACTCGATCAGGCCGCGGTTGGCCGACACGAGCGCCCCGTGCGGATCGTAGAGGACGACGCTCTGCAGCGCGGGCGGCAGGTTGGCGGTCGTGCGATCGGCGGTGACTTGCTGAAACGTGGCGTCGACGCTCATCTGCGGCTCGACCGTCGCGGTCGCCGTCTGGTAGCGGCGAGACACGTAGAAGCGTTCGACCTGGATGTGGCGGATCACCTTCAGCCAGTCGCCTTCGTAGGTGGCGAGCAGCGCGTCGTAGATGCGGCGGCTCTTCGCCGACAGCTCGCCCTGCAGCAGGTAGCTCGAGAGGATGAAGTCCGTCTTCGGGCCCAGCGCCTCGAGCAGCAGCTTCTTCCTCTCGTCTTTCGGAATCAGGAAAAGCGGGTGCTCGTGAAGTCCGTTGACGATGCGGACCTCGATGTTCTCGGCCTCGAGGTGCGCGTAGCTGGCCAGAGACCCCGAGCTGCCGCCGCCGGTAGGCCGATCGCCGAAGCCGATCGAGCCCTTCACCAGCTTCTCTGATGGGAAGATCCAGTTGAAGGTGTACAGCGCGCCTTCGGGCTGCGCCGAGTAGTGCTCCATGCCGCGCTTCAGCGCTTCGACCAGCGTCGACTTCGCCGAGCCGTTGGGGCCGTGCAGAAGGATGAGCTTGTTGATCCGCCCGGCCCGCACGAAGTTGCCGAGCAACCGGTAGATCGCGTTCTGCACCTCTTCCTGGCCGGCGACGCGGCCGTCGCGATCGCCCGCGGGCGCGTCGAAGATCTTGAACCGGCGAATCGTGCCGGTGGGGTGTGGCACCTGCTCGGTGCCGTAGTGATCCATCGCGTCGCGCAGGTACTGGGCCGCGTTGCGCGCCTGGCGGGCGGGCGCTTGAACGAACAGCTGAAGGTATTCCTCGAACGAGAGGATCGAGCGGTTCTTGACGAAGTCGCTGGTGACCTCACTGCCGACCGACTGAAGGAATCGTTTGGCTTCCATGAAGGAAGCCAGTGTACCGCGCGATCAGGACTTGAGGACGCGGCGGATCGCGATCATCAGCAGATCGAGATCCACGGGCTTCTCGAAGATCGCCGCCACGCCCGCCACCGCCGCGATCGATCGCAGGTCGGCGCCGATGAAGCCCGAGATGATCACCACCGGCGCGTGAAGAAAAGACGAGTGGGCCAGCGCTTCGGGCCCCGTCTCGCCCGGCATTCGAATGTCGGTGATGACCAGGTCGGGCTCGCTCAAGTCGCCGCCGGGGCGGCAGAGCTCCAGGTAGTCGCGCAGCTCGAACCCGTCTTCCGCTTCGATCACCCTCAATCCCTCGCGCTGCAACCGGGCGGTGAGCTGCTCGCGCAAATCGTCATCGTCCTCGGCCAGCAGAACCATGGGTTTGCCAACGCTCATTCGGCCGATCGTGAGCAGCTTGCGTGCCGTTGCGGCGCAGGTGGGAACGCGCGCACGCCTGACCGAAAAGTGATGCGTCAAGATGTCCCAGCGGAGGCAAATTGCCTCTCGCTGTGCTCTGAAGCATTGCATGCGGTTGCCTGCCTTGATTTGCATGTTGGTGCTCACCGCTTGCCCTTCGGTGAACTCGACCCCTTGTGACTCGGACGCGCAGTGCGACGGGGCGACCCAGCGCTGCCGCCGTGGCGCCTGTGGCCCGATCTGCCTCGACGACACCGAGTGCGGCGACAAGCAGGTGTGCCGCGCGGGCGTGTGCAAGCCGCCGCCGGAATGCGCGACCGATTCCGACTGCGCCAGTGGCTTCACGTGCTCGGCCGACAAGTGTCAATGCACCGGCGACAGCGCGTGCGCGGCGAACCAGCAGTGCCTCGGTGGATCGTGTCAGGCGCGGAAGCGGTGCACGGCCGACGCGGACTGCGTGGGCGGCGGCGGACGGTGCGAAGTGACGCAGGGGCTCTGCTTGCCGGTGTGCTCGATGCCGGCAGATTGCGCGCCGGGCCTGGATCCCCGGGTGGCCTTGACGCTGTACACGTGCGCGGCGGGAACCTGCACGCGCCGCTGCCTCAACGACGTGACATGTGGCGGCCAGGGGTTGATCTGCAAAGACGGCCTGTGCGGCGCGTCGGACTGCAAGACGCTCACCGATTGTCCGTCGACGCAGTACTGCACCAGCGCCACTTTCGGGCGGTGCGTGACCTACAAGTTCTGCGCGGCCAGCGGCGAGTGCGGCAAGAACTTCGAGTGCAAGAAGTTCGACCCGGGCCAGTGCCCGCCGGGCTTCGACTGCACGAAGAGCCTGTGCCTCGAGCAGCCGCTGTGCCTGATCGACGGTGACTGCGTCAGCCCGCCGCCAATGTCCGTGCAGAACGGGTACTGCCAGGAAGGCCACTGCCAGCCGACGGTGAAGTGCACCTCGTCGCCGACGTGCGGGATGAACCGCGAATGCGTCGGAGGCCTCTGCGTGCCCTCGACCTGCCGCGGCCACGCGGATTGCGGAGTGGGCAAAGCGTGCGTCGACGGCGTGTGCTTGACGGCCCCGACAGCAGCAGAAATCGCGTTGCTCGAGCTGACGCCGACGACGGGAATCGTCGAGGTCGGCGACACGCTGCAGCTTCGCTTGATCGGCTTCCGGCTCGATGCCTCGAGCTACCCACTGGCGACGGGCAGCTTCACGGTGCTCGACGAAGCGGGTCAGCCGTCGAACCTCGCGACGGTGGACACCACGGGCCTGGTCACGGGCGCAGCGCCTGGAAAAGTCGTGGTGAAGGCGACGGTGACGGGCGCCGCGGTCGGAGCCGTCGAAGCGAAGCTGACCATCTACCCAGCAGTGACGGCGGGCCGGCGCGTGCTGGTGGTAGACGCTGCGACCAAGGCGCCCCTGCCTGGCGTGCTGATCAGTGGCTGCGAAGCGGCGGGGTGCACCGAGGTGGCGACGGACGCGACGGGCGTGGCGACCTTCCCTGCGATGGGGGCGGGCACGGCGGGGTTCACCGCGGTGTCGCAAGCGGTGCGGGCGGACGGCTTGCCGGCGTACGAGCGCGCGTCGGTGATCGGCACCACGGTTGCCGACCTCTACCTGCCTCTGCGTCAGAACCCGGTGCACAGCGCGGCGGGCTTCAACGCGGTGGTCAACTTCAGCGAAGTGCAGACGACCGGGCAGTACTGGGCGGGCCTGGTGGCGGCGTCGGCGGGAGACCTGCCGTCGGTGGATCTGCCCCTGCTGCTCGGCGAGAACTTCACCGTGCAGATTCCGGGCATCGGCCAGGGCGTGCCGGTGCCGGGCAGCCTGGTGCTCTACACGTCGCCGGGTTTCGGGATCCCGCAGGAAATCAAAGGCAAGTCGCTGGGCCTGGGCCAGGCGGGCGTGCGGAGCATGGTGGCCTTCGCGGGCCGGGCTGAGTTGGCTGACGCGCTCACGCTGCGCAACACGCAGTTCCTCTCTTACGTGGGCGCCTTCGACTACGCCGTGCAGACGCGCGTGCCGCTGTCGAGCCGCGGGCGGGTGGCCGACACCACCGACATCGATGGCGACGGGCTGTGCACGAGCATGACGAAGTGCCCGATGGGCAGCGAAGACGTGCCGGACTACGCCAACTTCACGCCGCTGAACTTCACGCCGAAGCGCGAGCAGAAGCGGCGCACGGAAGTGGTGTTGCCGAAGCTGCCGGGCACGCTGGACACGGTCATCATCGCGGCGGCGGAAGTCGACGCGGACACCGGGCTGATTCCGATCGGCTTCTCGTCGGTGGCCGCGGGGCCGGCCGGGCCAGACGGCACGCGCACGGTGCCGGCGGTGGTGCTGCGCAGCGGGACGCCGTACGGCGGGCTCGAGCTCTCGACTCCTGGCATCTGGGCACTGGGCGGCAATGCGCAGGGCACCGCCTACTCGGGCCGGCTGACGCGCGGGGCGACGCTTCCGGTCAAGGTCCTCGTGGCGCCGTTTCTGCCGGTGCCGTCGAACCCGAGCTACCAGGTGGCGGGAAGAAGCTTCGCGCCGGGGCAGCCGCAGTGGGCTTCGGTGTATTCCAGTGGAGGTGAGCTGGCGCGGGTGTCGCTCACCGGAAGTCAGCAGCGCCACGTCCTCTATTTCGCGATCGCGGCAGGGCAGACGACGGTCGCGGTGCCGGTCGCTCCCTCGGGGCCCGGAACGGATCCCGCAAGTCAAGGGACAGCGAAGCTCGAGGTGGTGGCGGTCGATCTGGCCAACGGGACGACGCCCGATGACGTGTTCAGCCTCAAGGGAATCAACCTGTCGACCTGGGTTGGCGCCATTGATGGCTATTCTCGATTCGACAAGTAGCTCTGATGAAATATGGTCCCCGGCAGGTGGGGCCGAAAGAACCAATCATTGGAATCGATCTCGGGACCACGAATTCGTGTGCCGCGATCGTCGACGGCGAGAAGGACGGCATCCCGCAGGTCAAGCTCATCCCCTACAAGGGTGGCGACTACACGGTGCCGTCGATCTTCGCGATCGATGACAAGGGCAACGAGCTGATTGGCTACGAGGCCAAGCGCCAGTGGCAGCTGAACCCGAAGAACACGATCTACGGGGCCAAGCGGCTCGTGGGCCGCAGCTTCCGCAGCGACATCGTCGACACGATGCGGAAGGTGGTTCAGTACAACGTGCGTCCCAGCGAGGACAACAAAGAGGTCGTCCTCGACGTCGGCAAGAAGTCGCTGAGCCTGCAGGACGTGTCGGCGAAGATTCTGAACAAGATTCGCGACGTCGCCTCGAACCACCTGCGCATCCCGGTGAATCGGGCGGTCGTGACGGTGCCCGCCTACTTCTCGGATCGTCAGCGCCAGTCGGTGAAGGACGCCGGCAAGCTGATCAACCTCGAGGTGGTGCGGATCATCAACGAGCCCACTGCCGCGGCGCTCGCGTACGGCGTCGGCAAGGATCTCAACAAGACCGTCATCATCTACGACCTGGGCGGCGGCACTTTCGACGTCTCGGTGATCGAGATCCGCAAGCTGGTGTTCGAAGTGAAGGCCACGGGCGGTGACATCTTCCTGGGCGGCATCGACTTCGACAACGCGATGATTCACCACATCCTCAAGGAGTTCCGCACCAAGACGGGCATCGATCTGTCGGCGGACCCGGTGGCGATGCAGCGGATCAAGGATCTCGCCGAGCGCACAAAGATTGATCTGTCGTCGCGCGAAGAAGCGCCCTTCAACATCCCCTTCATCACGATGACGGCGCAGGGCCAGCCGTTGAACATCGAGATGCGCTTCACCCGGAAGCTGCTGGAGCAGCTGACGCTGGACCTCGTGGATCGCACGCTGAAGATCGTCGCGCGCGTGCTGGTCGACTCGGGCCTGTCGACGAAGGACATCGACGAGGTGATGCTGGTCGGTGGGCAGACGCGGATGCCGATCGTGCAGGATCGCTTGACCAAGTTCTTCGGGAAGCCGCCGAGCAAGGGCGTTCACCCGGACGAGGCGGTGGCGATTGGAGCCGCGCTGTACGCGCACTCGCTGCAGGACGACACGAACCTCAAGCTTCAGCTATTGGACGTGATCCCGATGGCGATCGGGCTCGAGAAGGCGGGCGGGCAGATGCACGTCGTCTTCCCCCGGAACTCGGCGATTCCGAACGCGAAGCAGCTGTTGGGCACGACCAGCGCTGACAACCAGACCGAGCTGATCATGCGGATCTTCCAGGGCGACCACCCGAACGTCGCCGACAACGAGCAGCTGGGCGAGTTCACCTTCGCGGGGATTCGCCAGGCGCCGCTGGGCCAGGTGCAGGTCGAGATCACCTTCGACGTGAACATCGAGGGCATCCTCACGATGTACGCCCGCGATCCAGCCACGGGCAAAGAGCTGAAGACCACGGTTCGCGTCACCCAGAGCTGACAATCGGCAGGCGCGTTCGTTGCGCCTCGTCGTCGCCGGGTGGTACTTCGCGGACGCTGCCAAGAAAAAAGGGGAAGGCTGATGCTCCGTCGGACCTGCTGCGTCTTCGCGATCTACCTGGCCGCGTGTCAGCCCGAAGGGCTTTTGCCTGCGCCGCCCGAGCTGATGCCGCCAGGTGAAGTGGTTCCGGCCCAGCCGCTTCCCCTGCCCCCCGCGGTTGTTCCGGCCGTGCCGGTGGCGGCGATCGCGGCGACGCCGATGCCGCTGCTCGACTGCCAGGATCTGGAAGCGAAGATTGGGCTGTCGGCGCAGGTGGCGGCGAACGCGAGCGCGAACAAGGGCCGCTACCCGTTGGTGCTGTCGCACGGCTTCGCGGGCTTCGACAAGGTGGGGCCGCTTGGGTACTTCGGCAAGGCGCCGGCGGCGCTGCGGGCGGCGGGCTACGCGGTGTACGTGACCGCGGTGAACCCGATGGCGCCGACCGAGACGGTGCGCGGGGCGCAGCTGGCGCACCAGATCGCGTGCATCGCCCAGCAGTCGGGGTCGACGAAGCTGAACCTGATCGGACACTCGCAGGGCGGCCTCGACGTGCGGTGGGTCGCGGGAAACGCGGGAGTCGGCCAGCGCGTCGCGAGCGTCACCACCGTGTCGACGCCGCACCGCGGAGTCGTCGTCGGCGACATGGCCGCGGGGCTGATTCCGGGCTTCACGGATCCGCTGCTCGACGCGATCGGCGCGCTGTACGGGGTGACGGTGGGCTCGGCGGGCGGCAAGGCGCAGGTGCGTCAAGCAGCGGCGGCGATGAGCACGGGCGAGGCCACGGCCTTCAACCTCGCGCATCCGGATGCTCCGGGCGTGGGCTACTTCTCGTGGGCCGGCCGTTCGGTCTCGAGCCTGCTGGTGCTCGGGCACGCCGACGACAAGTGCGCGGGCGAGGTGCCGAACCCGCAGCGCAACGATCTGATCCGCCTCGAGCTTGCTGCGACGTTCGGCGTGTCGGGCGGCGACTTCATTCCCAACGACGGGCTCGTCACCGTGGCCTCTGCGAAATGGGGCGCCTTCATGGGCTGCGTCCCCGCGGATCACCTCGACGAGATCGGCATGTTCTTCGCCGACGGCCCGGATCTGATCAGCAAGTTCGACCACGCCGACTTCTACCGGCAGGTCGCGCAGTCGCTGGTCGATCGCGGGTACTGACGAAGAAGCCCATTCACGGTTCCAGGGGACTAGCGGATCGTCAGCCCGGCGCTGATCTTTTCGAACGCGGCGGCGCCGACGCCCGGGGTCGGCTCGAGCACCACCACGCCGAGGGTAATGAACCGTTTGCCGATCTTCGCGCACCCGAGCCGCCCGGTGGCGCCGGTGCCGGTGCGCAGGTCGAGCACCACGGAGTCCTTGCCGAAGTTCGCGGGTGCGGCGCGACCGGGCCCAGGCTCGTTGATGCCGCCCAGCCGGCGCAGCTGTTCCTGGCACGCGGGCGCCGACGCGACGTCGTCGATGTTCGTCAGCGTCAGCAACCCATACGTGCGGCTGACGCGGCTGCCGAAGCCGACGTACTTGTTGTCGAGATCCTCGCTGGGCAGCGGCAGATGGGGGGCCAGCTCTTCCGCGGTCAGCCGCTTGAACCCGTCGGGCACCATCAGCTGGTAGCCAATGCGCAGGTCGTCGATCACCACCGGCCCCGCAGCGGGGGCCTCGGTGACCCAGACGAGTGAGGCGATCGCCGCCACGGTGCAGACGAGCCCGGCGACGAGGCCTCCAGAGCGCCGGCCATGAGACGGCTCGCCCACCGTCATCGCGATCACCACCGCCCCAATCGAGGCCGAGGCGAGGGTGTGGGGCGACTGGGGCGCTCCGAGGACGAAGGCGGCGATGATGTGGGCGACCGCGACGGCTTGAGCAAAGTGCTTCGCTGGCCCGATGTTCGCCATCAGCACCGTCGCCGCGCAGAGCTCGAAGGCGGCGAGCACGAAGAGCCAGGCAGGCTCGCGAAGATCCACGAACAGGCCCGCCGCGCGAATGAGCCAAAGGGCCGCGGCCATCGCGAGCACGGCGGCCGCGGGCCCGGGATGCGCAGAGACGGCTCCCGTCAACGCGCCGCGCAGCGTTGCCTCGAAGTCGAGCCCCACGCGCTTGTCGACCATCATCGCCTGCGCCCTCTTGTAGAGCGGGTTGAAGGCGAACACGTCGTTGCAGCGGGGACACTTCTCGGCGCCCTGCGGAATCGGAGAGAACGCGCACTTCGGGCACAGCGTCTCAGGGGCTCCCATCTAAGGTCCGCAGTAGGTGTTGCCGAAGAGGCAGTTGTTGCTGCCGCAGTCGCTGTCGCGGTTGCAGTCGTCGCCGATGCCGCACTTCTTGCACGCGCCGCCGCAGTCTTTGTCCGACTCGTCCACGTCTTCGGTGTTGTTGCCGCAGTGCGCGGGCCGGCACGTCGCGTTCTGGCAAACCCCATTGCTGCAATCGCCGCCGCCATTGCAGCGCTTGCCGTCGGCGCACTTCTGACAAGACGAGCTGCCCCCGCAGTCGACGTCCGTTTCCGTCGCGTTCTTCTGCGAGTCGTTGCACGCGGGCACCGCGCACTTGTTCACGCCCATGGTGCACACCAGCGAGACGCAGTCTTTCCCCGCGAGGCAGCCCTTTCCGTCTTCGCACTTCTTGCACGAGCCGCCGCAGTCGACGTCCGTCTCGCCGTTGTTCATCGACTTGTCGGTGCACTCGCCCGGCTGGCAGACGCCGACGCAGCTGCTCGACGTGCAGTCGGTGGGGACGAAGCAACCCTTGCCGTCGACGCACTTCGGGCAGCCGCCGTCGCCGCCGCAGTCGATGTCGGTCTCGGTGCCGTTGACGATCTGATCAAGGCAGCTCGCCGTGGCGCAGACGCCCGCGTCGATGCCGCCGTCGCGATCGCAGACCTGCGACTTGCAGTCGGCGGGCACAGAACAGCCCTTCGAGTCGTTGCACTTGCCGCAGAAGCCTCCGCCGCAGTCGACGTCCGTCTCGCGGTAGTTCTTCGTCGCATCTGCACACGCGGGCAACGCGCAGCCGCCGTCGACACACAACCCGCTGGGGCAGTCTGACTTCACCTTGCACTCGCCGCCCGCCTTCAGCACGCAGACCTGGTTGAGGCAGACATAGCCGTCGAGGCAGGCGTTGTTCTGACAGGGTCGGTTGGCGTCGCCGTTGAGGCCCAGTGACAACGAGCAGCCCGCGATGGCTGCAAAGAGAAAAGCGAAGAGCGAGCGCTTCATGATCAGAACCTCCCGCTGACGCCGACGAGGCCGCCGCCGCGCGCCGGCGCGAAGAGCAGGCGCGCGTCTTCGCTGTCAGCTGGGCTGTCGTCGGCGTACCCGGTGGCGAGCATGAAGATCGAAACGCCGCCCGCGACCGCAGCAAAGATGAAGAGGCCGTCGGCGACGTACGCCTGCGTCCGCGCCGCGCTGGCGAGCCGGTTGTACGTGGCGGTGTCGACCTGCGGCGTCTGGTTGGCCTGCTGCACGGTGCTCTTGCTGAGCAGGCCGAGGCCGATGCCCACGCCGACGGAGGCGACAGTCACCGCGACGCCCGTCCACCCGATCGGACGGCGCCCTGCCCGGCTCGCGACCACCGGCGTGTCTTCGACGACCAGATCCTGCTTCTTCGGCGCGGGAGCATTGAGCGCCATCAGCTCCTTCGCCATCGCCTGCCAGTCGCTGACTGCCGTCTTCGCCGACAGCGGGCGCTTCACCTCACCGACGGGGGTGCCGTCGGAGAGCACCCGGTACGCAATGGCCTGCCCGTTGACGACGGCGGCGACGATCAGCTCTTCGGCCTGGACGAAGGTGGAGAGCGTCGCGGCGGAAGCGGCGACGTCGTCGCGCTCGAGGGCGGCGCGGACTTCCCCGATGCGGGCCAGCACTTCTTTGCCGCGGGTCGACGACTTCAACGTGAAAGCGTTTGCGGCGCCGGATCCGGCGAACACTTTTTCCTGCGCGAGCTCGTAGCCGGTGGCGACCAGGGTGACGACGTGGCTGCCCGGAGCGAGCGCCGGAACCGTGATCGGCGTCACGCCGCGAAAGGTGCCGTCGACGTAGGCCCACGCGTTCGGCGGCGTCGAGGTCAGCTCGAGCACGGCGGGCGGTGCGGCGCGGACCTTCTTGCGCAGCGGCTCGAGCGCGGACTGGGCGGCGGGGGTGAGGCGGCTGGGGTCGAAGGCAAACTCGGGGTTGATCGCGAGCACCCGCTGCGCGTCGTTGTTGAAGCTGGCCTTGTCGTTCTTACCGAGCGCGGCGATGGCGCGAAGCGAGAGCGCGTCGAGCAGGCCCTGCACGCCTTGCGAGAGGTCACTCTCTTCCCAGAACTTGATCGACTTATCGAGGGTGGCGATCGCCTTTGCGGCGTTGAGGTTGTCGAGCAGGTCGCGGCCTTCGAGGAAGAGGCGCCTGGCTTCGAGGGCACGGGCTTCGCGGGTCGGGCCGTCGTCGCGCGCCTGAATCGCGGGGCTCACCCACTCGAAGCGCGCGTCGGATTGAAGGAAGGCGGACACCGCGCGGGCGCCGTATTCGGCGTCGGCTTCGTTGGCGGCCGAGGGCGCGACGCCGACGGTGGCGACGCGGCGAACCTGGGCTGACGCGGCCAGCGCGAAGAGGGTCACCGCACAGGCGAGGGGTCGCATCGGGCCGCGATGGTACCGCACCGCCGGTTCTAGAACTTCACGACTTCGCGGGTGGTCGCACCGGCGCGGATGACGATCTCTTTTTCCTGCTCGACACCCGTCGGGGTGTTGACCACGCGCAGCCGGTGCTTCCCGGCGGGCAGCGTGATGCCGAGGGCCGGCGACACCTTTCCGGTGTCCTTTCCGTCGATGAAGATCCGGCACCAGGGGACGCAGTTCACGTCCAGCTGGCCGCGGGTGGGCTTAGGCTCGACGGGCTTCGTCTCCACTGCAACGGGAACCGGCTTCACCTCGGGTGGCTGCGCCCGAACGGGCTCGTCGACCACCGGGCGTTCGTCTTCGCGCACCATCTCGGCCACGACGGGCTTCGGCGCCGCTTCTTCGGGCTGGCGCTTCGGAAGCAGCGCTGCGAAGGCGGCGAAGAGGACAAGGCCTGCGGCTGCTCCGGCGGCGATCAAGCCGATGCGCGAGGTTGGCCTGGGCGGGGGCGAGGCGATCGGCTCGGGACGGACGGCAGCAGAGGTCGGCGCTTCCCTGCGCGCCGCTGCGGCTGGGGCTGGGCGAAGAGGCTCGCGACGGGGCTCAGCCACGGCAGACCGTCGCATCGACGCAGTGGCCGGAGCCGCGCGCGTCTCTTCGGGCGCGGGCGGCGTCGACTGGTGCGAGCCCGACTTCGCCGCCTTGCTGACGCCCGACTTGAGCTTCCCTTCGATCACTTCCTGGCCGACGAGCTCCTGCATGAACGACTGCAGCAGCGTCTGCGACGGCACGTACGTGCGCGAGCTGAGGAAATCATCGAGCTCGGCGTACATCTCGCGTGCGGAATCGAAACGGTCGGCCGGGTTGCGCATCAATGCGCGCACGCAGATCTCATCGAGCTCGCGCGGCACGTTGGGGTTCGTCTCGCTGGGCAGCGGAATCGGCTCGTCCAGCAGCGCGCGAAAAGACTCGACGTCGTTGCCTCGCCAGAACAGGCGCTTGCCGGTCAGCAGTTCCTGCAGCACGGTGCCCAGCGCCCAGACGTCGGCGCGGCCGTCGAGGTCGCCACCCTTCGCCTGCTCGGGCGCCATGTACGAGAGCTTCCCCTTGATCATGCCGGTCGCCGTCTTGACGACCTTGCCCTCTGCGCGCGCGATGCCGAAGTCGAGCACCTTCACCACGCCCTGGTAGGTGATGAAGAGGTTCGATGGCGAGATGTCGCGGTGCACGATGTTCAGCGGCTCGCCGTCGTCGCTGCGAAGCGTGTGCGCGTAGTGAAGCGCATCGCACGCCGCCGCGACGGCGATCGCCGCGACCTGCGCAGAGATCGCAACGCCCTTGCGCTGGGCGAGCTTGGCGATGGTGTTGAGATCTTCGCCGCGCAGGTATTCCATGCAGAGGTAGTACGAGCCTTCGGCCTCACCGAAATCGAAGATCTGCACGATGTTCGGGTGAGACAGCTGTGCCGCGAGCCGCGCCTCGTCGAGGAACATTGCCACGAAGTCGGGGTGCGCCGAGTAGTGCGAGAGCACGCGCTTGATGACGACGGTCTTCTCGTAGCCCGCGGGGCCCTGCTGCTTCGCGAGAAAGATCTCGGCCATGCCGCCCTGCGCGAGCGGTTGGATCAGCTTGTACTTGCCGAATTGAATGGGGGTGAAGGACACCGAGGCGTCGAATTTCGCATGCCCGGCACGGATATGGCAGCGAAGCTCGCCTCAGATGAAGCCGCCCCGCCCGCTCGCGCTCCGCGCGCTGAAAGTCCTGGCCGCCGCGATCCTCGGCCTTCTGCTCACCTACCTCATCGCCGGCAACGTGCTGCTGCGCACGCGGCTGCTGCGCG
Organism: Myxococcales bacterium; assembly: GCA_038206395.1. GTDB lineage: Bacteria > Myxococcota > Myxococcia > Myxococcales > Myxococcaceae > JAGSPQ01. Next base: position 7,317 of record JBBRAX010000034.1, on the reverse strand, counting down.
AAGGCACCAACGTCAACCCGACCATGCTGATGCTCGAGTACGAGAGCGCGTACACCTGGTTCCCCGGCTACGCGCACGTGAAGGGGGTGTGGCTGCGGTTCGACGACGGCACGGTGTCTTTCCAACTGAAGCTCGACGAGGCGAACGTGCGAATCGCGCTGTTCGACCTGCTGAAGAAGAAGTTCCACGCGACCCGCGTCCGCGTCACCGGCATCTCGTGGCAGATGCTTCACAAGGTCGAGAAGCTCGAGGGCAACGAGCAGCGCCTCGCCGCGTTCCCGAGGATCGAAGGCTTCAACCGGACGATGCTCAAAGCGAAGCCACCACCGGGCCCGCCGACGCGCGGCCGCAACGGCACCTGGTCGGTACACCTCGAAGACGTCGAAGGAGAGCTGGTCGAGCTCTGGATGCTCGAGTACCGCTACCAGGGCAAAGGGCACGTCTCGGGCAGCTTCGAGATGATTCCGAACGTGTCGGTCTGGGTCGGGCCGGCGACGATCAAGCTCGAAGACGGCAAGCTGACAGCGGACGAGCGCGTGATCTCGACCAACTTCTCGCTCGAGGGCGGCTGCACCATCAAGCCCTTCGACATCTTCGAATCGCAGGGGGCCGAGCCGCTGCGGTCGCTGTCGGCGGACGTGAAGATCAGCGCCCAGCTGAAAGACTTGAGCGCTTCCGACCTGTACGCCGGCGACGAACTCAAGGTGTCCGGCACGGGAATGCTGAACACCAACCTGCACCTCAAAGACGGGCTGCTCAGCGAGGACTCGACCATCGACCTTCAGCTCGACACGGTGGCCCTGGCCTTCGGAGCGTTGAAGTACGACGGCTCGACCCGCGCCACCGCCCGCCTGGTGAAGGACGAGAAGGGCACCCCGCTGCCGGTGCTTCACGCGGACGTCGAAGGCGCAGTGAAGGTGCCGCTGTCGAAGGAAGCGGTGCTGGTGGCCGGCCTTTCTGACACGACGCTCGACATCTCGTTGGCTTCCGCGAACCTGGCCGACGGGCTGCCGCTGCAGATGATGCGGGCGAAGGTCGGAGAGGCCCGCGCGAAGGACGCGAAGCCGCTGGTCGACATCGCCGCAAGCAAGGTGCCGATCATCGCGCGCGCCGCGCTGGGCGACGGGCCACTGGTGGTGAGGGGCCACGCTGACATCACGCCGGCCATGACGGTCGTCCGTTTGCTCGAGGCGAGCCTGGGCACGGTGACCTTGAAGGGGGCGGCCAAGCAGTCGGGCGAGGTGTGGAACGGCGCCGGCGCAGGCAAGGTCTCGGCAGTGTCGATCGGGATCCGCCTGAAGGCGTCGGCGATCGAGCCCGTGCCGCTGGTCGGCGACGGCTGGCTCGAGAAAGAGCTCAGCGCCGCCGGCGTTCCCTAGGCGGTGGGGCGAATCGCGACAGGCCGGTGCACGATGACCCCGGAATAGCGCCCGAGGCGAAGGCTGACGTCGTCGATCGCGTTGAAGGCGAGCGAGCCGAAACCTGCAGAGATGGCCAGCAGCAGCACCGCTTTCGCGATCAGGGCCAGGCGCCATCGCGCCGAAATTACGGAGTCCAGTGCATGGTCCGGCGCAGCCACGTCTGGCCTCCCCGGCCGTCGCGAACCACGAACCAGAAGTTCACGTCGCGCTCTTCTTTGTTGGCGTTCAATGGCGTCCAGAAGACGCGGTGCTTTGATTCGATGCCGTCGAGGCCCGCGCCGCCCGTCTCGAGCGGGTCGATGCGGCCGAGGTCGCTGTGCCACGAAATCTTCCACGCTTCTGACAGCTTCAACGGTTTCAGCTCGAAGCTCGGCACCGTGTATGTCTCTTGCTGGTCGAGGAAGGGCAGCGGCTCGAAGCGCACCCCTGCGTCTTTACCGAAGAACTGCGGCTTGTCCGCTTCTCCCCACAGCCCGCCGTCATCGAGCCCCGCGAGGCGGCTGTCGGTCGTGGTGTACGTGATGCCCGACAACACCGGGTTCACGTTGGGCGCCATCGTCGGAAACGCCTTGCACGAGAAGACCATCAGCTTCATCGCGTACACCTCTTCTTCGCCAGCCTTCAGGTGCAACACGATCGGCATGCGCAGACCGCCGATGCCGCGGAAGCGATCCTGCAAGCCGACCTCGAGCAGCAGCGGAGTGCCCTCGCCGAACCCCGCGTCCGGGGGCACGTCGACGAAGGTGAAGCCCGGCGCCAGGGTGCGCTTGAGCTCGCCCGCCCGGGTGACGCCGCGCGCCAGCTCGACAAAGTCGCCCTCGTTCTGGCACTTCAGGTCTGACTGGTTGGCGCACGCCTTCACGTCGTAGGTGATGTCGCGCCCTTCGCCCTTCGGGTCCTGAATGAGCCACGTCATCTCGATCGGCCTGGCAAAAACCAGAAAGCCGCTCAAGTCGACCGGGCCCGCGTCGGCCGTCACCTGCGCCAGCAGCGCGTCGCAGTTGGGCGCCATTACCTCGGGCGGCTCGAAGTTCACTGCGAGCACGCGAAGGTCGATCACCTGGCTCGCGTCGTCCGACACGGGCACGCACGAGAGGCCAAACACCACCAGCAGCAGGATCCGTTTCATCTAGAGGCTCGCCTTGATGCCCAGCACTGGCAGCAAAGGAATACCCGGCACCTCGTATTCCGTGCGGAAGCGGTAATCGAAGAAGCTGCCTTCGACGTTGGCCTGGTTGTAGACGTTCTGGATGTCGAGGAAGGCCGAGAAGGTGAAGCGGTCGAAGACGAAGGCCTTGTCGATGCGAATGTCGAGCTGGTGGAAGTCTTTCACCCGGCCCGTGCGCTCGGGGCCGTAGGTGCCGGTGTAGCCGTTGGCGTCGGCGCGGAACTGGTCGTAGTCGTGAATCAGCGGGCTCTTCGGCACGCCGGTGACGTAGCGGAAGCGCGCGCCGAGCTCGAAGCCGAAGGGAAGGCGGTAGCTGCCGACGAGGGTGAGGATGTGCGTCTGATCGTTCGCGGTCAGGCGGTAGCCTTTGTCGCTGCCGGCGGTGCGTTCTTCGGAGCGGTTGAACGTGTACGAGAGCCAGCCGAAGAAATTCTTCGTCACTTCGTGGCGCAGCATCACCTCGACGCCGTACGCGCGGCCGAGGCCGTCGTTCGCGAAGCGCTGGGTGGTGATGCTGCCGTTGGGGTTCAGCGTCGTCGGGCCCGGCGCGCTGACGTTCTCGTAGCGGCGGTTGTAGTAGCCGGTGACGTCGATGTTGATGTTGTCGGTGATCTTCTGGAACACGCCCAGCGACGCCTGAAACGCCTTCTCGTGCGTCAGCGTCGGAGTGCCCAGCGGCGGCGGTTCCATGTTCTGCGCGTCTGGCGGCTGGGTGTAGAGGCCGAGGCTGCCCTTGATCTGCGTCTTGTCCCACGGCTCGAGGCGGGCGTAGAGGCGCGGGTCGAACGCGTGGCGAATTTCTCCGCGCGACAGGTACGCGTGGCTCGCGCGAATGCCGGGCGTCACGGTGAGCATCCCGAACTTCCCTTCGGCCTCGAGGAACAGGGCGCCGTCGAAAGAGCCGAGCACCCGGCTGACCTTCTGCAGCTGGGTCTGCGGCTCACCGCCGGGAAACGCGGCGTAGTTCACGTTGCCGATGTTGGGAATCGTCGCCGAGCCGGTGATGTGGTCGTAGACGATGTCCGCGCCGGTGCGCAGCGAGAGGTGCTCATTCACCTCGATGGTGAGGTCTTCGCGGAGGCCGAGCTCGTACTGGTCGGCGCGGATGTTCACGACGCCGAAGTCGAGCTGGCCCAGGTCGTAGCCGACGTACGGAGTGAGGCGCAGGGTCGTGTTGCCGCTGCGGTACGTGTAGTTGCCGACCACCCGGTGAAAGGTGGTGTGAATGCTGATGCTGAAGTCGCGGTTGCGGCCCCCGCCTGTCGCGATGACGCGAAGGACGTCGTCCGACCCGAAGACCATCACGAAGCCCTGGCTCTTCGCCGACTTCTTTCCGAAGTCGATGCGGGCCTGGTAGTCCCAGTACACAGGCAGGACGAGCAGCGCGCCGCCTTCAGGGTCCTTCGGCAGCACCAGGGGGATGAGCGCGTCGATGTAGCTGCGGCGGCCGGCGGCAGACAGCGAGATGCCGTCGGTCAACGGCACCTCGACGAACAGCGAAGCGTCCTGGATGTCGACCTTCGCCACGCCGTGGAAGGTGTCGGCGGCGCCTCGGCGGGTGCTGACGTCGACCACGCCGCCGACCGCGCGGCCATACCGGGCGCCGAAGCCACCGGGGTAGAAGTCGACCTTTTCGAGGAACTCGCTGTTGACGACCGAAGGCCCGCCGCCCAGGTGGTACAGCAGCGGAATCTCGACGCCGTCCATGAAGGTCAGCGTCTGGCTGGGCTTGGCACCGCGGACGATCAGCGCCCCGCTCAAGAAGGGAGCGCGCGCGACGCCGGGGAAGTTCTGCACCACGCGAACCGGGTCGCCGAAGGTGCCGGGGATCTTCTGAAGCTCGGCGCGTTCGATCGTGCGGCGCACCACTTCTTTCTTCTCGCGCGCGCCACGGACGACCGTCTCGTAGCCGACCACCTTCGGCATCACGTAGTAGACGACCTCGGCCGTTTCATTGGCGGCCAGCGTCTCGTTGGTGACGAAGGGCTCGTACTCGTTGCCGATGACCTTGACCTTGCACGCGCCGGCGTTCAGCTCGAGGTCGAAGAAGCCTTCGTCGTTCGACAGCGCCTCCTTCTGGCCGGCCTCGGGGTTGGTGCAGAGCACGGTCGCTCCGCCGATGCGGTTGCGGCTGCCGCGGGCGAGCAGGCGGCCCTTGAGGTGGGCCTTCGGGGGCTCCGGCGGGCCGGCGTCGAGCTCGGCTCCGGCGTCGACCGCTTCCTGCAGCGCGAAGTTGTAGCCGTACTCGATCTGAATCGGCGACGGCACGCCGTCGACCTCGGCCGGGCTGAAGAGGAAGCGCTTGATCGCGGCCAGCGCGGACTCGTCGAAGCCGTTGCCCACGGGCTCGATCACGGACGCGTCGGTGACGCTGCCATCGGCGCCGATCGTGACCAGCAATCGCACCGTCGCAGCGAGCCCCTGCGCCTGGGCTTCGGGCGGGTAGTCGGCCTGGATGAAGGTGACGAGCGTGGGCTCTTTGGTGAGGACGGGAATGTGGACGCCGCCATCGATCTCGAGCCGCTTCGCTCCGTCGTACTGGGCGAGCGCGGCAGAGCTGAGCAACATCGCGAGGGCAACGGGCAGGCGCATCGAACGTGCGGCGGTTTACCTTAAAAACACAGAAGGGTGGTGCCGCTTGAGCGCCGGGAGATGCCGCGCTAAGCGGGCGAACCCATGTCGATCGATCCGAAGCTGCTCGAGATGTTGGCGTGTCCGGAAGACCACGGCGCCCTGCTCTACTTCGCGGCCGAACAGTCGCTCTACAACCCGCGGCTTCAGCGCCGGTACGCCGTCGTCGACGACATCCCGGTGATGCTGATCGAAGAGGCGAAGCCGGTGGACGCGGCGGAGCACCAGCGGCTGATGAAGAAGGCAGAAGCAGAAGGCATCCGGCCGAACTGGACGTGATCGACACCCACTGTCACCTCGACGTCGAAAGGTTCGACGCCGATCGCAGCGAGGTGCTCGAGCGCGCCTGGGGCGCCGGCGTCACCGGCATCGTGATCCCGGCGATCGGGCCTTCTGCCTGGGAAGCGCTGCTCGACTGGCCGGCGAAAGACGCGCGGGTGCAGGTCGCGCTCGGAATCCACCCCCAGCTGTTGCCTTCGCTGCCGCCCGAAGACGACGAGAAGCACCTGGCGACGCTCGACGCACTGCTGGCGCGGAAGAAGGCGATCGCCGTGGGCGAGTGCGGCCTCGATGGGCCGAGCCAGGACAAGGCGCCGATGGCTCGCCAGGTGGCGGTGCTGAAGGCGCACTTCGGGCTGGCGCGGAAACACAACCTGCCGCTGCTGGTGCACTGCCTTCGCGCGCATCCGGTGCTGCTGCAGCTGCTGAAGACCGAGCCGATTCCGCCCGCGGGGCTGCTGATGCACAGCTACAGCGGGCCGCGCGAGCTGACCGGCAAGTACGTGAAGCACGGCTGCCACTTTTCCTTCGCCGGGCCCGTCACCTTCGAAGAAGCGCGAAAGCCGCTGGAAGCGTTGGGCGCCGTGCCGCTTGATCGGTTGATGGTGGAAACGGACGCGCCGGATCAAGCGCCGCACCCGCACCGCGGTGGCCGCAGCGAGCCGGCGTACCTGCCATTGATCGTGGCTGCGATGGCGAAGGCCCGCAACGAGCCCGTCGAGACGGTGAGGGCCGCGACGGTCGAGAATGCGCGCCGGTTTTTCCGCAGCCCCTGAGTTCGTTCTTCACCCGGATGTCGCCATGACCGCAGCCCTGCAAACCGAAGCGCCCGCTTTCAAGCTTCACCGCCGGTTCGATCGCACTGGCCGCCTTCTGGGCGACAGCGGCATGCAGCGGCTCGCGGGTGCGCGGGTGATCGTCTTCGGGCTGGGCGGCGTCGGCAGCTACGCGGTCGAGGGGCTGGTGCGCAGCGGCATTGGGCACCTGACGCTGGTCGACTTCGACGTGGTGTGCGTGACCAACATCAACCGCCAGCTGCACGCGACGGTGAGCACGGTCGGAAAGTCGAAGGCCGAGCTGCTGGCCCAGCGCTGCAAGCAGATCAACCCCGACGTCTCGGTCGAGTTCGTGAAGGAGTTCTACCGCGCGGAGGTCAGCGATCAGCTGCTCGAGGGCCATTGGGACTACGTGGTCGACGCGATCGACAACGTGAAGGCCAAGCTGCACCTGCTCAACGAGTGCGTGCAGCGCGGGATCAAGGTCGTCAGCTCGATGGGCGCCGCGGGGCGGCTGGATCCGACCGTCATTCGCGTCGAGGATCTTTGCGAGACGCACATGGATCCGTTCGCGAAGGACATTCGCAAGCTGCTGCGCCGCAAGTACGAGATCGACACCAACCGGCCGACGGGAATCACGGCGGTGTATTCGATCGAGCCGCGCCGCGAGCCCTTCGAGCTCAAGTACGACGACGCCACCGACGGCTTCCTGTGCGTGTGCCCGCATGGCGAGAACGAGTTTCATTCGTGTGAGCACCGCAGCCAGATCGACGGCAGCGTGGCGTTCGTGACGTCGGTGTTCGGGATGAACATCGCTGGAGTTGTGGTTCGACGCATTGCCCAGGGGCGCTGACATGAAGAAGATCTTCGCGGTGGTCGTGGCGGCGGTGGTGCTCGTGGGCTGCGGAGGCACCGGCGCGTCCGGCGCTGGCGGCGGCGCGGGTGGTACGGGCGGCGGTGTAGGCGCGGCAGGCGGCGCGGGAGGAACAGGCGGCGGCTCCGGTGGAGCAGCAGGCTGAGCGCCGCGCACTGGCGGAGGCGC
>JBBRAX010000033.1:0-83892 GCA_038206395.1 Myxococcales bacterium | reverse complement strand
ACAAGCGGCGCCTTATCCGCGACGGCCTACAACTCAGCTACGCCCTCGAGCCGCCGCCGAAACCGAGGCCGCCACGAGCGGGCATCCGGTTCAACTGATCTTGAAGTGCGAATCTTTACAGGCCGAATTCCCTGTCCGAGGGGGATCGACGGCTCGAGCGAGAGGCGGTAGGTCGAGCGGATGTCGATGGGACGACGAGAGCCGCAGCAGGATTCGATGCTGGTGCCGGTGATTCGCGGGCCGAGTCACCTCTTCTACGACCGGCTGAACGCGCAGCTCGACGAGCACGGCTTCGACGAGGTGGAGAAGCATCACCGATGCCAGTCTGCGGCTCCGCGCCGTTACTTCAACGGACTGCTAACGCCAACCCTGGCACCTGCGGCACTGCGTGCTTGCCGTAGCCAGCGACGTGGTTCACGGGCCGTGAAGGATGACGCCGTCGCCAACGATCCAGATGTCGTTGGCGGCGGAACCCCAGATGCCATTTAGGACGCCACCTATCACCACGGTGGCCCAAGACGATCCGTTCCAGTGGGCGATCACGCCACCGTCGCTCACCGCCCAGACATCGTTGGGACCGAACCCCCAAACGTCACGGAAGTTGGAGGTCGTACCGCTGGCTACTGCTGACCACGACGAGCCATTCCAACGGATGATTGTCCCTGCTGTTCCGACGGCCCATGCGCTCGTCGCTGAGTCGGCCCACACGCCAGAAAGCGTTTGCGTGGTGGGCGTGGAGATCGCGGTCCACGATGTTCCATTCCAATGGGTCGTATTGCTATTTCGACCCACGGACCAAACGTCGGAGGCTGTTCGTCCCCAAACACGCTCAAGCGATAGATTCGCAGTTCCTCCCGCAGGGACCGCGGGGACAACTTCCGTCCATTGGATTCCGTCCCAATTCTGAATCAATCCATCCCGGCCGACCGCCCAGACATCGTTCGGTGCGCTTCCCCAGAGCGAATAGATCGGGCCGAAAGCCGCCATCGAACTCCAGTTAGCGCCATCCCAGTGGAATACTGTCGATGATCGGTCGGCCGCCCATATATCGGTCGCGCTGTAGGCCCAGACCGCTGTGTAATTCTTCATCGGGACCGCTGCCTGCCTCATCGAGGCCCAGGTCATCGAGTCCCACTGCCACACGGTCGTCGATCCCGCAGCCCAGATAAAGGAACTGTTGACGCCCGCAACGGCTTTCAGCATCGGTACCTGTGCCAGGTTCTGATCGACCCAGGTACCCGTCCCGGCGCCGACCCCGCCGCCAATCCCGAGTCCACCGCCTGAGCCCACACCACCACCACCACCACCACCAGCTCCGACTCCGCCGCCCGCACCAGTTCCGCCGCCCGCACCAGTTCCGCCGCCTGCGCCAACGCCGCCGCCCGCTCCAACGCCGCCGCCCGCCCCAACGCCGCCACCCGCTCCAACGCCGCCACCCGCTCCAACGCCGCCACCCGCTCCAACTCCGCCGCCCGCTCCAACTCCGCCGCCTGCCCCAACGCCGCCGCCCGCCCCAACGCCGCCACCCGCTCCAACGCCGCCACCCGCTCCAACGCAGCCACCCGCTCCAACGCCGCCACCCGCTCCAACGCCGCCACCCGCTCCAACTCCGCCGCCAGCACCACCGTCGGTCGCCCGGTAGAAGCAGATGTGCCGAACCGGGTCGCAATACGAGGGAACGCCGCGAGATAGGTCGAGGCAGAACGCGTCGGTGTCACACCGCGGAAGCGGGCTGCCGCACGACGCGAGACCGATCAAAAGCCCCAGAACGACGAATCGAAGTGAACGCATGACTTACCCCCAACTCGAACATACCCCGCGCACATCAAGCGTTCGACAAATGCGCATCGTGATCTCTGCCTGACAGCGCCGCGTGGTGGAGTCTCACCCCTCGACTTCTCTCGGGATGAACGGCTCACGATCTCCCTCGACTTCTCTCGGGATGAACGGCTCACGACCTCCCTCGAGCTCACGGCTCAGTAGTGCGGCGGCTTCTCGTGCTGGTTGGCGTCGACGAGCCCGGGATCTCCGGCCAGCTTCTGCTGCAGCTCGTGGACGATGCGGGTCAGGCCATCGAGCTGTTGTTGCTGCTTCCAGATCACCTCCGAGAGCTCGGCGACGGTGTGCTCCTGCTGCGTGAAGCGGGCTTCCAGCTCGTCGATTCGCGATTCCATGGCGGAAGCGATCCTAGCGAAGCGGGCTCTGCGATGTTAATGCGAACGCTTGGCCTCGACCTCGACCTCCATCCCTGAATCTCTGCCACGCGACGACGGCTCCTGGCTCCGAACCCTCAAAGCCGAAGTCCAGTCGATCACCTTCAAGACGGGCCGCGAGTACGCCGAAGGGCGTCGCGTCTCGAACCTCGCCCGATCTGCCGAAGGCATCTCGGCCAAAGTCACCGGCACCGAGAGCGACAAGTACGACGTCACGATGAAGCCCGCGGTGGGGAAGATCGAATCCCACTGCAGCTGCAACTCGTGGAACAAGTTCGGCCCCCACTGCAAGCACGTGGTCGCCGTCGGCCTCGTCTACCTCGCCCGCCTCCGCACCGCCGACAACACCGAGGTCATCCCCGGCACCGTCCCCGAGACGCCGGCCCAGGCCGCGAACCCTCTGGAAGAAAGCACCCCCGCCGCCGACCTTCCTGAAGAGCCGCAGATGCCCGCCGGAGACGGCACCTCGCTGCCCGCCCTCGCCAAGCTCGAGAGCTGGATCGGACTCAGCGCCCAGACGGACTACGAGTTCATCTACCGCGTCGCTCCGATTCTGCAGGGCACCAGCGGCCGCCAGTGGGTCCTCGACGTTCGCCGCATCGACCAGCAGGCCAAAGGCCCCATTCACGTCAAACGCACCCTGTCGGGCGGCAGCCGTATTTCCCCCACCGACGAGCTCGCCTTCATCGAGCTCTCGCGCTTCGAGCCCCGCTTCGACGCGAAGATGGTGTTGTCTGACGAAGACCTCGCCAACCTCCTCGACCTGCTCGGCCAGCGCAAAGTCATCTACCGCGGCACCGCCCTCGTCTTCGGCGATCAGCCCGCGCGCCCCGTCATTCGCCTCGAGAACAAGCCCGACGGGGCCACCGCCCGCATCGACATTCAGCTGCCCGATGGCACCACGCTGCTGATGAAAGACGTCGCCGTGCTCTCGGGCCGCCGCAGCTGGGTCATCGCCGGCCAGCAGGCACTGGTGCTCGAACCCGACTTCCCGCCCCGCATCCTCCGCAAGTGGCTGCTCGAGCCGTCGATGGTGTTTCCGCCCAATCAGCTCGATCGCGTGCTGTCTTTCTTCGCCGCCCACCTGCCGCGCTTCCGCATGGCGCTGCTCGCCGACGGCCTCGAGGTCGACGACAAGGCCGAGCCCAGGTTCCTGCTCACCCTCGAAGGCACCGCCGAGCGCGTCAAAGCGCAGCTGGCCGGCCGCTACGGGCCCAACGTCACTGTGCCGGTGTCGCCGAACGCGCAGCACCTGGGCTACGCCAGCGGTGGCACTGGCAACGAAAGGAAGCTCTACCTTCGCCAGGAAGCGCAAGAGCGCGCGGCCGGCAAGACGCTGACCGAGCTCGGCTTCAAGTACGACCCCAACGCCCTCGCGTATGAAGCCGTCGGCGATGCGTCGCTGGACTTCTGGGCGCACAACCGCGCGAAGCTGCCGCAGGAGTGGGAACAGTTCGCTGCCGCCGCTCCGAAGGTGCGCGTGCGCCCGAAGATCAAGCCGCGCATCCGCGTCAACATGTCCGGAGTGAACTGGTTCGAGCTCGACGCCGACTTCGTCACCGACGATCAATCGGTCGACCTCGGCGCCGTTCGCATGTGGCTCGACTCGGGCCGCCGCTTCATCGCGCTCAAAGACGGCACCTTCGCCGAGGCCGACCTGGGCGAGCTGCGCAGCGCGGCAGACCTGCTCGAAGAAGCCGGCGCTGCCCCTGGAAAACAGAAGACCAAGCTGCCCCTGTTTCATGCCCCCGCGCTCGATCTGCTCGCCGCGCTCGGTGAGGTCGAGATCGACGCCAAGGCCCGCAAGGCGATGGCCGAGCTCAAAGAGATCGACGGCATTCCCGCCGTGAAAGCGCCAGCGAAGCTGCAGGCAACGCTGCGCCACTACCAGGAAGCAGGTCTGGCCTGGCTCTGGTTCCTTCACCGCCACGGCCTCTCGGGCGTGCTCGCCGACGACATGGGCCTTGGCAAGACGGTGCAGGCGCTGAGCTTGCTGCTCAAGACGAAGGATGAGTTCGGGTCGGCGCCGACGCTGGTGGTCGCTCCGACGTCGGTGCTCGCGAACTGGGAACGTGAAATCGAGAAGTTCACGCCTGGCTTGTCGTGTGTGGTCTGGCACGGGCAAGATCGCCACGAAAAGGTCGAGCAGCTGGCGGGCGTCGACGTGGTGCTCACCAGCTACTCGCTGATTCGCCGCGACGTCGAAGAGCTCAAAAAGGTGAAGTGGCGCAGCGTCGTCCTCGACGAAGCGCAGAACATCAAGAACGCCGACTCGGCCACCGCGCAGGCCTGCAAGTCCATCGAGGCCGACACCCGCCTCGCGCTCACCGGTACGCCGCTGGAAAACCGCCTCACCGAGCTGTGGAGCCTCTTCGACTTCCTCATGCCCGGGTTCCTCGGCACCGCCGACGCTTTCCACGATCGTTTCGAGCAGCCCATCATGGTGCAGGGCGACATGGGCGTGCGCGACCGCCTCAAGAAGCGCATTCACCCGTTCATCCTTCGCCGCCTCAAGACCGAGGTCGCCAAAGATCTGCCGCCGAAGACCGAGACCGTCGCGTGGTGCGAGATGGAAGCGGGCCAGGCCGCGCTCTACCAGGAAGTGCTCGAAGAGAGCCGCCGCAAGGTCTTCGACACCATCGAGAAGGTCGGCTTCAACCGGTCGCGCGTCTCGATTCTCGCCGCGCTGATGAAGCTGCGTCAGGTCTGCTGCGATCCCCGCCTGCTCAAGCTGCCTCCGGGCACCGCGCTGCCGCCGTCGGCCAAGCTCGCGCGCTTCGCTGATCTCGTCGATGACCTCGTCGCCGAAGGCCATCGCGCCCTGGTGTTCAGCCAGTTCACCGAGATGCTCGAGATCCTCACCCACACGGCTGAGGAAAAGCAGCTGAAGTTCATGTACCTCGACGGCCGCACCAAAGACCGCATGTCGCGCGTCGATCAGTTCAACGCGCCCGACGGCCCGCCGCTGTTCTTCATCTCGCTGAAGGCCGGCGGCACCGGCCTGAACCTCGTCGCCGCCGACTACGTCATTCACTACGACCCGTGGTGGAACCCCGCCGTCGAAGACCAGGCCACCGACCGGACCCACCGCATCGGCCAGACCCGCCCCGTGTTCAGCTACAAGCTGATCACCCGCGGCACCGTCGAAGAGAAGATTCTCGCCCTGCAGCAGCGCAAGCGAGAGCTCGCGGCGGGCGTCCTCGGCACCGACTCCGATGTCGGCAAGGCGTTGACCGAGAACGACGTCGAAGATCTGTTCCGGCCCCACAAGGACTGAAAGACAGTTCACCCCCGGCGGCTCCTCCCTCGGCTTCTCTTCGGGATGAGCGGGGAGCTTCTCTTCGGGTCAGGATGAACGGGCCTGCTCCGCCAATGAACCGGCCGGGCGAATCGAGCGCTTTCGGGTGGTTTCTGGGGTTAAAGGAGCGCCATGCTTTCGAGAACCTTCGTCCTCGTTCAGATCGCGCTGCGGAACCTGTTCGGCAGCCTGCTGAACCTGTTCGTCGGGTCGATCATCCTCTTCGGCACGGTGCTGTTGGTGGTGGGCGGCTCGCTCTTCGACACCCTCGATCGGTCGCTGAGCAAGAGCATCGTCGGCAGCGTCACCGGCCACCTGCAGCTGTACTCGACGCGCTCGAAGGACAACCTCGAGGTCTACGGAAAGTTCGACGGCAGCGACGCCACGCTGTCGCCCATCGAAGACTTCCCGGCAGTGAAGGCGAAGCTGCTGCAGATCCCCAACGTCGAACGCGTCGTCCCGATGGGCACCAGCGGAGCGATGCTCGGCTCCGGCAACACCGTCGACATCACCCTCGAACGCCTGCGCAACCTCTACCGCGAGAAGCTCGAAGGGAAGAACAAGCCCTTGGACCTCGACCAGCAGATCGAGAACTCCAAGGCCCACGTCCGTCAGATCCTCTCGGTGCTGATCAAGGACACCGAACGGCAGACCGCGCTGATGGCGAAGGGCGCCGAAGACGAAGGCGATCGCACCGCGCTCGTCTCGGCCAACTCAGAAGAGTTCTGGAGCTCGTTCGACGAGGATCCGTACGCCCACCTCGAGCTGCTCGAGAACAAGATCAGCCCCCAGGTCTCTGACGCTGACCTGCTCTTCATTCGCTACCTCGGCACCGACCTCGAGAACTTCCAGCAAACGTTCGACCGCATGGAAATCGCAGACGGCGAGCGCGTGCCGGCCGGGAAGCGGGGGCTGCTCATCCCCAAGTTCTTCTACGAGGAATACCTGAAGCTGAAGAACGCGCGCCGCATGGACAAGATCAAGGAAGCGCGCGAGTCGGGCCGCCGCATCTCGGACGCGAACGACAAAGAGCTGCAGCGCTTCATCCGCGAGAACCAGTCGCAGACCCGCGAGTTCATTCTTCAGCTCGACAGCCTCAAGACCGCCATCGCGGTCGAACGCCTCCAGAAGATCCTCGACACCAAAGAGGCCGACTACGCCGCGCTGCTGAAGGCCTTCTTCAAGGTCACCGACGAGAACTTCGACGCCCGCTACGCCTTCTTCTACGCCGAGCTCGCGCCGCTGCTCGAGCTGTACCGGGTGAAGGTCGGCGACACGCTGAACCTGAAGAGCTTCGGCCGGTCGGGCTCGGTCGAGTCCGTCAACGTGAAGGTCTACGGCACCTTTCAGTTCAAGGGCCTCGAGAAGTCGCCGCTGTCGGGCGCGCTCGCGCTGATCGACATGGTCAGCTTCCGCGACCTCTACGGCTACCTCACCAGCGACCGCGCGCAGGAAGCGAAGGCGCTGATGGACACGACGAACGCGAAGAGGGTCTCTCGCGAGAGCGCCGAAGACGATCTGTTCGGCGGCAGCGAAGCGCTGGAAGGCGACGCGATCGCCACCAAGATCGAAGAAGGCTCCTTTGCCGGCGGCCGCCGCGAGGCAGTGCTCGAGAAGGAAACCAAGGTCTACAGCCGCGAAGAGATCGAATCGGGCGTCGTGCTGCACGCCGCGATCGTCGTGAAGGACGACACCCCGGTGGCGATCGAGAAGACCCGGCTCGCGATCGAAGCGATGTTGAACGACACCGTGCAGCCTCCGGCAAAGGACGCGGTCGACGCGCTCGAGAAGGCAGATCTGCCCGGCACCCTGTCGGCCACGCTGAAGCCCGTGCTCGAGGCAGAGAGGAAGAGGGTGGGGGGGGCGAAAGAGCCCGCGAATCCCCGCGACGTGCTCGCGCTCGAGCAGGCCTACAAGGTGCAGCGTACGGCGCTGACGCCTGCGGTCGAAGCGTCGGTGAAGGCGCTGATCGAGAAGGCGCGGCCCGCAATCTGGGTCATCAACTGGGACGCGGCGGCCGGCACGCTGGGCCAGTTCATCGGCTTCTTCCGCATCGCGCTGGTCCTCATCGTGCTGGTGGTCGGCCTCGTCGCCGTGATCATCATGATGATCGGGGTCACGATCGCCACCCTGCAGCGCACCCAGGTGATCGGCACCATGCGCGCCATCGGCGCCCAGCGCGAGTTCGTGCTGACGATGGTGATCGTCGAGACCCTGGTGCTCGGCGTCGTCTTCGCAGCCATCGGCATCGGCCTCGGGGCCGGCATCGTCACCTGGCTCGGAGCCACCGGCATTCCCGCGTTCCGCGACGAGCTGTACTTCTTCTTCTCAGGCCCGCGCCTGCTGCCACAGCTGACCTTGTCGAGCATCGTCTTCGCCGCGGTGATGATCCTCGGTGCGTCCACCATCTCCGTTCTCGTTCCCGCGCTCATTGCGGTTCGCGTATCTCCGCTGAAGGCGATGCAGGCCTCGGAATAGCCATGATTCAGCTCTTCGAAATCGCTTTCAAAAGCCTCTTGTCGCACCGCCTGCGCACCGGCGTGCTCGTCACCGCGATCGGCATCGTCACGATGGTGATGGTGGTGATGCTCGGCGTCGCCGAAGGCATGAACCGCACGCTGATCGAGTCGTCGACCACCCTGATGAGCGGCCACGTCAACGTGTCCGGGTTCTACAAGGCGACGGCAGGGCAGGCGGCGCCGGTGGTGACGGACTACCGCAAGGTCGAGGCGCTGGTTCGCCAGGAAGTGCCAGAGCTCAACTACATCGCGCAGCGCGGCCGTGGCTGGGCCAAGGTGATCAGCGACACCAACACCAAGATGTTCGGCCTCGGCGGCATCGACGTCACCCAGGAGCTCGGCCTCAAAGACGTGCTCGTCATCAAGTCCGGCAAGCTCGAAGACCTCAGCAAGCCGAACACGATGCTGCTGTTCGAAGACCAGGCGCGCGATCTCGAGGTGAAGGTCGGCGATAAGGTCACGCTGTCGGCGCCCACGCCGCGCGGCACCAACAACACCGTCGACGTCACCGTGGTCGCGATCGCGAAGAACGTCGGCCTGATGAGCCAGTTCTCGAGCTTCATGAACGAAGCGACGCTGCGCGATCTCTACCAGCTGAACTCCGAGGCCACCGGCGCGCTGCAGCTGTACCTGAAGAAGTCAGATCCGAAGACGGTCAAGGCGGTGCAGGAAAGACTGCGCCTGGCGCTGGCGAAGGCCGGCTACGAGCTGCTGGACGAAGACCCGCGCGCCTTCTTCTTCAAGTTCGAGAACGTCAGCCGCGAGGCGTGGACGGGGCAGAAGCTCGACGTCACCAACTGGCGCGACGAAGTGAGCTTCGTGTCGTGGACGGTGGATCTGATGGACATGCTGTCGTTCATGATGGCCTTCGTGCTGCTCGCCATCGTCGGCGTCGGGATCATGATCGTGATGTGGATCTCGATTCGCGAACGCACCCGCGAGATCGGCACCCTTCGCGCGATCGGCATGCAGCGGGTTCGCGTGCTGGCGATGTTCCTCACCGAAGGCTTCCTGCTCGGAGCGATCAGCTCGCTGGCCGGTTCGATCATCGGCGTCATCATCTCGGCAGTCATCAACGGCGCCGGCGTCGCGCTGCCGTTGGAGGTTCAGCTGATCATGATGAGCGACAAGCTGATCATCATTCCCACCGCCCAGTGGGCACTGACCGCGATCGTCTTCATCACCTTCGCCGTCACCTCGATCTCATTGATTCCTTCCTTCATCGCCGCGCGGCTCAAGCCCGTCACCGCGATGTCGCACGTCGGCTGAGGCAACCCATGCGCCTTCTCGCGGGAATCGCCGCTGTGCTCGCCGTCGGCTGTGGCCCGGGGAACCCGATGGTCGGCACCTGGCGCTATGAAGCCGAGGTGCAGTCGGGCGGGGTGACGAAGATGGTGAGCATCGATCTCGACCTCGGCTCGACCGCCGCCGCGGATCTGATCGTCTGGCGCGTCGGCGGAGGCTGCAACGTGCCGCTGCCGCTGACGGGAAAGATCGCCGCGATGGCGTCGGTGCCGCCGCTGTGCGCGATGACCGTCGGCGCCGTGCTTCCCCTGCTCGCCGAGACCGGTACGACCCTGAAGACCAACGATCAGCTCAGCGTCAACGCTGCCCGCTTCGAGCTCGGCGACGACGGCAAGATGATCGGCGCCTTCGACTACAAGCTCTTCACCGACCTCTCGAACGCGGCGATCGGCCCTGTCGTGCGCTTCGCGTCCATCGCTGGCAAGCACGGCACCCGGGTGAAGTAGTCACTCCTTCGACCTGGGCTTCCACGTCAACACCCCGAGCTTGGCCAGGGGACACAGCCTGCATCGAAGCTGGCGCATCACAGCGGGTGCTGTTGCAGGTGCTGCACCAGAAAGTCGCGGAATGCCGTGACCTTGCGGGGCACGTGCCGCGCCGGCGGGTGCAGCAGATACAGGCCTCCCTGTTTCAGCTCGAGCCGCGGCAGCACCCGCACCAGCGCGCCCGCCGACACGTCTTGCTGGGCGAGAAACGCGGGCATCAACCCAAGGCCCAGGCCCGCGCGAACCGTGCGGTGGACGAACATCATGTCGTCGCCCGTCACGCGCGCCTTGCGCTTCATCATGCCCAGCGGCGGCGGCAGCTTGAACCCACGGAACATCACCCACTCGTGCTCCAGCGCGTCTTCGGCGGTGCGAGGGGTGCCGGCCCGCGCCAGGTACGTCGGTGACGCGAAGACCTGGAAGGACACCGTCGAGACCCGCCGCGCCACCAGCGACGAGTCTTGAAGCTTCGTCCCCGCCCTCAACGCCACGTCGAACCCTTCACCCACCAGGTCCACCGTTCGGTTGGTGAGCCGCGCATCGACGTGCACCGCCGGAAATCGCAGCGCGAACCCCGCCAGCACCGCCGGCAAGACGATCGCCCCGATGTCCCCAGGCGCCGTCAGCCGCAGGTCTCCCGAGGGCTCTTCTTCGCGCTCGGGCAGCGAGCCCAGCGCCTCCTTCAGCGCCAGCAGCTGCGGCCGCACCTTCGCCAACAGCGCAGTTCCCGCAGTGGTCAGCGCCACGCTTCGCGTCGTCCGGTTGAAAAGCTGCACCCCCAGCTCCCGTTCGAGCGCTGCGACGCTGCGGCTCACCGAAGATCTGCGCACGCCCAGCTTCTTCGCCGCCGCCGAGAAGCTGGCCGCCTCGGCCACGTGCTGGAACACCGAAACCAGGTTCAGATCCATTGTTGCAGCCTACGCACCAGAGTCCCCGCCGGACAGCAGGTGGTAACAGCCGCGCAGCATGGGCATATTGGGTCGGCGATGGACGAAAACCTGATGGATCGCAGAGAAGTGATGGTGGCCGGCGCCGCAGTGGCTGGCCGCGTGCTCACCAGCACCGGCGCGAAGAAGCGCATGCCCACCGTCTACCTGCCGCACGGGGGAGGCCCCTGCTTCTTCATGCCCGACGGAGCGATGGGCCCGAAGGGGATGTGGAAGCCGATGGCCGACTACCTCAAGGGCATCAATGCGCAGCTGCCCGCGACGCCCACCGCGCTGCTCGTCATCTCGGCCCACTGGGAAGAAGACGTGCCGACTGTCCTTTCTTCCGCGCAGCCGCCGCTGCTCTACGACTACGACGGCTTTCCGGCCGAGACCTACGCGCTGAAGTGGGGCGCTTTGGGTGCGCCGATGCTGGCGACGAAGGTTCAGAACCTGCTCGGCGTGGCGGGCATCGCCAGCAAGACCGACGGTCGCCGCGGCTTCGATCACGGCGTCTTCATTCCCCTCAAGCTGACCTACCCCGAGGCGCAGGTGCCGACCGTGCAGCTGTCGCTGAAGGCGGGGCTCGACCCTGCGGCACACCTGGCGATGGGCCGGGCGCTGGCTGCGCTGCGCGACGAAGGGGTGCTGATCGTCGCCAGCGGCATGAGCTACCACAACATGCGCGGCTTCAATTCCCAGGCGGCCGGCGCCGAGTCTGCGCGCTTCGACGCGTGGCTGCAGGAAACCGCTTTTTCCGAACCTGCCACGCGTGACGAGCGGCTCACCAGGTGGTCGTCGGCACCAGCCGCGCGCGCCTGTCACCCGCGCGAAGAGCACCTGCTTCCCCTGATGGTCGCTGCCGGAGCCGCCGGCGCCGATCGCGGCAAGGCCGCCTTCAGCGGCCAGGCAATGGGTGTTCAGGTCACGGCGCTGCAGTTCGGCTGAGGCTCTTTAGCGGTTCAGGATGATCGAGCGCACGAAAGACCGCGGGTGCCGCGCGTAGCTCGAGAGCCGGTTCACCCAGTCGATCGCCGCAGGCTTCCAGTCGTCGGCGTCGAGCACCGCGTCGACCGCCGGGTGTCGTTCGGCCCAGGCGCGCCATTCGTCTGCTTCTTCCCGCGGCATCGCGTGCGACGCCTGCTGTGAACGAAGCACGAGGTCCAGCGCCGCCCGGTGCACGAAGACCGGAGGCGTCTGCGGTGCCCACGCCCTCGCCCGCGCCAGCATCTGGCTCACCTTGTCGGCCCGGCCCAGCGCCGCTTCGTAGGCCAAAAGCCCCATCGGCAGCCCACGCGCCACGTCGAAGCCCAGCTGCCCAAAGAAGCGCGGGTTGAAGTCGATCAGCAGGTGGTCGTCGCCATGGACGATGAACTCGGCCTCGAACACCCCGAAGTACCCGAGCCGCTTGCACATCGCGGTGATGCGGTCGGCCAGCGACGGGTTGACCTCGGCATTCTCGAAGCAGATTCCGACGCCGAGCTTGCGGGGCAGCTGCAGCACCTTCACCGCGCCGCGCAGCGCCTGCTCGCCTTCGCGGCTGATGAAGCCCGACAGGCTGTAGATCGACTGGTTCGCCTCGGGGTGAAAGGCCTGCACCATCGGCCGCGTCACGTCAGGGTCGAGCGCGCGCAGCTCGGGCGCATAGGACTCCTGGGCAAACGTCTTGTACTCGGACCGCAGCTGGTCGGCCGTGGTCACCTGGCCCTTGCGGTGATTCGTAAACAGCACCTGCGTCACCGGCTTGATCATCAGCGCGGTGGTCGCCTCGCGCGCGATGGTGTCGAAGTCCTCTTCGCTTCCCGGGAACCACGTGCGCGGGACCTTGAGCCCGACCGCCAGCGCCACTTCGTGAAGCTTCCGCTTGTTCAGCAGCCCGTACACCGCGCTCACCGGGGGCTGGTACAGGTGAAAGAACTCGCTCAAGCGCTCCTGGTGCGCCGAGTAGATGAACGCCGCGTCGTCGCTGGTCGGGTAGAGCACGTGGCCCGGCGACGCTTTTCCGAAGTCGAGCAGCCAGGCGAGGAACTCTGCTGACTTCGTGGTCGGCGGGCAGGTGAGGCGCTTTTGAATGTAGCGAGACCAGGTTGCCGCGCCCAGGCGGCCAGGGTGCGCCACCGTGAGAGGGATTCCGTTGCGGCCCAGGCACCGCGCGGCCGCGAGCGTGCCGTAATAGTCGGCGTTCGCGAGCAGCGCAGGAGGGCGATGTTCCATCCGCGGCCCTTGAGCAAAAGGTGTGCCGGAAAGCAACAGGCTGAACGGAATGAACGAAGGGTTCCACCCACGGCACATGTCAGCCAGTACTGATAAGTTGTTCAGTGTAGGCTGAACACGCGGTCAGGAGGTGGGAACCCATGTTGCTGTCGCTCAGATTGTCGAACTTCGCGGTGATTGAAGAGGCCGAGGTGGCCTTCGGGCCGGGGCTCACGGTGCTCACGGGCGAGACGGGGGCGGGCAAGTCGATGCTGATCGACGCGCTCGCGCTGCTGTCGGGTGCGCGGGCCGATGGAGAAGCGGTTCGAGCTGGCGCCGATGAGGCGGTGGTCGAAGGTGTCTTTCAACGAACCGCTGCGATGGAGGCGCGGCTCGCCGAGCTCGGGTTGCCCGACCTGGGCGCCGAGGTCAGCGTTCGCCGGTTGATTGGGCGAAACGGCCGCGGCAAGGCGCACGTCAACGGTGCGCTGGTCGCCGTCGGCGTGCTCAACCGCCTCATGCACGGCCTCGTCGACGTCGCCGGGCAGCACGAGCACTTCGCGCTCTTCGATGCGGGCCGCCACCTCGGCCTGCTCGATCGCCTCGGGGGCGAGTGGGTCACCCGCGCTTCCTCCAGGTACGGCGAAGCGTATGCGGCGCTGCAGCAGCTCGAGCGCGAGCTCAACGCGCTGGGGGGCGACGAGGCGCAGGTGCAGGTGCGCGCCGACTTCTTGAAGTTCCAACTCGAGGAAATCGACAAGGTTGCGCCGAAGCCGGGCGAAGACGTGAAGCTCGAGGCCGAGCAGCGGCGGCTGCGGGCGAGTCAGCGGCTGCGCCAGCTGGCGGCCCTCGCCGAAGAGCTCGTCTCGACCCGTGAGGCTTCGGCGCTCGAGCTGACGGGCAGGGCGCTGGTCGCCGTCACCGACGCCGAGAAGATCGACCCCGCCCTTCAGGGCCCACGCGAGCGGCTCGTCGCAGCCCAGGCCGAGCTCGAGGAATCTGCCCGCGGGCTGTCGCGCTACTTGAGCACGCTCGAGGCCGACCCCGGCCGGCTCGCCGAGCTCGACGATCGCCTCGACGCCCTGCGGCGGCTGTCGCGGAAGCACGCCGCGCCGCTGGAAGGGGTGCTGGCCCGCCGTGATGCGCTCGCGGCCGAGCTCGAGGCGCTGCTGAACCGCGCAGAACGCCGCGCGGTGCTGGAGCAGCTGAAAGCAAAGGCCTTGGTGGAAGCCACTGCCTGTGCAGCTTCGCTGAGCGCCGCCCGGAAGACCGCTGGCTCGGCGCTGGTCGAGGCCGTGGGTGAACGGTTGAAGAAGCTGGCGATGGCGAAGGCGCGCTTCGCAGTGCAGATCGACGTCCAGCCGCTGGCCCCGTCGGGCGCGGACGCGGTCGAGCTGTTGTTCAGCGCGAACGTCGGCGAGCCGCTGCGCCCGCTGGCGAAGGTTGCCTCGGGCGGCGAGGCGTCGCGGGTGATGCTGGCGATCAAGGCCGCGCTGGCGGAGTCCGACGAGTGCGGGTGCACGGTGTTCGACGAAGCGGACGCGGGCGTCGGTGGAGCCGTGGCCGACGTGGTGGGCCGCTTGATCAAGGACGTGAGCCGTCACCGCCAGGTGCTCTGCATCACCCACCTGCCTCAGGTCGCCGCGCACGCCGATGCGCACCTGAAGGTCGAGAAGACGGACAGCCGCGGTCGAACCCACGCGCAGGTGAGCGAGCTGGCCGAGGGCCACGAGCGTGCGGGTGAGCTCGCCCGCATGCTCTCAGGGGTCGAGATCACCCGGGAGGCGCTGTCGGCGGCAGAAGCGCTGCTCAGATCTGCGAATCGGGTCGTCACCCGTGTGAGTCGCGCCCGCGCAAGAAAAGAGATTCGTCGCACAGCGTGAGAAGTTGTGTTGCTGGCCACGGAAGCGTCGCCTACCATTCCGGCCGTGTCACGGATCGATGGGGCCTCACGAATGAAGGCGATCTCGTCGGGTCTCACCGACGTGGGCAGAAAGCGCAATCACAACGAAGACAGCTTCCTCATCGATGAGGAGCTTCAACTCTTCGTGGTCGCGGACGGAATGGGCGGCCACGCGGGCGGCGGCACTGCGTCGCGCATCGCGGTCGAGACGATCGACAAAGAGCTGCGGCGCGTGAAGGACGCGGCCGACAACCCTTTCAAGGCCGACACCAACCTCCAGGACTCTCCACTTCCCGAGTTCCTGCGCGGCGCCGTCGAAAAGGCGTGCCTCGAGATCTTCAAGGCCGCTCAAGAGGACCCGCGCCTCAACGGCATGGGGACTACCGTCATCTCTCTGTGCGTGAAGAACAACCACGCGTTGTTCGCGCACGTCGGCGACAGCCGGGCGTACCTGGTGCGCGGCGATCTGATTCAGCAGATCAGCGAAGACCACTCGCTGGTGAACGAGCAGATCAAGGCGGGGATGATCACCCCCGAAGAAGCGCGGCACTCGCGCTACAAGAACATCATCACCCGTTCGGTCGGCTTCGAAGAAGAAGTGCAGGTCGACGTGATGGGGCTCGTCTGTGAGCCAGGTGATCTCTTCATTCTCTGCTCCGATGGCCTGGCGAACCTGGTCGAGGACAAAGAGATTCGCGAAGTCGTCAGCGGCTCGGATCTGAAGGACGCTCCGAAAAAGTTGATCGAGCTGGCGAACGAGCGGGGCGGTGACGACAACATCACCGTCATCGTCGTGAAGTCGGTGGCGTAGTCAGCCAGAAACTGGCCGTCACCTCCCAGTCACACACAATGGCTTTGTTGTTGCGCTGCGTCGTACCGGCGATCCAGTATCCGCGGCCGCTTAGACCGATTGACTTTACGGGGACGCCTTTTGGCCAACGAAACCTTTACCTTGATCGTCGTGCCGGATCACCACGGCGCGGAAGTCAGGCGGTTCAAGCTTCAGAAGAAACGTCTCTTTCAGCTGGGCGGGTTGCTGAGCGCCGTCCTCCTCGTGACGGTCGTCGCGTGCCTCCACTACTTCAACATCGTCAACCAGGCCGGTGAGAACCCCGCGCTGCGCGACGAGAACCTGAAGCTGAAGTCTGAGCTGCTGGCGGTTCGTGAGCGCCTCGAGCACATCGGCGCCACCCTCGACCGCGTCGAAAGGTTCGATCAGAAGCTCCGCGCGATCACGCTTCTGTCGGATCCGCAGCGCAACCTCGCGATGGGCCCGACCGAAGAGTCGCCCGAGTCGAAGGTGGCCGGCAGCGGCGACAACCAGTTCCTCCGCGCCCGCGCGCCTGAGACGCCGCGCGCCCTGGTCGAGAAGCTCGACAAGGCCGGCGCCGAAGCGACCCGCCAGGAACAGAGCCTTCAGGAACTTCAGGCCTACTTCCAGGATCAGAAGAGCCTGCTCGCGTCGACCCCCTCGGTCTGGCCCGTGCGCGGCTGGATCACCAGCGACTTCGGCACCCGGCTCGACCCGTACACCGGCGATCGCGTGATGCACGCCGGCCTCGATATTGCGGGCCCGCACGGAAAAGAAGTCATCGCGCCGTCCGACGGCACCGTCGTGTTCGCCGGGCTCGAAGGCGGCTACGGCAACGTGCTCGTGATCGACCACGGCTACGGCATCAAGACCCGCTACGGCCACCTCGCCTCGATTCGGGTGAAGGCGGGCGAGAAGGTCAAGCGTGGCGCGCCGATCGCGGCGATGGGCAACACCGGCCGTTCGACCGGGCCCCACCTGCACTACGAAGTTCGCGTGAACGGCATCGCCCAGAATCCGCGCAAGTTCATCCTCGACGACTGAGCTAAAGCCCAGGTCGGATGAAACCGACCACCGCTGCCATCGTCGCTGGAAGCAGGCTGCCGCCGACCCGTTCGCAGCCGACGTCTGCTCCGCTCTACAGCGCTGCCGTTTCATACTTCGACGACGCCGACGCGCTCGATCAGTCTTTCGAAGGCCGCGACTTCGTCTACTCGCGCATCGCCGCGCCCAACGCGCAGCTGCTCGAAGAGGCGATCGCCGCGCTCGAAGGGGCCGCCGCGTGCGCGGTCTACGCCTCGGGCATGGCGGCGCTTCGGGCCGTCTTCGACGCGCAGGGCTTGAAGGCGGGCGACAAGGTGGTGCTGCCGGGCGACGGCTACGGAGCGACCCGCGCCCTCTACTCCCAGCTCTGCGTCGAGCGCGGCGTGCGGTTGGTGCCGGTGATGCTGGCCGAAGCAGGGGCCGGGGCGGTGCTCAAGCAGGTGCGGCCGCAGTTCGTGCTGATCGAGAGCGTCACCAACCCGCTGGTGTCCGTGCCCGACCTGCCGGCACTGTGCGACGCGGCGCACGGGGCGGGGGCCGTGGTCGCGGTCGACGGAACTTTTCCTTCTCCGATGGGGCAGCGCGCGCTGAAGCTCGGGGCCGACTACGCCGTGCAGTCGACGACGAAGTGGATCAACGGGCACAGCGACGCGCTGGGCGGCTCGGTGTCGGGCAGCGTCGAACGCATTGCTTTGTTGAAGGCGGCGCGCGTGCTGCGGGGCGATGTGCTCGGGCCCTTCGAGGCGTGGCTGACGTTGCGTGGGGTGCGGACGTTGCCGCTGCGAATGAAGGCGCATTCGGCCAACGCGCTGCAGGTCGCGATGGCGCTGGTGGCCTCGGGCAAGGTCGAGAACGTGCGGTACCCGGGCCTGGCGTCGCACCCGCACCATGCGATTGCCCGGAAGGTGCTCGACATCGAGACGGCGGGCTTCGGCGGCATGCTCACTTTCGAGATTCCGGGCGCGACCCGCGCGGTCGCCTTCAAGTTTCTCGAGTCGGTGAAGCTGGCGCGGCCGGCCCCTTCGCTGGGCGACGTGGCGACGCTGGTGATGCATGCGGCGACCGCTGCGGCCCGCAGGCTGACGCCGGAAGAAAGGCTGGCGGCCGGAATCGGCGAAGGGCTGATTCGCGTCTCGGTGGGCCTCGAGGATCCTGAGGATCTCACCGCCGATTTGCTGCAGGCCGTGAACGCTGCCCGCGGGTGATAGGAAGCGGGCAATGAAAATGGTCGATGTCGGCAGCAAGAAGGTCACCGAGCGCGCCGCGACCGCGACCGCCCGGGTGCGCATGGCCCCCGAGACGCTGACGCTGATCCGTTCGGGCAAGGTCGAGAAGGGTGACGTGATCGCGGCGGCCAGGCTCGCCGGCGTGATGGCGGCGAAGCGGACCCCTGACGTGGTGCCGCTGTGCCACCCGATCGAGCTGTCGGGCGTCGAGATGGAAGTGAAGCCGGTGCTGACCGGCGTCGAAATCGTCGCCACCGTGAAGACAGTGGGCCGCACCGGCGTCGAGATGGAGGCGCTCACTGCCGCCTGCGCTGCGGCCCTCACGGTGTACGACATGCTCAAATCGACAGATCGCGGAATGGTGATCGAGAACGTTCAGCTCGAGCACAAGAGCGGCGGCAGGTCTGGCACGTGGACCCGGTCGCAGAAGGGCCAGGACATTCTGAAGAAGCGGAGGAAGTCATGAACGCGATTCTGGTGGCGGTGTTGCTCACGGCCGCGGCCGACCCCTCGCTGGTGCCCGGGCGTCCGCGGTTGTTCCAGGGCCACGACGGCAACGTGGCCGCGATTGCCTTCTCGCCCGATGGCAAGACGTTGGCGTCGGCGGGCTTCGAGAAGGTCGTGCGGCTGTGGGACGTGGCGACGGGGAAAGAGCTGATGAAGCTCACCGGCCCGAAAGACAGCGTCTCGTCGCTGGCGTTCAGCCCCGACGGCAAGCTGCTGGCGGCGGGCGATGCAGGGCTGGCAATCAACCTCTGGTCGATGCCAGACGGAAAGCCGGTGCGGGTGATGCACAACGCCGAGCCGCTGGCGCACGTGGCGTTCAGCGCTGACGGCAAGTACCTCGCAGGTGGAGGCATCAGCGGCACCAGCGAGATCTTCGCGGTCGCCGACGGAAAAGAGCTCTTCGAGGTGCGTTCGCGCACGCCCGAGTTCACGAAAGACGGAAAGCTCGTGGTGGGCATCAGCAAGGTCGGCGCGCTGCTCCAGAACGAGGTGCCGTCGGGCAAGGCGAAGAAGGAATCGAAGGGCACCAGCCCGACGTCGAGCCTGCTGTCGGCCGATTCGAAGCAGCTGTACGCGTTCAGCGGGAAGGAGAAGGACGTGCAGGTGATCTCGCTCCCCACCGGCGCGAGCGTGGGCGCCTTCACTGGCGCGTCGCTGGGCGTTTCGTCGATCTCCCTCAGCAAAGATGGGTCGCTGCTGGCCGTCGCGTCCGAGGACAAGTGGGTTCGGGTCTACGAGACCGCGAAGCGCACCGTCGTTCAGAAGCTGCCGCTTGAAAAGGTGGGCTTCGTTGCGATCTCGCCCGACATGACCCTGCTCGCCGTCGGTGATGGCGTGATGGTGAAGGTGTTCGCCGTCACGCCGGAAGCGCCGAAGCCGTAGACAGGGCCTACCCGTCGCAGACGTGAATCACGATCTTCCCGCGCGCGCGGTGGGTCTGACTGAAGCGGTGCGCCTCGGGGAGCTCGGCCAGGGGCAGGACGCGGTCGATCACGGCCTTGATCGCCCCCGCCTCGACGAGCCGGGAGATCTGCTGAAGCTGATCGCCGTCCGACCTCTTGATGACGTGCCTCACGCGAATGCCCTTTCGCAGCAGCGGCCAGACGTGAATCCAGATCATCACCGCGGCGATCGTGAAAAGGCTGAAGACGGGCCCGTACTTCGCGACGTGCTTCGGCAGGTCGACGGTGATGTTCGACATCCTCCCGCCTGGACGAATCACCTTCACGTGCTGCGCGAGCGCCTCTTCGCCCAGTGAGTCGAGCACGAAGTCGACCGGGCCGAAGTCTTCGAACTTCTGCGACGTGTAATCGACGGCGAGATCCGCCCCGAGGCCCTTCACGAAGTCCGCGTTCTTCGCGCTGCAGGTCGTGATCACCCGCGCACCCAGGTGCCTGGCGAGCTGAATCGCGAAGCTGCCGACGCCTCCGGCCCCCGCGTGAATCAGCACCGTCTGCCCCTTCTGGACGCGCCCCTTCTCGACCACGCACTGGTACGCCGTTAGGGCGACCAAGGGCAGCGAAGCCGCCTCGTCGTGGCTGAGAGTCGACGGCTTCAGCGCGACCTCGCGCTCGTCGATGCAGACCTTCTCTGCGTAGGTGCCCGGCCGCTTGTACGTCGGCGAAGACCACACCGCGTCGCCTGGCTTGAAGCGCGTCACCCGCGCGCCCACCGCCTCGACCACGCCCGAGACGTCGAGGCCGAGAATCCACGGCAGCTTGTAGCGCACGACGTTGCGCTGCCCGCCGCTGCGAATCTTCCAGTCGACGGGGTTCACCGACGTCGCGCAGACGCGAATCAACACATCGCGCGGCCCCGGCACCGGCGCCTCGACCTCGTCGAGCTTCAGCACCTCGGGCCCGCCGTAGCCATGAAGGCGAACCGCTTTCACTCAGGGCCCCGCAGCTGCTCGAAGAAGAAAGCGGTGATCACCGCCGAGTGCGTGATGTCGCCCTCGCGAAGAAACCGCTGCACGTCGGCGCGAGAGTAGAGCTCGACCGAGATGTCTTCGCCGTCGTCGGGCGACGCGCCGCTGTGCTGGCTGCAGTCGAGCGCGAGGTAGCAGTGAAGCTTGTTGTTGAGGATCGCGGGGTTCGGGTGACACCAGCCCAGCGAGAGCAGCTTGCCCGCGCGGTACCCGGTCTCTTCCTCGAGCTCGCGCGCCGCCGCGTCCGCCGGATCTTCGCCCGCGTCGACCATGCCGCCCGGAATCTCGAGCTGCACCGACCACGTGCCGAACCGGAACTGGCGAATCATCACGATCTCACCCGAAGCCGTCACCGGGATCACGTTCACCCAGTCGGGGCTGTCGAGCACTACGCGCGGGTGCAGCGTGCCGTCGCGCGGATCCGCCGCCTCGAGCACGCGCAGCTGAAAGATGTGCAGATCCTGCGGCGAGCGCTCGGACGCCTTCGTCCAATTCGCCGGCACCCGCTTCATGGCTGGCCCCTGGGCTTCGCCCAGAAGTCGTAGAAGTTGAACCACTGCAGCGGGTGCTTCGCGATGATCTGCTCGAGCTTTCGCACGTAGTCCTGGACCCACTCGACCAGCTGGGCGTTCTTGTCCTTCGTTCGATCGAAGACGTACGTCCTCGGTGGGAACGCGAAGAACTCGTACTTATAGGCAGCGATGCGAATGTTGAACGCCGGCACCATGGGCGCTGCGGACAACGCGGCGATCACGAAGGGCCCCACCGGGAAGTGCGCCCTGTGCCCCAGGAAGTCGACCTCGACCGTGCGTTCGTCGACCGTGCGATCGCCCTGCAGCGCGACCATGTGCCCGGCTCGCAGCGCGCGGAGGATGTCGAGCGCCGCCAGCTCGCCCTTGCCGACCAGCAACACGTTCGGCTTGAACTTCTCGCTGCTGCGCTCGATCGCCGCGCGCACGTGCGGCTCTTCGCCGTCGTACGCCACGATGTCGAAGGGCGCCTTGAGCCGCTGGCTGAGCATGCCGGACGCGAGCTCCCAGCTGCCGAGGTGGGCGGTGAGGAGGATCGCCCCCTTCTCTTTGACGGTCGAATAGACCATTTCGCCCAGGCCTTCTTCGGCCACGCGGGTGAAGCGCTTCGGGCCGTCGACGCCCAGCTCGATGCGATCGACGAGCGTGTTGGCGAAGGCGAACATGTGCCTCCACGTCCGCGCCCACGCCGCGAGGCCCGACACCGGCTTGATGGCGCGATCCAGGAACTGCATCGACGCGCGTCGGCTCGCCTTCGCGAAGAGCACGAACCACGCGGCGACGAACACCAGCACGACGTTCGCCGGCCAGCGGCCCACCCACTTGAAGAGGAAGACGAAGAACAAGTAGCCAGCCGCGCCCGACTGGCTCTTGCCGTCCCACTGGCGCGGCGACGCGCGCTCGGCGCGGGCGATCGTGCGCTTGCGAAGCAGCGCCTCGATCACGCCAAAGGCCAGCGCGAAGGCGATCACTCCCCCCTGGGCCGCGACGCCGTACGCAGCCAGCGCGGACATCGCCCACCAGGCGAGCAGGGTGGGGAAGGCACCGGTGCCAAGCGCAGCTGAGCCGAGCACGCCAAAGCCTCCGAGCAACGCGAGCGCGGCGGCGGCAGTGCGGAAGAAGGGGCCAGGGCCGCCGAGCCAGAACCACCTTCGAATCGCGTCCAGCGAGATGCCCGGCCGGCGCGGGCGGTGGTGAAGCAGCGGCGCCATCGGAAACGGCAGGAAGAGCCGGATGATGGTGAGGATGTTGAGGATCGAGATCCGCGCGTTGTCTTTGAACTGGTTGAAGTGCGTGATCCGATCTTTCGGGTACAGCACGTCGATCTTCGTCGAGCGCAGCGGCAGGCCCGCCCACGACGCACGCAGCAGCACCTCGACCTCGAAGTCGTATCGGCTGCGCGAGCCCATCAGCGCGAGCGTCTCGGGAAGGGGATAGGCGCGGAACCCACTCTGGGTGTCTTCGACCTGCTGGCCGCCCTCGAGCCAGATCCAGAAGTTCGAGAACTTGCGGCCGAACTCGGAAGACGGCGGAGCGCCCGCGGCGATCAAGTCTCTGGCCCCGATCACGATCGCGCCTGGTTCGCGCTTCACCGCATCGACCAGCGCGGGGATGTCTTTCGGGTAGTGCTGGCCGTCGGCGTCGAGGCAGATGACGTAGCGGAACCCGCGCCGCGAGGACTCCTCGAGCAGCGTGCGCAGCGCGGCGCCTTTTCCTTTGTTTACCGGGTGGGTCAGCAGCTCACCGCCGGCGTCCGCCGCTTCTTTGCCGCTGCCGTCCGTCGAGCCGTCGTCGCAGACCAGCACCGTGCCCGCGAACGCCTTCGAGCCCCGCACCACTTCGCCGACCGTGCGCGCATGGTTGAAGACGGGGATGACGACGCAGGCGCCGATGGCGTCACAGGGACTCAAAGCGGGCCGATTCATGCCACGCGCGGTAACCCGTTCGCAGCAGGAACGTAGAGGAATCGGTGCGCCTCCCATTCCCCCTGCTGCTCGTAGTCATCGCTTGCGGCGCCGCTCCACAGGAGCCCGTCGACGCCGGAAGCCCTCCTGTCGATGCCGGAAGCCAGCCTGTCGATGCTGGAACGCAGCCCGTCGATGCTGGAAGCCAGCCTGTCGATGCCGGAACCCAGCCGGTCGATGCTGGCCAGCTGGACGACTCGGCGGCCGGGCTGACGGCCTTCGTGAAGTCGGGAGCGTACAAGGGGTGGAAGGCCGAGACCGCGGTGCACGGGTCGACGGGCCCGCATGGCGGCAACGTGCGCACGTACGTCAACGACGCGATGCATGGGTCGCTGAAGGCCGGCAACGCCACCCACCCGCCGGGCAGCATCGCGGTGAAGGAGCTCTACGGCAGCGGCACCGCCACCGTCACGGGCCACGCCGTCGACGCGAAGAACGCGGCCGGCACGTGGATCTTCTACGAGGGGTTCGGGCCCACCTACGCGAACCCGTACTACTACCAGGGCACCACGAACTTCTGCGCCAGCTGCCACGCGTCGGGCCCCGACTATTACCGGGGCCTGCTCAGCAACCTGCCGTGAAGGCTCCGCGGTAGAGTCCGCGCCCGTGCAAGCCAAGAAGAGCGTCGGGGGGTGGGTGCTGCTGGTCGTGGGCGCGTTGCTCCTGGGCCTGATCCTCTTCTACCTGTGGAACCCGCGGTTCTTCGGCGAACGGTTCATCCACTTCGATGGCTCGGTGAAGACCCTGGAGCCGGTGGGCGACGGCCAGCTGCTGGTGATCGAGCACGTGCAGACGGGCGGTGGCGAAGATGGCCCGATCACCGTCGGCGATCGCTGGCGCATCGTCGAAGCCGCGACAGGAAAGCCGGTGGCGGGTCCACACTATGTCGACCCGATTTACTGGGCAGCCATGTCGGGCGGCGACCGCTTCGTGACGACCGTGCGCAACAACCTCGAGGTGCGCGGGCTCGACAACAAGCTGCTCGCCACGCTCGAGACCTTCCCCAATGGCGAAAGGCTTCGCCGGGCGTCCAACGAGCTCACGATGGGCCCCGATGGCCGCGTCACTGCGCTGTCCGACGACGGCCGCTTCTATGTGCTCGACCCGCACACGCTGCAGTCGACCCTGGTCGACGGTCGCGCCCGCGGCCCCAGTGCGAACGCCGCCCGCCTGAGCAGCGCCTCGGTGAAGGGCCTCAACTTCGACGGCAGTCCGCGCGCGCGAATCAACAAGCAAGGCCCCGACTTCCTCGAGCCGAGCTGGGTCGAAGATGCGGCGACCGACAGCGCGATTCCGGCGGCGGGTGGGTACGTGATGCTGCACTACCAGCGGATGGGCGACAGCAAGGAAGGCCGCGGTCCGATGCTCTCAGCGGTCAACGCGTCGGGCGTCGAAGCGTGGAAATATCTGGTGCCTTTCGAACACCTGCGAAGCGTCGCGGTGGTCGGAAACCTGCTGGTGATCTCGCTCGATGAGCGCGAGGACCTCGGCCCTGCCTGGCTGCGGGCGCTCGACCTCGCAGACGGCCATGAAGTGTGGAAGACGAAGCTCTAGCTAGGGCTTCTTCGGGGGCGCGCCATCGGCCGGCATGATCGAGTCGAAGACCTTGGCTCCGCGGGCAGCGCAGTGGTGCTTCACCAGCTCGCGTCCCCTTCGTCCGAGCTCGAGTGGGGTCAGCTCGGCGCCCAGGGCGAGCTCGTCGATGACGGCGAGGGTGACCTCCCGGGCCGCGGCGTCGTCTTTCAGCACGCGGGCGGCGCGGGCAAATAACATCGGGCCCAGCTGTGCGTGCAGCTCCTGCGTTCGTCGGCTCATCGTGGGGTGGAAGAGTACCTGAATCCTGCTAATTGCCTGTACCCGTGAAGGCTCTCGTGCTGCTCGTGGTGGCTGTTGCCGTGCCCTCCTTGGCTCAGGATGCTGGGGCTCCGGAGGTGGTGGTCGCCCCGGTGGCGTCGTGTCCCAGCGTGCCCGAGTACCCGTCGTCCGAGCGGGGCACTGGTGTCGCGGGAGCCGTCGTCCTCAGGGTGACCCTGTCGGCGAAGGGGGAGGTCGACGATCTGCAGGTGGGGCAGGGGCTCGCCCCGGCGTTCGACAAGGCGGCGCTCGACTCTGCCACGCTCTGCAAGTTCACCGTGGCGACGCGCAACGGCACCGGCGTGCCAGCGATCATCGAGCTCACCGTCGACTTCGCGCTGCCCGCCGAGCCCTGGATTCTCGAAGGCGAAGTGGTCGGCGAGCTCGGCGAGGCGATGACCGGCGCCGAGGTGAGCTACGGCGGCCAGCGCACGACGGCCTCGCCGCAGGGCCGCTTCCGCCTCGAGTTCCTGACGCTGCCCGCGGGCGACGCGTGGGTGCTGGTCAACAAAGAAGGGTACGCCGAGAAAGGCTTCCCCGAGGTGTTCCGGGCTGGCCGCACCACCCGCGTGCGGTACGTGCTGAACAAAGAAAGGGTCGGCGGAGAAACCCGCATCGAAGGCAGCCGGCTGCTCCCCGCGCTGCCGGACGTCGACCACACGCCGCAGGTCAGCCACTTCTCGATCACGAAGGCCGACATCGATCGCAACCCGGGAGCGTTGGAAGACGTGACCCGCGTCATCCAGCAGATCCCCGGCGTCGCGGCCGACCCCGACCTGCTCGCCACCTTCTTCGTGCGCGGCGGGGGGCCGGAAGAGGTCGTCTTCTATCTCGATGGCGTGCCGCTCACGAACCCCTACCACCTGGGCGGCTTCGCCAGCATCTTCAACCCAATGATGATCGAGTCGGCCGACTTCTTCTCGGGCGGCATTCCCGCGCGCTACGAGCCCGCACTCTCGGGCGCGTTCGAAGTCCGCTACGCGACGGGCGAGACGAAGAAGCTGCGCGTGTGGGCCGACGTCTCGATGCTGACCGCGAAGTTCCGCGTCGACGCGCCGATTTCAGAAGGGCTCTCGGCCACCGTCGCGATGCGCCGCAGCTACTTCGAGGCCTATTTCAAGATCCTCCAGGAGTTCAAGCTCTTCGGCTCGAACGCCGTCGCTCCCGACATCACCGAGCTGCTGGTGCGCGTGAACTACAAGCGCGGCAACCACACCACGACGCTCAGCTACATTCACGCGTCCGACGGGCTCGACTTCATCGTGAAGCCCGGTGAACAGGTGCTGGTGAACTTCGCCGGCGGCCTCAAGATCTCGAACACCTCTCAGCTCGCCATTTTGCAGCACCGCATCGACCTGGCTGGCGACACGCAGATCGAGCTCACCGGCGCGTACACGTACGACCACAACACCATCGCCCTCGTGCCCGGGAAGATCGGTGAGGTCGAAGTGGCGGGCAGCGGTCGCAAGTTCTCGAACGACGCGTCGCGCGACGACATTCTCGTCAAAGGCGATCTGACCTGGTCGCACTCGGCAAGCAATCGCACCGGCCTGGGCGTGCAGTACGCGTATCGCCGGCTCGCGCTGCTGGGCGAGGTCACCGACTCTCGCGCGACGGCGACGTGGACGAACGAGCCTTTCGTCGAGACGTATTTGCCGTACGTGGACATCAACCCCGACGTGCGGCGCCACCTCTTCGCGATCTACGGCGAGCACACGTGGAAGCCCTTCGAAGCATTCAGCATCGAAGGCGGAGGCCGCGCGCAGTTCGACGCCGCCAGTGGCCAGGTCAGCGGCTCGGCGCGGCTCGGCGCGGCCGTCTCTCTTCCGACGATCAAGACCGCGCTCAAGGTCTCCGTCGGTGTCGCCGCGCAGCCGTCGCTGATTCCGCTCCAGCAGGATCCGATTCTCGGCAACCCGAACCTCAAACCCGAACGGTCTTTCACCGGCATCGTCGGCATCGAGCAGCCGCTGCCCTTCGAGGCGCTGCTGCGGCTGGAAGGGTGGGTGAAGGCGCTCGATCAGCTGGTGGTGAACCCCGACACCCCGCAGCTGCTGGCCGAGATTGAAGCAACGGGCGCTCCCGTCTATCGGAACCTGGGCACTGGCCTCGCGAAGGGCGTCGACCTGCTCTTCCTCGGGCGCACGCGCTACTTCTCGTACGGCGCGTCGGCGGCGCTGCTCTTCAGTGATCGCCACAACCCGTTGGCGGCAGTGGTGAAGGACTACCCAGCCCCATGGGATCAGCGCTTCACGTTCGCGGCGCACGTCTCTTTCTCGCCGAACAACAAGTGGCTCTTCACCGGGCGTTTCAACTACCGCACCGGCCGACCCTACACGCCCGTCATCCGCTTCACGCGCGACGACGCGAACCAGCGCTTCCTGCCCGTCTTCGGAGCGACCAACGGCGACCGCTACCCCGGCTTCTACGAGTTCAACGCCCGCGCCGAACGCCGCTTCAGGTTCGGCCCGTTGGACATGGCCGTCTACCTCGAGGTGTTGAACCTCACGAACTCGCAGAACCTCTTCGCGAAGCTCTACGACCAGGGAAACTTCGGAAAGAGCGTCGAGCCCGAGGCCGGCAGCTTCAACCACCTTCCGATTCGGCCCTTCCTCGGAGTGCGCGCTGAGTACTGACGCCATCGCGGCGCCCGAGAAGAAGGGCCTGATGGTTCGCGTGCGCCAGGGCTGGCGCGCGCTCAAACGAGAACAGTCGTCCCCCGCGCGCATCGGCGTCGCGGTGGGCCTGGGCGTGTTCCTGGGCTGCAGCCCGGCGTACTTCTTCCAGACGTTGCTCGCGGTGGTGCTCGCGCAGTTCTTCAAGCTCAACAAGCTGGCGGTGCTGGCGGGGGTGCAGATCTCGGCGCCGCCGATCACGCCGCTGGTGGTGATCGCGAGCGTGAAGCTGGGCGACTGGATGCTGAGCCGGCCGTCGACGCACCTGACGATGAAGGCGGTGAACGAGACGTCGCCCGTCGAGCTGCTGACGAAGTTCTCGACGAGCCTCGCGGTGGGCGGGATGACGCTCGGGGTGAGCTTAGGCGCGGCGATCGGCGGGCTGGCCGCGTGGCTGCTGAAGCGCAAGCGGCAGAAGGACTTCGAGCAGCCGCCGCTGACGGAAGAAGAGGTCGACACGCTTCACGACGCGCTGAAGAAGCTGCCCCGTCGGTTTCGCCACTACGGAAGCTGGAAGGTGCGGCTGGATCCGCTGTACGCGATGGCGCTGCCGCTGCTTGCGTACCGGAAGTCGCTGGTGGATCTGGGCGCGGGCATCGGGCTGTTCGGGCTGCTGGCGCGCGCCCGCTTTGCCGCGCTCAAAGTTCATTGCGTGGAGTGGGACCCCGAGAAGGCGGGGCAGGCGCGGCTGCTGCTGGCTGGTTTGCCGGACGTGACGGTCGAACAGGGCGATGGCCGCAAGGTCGAGCTCGAGGGCCCCGACGCGATCACGCTCTTCGACGTGCTGCACTACTCGCCGGTAGAAGAGCAGCGCGAATGGCTGAAGCGGTGCGCGACCGCGCTGGCCCCGGGTGGGTTGCTGGTGGTGCGCGACCTCGACCCCGAGCGCGGCAGGTGGGGCCTGGCCGAGAAGATCGAGAAGCGGGCGGTGAACAAGGGCTGGAATCGGGGCGCCGGGGTCTACGCCTGGCCGATCAGCGGGTTGGCCCAGGCGCTGCGCGATCTCGGGCTTCAGGTCGAGGTCAAGCCTTGCGGCTCGGGCGTCTTCAGCGCCAACGCGTTGGTCATCGCACGCAAGGCCTGAGCAATGCTGGTCAACTTCGCGATTCCAAACCCCAGCCGACCAATCTCTGGGGTTAGATGACGCACGTGAACGAAGTCGCTGCTCAAGCTGCGGATTCCATCGTCCTGCTCCAGTTCGGCAAGGCCTACGGCATCGGGTTCGTCGCGTCCGACGACGGGCTGGTGGTGACGAGCCTGCACGTGGTGATGGGCGAGAAGAAGGTGACCGCGCACCTCGCCGACGGCCGAAAGGTCGACGTGCGGCAGGTGGGCGGGCTCGACACGAAGCGGGATCTCGCGGTGCTGAAGCTCGAGGTGCCGGACCTGCCGTCGCTGCCGCGCGGGCCGACGCGGCTGGTGGAAGAGGGCACTCCGGTGATCGTGTTCGGCATGGTCGAAGAGGGGCAGCGGACGCGGTGGGCGCGCGCGAAGGTGTCGGCTGTTCAGGTGCTGGGTGGGTGGCTCACCATCTACCGGCTCGAAGGCGAGCTGCCGCCCGACGCATCAGGAGGCCCCCTGCTGTCGGCGACGGGCGAAGTGTTGGGGGTGGTCACCGTGGCCGAGACGGAAGACGGCACCGCGGTGCTGGGCGTGCCGCTGAAGTACGTGACGCCGATGCTCGAGGAAAAGATCTTCCGGCCGCTGACTGCGCTGGCGCCTCCGCGCCGGCCGTCGACGAAGCGCGAGATTCCTGAGCACCCGATCACCATCCTCGAAGGCTCGAGCGCCAGCGGACTCGAGGCGATGATGGAGTCGATCACCACGGCGATCGCGATGGGCGCCCCCGCGTACAACCAGGGGAACATCGAGGCCTGCTATCGCGTGTACCGCGAGACGGCCCGCCGGTTGGTCGCCGAGCACGAGAACTGCCCCGGGCCGCGCAAGGCGCTCGAGCAGGGTCTTCGCCGGGCGGCCGCGTTGAAGGAAGTCGACGCGCGCGCCTGGTCGATGCGGGACACGTTCGACGGGTTGATGGCGGTGATGGAAAAGTTCTTCAAGGCGCACGCGTCGCAGCGCAAGAAGGCGAAGTCGCGGCCGAAGCTCCTCAACTGATGAACGCGGACGTCTTCGTCTTCACCTTCAAAGAAGGCGCGCTGGCAGCGCTGGCGCACGACCTGAAGCTCAAGGTCACCCAGGTGGAGCTCGAGGCGTCAGAGCTCGCGGTCACCGCCACGCTCGACGTGGGCTCGCTGAAGGTCGTCTGTGCACGGAAAGACGGCTGCGACAGCCCAGGCTCGCTGCCGGCGATGCTGTACGCAGAGATCGAGAAGAACATCGTCAAGGACGTGCTGCACCCGGCGAAGTTCCCGAAGGTGAGCTTCGTCTCGTCGCGGGTGACGCCCACCGAGATCGTGGGGGACCTCACGCTTCACGGGGTGACGAAAGAGATCCGCTGCACCCGATCGCCCGACGGCACCGTCGAAGCCCGGCTCGATCAGCGCGACTTCGGGATCAAGCCGTACAGCGCGGCCTTCGGGACGCTGAAGGTGAAGCCCGAAGTGATCGTGACGGCGAAGCTTCGTTAGCCCTCGTTGGCCCACCCGGAAAAGAGCCCGCTTCACGCGTGCCAGTTGGCGCCCCACGCGTTAGATCCGCGGCCCATGATCCACGGAAACGTTCGCGTCCCTGCGCCCATCAACGAGCTGGTGCGCTCTTATGCCCCCGGAACTCCGGAGCGCTCCGAAGTGAAGGACGCCCTCAAGGCGCTCACCGCCCAGAAGCTCGACATCCCGATCGTGATCGGCGGCAAGGAAGTGCGCACCGGCAAGATCGCGCAGGCCTTCTCGCCCCACCGGCACCAGCACGTCACCGCCGACGTCCACCAGGGCTCCGCGGCCCATGTCGAGCAGGCGATTGCCGCCGCGATGGCCGCCAAGGCCGAGTGGGGCGCGACCCCCTTCCATGAGCGGGCCGCGATCTTCCTTCGCGCCGCCGAGCTGCTCGCGACCAAGTACCGACCGCTGATCAACGCGGCCACGATGCTCGGCCAGTCGAAGACCATCTACCAGGCCGAGATCGACGCCGCCTGCGAGGCGATCGACTTCCTTCGCTTCAACGTTCAGTTCGCGCAGACGCTGATGGAACAGCAGCCCGTCTCGAGCCCCGGCGTGTGGAACCAGACGGACTACCGCCCGCTGGACGGCTTCGTGTTCGCGGTCGCGCCTTTCAACTTCACCGCGATCGCGCTCAACCTCTGCACGGCCCCCGCAATCATGGGCAACACCGTCGTCCTCAAGCCCGCGCAGACGGCGGTGCTCAGCGGTTGGCGCATCATGGAGCTGCTCAAAGAGGCCGGCCTTCCCGATGGCGTGGTAAACTTCGTCCCTGCCCCCGGCGCGCAGATTGGCGGCGTCGTCCTCGCGAGCCCCGACCTCGGCGGCGTTCACTTCACCGGCAGCACCAACACCTTCAACGGCATGTGGAAGTCGGTCGCCGACAACATCTCGAAGTACAAGCAGTACCCGCGGCTGGTGGGTGAGACGGGCGGCAAAGACTTCATCTTCGTGCACCCGTCGGCCGAGGGTGACCTCGACGCGGTGATGACCGCGAT
The DNA here is from genome assembly GCA_038206395.1 of Myxococcales bacterium. Taxonomy (GTDB): domain Bacteria; phylum Myxococcota; class Myxococcia; order Myxococcales; family Myxococcaceae; genus JAGSPQ01. The sequence continues at coordinate 52,899 of JBBRAX010000033.1, read as the reverse complement.
CGTCCGCGGCGGCTTCGAGTACCAGGGCCAGAAGTGCAGCGCCTGCTCGCGCGTCTACGTGCCGCAGAGCGTGTGGGCGAAGCTCGAGCCGAAGCTGGTCGCGGCGATCAACGGGCTGAAGATGGGCGACGTCGCCGACTTCCGGAACTTCATGGGCGCCGTCATCGACGAGAAGTCCTTCAACAACGCGTCCAGCTACCTCGAGCTCGCGAAGTCAGGAACCGACGCGAAGATCCTCGCGGGCGGCGAGGCCGACAAGAAGGAAGGCTGGTTCATTCGCCCGACGCTGGTGCGGTGCATGACGCCGCGCCACCGGATCATGGTCGAAGAGATCTTCGCTCCCATCGTCGGCGTCTACGTCTACCCCGACGACGAGTACCTTCAGACGCTGCGCGAGTGCGACCAGTCGGCGTCGTACGCGCTCACCGGCGCGATCTTCGCCCGCGACCGCAAGGCGATCGCGCTCGCCTCGCACGAGCTGCGGCACGCGGCCGGAAACTTCTACATCAACGACAAGTGCACCGGCGCGGTGGTCGGCCAGCAGCCCTTCGGTGGCAGCAGGGCAAGCGGCACCAACGACAAGGCCGGCTCGATGATGAACCTGATGCGGTGGACGAGCGCCCGCACCATCAAAGAGACGTTCGTGCCGCCCACGTCAATCGGTTACCCGTTCATGGCGGCCGAGTAGGCAACCGCGCCAGACTGCCTGCGTGTCCAATCGGATCCGCGTCGGGCTGCTGATCGCTGCGATTGTCTTGTCGGGCCTTGCGATCTGGTTCGCCGGCAACGGTGAAGAAGAGCCGCCTGTTCCCGAAGCGGCGTCGCCCGCTGCTGCAGCAAGGCCTCAGACGGTCTCGCCGCGCACCGCGGTGATCGACGCAAGCCCCACGGAAGATCCACCGCTGCCGCCCGAGGGCCTGCGGGTCCGGGTGGTGGCCAATGGTCAGCCGGTGGCTGGCGCGAACTTGTCGATCTTCCTCAAGTCGGGCCCGCGCCACCACGGCCGTGCGATTCCCGCCCGACGGGCGATGAGCCGCCACGACGGCTGGGTGATCTTCGACGGGCTCGTCATCGCCTCGGACGACGCGCCCGAAGTGTTCGTGAGCCGCCCCTTCTACTTCCCGCTGCAGGCGCCTTTCGTTGACGGGGCGACGCTCACCCTCGACCCGCTGCCGCCGATGCAGGGAAGGGTGCTGATGCCCGATCGCACCCCCGCCGAAGGAGCGATCGTCACCACCGAGCAGGTGTCGCCTCTCGAAGACGCCTACGGCAGCATGGTCGTCGCCGCCGACGGCCGGTTTTCGTTGACGTCGCCGACGCGTGGCCCGCTGGTCGCGGTTCGGCAGAACGCGTCGGCGCGCTTCGAAGGCTTCGACTGGAAGAGCCGCGAGAACCCCGAGATCGAGATCGTGCTCAAAGAAGACGTCGCCTTCGGAGGCAAGGTCGTCGGCCGCGATAGAGGAGCCCTGGCCGGCGTCGACGTCACCGTCACGACCGGCGCCGCGGGTCGCCACTTCGTCACCAGCACCGATGGAATCTGGAAGGGGCCCCTGTTCGGCGCAGTGGACGCGACGCTGAAGTTCAGCAAGCAGGGCTACGTCGATGAGACGCGACGGGCCAGCCAGGTGAAGGCGATGGAGCGCGCGGTCGTCCTCTCGCGGCCCGGACGCATCGAAGGCACCGTCGTCACCCACGACGGGCTGCCGGCCGCGGAAGCGACGGTGACGTATGCGTACGACTCGCTGGAGGTCGACGAGAACGGCCAGTTCACTGTCGACGACATCAGCGCCGAGTCCGTCGAGCTTCGCGCGCTGCTCAAAGAGGCCCTCGCCCAGCAGACCGTCGACGTGCCCGAAGGCGAGACGGTGAGCGTGCGGCTGATGCTGCCGCCGGTGCTGACCGAGGTCGACCTCGAGGTGGTGAACGACTTCGGGGAAGCGGTCGACGATTGGGACGCGGTCGCGACGCCGGTGCCCGCGACGGGGTGGACGAGCCACGCCGAGTCGCTGATGAATCCAAAGCTTGGGCTGCGCCAGGGCCGGTTCCGCGTCGAGGTCAGCAGCGAAGAGCGCGAGCTGTCGGGCGGGGTGACAGTCGACGTGAACCCCGCGGTGGATGATCGGCCGATTCGGGTGGTGCTCCACGCGGCAGACGGCGGCCGCGGCAGGCGATCCGAGTACGACCGCGATCCGATTGGCTCGGTGAAGGTGAAGGTGGTGACCCCGTCGGGCGCGCTGGCCGTCGACGCCACGGTCGAGTGCGCAGAGGGGATGATGAACACGCTCGGCCCGGGCCTCTTCGAGTGCCCGTTCTTCGAGAGCACCATCGGCGCGCTCGTGATCACCGCGACGTCGGGCGACAGCATTGCCGTGGCCCACGCGACGATGAACCAGAAGGAAGTGACGTTGACGGTGCAGCCGCGGCGCACCCTTCGCGGCAAGGTGCTGGGCACGGTTCCCCCGGGCGCGTATCTCGAGGTGAACTCGTCGGCCGAGCAGCAGGAAGAGCCGCTGACGTCGAACGACTTTTCGCTGCCAAACCGGGCCGCGGTGCGCACCATCGTCTGTGTCTGCCAGCGGGTGCCGGCGAGCACCTCGCAGAAGCTGGGCTGCGCGGTGTCGGTAGGCGACGAGGTGCTGCAGATTCCCCTGGGCATGCCCGGCACGTTGCAGCTGCTGGTGCACGACGAGAAAGCGAAGCCCGTCGAGAGCCTGGTGCTCTACCTCGATCGAAGCGGCTGGCCGTTGGAGGCGCCGCAGGGCCGGGTGTCGATGCCGGTCGTCCCCGGCAGCCACGTGCTGATCTTGAACGCACCGGGCAGCAAGGCGCGGGCAGAGCTGCTCTTCACCATTCGGTCGGGGCAGATCACTGAGCTCGGCACCGTGAAGATGCAGTGAACAGGGGCTACACTGTTCTTACGCCATGAAGAGGCCAGCCGCCGTCACCACCGAGTCGTTGAAGAGCACCATTCGCGGGGCCGGGCTGCGCAGCACGTCGCCCCGCCTGGTGGTGCTGAGGCGGTTGTTCGAGGCGACGACGCCCATCTCGCACTCCGAGCTCTTCGAAGGGCTCTCGGCGGAAGGCCTCGATCGCACCACCGTCTACCGGAACCTGGTCGACCTCACCGAGGTTGGCCTCGTCGAACGCACGGACCTGGGCGATCACGTCTGGCGCTTCGAGTTGAAGCGCATCCGCCCGGGCACCGGTGAAACGGGGCACGTTCACTTCTTTTGCACCGGCTGCGGCGTGGTGTCGTGCCTCGACGAGGTCGAGGTGAAGGTGAAGCCGGGCAAGGGCGCTCCGAGGGCGGTGACGAAGCAGAAGGTCGAAGTGCAGCTGCGCGGGCTGTGTGACGGGTGCGAGTGAACCCGGCCCCGCTGGAGTGCGCAGTTCACGTCCCGCCCACGGTCGCCAAAGGCGAGAGCCGCACCCGCATCGTCACGGCGGTCACCGCGGTGATGATGGTCGCCGAGCTGGTGGTCGGGTTCTGGAGCCACTCGCTGGCCCTCACCGCCGACGGCTGGCACATGGCCACCCACGTCGGCGCCCTGGGCTTGGCGGCGCTGGCCTATTGGTACGCACGCACCCGCGCGGGCGAGCCGCGCTTCGCCTTCGGCACGGGCAAGGTCTACGCGCTGGCCGGCTACAGCAGCGCGGCCTTCCTCCTCGTGGTGGCAGTGGTGATGGCCTACGAGGGCGTCGTTCGCCTGGTGAACCCCGCGCCGGTGCGGTTCCTGGACGCGCTGCCCATCGCCGTCCTCGGGCTGGTGGTGAACCTCGTCTGCGCGGTTCTGCTCGATGTGCCGCACCCGCACTCGCACGACGACGGCCACCCGCACGACCACGACCATGACCACGGGCACGATCACAACCTTCGCGCGGCGTACCTGCATGTCGTCGCCGATGCGCTCACCAGCGTGCTCGCGATCGCCGCGCTGGTGGCCGGCCAGTACGGCGGGTGGCTGTGGGTCGACCCGATGGTGGCGATCGTCGCCAGTGTCGTCATCTTCAAGTGGGGCATCGGCCTCGTGCGCGAGTGCGCGCGCCAGCTGGTCGACCTTCACCCGAACACCAAGCAGCGCGATGCCGTGCGGTCGGTGCTCGAGGCCGTGCCCGGCACGCGCGTCGCCGACCTGCACGTCTGGAGCGTCGGCCCCAACCGCCTCGTCTGTGTCGTCGCGATCGAGAGCCCGGCCCCGCTCGCGCTCGATCTGTATCGCGAGGCGGTGGCGTCGGCCGTGAAGCTCGCCCACCTCACCGTCGAGATCCGCCCGCTGCCGTCGTGACCGACTACCGCTTCCCTGGTGACGAGGCGGTGCTCTTCGCGTTGAACGGCCTCGACTGGCCATGGCTCGACGCGATCTTCGTCGCCGCCTCGAGCCGCACGTTTGGGGTCTGCATGGCGGTGGTCCTGTCGCTGTGGTTGCTGGCCGTCTACCGCCGCAAGGCGGCGCGCGCGGTGGTGCAGGCGGTGGTCGCCTGCGTGCTCGCCGACACGGTTGGCCACAACCTGCTCAAGCCCTGGTTTCACCGCATGCGGCCCAGCATCGCGCTGTCGAACGACGCGGTTCGCCTGTTCTCAGATGCCGCGGGCACCGGCTACTCGATGCCGAGCCTCCACGCGGCCACCAGCTTCGCCTTCACCGTTGGGCTGGGCCTCGCGCTGCCTTCGACGCTCAAGCTCACCCTGCCCATCGCTGCCCTGATTGCCATCAGCCGAATCGGCGTCTCGGTTCACTGGCCCAGCGATGTGGCAGTCGGCGCTGTGTACGGCGCAGCGGTGGCATGGGGAATCGACCGAGTGTTTAGAAGGGTTTGGCGCCGTGAAGCGCCGGGTGTTCCCGCAGCGCCCAGTTGAGGCATTTTGGCCCATGGGGCGGTATGGAGCAGGGAACTCTGGGCGAACAAGCCCGCGGCCCAGAGGCGAGCGCATTTGCGACTCGTCGGCATCCGGCTTGCTGTGACGGTCGTGCATGGAAAGCCAAGCGGTCGAAAACGAAGGGTACAACCCAAACGTGACCATCATCACTCCTCCCGCGCCGTCGCCTGAGCCCGGCCCGGCAACGTCGAAGCGCCGCGTGTTGATCGTCGACGACGAGAAAGAGATGGGCGACCTGCTGCGCCGCGCGCTCGAGCGCAGTGGCCACGACGTCGTCAGCGTGACGTCGGCGCAGGAAGCGCTGGACCTGGTGGCGACCGAAGACATCGAGCTGGTGCTGACGGACCTCGGCATGTCCGAGATGACGGGCATCAGCGTCTGCGAACGTGTCGTCGGCACGCAGCCGGACATCCCGGTGATCGTGGTGACGGGGCAGAACACGGTCGACTCGGCGGTCGCGTCGCTGCGCGCTGGCGCCTACGACTTCCTCACCAAGCCGGTCGACTTCAAGCTGCTGGCGCTCACGGTCGAGCGCGCGATCAGCCACCGCAGGCTTCACGAAGAAGTGAAGCGCCTGCGCATCGCCGTCGGCGGAGCGGGCACTGCCAGCCTGCTCGGCCAGTCGTCCGGCATGCGCAAGGTGTACGACCTCGTCGCGCGGATCGCGACCACCGACACCTCGGTGCTGATTCACGGCGAGACGGGCACCGGCAAAGAGCTCGTCGCCCGCGCGATTCACGCAGGCAGCCCCCGCAACAAGGGGCCTTTCGTGGCGATCAACTGCGCCGCGGTTCCGCTGACGCTGATCGAGTCCGAGCTCTTCGGCCACGCGAAAGGCGCCTTCACCGATGCGCGCGGCGATCGCATGGGGCTCTTCGTTCAGGCCGCCGGCGGCACGCTCTTCCTCGACGAAATCGGCGAACTTCCGCTGGAAGTGCAGCCGAAGCTGCTGCGCGCCCTGCAGGAACGCAAAGTGCGCCCCGTCGGCTCAAACCAGGAACAGCCCTTCGACGTCCGCCTCGTCACCGCGACGAACCGCGACCTCGAGTACGAAGTGTTCCAGAAGCGGTTCCGCGAAGACCTCTTCTACCGCGTGAACGTGGTCACCATCGACGTGCCGCCGCTGCGCGATCGCCCGGGTGACGTGCTGCTGCTGAGCGCGCACTTCCTGAAGCGGTTCGCCGAAGCGGGCGGCAAGCCGGCCCTGACGCTGTCGACCTCGGCGGCCGAGAAGCTGGCGGCCTACTCGTGGCCCGGCAACGTGCGTGAGCTCGAGAACTGCATCGAGCGCGCGGTCGCCCTGGCCCACTTCGACCAGCTGACGATCGAAGACCTGCCCGAGAAGATCCGCGCCTACCAGGTCGAACGCTTCGTGGTCTCGGCCGACGACGCGTCGGAAGTCGTCTCGATGGAACAGGTCGAAGAGCGCTACGTGAAGCGCGTGCTCGGGCTGATGGGCGGTAACAAGTCGAAGACAGCCCAGATGCTCGGGTTCGATCGCCGCACCCTGTACCGCAAGCTGCAGCGGTACGAGGCCGAATCGAAGGCGACCGAAGCGGCCGCCGCGCGCTCGTAAGAAAAGGCGCTCTCGAGGTCCAAGCGGGGGTGACCGCGAAGCCGCGGTCGCTTCCGCTCTCTCATTTTACGGGGCCCCCCACTGCCGCGGTTTGAAAGTCAGCGAGGCACGCGACTTGTCAGGGGGAAGCGGTGGGGTCTTCAGGCCGGGGCAGCGGTGGCGCTGCGTCCTTTGAGTTCATCGGCACTTCGACGGTGAACTCGCTGCCCAGGCCAGGCTCGCTGGTGACGCGAATCGTGCCGCGGTGGGCTTCGACGATCTGCTTGGCGATGTAGAGCCCCAGGCCGAGGCCCGCGTAGCTGCGGCCGGCTTCTCCACGCTCGAAGCGATCGAAGATCCTGGGCAGCTTCTCGGCGGAAATGCCGATGCCGTGGTCCTTCACCACCAGGGTGCCCATCGTGCCGTGGCTCGAGACCGTGATCTCGATCGGCTGCCCGTTGCCGTACTTGATCGCGTTCGAGAGCAGGTTCGACAGCACCTGTTCGACGCGCAGCGGGTCGCACCGCATGCTCACCGTCGGCCCGGTGTTCAAGGTGAGGGTGCTGCCGCCGGCCAGCGCCGACTCGTTGAACCGGGCGATCACCTCGCGCGTCAGCGCCGAGACGTCGACCTGCTCGAGGTCGAGCGCGAAACGGCCCGCGGTGATGCGCGACACGTCGAGGAGGCTGTCGATCAACGTCGCGAGCCGGCTCACTTGAATCGCTGACCGCTGCAGCATGCCCCGCACCTGTTCCTTCGGCATGTGGTCGAGGCCCGCCTTGCCTGCGACGCCCAGCAGGCGCTGAAGCTGAATCTGCAGCGGCGTGAGCGGCGTGCGCAGCTCGTGCGACGCAATCGACAGGAACTCGTCGCGCGCGAAGATCGCGGCCTGCGCGTCCTGGTACAGCCGCGCATTCTCGAGGCCCAGCGCCACGCGATGCGCGAGGTCTTCCGCCAGCGTCACGTCGGCGGCGTCGTATTTCCGGCCGCGCGTCGACGAGAAGAAGGTGATCCACCCCAGCGTGCCCTTTCGAACCACCAGGGGCACCGTGATGACGGACTTGAGCTCGAGCTCGCGCCAGAGCTGCAGGTCGGCTGGGCCCCCACCCCACGCCTTCAGGTGCTCCTCGGTGACTTCGCCGATCAACCTCGGGTTCTTGTCGGCCTGTTCCGCGAACCCGCCGAACACCTGCTGCAGCTGTTCAGCGCGCGCGTAGTCGAGGTGGGCGAAGGCGCGCTCGGGTACGGCGCCTTCCGTTCGGAGCTCGATCACGCACCAGTCGGCCAGCACCGGCACCACTGTGTTCGCGATGCGCGCCAGCGTCGGCTTCGAGTCGATCGACGCGAGAAGGATCTCGCTCGCCTCGGCCAGCACCAGCTGCCCGGCTTCGATGTGCTTCCGCCTGGTCGCGTCATCGACGACCACGATGAACTTCTTCGGCTGCCCGCGGCCATCGCGGAGCAGCGACACCGTCAGGTCGACCCAGACCGTGTTGCCGTTGCGGTGAATGAAGCGTTCGGCGGTGTGCTCACTTTCCACCTCGCCCGCGACGATGCGTTCCATCGCGGCGTTGTGCTTCGGCAAGTCTTCCGGGTGCACGAGATCCTGCAGCCGCAGCTTCAGCGCGTCCCTCGCGGGGTAGCCAATCACTTCGCAGAGGCGGGGGTTTACCCGCAGCCAGCGCCCGTCGGGAGCCACGTGCGCGATGCCCGCCGCCGCCTTCTCGAAAGTGGCCTGGAACTCGGCCTCGTGCTCGCTGAGCACCTGCTGGCTCAGCGCGCGTTCGGCCCAGCGCAGCTCTTTTTCCTGCCGCTGCAGCCGGCGCGACTTGCGGTGAAGGTCGGCGAAGACTGCCACCTTGGCTTTGACGATCTCGGGCTCGATCGGCTTGACGAGGTAGTCGACGGCGCCCAGCGAGTAGGCAGTGTAGATGGTGCTGACGTCCGCGCCGACCGCGGTGAGAAAGATGATTGGAATGTGCTTGCTGGCTTCGCGCTCGAAGATGAGTCGCGCGGTCTCGAAGCCATCCATCGCGGGCATCAGCACGTCGAGCAGCACCATCGCGAAGTCGTGCTTCAGGATCTTCTTCAACGCTTCGGCGCCCGTGTTGGCCGTCATCACGTTGAACGTCGGGTCGGTGAGGATCGCGGTCAGCGCGAGCACATTCTCCGGGCGGTCGTCGACCACCAGGATGTTGACGTTGTCTTCGGGGGTCAGCGGGCTCACGGCGTCAATTCCTCAATGGTTGGCCGCGAGGTGGGTCTTCATCACCGAGATCAGCCGTTCACTGTCGACCGGCTTGGGGACGAAGTCGTTGCAGCCGGCCTCGAGGCACTTCTCACGGTCTCCGGGCATCGCCTTGGCGGTGAGCGCGATGATCGGCAGGTGGTTGTACGTGCCCATCTTGCGGATCACCTGCGCGGCCTCGAAGCCGTCCATGCCGGGGAGCATGATGTCGAGCAGGAGGATGTCGATGTCGCGGTGATCGTTGAGCTCGGCGATGCCTTCTTGCGCCGTGCTGGCGCAGATCACCTGCACCCCCGTGCGCTCGAGGAGGCTGGTGATCGCGAAGAGGTTGCGCGCGTCGTCGTCGACCACGAGCACCTTCTTGCCGTTGAGCTCGGCGGTCGACTGGGCCAGCGCCACGGGCGGCTGCGGGGCCTGGGCCTGCAGCGAACGCGGCACGAAGGACTCGCGGAACCGGCTGTCGAGATCCTGCGCGGTCAGCGGCAGGAAGAGGGTGAAAGTACTGCCGACCCCTGGCGTGCTCTGAATCGTGATCTCGCCGCCCAGGAGGTTGGCGAGCTCGCGGCTGATGGTGAGCCCGAGGCCCGTGCCGCCGTACATCCGGCTGGTCGAGGTGTCTGCCTGCTGAAAGGCCTCGAAGATCAGGCTCTGCTTCTCGGCGGGAATTCCGATGCCCGTGTCGGTGACCGTGAATGAGGCCACCGCCTTCGAGCGCATCAGCGTCTCGTTCGTGAACTCGGTGCTGGCGGGGGCACGGCCGATCGAGAGGACGACTGCGCCGCGTTCGGTGAACTTGAAGGCGTTCGACAGCAGGTTCTTCAAGATCTGCTGCAGTCGGTGGATGTCCGACGTCAGCATCGCCGGAGCGTCCGGCGCGAAGTTGATCGCGAAGTCGAGCCCCTTCTGCTCGGCGACCTGGCGGAAGCTGCCTTCGACGTAGTCGCGCAGCTCGCCCAGGCTGAACCCGCGCGACTCGATGAGCAGCTTGCCCGCTTCGATCTTCGACAGATCGAGGATCTGGCTGATCAGCGACAGCAGGTCATTGCCTGCCGAATGAATCGTCTTCGCGTACTCGACCTGCTTCGGCGTCAGCGTGGTCTCGTCATTGTCGGCCAGCAGCTTCGCCAGAATGAGCAGGCTGTTCAGTGGCGTGCGCAGCTCGTGCGACATGTTGGCGAGGAACTCGGACTTGTATTTCGAGACCAGGGCCAGCTGCTTGGCTTTTTCTTCCAGCGACGCAGACGCCTGGGCGATCTCGGCGTTCTTGTCTTCCAGCAGCGACGCCTTCTCTTCGAGCTCGGTGGTGCGCTTGCCAAGCTCGACGTTCGAGCCCTTGAGCTCTTCGAGCAGCTCTTCCGTGCGCATGCTGGCGGTGATCATGTTGAAGACGACGCCAATGCTCAAGATCACCTGCTCGAGGAAGGTGATGTGAATCGGGTTGAAGCGCTTGAAAGAGGCGAGCTCGATCACCCCCCTGATCTGCCCTTCGAAGAGCACCGGCAGCACCAGCAGGTTTCGCGGCGGGGCTTCACCCAGCGACGAGCTGACGCGCACGTAGTCGGCCGGCACGTCCTCGACGAGGATGATCTTCTTTTCCAGCGCGCACTGCCCGATCAGCCCTTCGCCCAGCGAGCAGCGGCTCGCGACCGTCTTCCGCTCGGTGAAGGCGTAGCTGCTGATCAGCTTCAGGGTCGCCTTTTCGTCTGCCTTCTCGTGCTCGATGACGAAGAAGGTGCCGCGCTGCGCTGAGACGAGCGGGGTGAGCTCGCTCATGATCATCTGCGACAGCGACTCGAGGCTTCGCTGGCCCTGCATCATCTGAGAGAACTTAGCGAGGTTGGTCTTCAGCCAGTCCTGCTCTTTGTTGGTGTGCGTGGTGTCCTTCAGGTTCGCGATCATCTGGTTGATCGTGTCCTTCAGTGACAGCACTTCGCCCTGCGCGCTGACGTCGATGGTTCGGGTCAGGTCGCCCTTCGTGACGGCAGCGGCGACTTCGGAGATCGCGCGCACCTGGGTGGTCAGGTTCGCGGCCAGCTGGTTCACGTTGTCGGTCAGGTCCTTCCAGGTGCCGGCGGCGCCCGGGACCTTCGCCTGGCCGCCCAGCTGCCCTTCGAAGCCCACCTCGCGGGCGACGGTGGTCACCTGCTCGGCAAAGGTTCGCAGCGTGTCCGTCGTCTCGTTGATCGTGTCGGCGAGGGCGGCGATCTCACCCTTCGCCTCGACGATGAACTTCTTGGTCAGGTCGCCGCCGGCGATGGCGTTGACGACCTTCACGATGCCGCGCACCTGATCGGTCAGGTTCGAGGCCATCAGGTTCACGTTGTTGGTGAGGTTCTTCCAGGTGCCAGCGACGCCGGGCACCTCGGCCTGGCCCCCCAGCTTCCCTTCGGTGCCGACTTCGCGGGCGACGCGCGTCACCTCTGCGGCGAACGTGCGCAGCTGCTCGACCATCGCGTTGATGGTGTCTTTGAGCTCGAGGATCTCGCCCTTCGCTTCGACGGTGATCTGCTGGCTCAAGTCGCCGTTGGCGACCGCGGTCGTGACCTTCGCGATGTTTCGCACCTGAGAGGTCAGGTTGCCGGCGAGCATGTTCACGTTGTCGGTGAGATCTCGCCAGGTGCCGGCGGCGCCCGGGACGCGCGCCTGGCCGCCCAGCTTCCCTTCGTTGCCGACCTCACGCGCGACCGTGGTCACCTGGTCGGCGAACACGCGCAGGGTGCCCGTCATGTCGTTGATGGTGTCGGCCAGCGCGGCGATTTCGCCCTTTGCCTCGACGACCAGCTTCTGCGACAGGTCTCCTTCGGCGACGGCGGTGACGACCTTCACGATGCCGCGCACCTGGTTGGTCAGGTTCGACGCCATCAGGTTCACGTTTTCGGTGAGATCTTGCCACGTGCCAGCGACGCCAGGCACCTTCGCCTGGCCGCCCAGCTTGCCGTCGGTGCCGACTTCGCGGGCGACGCGCGTCACTTCGCGGGCGAACGTGCGCAGCTGCTCGACCATCGCGTTGATCGTGTTCTTGAGCTCGAGGATCTCGCCCTTCGCGTCGACGGTGATCTTCTGCGAGAGGTCGCCCGTGGCGACAGCGGTCGTGACGGCGGCGATGTTGCGGACCTGGTTGGTGAGGTTACCGGCCAGCATGTTCACGTTGTCGGTGAGATCGCGCCACGTGCCGGCGGCACCCGGCACCTTCGCCTGGCCGCCCAGCTTCCCTTCGGTGCCGACCTCGCGCGCCATCGTCGTCACCTGCTCGGCGAAGGTGCGAAGCGTGGCGGTCATCGCGTTGATCGTGTCGGCGAGGGCGGCGATCTCACCTTTCGCTTCGAGCACGAACTGCTGCGAGAGGTCCCCGTTGGCGACCGCGGTCACCACCTTCACGATGCCTCGCACCTGGTTCGTCAGGTTGGTGGCCATGAAGTTCACGTTGTCGGTGAGATCCTTCCACGTACCGGCGACGCCGGCGACGTGCGCCTGGCCTCCCAGCTTTCCTTCGGTGCCGACCTCGCGGGCGACGCGCGTCACTTCGGCGGCGAAGGCGCGCAGCTGATCCACCATCACGTTGATGGTGTCTTTGAGCTCGAGGATCTCGCCCTTCGCGTCGACGGTGATCTTCTTCGAGAGGTCGCCATTGGCGACGGCGGTGGTGACGAGGGCGATGTTTCGCACCTGCGAGGTCAGGTTGCCGGCCAGCAGGTTCACGTTGTCGGTGAGATCCTTCCACGTGCCGGTGAGGCCCTTCACGTCGGCCTGGCCCCCCAGCTTTCCTTCGGTGCCGACTTCGCGCGACACGCGCGTCACTTCGGAAGACACGACGCGCAGGCGGTCGACCAGCTGGTTCACCGCGTGGGCGACCCGCAAGGCATCGCCCTTCAGCGGGTGGCCGTCGATCTCGAGGCCCATCTTGATCGACAGGTCGCCCTCGGCGACTGCGTTGATGACGCGCGCGACTTCCCGCGTTCGGCCCGCGTACTCGCCAATCATCGAGTTGAAGGACTCGATGCTGTGCGCCCAGGCGCCGCGCGCGCGGCCGGCCGAGGCGGGCTCGGCGACGCTTCCCTCGCGGCCCACCGACTGGCTGACCCGCACGAACTCGGCGGTCACGTCTTCGGTGCGTTCGATGACGGCGTTGAATGCGGCGGCAACTGCCGAGGGCAGGGCTCCGCCTTCTCGCTTCAGGCGCACGCTGAAGTCGCCGCTGCCCGCGGCCTTGAGGCCCTGAAGGATGGCCTCGAGCCGGCCCTCGAGGAACAGCGCATACGCCTCGGGCGCCGCCGGCCTTCTCGGGGCCAGGCTTTTCCCTTTCTTCTTCGCGACGCCATTCCCGTTGCTGCGGGGCTGCCCGTTACTTTTCTGCATTTTGCTCCTGGGTATGCGCCGCCGCGATCGCTAACAACTTCTCGAGCCGCAGAGGTTTGCGAAGGACCCCCGACGCTCCGAGCATCGAGGCGTTCGCTTCCGACTTTTCCAGACACGACATGACGACCAGGGGAATTCGAGCCAGCTCTGGGTCGGATTTCAGGGTCGCCGCCAATTCCCAGCCGTCCATCACCGGCATCATCAGATCGAGCAGCACCAGCGACGGGGCCGGGTTGTGCTCGAGGTAGTTCAGCGCCTGCCGGCCATCGGCCGCGGTCACGACGGCGTAGCCTTCGGAAGACAGCACCTCGCTGAGCTCACGGCGAAGCGCGGCGTCGTCGTCGACGATCAAGATGCGCCGCGACTGCTTCGCGCCGACGAGCGGCAGGGTGAAGAAGAAGGTGGTGCCGCTGCCCTCGCCGACCTTGCTCTCGACCCGAATCGTGCCGCCATGCGCTTCGACGAGGCGGCGCGCGATGAAGAGGCCCAGGCCGACGCCCGTGCGGCGCTCGTGGTGCTCCTGCCAGTACTTCTCGAAGATGTTCGCCAGGGCGCCGGCGGGAATGCCGCAGCCGGTGTCGCGCACCGAGAACTCGACCTCGGCGTCCTCGACGCGGGCCGAGATGGTGATGGTGCCGCCCGGGGGGGTGAACTTCAGCGCGTTGCCGAGCAGGTTTCCGAACACCTGCAGCACGCGGCCGCGATCGCACTTCACCTTCACCTCAGCTGGCAGCCCGTCGGTCACCAGCACGACGGTGCGCTTGCCGATCACGGGCTTGAGCGACTCGGAGACTTCCTGCACCAGCTCCATCACGTCGTGCGGGCGGGGGTCGACCGAGAGCTTGCCGGCGTCGATGCTGGCGAAGTCGAGCAGGTCGTGAATCATCCGTTCCATGCGGGAGGCCGAGCGATCGATGACGCCCAGGTCGGCCTTGAGACGTACGCCGAGGTCTCCTTCGGGCAGCGTCTCGAGCACTTCGGCGACCTGCATGCGAATGACGGCCAGCGGGTTGCGCAGGTCGTGCGAGACGATGCCGAGCAGGTCATCGCGGGTGCGCACGGCCTCGCGGGCCTCGAGGAACAGGCGGGCGTTGTCGACGGCGACGGCGATGCGCTGGGCCAGGTCTTCGGCCAGCTTCAGGTCTTTCTTCGCGTAGTGACGGTCAGACTGGCTCATCACGAAGGTGATCGCGCCCAGCGTGCGGCCGCGGGCCACCATCGGGATGATCATCATCGACCGGGGCCCGAGGGCGTCGAGCATCTTCAGGTGCTCGGAGTCGCGAGCGCCGGTGGCCATCAGCTCAGGCGTCAGCGTCTCGTAGAGCTCGGCGGTGCCGGTGCGAAGGACCTGGGGGACGCCCGTGGTCGCCTTCGGGTCGACGGGGTAGGTCTGCCGCAGGTTGATCGCCAGCTCGCGCTTGGTGGGGTCGATGTGGGCAATCTCGACCGCGGTGGTCGCGCCGTGAGCGCCTGCCAGCTCGACGATGCACCAGTCGGCCATGGTGGGCACCGCCAGCCGGGCCACCTTCGACACCGTCTCTTCGTACTCGAGCGTCGAGGCGAGCATCGCGCTGGCTTCGAGCAGGAAAGAGGTCTGCGCGTCTGAAGCCGTCGCGGTTCCGATGATCGGGGCGGCCGCCAGAGCGGGGCGCCGCTCGCCGTCGGCGGCGGGCTGTTCTGAAAGCATGGTGGGTGTCTCCGGTGCCCGGACAGGGCTCACGCCGGGCCCGTCATCTAGCAGAAGACATGCCGTCGCCCGTTCGAGGGGGTGGCCAAACCCGGTTCAAACCCGCTTGCGACGAAAAGCCACGATCGTGACATTCCGCCACGGCCGCGAGTCTTCTTCAGGGGTTGAACACGCACACCGCCCGAAGGCTCAGGCGGGCTGGTGATCGATGAAGGCGGTCTCGATCGGCATGCCCTGGCCGCGCTGCCCGATGCGGGTGCGGATGATGGCGCCCAGCGAGATGAAGACGCCGATCGACATCAGCAGCGGCCCGAGCACGGGGATGCGCGCGACGAGCAGCATCCCCAGCAGGCCGACCGCGAGGGCCAGCGCCTGGGTGCGGCGCAGGCGGGGCACGGGGACGCGGCTGCCGAGGATGTTGGCGACCGCGACCAGCCCCATCAGGCCGCACACGAAGGCGATCATCCAGAAGGCGAGCGCGACGGGAATCCCGATCAGCGTGATGCAGAGGAACACCGTGAGCGGCAGCGAGCAGAGCAAGGCGAGGAAGCCGGCCGCTCCGTTCTTGCCGGGGGCCTGCTGCATCTCGGCCTCGATCGACTTCATCCGCTGGGGGACGAACATCATCAGCAGGAAGCCCAGGCCGAAGAGCACCGCGAACTGGGCAAAGAAGCCCGCCACGCCTGCGCCGCCGTTGCCCTCGCCCTTCGCTTCGCTGTTGGGCCGCGAGACCTGCAGCGCCTTGCTCGCCATCACCGAGCCGAGGCCCGCGCCGCCGAAGGACACTTCTTCGCCCTTCACTTTGGCGTTCTCGCCCTTGATGACCTTGCCGCCGAAGGACACGGCGTCGCCGTCGACCCGCGCATTGTCCTGGAGGATGACGTCGCCACCGAAGGACACCACGTCGCCGTCGACGCGGGCGTTCTTCTCGATCGTCACCGAGCCGCCGTAGCTGATCGCGCTTTCCGTGCGCTGGTTCTCTTTCACCACCACCGGCCCGTTCATGTTCACGACGCCGTTCTCGTCGCCCTTCTTGTGGGCCTTGGCCTCTTCGATGCGGGCGCGGGCTTCTTCGCGGGCAGCTTCCTGCTCTTCGCGCTTGGCGTCGCGCAGCCCTTCGGCGCGGTCGCGCGCGGCCTCGGCCTCTTCGCGCATCGCTTCGGCGTGGGCCAGGGCCGCTTCGGTCTGTGTTTCGGCGTCGTCGACGGCCTCGTCCACCGACTTCTGCCCGTTCGGCGGCGGCGGAGGCCTGGGCTCGACCGGAGGAACCGCCGGCATCGGAGGCGCCACCACCGCGCCCGCCAGCGGCTTGATGATCCACAGGTTGCCCTTGTGGATCAGCTCGAGGTTGTAGGCGGTGGCGACGGTGGCGAGGGCCTCTTCGGCCGAGACGTCTTTGAGGTGAATCGCGGCTTCCTCGTGAAGCCCACCCGTCACGACCAGGTTGAGGCCGCCGGCGCGCGCGATTTCCTGCAGACAGTCGCGCAGTGAGCCGTGGTGCTCGAGGGTGATGTTGGGGTTGGCAGCCAGTGCAGCGAGCAGGACGAGAGAAATCATGAGACCACCTTCGCTTCGGTCAGACCGGTGTGAAGCACACGTTTGAGGGCCACGAGGCAGGTGGCCAGGGCTGCTCCCATTCCAATCGTCAGCGGCAAAGCGGCGGTGCGCCACAGGGCGGCCAGGGCGCTGCCGAGGCCGACCACGGTGTCGCGAAGCTGCAGCACCAGCCGGGTGAAGACGAGGCCGACTTCGCCGACGTCACCCGTCGTCGAGAACGCAAAGATGCTGGCGGCGGCGGCGCAGACGACGATCACCGCGGCCAACGCAATTTCGCTGCGGGCCGGAGGGCGAGCGGGCGCCGCAGCGACCTTCGCCATCACTGCGTGAAGGAAGTCGGGCGGGGGAAGCGGGTCAGCGAGGCGCAGCAGATCTTTCTCGAGCTGGCGGTGCTCCTCGAGCAGCTGGGCGCGCTCATCGTCGGTCGACGCCAGCTCTTTGAGCAGCGCTTCGAGCTCGAGCTCTTCAGGAGTGCTCATGAAGCGACCTCATCGTTGATGTGAACGTTCATCTTCAGGCGCAGCTTTTCCCGCGCGCGAAACAGGCGTGCCATGATCGTGCCCGGCGCGACATCCATCACGAGGGCGATCTCTTTGGTGGTGCGTTTCTGCACGTAATAGAGCGCGAGCACTTCGCGATCGTCTGGCGACAGCGTGGCCATCGCGTCTTCCAACGACAGCCGGACCTGGTTGCTGATCGCCTGGTCTTCCAGCGACGGCTCACCCGACGGCAGGGCGTGGGCGTGGTCTTCGACGTCTTCCGTCTTCAGCTTGTTGCGGCGGCGCAGCAGGTCGAGGCAGAGGTTCCGCGCGATCGCGAGCACCCAGAGGTCGAACGGGCGGCTGTCATCGAAGCGGTCGAGGTTCTGGTACGCGCGCAGAAACGATTCCTGCGCGACCTCCGACGCCTCGGCCTCGGTGCGCAGCAGGCGCAGGCAAAGGCCGTACACCGGGCGCTGCACGCCGCGCACGAGCGCCGCAAAGGCGTCGTTGTCCCCCCGGCGCGCCCGCCGAACTTCCTGCGCCCAGGGCTGAATCGAATCGGCCGCCATCATCGCGAGGGGGAAGGGAATCGAAGGGGAATGGGTGGCAGGATTCACATCACTCTCTACGAGCGCCCCGCCCCCCTCATTGCGTCTCTATTTCCGGTACGGTTTCGCGGACTTGCGAACCTGCGCGGCGGGTTTTTCGCCCCGAACCGGCCTTGGGGCCCGTTCCGGGCGGTTGGCGCCGCTGTCAGGGGGCGGTGGGGTGGCGCCCTTGTTCTCACGCTTTCGCTTTCGGCGCATGCCGTCTTTGCCGACCCACCGGCCCTTCTTCGGGGCGGGCGGGGCAGCAGCGCCGGGTCGGGCGGCGGGGGTGGGAGGCAGCAGGGGCGAACGCTCGCGCCGGGTCGGGGTGCTCGGGACCTCAATCACGCCGTCGTCGTCATCCTCGTCCTCATCGAGGTCTTCGCGCTTGCGGTTGGCGAACTGGCCGGGCGACCTCTCGGCCTTCTGCTTCTCGACATGATCCTGGGTGGCGCGGATCTCGTCAGGGGTGTCGTCGCGGTAGCTGAAGTGGAAGAGGCGCTTGACCACCAGCGTCGCGTAGCTGCCGGGGGTCAGGGTGAAGGCGACGTTCAGCTTCATCAGCGGGCGGTTCATCTCGTCCGGCATCGTGCGGCCGAGGACGAGCTTGTGGGGGTAGACGAGCAGCGGCCTTTCTTCGTGCTTGAAGAACAGCAGCCGGCGCGACTCGGGGATCGCGAGATCCTTCAGCTGAAGGTGCTCTTTGCCCAGCGCCCACTCGGCAGCCTCGCGCACCTTCTCGTCCTTGAAGGTCGAGTCGGGAGCGAGCAGCGGGAAGGTGAGATCGCGCAGCCAGTTGAGGACCTTGGGGTCGGCGTCCTTGTGATGAAGCAGGGTGCCGGCCTGGTACTGCATCGGGAAGAGGTGCTCGCGCGGCAGCACCAGCTGCAGCAGTCGGCGGGCGCCTTCATTCCAGAGGTACGATTGGAAGGTGAAGAGCAGCATCGCCCGGTAGTCCGAGTCGATCTGCAGAAACGCCTTCAGGTAGTCCTTCGGATCTTCGCGCAGCGAGTTCAGCACCCGGAAGTACTTCTTGTTCGCGGGGAAGGGGCAGCGCGCGTCCCACTGGTTCCAGTTGGCGGCCCAGAACGCCTTCACCTTCGAGTCTTCCGAACGATCGAGCGGCGACGGGCGGGCGAGGTAGTTCTTGAGCGCGGCTTCGAAGTCGCCGCGGATGAGGTCCTTCGCGATGAAGCCCTGGCCGTGCTTCAGCGAGCCGAAGCGCTGCGAGTCGTAGTAGTTCACCACGCCCAGCCGGTTCACTTCGGCGACCGACAGGTTCAGCTGGTTGAGCTCTTCGGGCCGGACGGCGCGCACGGTGACCGAGAAGCGGTTGCTGGTGGTGTTGGCGGCGCTCAGAGGCCGGTCGGTGTGGCCTAAGAACTTGAGCCGAAGGTCGGGCTCCTGCATGTCGATGTCTTTTCCATCGACCGCGATCAGCTGCTCGGTGCGGCCCTGCTTGTCCTTCAGGCCGCAGTAGCTGATCGCCCCGGGCTTGAGGCCGAACCTCTCGCGCAGGCGAGACAGCGCGTCGAAGGTCGACAGCTTCTGCTTGTCCATCATGTAGACGCGGTACCGCCCGGTCTCGACCTCGTCGTACCGGTACGATTCCTTCACCGAAAAGTCTTCTGGCCGCTGTTTGATTCGCACGCTGGCCTTCCCCTACACCAGAAGTCCCCAAAGCGCTCGCCGGGATCAGATTGGCTGCGCGTGGCAACCCATCGGGCATGACTCGATCGAACGGGCTTGGGCTGGTTCTGCTGGTGGTGACCTCGGGGTGCGCGACCAACCTGTCGGCGATGCAGACCGGCAAGACGCTGCAGCCGGGCCAGATTCGCGTCGGAGCGGCGGTCGGGGTCTACGTGCCGGCTGGCCAGGCCGTGAACGCTCTGGGCCACGGGGTGAACCAGGCGAAGAAGGGCGTCGAGGCGGCGCAGAACAAAGAGAACTTCACCGTCAGCGAAGCTGACCAGGAAGCGATGCTGACCACGGCCCTGGCGCTGGCCGTGCTGCCGCCGTCGACCAGCTGGGAAATCAACGGCCGCTACGGCGTGGCGAAGGACTTCGACGTCGGCCTCCGCTACGGCATGAACGCGCTGCGCGTCGACGCGAAGTACCGGGTGTTCCACGGGGGTGACCGCGACGGCGAAGGGCAGGGCGGCCGCAAGAGCTTCGACTTTGCGGTGGGCCTGGGGGTCTCGCGCTATTTCTTCAGCAACCCGGTCACCGAGGTGCTCGAGAAGGTGAAGCTCGGCAACTTCGACCGCTGGGACGTGGAAGTGCCGCTGTACGTGAGCGCCGACTTCAGCCCGTACTTCGGCATCTATTTCTCGCCCAAGTACGTCTACAGCCGCACGACGGTCGAGCTGCGCCTGCTCGAGGTCGTCGAGGCCTGCAGCTGCCTGGAAGAGAAGCTCCAGCTTCCCTCGGAAGTGAACATGCACTTCGTCGGAGCGACCGGCGGCATCCGGGCTGGCCTGCCGAAGCTTTCCGTCTACGCCGAGCTGACGGGCGGCAACACTTTCGTGAACCCGCAAATCATGGGGAAGCCCCGGAACCTGGGCGGCGTGACGCTGTACCCGTCGATTGGGTTGGCGGGCACGTTTCGCTGAAGCTCCCATTTGCTAAATCGTCTGCTAGGGTCTTTGGCCGTCGTGAGTCAGCCGCCGATTCCTCTTACCGATGAAGTGGGCGCAGGGCGCCAGGGGCAGGTTTTCGCTCCGGGTCAGGTCAAAGGTCCGCGTCTCGCGGGACGCTTCGCCGACGGAAAGCACGGTGAGTTTCCGCTGGGCACGAAGACGACCCTGGGCCGCCACCCGAACAACACGCTGCGGCTCGTCGATCGCGAAGTCAGCAAAGAGCACGCGAGCATCGAGCGTGTCGGCGCCACCTTTCTGCTGCGCGACCTCAGCTCGTCGAACGGCACCTTCGTCAACGGCCGCAAGGTTCGCGAGCTGCGGCTTCGCGACGGCGACGAGATCGCGCTGGGCAACAGCCGGCTCGTCTTCCACTCGGGTGAGACGTCGGGCATCAACGCGACGCCGTCGACTTCCCCGGGCGTCACCGTCGTCGCCAGCGCGCAGTCGATGCCGGCCTTCCTGGCGCAGGTCGAGCAGAAGGAAGACAACGAGTTCCGCCCGGTCGAGCAGCTCAATGACCTGCAGGCGCTGCGGCAGGACTACGAGAAGCTGCGCATCGCGAACGAGTTCCACCGCCTGGTCGGCATGGAACGCGATTTGAAAAGCCTGCTCGACAAGATTCTCGGCGTCGCCTTCCAGCTGCTGGCCGCCGACAACGCGGTCGTCTTCCTCGCCACCGAAGAAGGCGAGCTGATGCCGCAGGCGATCAAGCGCCGCAAAGAGACCGCGGAAGAGGTCGTGGTCTCTGACACGGTGCTCAAGCGCGTCGCCGAGACCCGCAGCGCGGTGCTGACGGCCGACGCGATTCTCGACTCGCGGTTCAGCTCTTCGGAATCGATCGTCGCCCAGGGCATTCGTTCTGCGATGGCGGTGCCGCTGCTGTCGAAGGGGGTGCTGCAGGGCGTGTTGTTCTGCGACACGCGCGAACGCACCAACGCGTTCTCTGAAAAAGACCTCAAGATCCTCTCGGCGATCGCCTCGCAGGCCGCGATCGCGCTCGAGAACTCGGACCTCACGCGGAAGATCGAGCGCGAAGCCGTGACCCGCGCCGAGCTCTCGCGCTTCCTGTCGCCCGCCGTCGCCGAGATGGTGGTGAAGGGCCAGGTCGAGCTCTTGCGCGTCGGCCGCCTCGCCGAGGTCACCAGCCTGTTCGCCGACATCCGCGGCTTCACGTCGATGGCCGAGGCCGACAGTCCGCAAGAAACGGTCGCGATGCTGAACACGTTCTTCACCGGCATGGCGAACGTGATCTTCAAGAACGAAGGCAACCTCGACAAGTTCATCGGCGACTGCGTGATGGCGGTCTGGGGTCCTCCGAGCTCGCACCCGGACGACGCGATGCGCGCGCTGAAGGCGGCGCTCGAGATGCAACAAGAGGTCAACCTGATCAACAAGCAGCGCATGGAATCGGGGCGCGCTCCGATTCAGGTCGGCATCGGCGTCAACACGGGCCCCGCAGTCGTCGGCTACATGGGCAGCAACGAACGCCACGAGTTCACTGCGATCGGCGACAGCGTCAACACTTCGTCGCGCCTGTGCAACCTCGCCAAGGGCGGTGAGATTCTGGCCACCGAGCACACGGTTCTCCGCGCGGGCCCGGGCTTCCTCGTCGAGCCGATGTCGATGCTGCAGGTGAAGGGCAAAGAGAAGGGCGTCAATACGCTGCGCATCGTGGGCCTGAGCACCACCGTTCCCGGTATTTGACGGCCGACATGCGGCCTTCCCGTCAGTCGGTGGTGGCGCAGAGCTGCCCCAACTGCCAGCGGCTCCATGACACCAGCGTCTACGTGTCGGGTCAGAAGGTGACCTGCGCGTGCGGGATCAAGTTCGAGGTGCGGCGGATGGACGTCGCCGCGAAGCCTGCGGTGCCTGCCAGGCCGGCCAACGCAGCGCAGGACTCGTCGCTGGGGCCGACCATCTCGCCGCCCAGCAAGCAGAACCCGACGCCCCTCGCCGACAACGGCACGTTCGTCCACCAGTCGGCGGTGCAGACTCCCGGCTACGAGCTGATCGAGCTGCTGGGCAAAGGCGGCATGGGCGAGGTGTGGCGCGCCCGGCAGCTGTCGCTGGATCGCATCGTCGCGGTGAAGCTGCTGCCGCCGAAGCTCGCGCGCGATCAAGAGTTCATCTCGCGGTTCGACAAAGAGGCGACTGCGCTGGCGGCCCTGTCGCACCCGAACATCACCCAGATCATCGATCGCGGAGTTGCGGGCGAGCACTACTACTTTGCGATGGAGCTCGTCGTCGGCAAGACGATGCGCGACGTGATGAATGCGGGGCGGCCGGCGCCAGCCGAAGCGCTGCGGCTCGCGGTGCAGATCTGCCGCGCGATCGACTACGCGCACGAACAGAAGATCGTTCACCGCGATCTGAAGCCCGAGAACATTCTCATCGACGCGCGGAACCACGTGAAGGTCGCCGACTTCGGACTCGCCGGGATGCGGGGCAGCGACAAGAACCTCGAGCTCACCGCGACAGCGGTCGCGATGGGCACGGTCAACTACATGGCGCCCGAGCAGCGCCGCGACGCGAAGCACGTCGATCACCGGGCCGACCTCTTCTCGCTGGGAGTGATGCTCTACGAGCTGTTGACGGGCGAGCTGCCCATTGGTCGGTTCAAGAATCCTTCGGCGAAGGTCGACGGCCTGGATCCGCGGCTCGACGAGCTCATCTGTTCGATGCTCGAGACGGACCCGATGCAGCGGCCGGCGAGCGCCGGGGACGTCTGCACCCAGCTCGAGGCATGCATTCCCGGCAGCGCGTCGGTGCCGCCGCAGCAGGAGGATCGCGACACGCAGCCCGATCGCCCGACCGCACTGGCGAAGGTGAGCCCGCCGTCGGTGGTCGACCGCACGTGGTCGGGGTTCAAGGTCGGGTTGATGGTGCTGGGCGCACTGGCGTTGGTGGTGCTCGTGGTCAGAGCGCTGCCCCAGAGCGAACGGAAGGTACCGACGGCCCGGGCCGCGCCGCAGTGGTACAGCGACACCGACGACGAGCTGTTCTCGACGAGCAAGACGGACGACGAGGGCCGGTTCTCGCTCGACTTCGAGCCGAACGGCCAGGCGACGAACTCAGGCGAGTCGCTGAACGCGCACTGTGGCGTGTGGCGGCTCGAAGACGGCGCGCTCACCGCGGTGCAGTGGGGCAACCCCACCGACATGTCCGAGAACCCCCGGCTGGTGCCGCGCGCGTACGTGAGCCAGCGGTACTTCACCGCGAACGAGATCACGATCGAGTCCGACCTTCAGCTGGAAGATCTGTCGGGCGAGTTCCCGCCGCTGGTCAACGACGCGCAGCGGTTCGGTGAGGTCTCGTTTCGCATCAAGGATCTGCAGGTGAGCATCTACGCAATTCCCGAAGCGGGGATGCGGCTGATGTGGCGGTACTTCACGCCCGACGGGGTCGAAGTCGCCGACAACAGCGCGCGCGATCTGTCGAACCTGGTCGAAGACGAGATGCAGGTTCCGCTGGGGCGCTTCAAGGTGAAGCTGAAGCTGCAGAAGAACAAGGCGGGGTTGATCGACGTCGAGGCTTTCGTGAACGGCCAGCGGTTCGCGCACAAGGTGTTGCCGGGGCTCGCGGGGCAGGTCGGCAAGGTCGCGCTGGGCTGCCGGAACCTCTCGTGCCGGTTCGACGACCTGAAGGTGACAGGCAAGCCGGCCGCCCGGCCTGCGCCCCGAAAGGCGGAACAGTGATCTTCGCGGCGCTGGTGAGCTGCGTGTTGTCGGCAGCGCCGGTGGGGGCGTGCGCAGATCGCGCGGTGTGCCGCTTCACGGTGAGCGACGAGCTGAAAGAAGCGGCGGCGGGCCTCGAGTTGGTGATGGGCGAGCTGAAGGCCGAGCCGCTGAAGAAGCCTTCGGGCGACGTGGCCTTCGCGCTGACGTCGACGGCGGCGGCAGGGCAGGTGGGGGTGAAGGCGGTGAGCCTGCATCGCGCGGCGGCGGTCTACGGCGAGGCGTCGGCGAAGGTGCTGGCGGTGAAGAAGCCCGAGTGGAAGCAGCGGGCGCTGGTGTCGGCGCAGAAGGTGGCGATCGCAAAGGCGATGGAAGATCTCACGGCGCGAATTGCCGGGGTGCGCAAGGTGACGCTGTCTGCGCAGCTCAGCGGGCTCGACGAGAAGGGCAGGGATCACGTCGAGAAGTCGCTGATGCCGTGCCTCAAAGGGCTCTTCGATCTCGTCGGAGCGTTGTCAGTGCCCGGGGTGAGCGCAGGCTACTTCGACGAGGTGCTGGAGTACCTGCCCGAGAAAGACGAGCCGCGCGTGAGCCTCGACTGGCAGGTGGCGCGCGTGAAGGCGGCGATCATCGGAGGCCCTCGCGCGAAGTGCGGCGTCGCAGGAACCTCGTTGCAGGGGATGGCCGCGCTCGTCACTGCCGACCCCGTCAATCAAGCCGTCGTCGTTCGTTTCAAGCGCTGAGCAACCAGGTCAGTCGGTCAAAGGCTCGAGCCTGCCGCGGATCCAATCGGCGAAGTTGGCTTCGGTGATGTCACCCGCCGCCACGTCAGGGTTTCCATACGCTGCCAGGTTTTCGGCGCGGGCCAGCCGCGACTCGAGGAGCCCTTCGACACGGACGCCCGAGGCGCCTCCGTGCTCGGCCAGCTGTTCGCGCCAGAGAGAGGCAGGGTCTTCATCGACCCTTCACAGGGTGCTGAAAAAGCGGCAATCATTCGTGCCTCAATTTGATGGCGACCCGCTGCCCCCGGCGGAAGTGCAGACATGCTCGAGCTCTTGAATCAGTGGTTTTCTGAAGACGGCTTCATGCCTCACGGCCACTGCTATCTGTGGAGGCCGGAGCTGGTGTGGCTGCACGTCATCTCAGATGTGGCGATCGCGCTGGCGTACCTGTCGATTCCGTTAACGCTTGGGAACTTCGTACGGCGGCGGCGCGACCTGCCCTTTCGGTGGGCGTTCGTCGCCTTCGGCATCTTCATCATCTCGTGCGGGCTGACCCACGTGCTCGAGGTGTGGACGCTGTGGACGCCGCTCTACTGGCTCTCGGGATCAATGAAGGCGGTGACCGCGGTCGCCTCGCTGACCACCGCCAGCATGCTGATTCCGCTGGTGCCCAAAGCCCTCGCGCTTCCCAGCCCATCGCAGCTGCTGTCGGCGCACGAGCGCGCGACCAGGAGTGAGGCGCGGCTCCATGCCGCCACCGACGGGATGATCGACGGGTTCGTGGTGCTCGACGCGATTCGCGACGCGGCGGGGATCGTGCGCGACTTTCGAATCACCGATGCGAACGCGGTCTGGGTCACGCGCATCGGGCTCACCCGCGAACGCATCCTGGGCGCGAACCTGTTGGCGGTGATGCCAGCAGAGCTTTCGTCGGTGCTGTTCCCGCGGCTGGTGCAGGTCGTCGAGACCCGGCAGTCGTTCGAACAGGAGACGCGGATGCCGGCGATGGCTTCGCCCAGCCCGCTCTCGAAGATCCGGTGGATGCATTACCAGGTGGTGGCGCTGGACGATGGCCTGGCGATGACCGCGCGAGACATCAGCGCCCGCCGCCTCAATGAAGAGTTCATGCTCCGGAATCTGACCGACGGGATCTGTCTGATCGCCCCCGCGCGGAACGAGATCGTGTTTGCCAACGGCCGGCTCGAGAAGATGTTCGGGTACGAGCCCGGCACGCTCGAAGGAGAGTCCGGGAACGCGGTCGGCGTCTCGCTCGAGAAGCTGCGCGACGGCCCGCTTTCGTACGAGCAGCAACAGCAGACCCGCAGCGGCGCGGTGATCTGGAGCCGAACGTCGTCCAGCGCGCTCGACCACCCTGAATACGGCCCCGTCTGGATGGTGCTCAAGACCGACATCACCGACCGCCGCTCGAATGAAGAGGCGACGGCCCGGCTCGCGGCGATCGTCGCGTCGACCCACGACGCCATCACCAGCAAGAGCCTGCGGGGCGTCATCGAAACCTGGAACGCGGGCGCGGAGCACCTGTACGGGTACTCCGCCGCCGAGGTGATTGGCCGGGCCGCGACCACCCTGGTGCCCAGCACCCTGCAAGAGGAGGAGCGCAACCTGCTCGAGCGTGTCGCCCATGGCGAACGGGTCGAAGCGCTCGAGACGACCCGGATCCACAAGAGCGGCGCGCTGCTGGATGTGTCGGTCACCGCCTCGCCCATCAGCACCCAAGGGGTCGTGGTCGGCATCTCCTCGATCGCGCGCGACATCTCTCAGCGCAAGCGCGACGAACGGCTGCTTCAGGCCTCGGTGAACGAGAAGAGCGTGCTGTTGACCGAGATCCACCACCGGGTGAAGAACAACCTGCAGGTCGTCTCGAGCCTGTTGAAGCTGCACGCCCAGCAGGTTACCGACCCGGTGGCGCTGCTCGCCTTTCAAAACAGTCAGACCCGCGTGGGCGCCATCGCCTTGCTGCACGAGATGCTCTACCAGTCGAAGGATCTCGGGGCCGTTGAGCTGGGCGACTACACGCGGGCCGTGATCAACACCCAGGTCCAGCAACACGCGGGGCAAGCTGTCAGCTTCGACGTCGCCACCTCGGGGGTCTCGCTGCCCATGGATCAGGCGATGCCGTTTGGGATGATCCTCAACGAGCTCATCACCAACGCCTTCAAGCACGGACTCACCGGCTCGCACGCCCCGCTTCAAGTGAAGATCTCGGTCGCGCAACACCTCGAGCAGATCGAGCTGTTGGTGAGCGACAACGGCCCGGGCTTCCCCCTCGGCTTCCAGGCCGCCGCGACCCGAAGCCTGGGGATGCACTTGATCAAAGCGTTGGCAGGCCAGCTGGGCGGCCAGCTCGAGTTCGGCGTGGGCCCTGGCGCAACCACGAAGCTGACTTTTCCAAAGTTCAACGAGACAAAAAACCGATGACGACGGTCCTGGTGGTTGAAGACGAAGCGCTGATTGCAGGGGACATTCAGCAGACGCTGCTGCGGCTGGGCTACGACGTGCCGATCACGCTCAGCTCGGGCGAGTCGGCGGTTGACATCACGAATCAGCTCAAGCCTTCGCTGGTGTTGATGGACATCAAGCTGCGCGGCGCAATGGACGGCATCGAGACGGCGGCGGCAATTCGTTCACGGTTTGATGTGCCGATCGTCTACCTCACCTCGCACTCCGACGAGGCGACGCTGAGCCGGGCCAAGGCGACAAACCCCCACGGCTACCTGCTCAAGCCGTTCAGCGACCGCGAGCTGCGGACGGCGATCGAGGTCGCCCTGAACCGGCATGTTCTCGAGGTTCGTCTGGCGCTGCGCGAGCGCTGGTTCTCGACCACGCTACGGTCGATCGGCGACGCGGTGATCGCCACCGACGCCGACGAGAAGATCACCTTCTTGAATGGCGTCGCCGAGAAGCTCACCGGCTGGGGCCAGGAAGCGATGGGCAGGCCGATCTCGGACGTGTTTCAGGTCGTCGACCCCGCAGGCGTTCGGCTCCCCAGCCCGGTGGGGCTCGCGCTCGAACGGTCGGTGGTGGTCGATCTGCCGGCGAACTCGGGCCTCGTCGTCAAGAACGGGAGCCAGATTGCGGTCGACGACAGCGCGTCGCCGATCATCGACGACAAAGGTGCGCTGCTGGGCGGCGTGGTCATCTTCCGCGACGTCACCGAGCGTCGCCAGCTCGAGAAGCGGTTGGTTCAGACAGAGCGGCTGGCCTCGCTGGGCACGATGGCCGCGGGCATGGCCCATGAAATCAACAACCCGCTCACCTACGTGATCGCCAACATCGAGATGTCATTGGAGAACCTGCAGCGCGCGATCACCACTGTGGGCGCCGCGGCCGGCACCCAGGTCGGCGATCTTCTGGCCGAGCTTCGCAGCGCGCTCACAGAGGCAGGGGTAGGCGCCGAGCGCGTCCGCCAGGTTGTCCAGGACCTGAGGAAGCTCGCCGGGAATGAGGAGTCGACTGCGTCGCTCACCGACCTGACCCATGCGCTGGAGGTCGCGATCAAGATGACCGCCCACGCGGTGAACCACCATGCCCGGGTTCGTTCGGCGTTCGGCTCCACGCCGCTGGTCGAGGCCTCCGAGGCCTCCCTGGGGCAGGTGTTCACCAACCTGCTGGTGAATGCCGCTCAAGCCATCGGCGACGGTCGCGCCGATTCGAACGAGATCGTCGTGAGCACCTATACGAACCCCGCAGGAGCCGCCGTCGTCGAGGTGCGCGACACCGGGCCCGGGTTCTCTGCCGACGTGCAGGCGCACCTCTTCGACCCCTTCTTCACGACCAAAGCCGTGGGAATCGGCATGGGGCTCGGCCTGGCGATTTGCCACAAGATCATCGGCAGCCTGGGCGGGCAGATCGTCGCGGAGAACGCGCCAGGTGGCGGAGCGTTGTTCCGCGTCACGCTCCCGGCGGCAACCCGCCATCGGCCGTCGGTAGAGCCCGGGCCCAAACCGGCTGGGCCCGCGGTTCGGCGCGGCAACATTCTCGTGATTGACGACGACGCCGCCGTCGGGCGTGCGCTGGCGAGGATGCTGAGGGTCGAGCACGAAGTGAAGGTGACGGTCGAGGGGGCAGAGGCGATCGCCTTGATCGCAATGGGCGCCACCTTTGACGCGATCTTCTGCGACCTGATGATGCCGAACACTTCGGGTCAGCAACTGTATGAGCAGATCTGCGCGCTCGACCCTGAGCTGGCTGGGCGGGTGGTGTTCATGACTGGCGGCGCCTTCTCGCCCACTGCGCAGCGCTTCCTGGCTGAGGTCCCGAACGTGCGGGTGCAAAAGCCCTTCAGCCCTGAGGCGGTCCGCGCCATCGCTCGGACGTTCGTGAAGTGAGGCCCCTGGGTGGGTCGGTGTGGTTGTGGCAGCCCAGGCCACACTTCGGCACCTCGGGCACGTCCAGTTGACCCAGCACATGGGGGCGCAGCTGGCCGACAATCTGCGCCATGGACATCAAGAAATCGCTGGGCGGGTTCGTGGGTCAGGTGAAGCGCGCGGCGGAAGTGGCGGCGCCGATCATCAACCCGGTGGGGACGGCGGTGGCCAAGAAGCTGGCCGACCAGTTCAAGCCCGCCGCCGTTCAGCCCGCGCCCGTGACAGCGCCCGCGGATCCGATGGCGGGGCTGGGCGCGGAACAGAAGGCGAAGCTGCAGACTGCGCTGGCGGGTGGCTCGGGCCCGGCCGCACAGACGGTCGCCCAGGCGGCACTGGCGCAGGCCAGCACGCTGCCGCAGGCCGAAGCGACGAAGCTGCTGAACGTCGCGGCGATGAATCCCGGCGGGCCAGAAGGGGTCGCGATGGCGAAGGTCTTCAGCTCGCCCACGTGGCTCGCGAGCACGCCGGCGCAGAAGGGGCAGATCCTGGACGTCGCATCGACCGCGAGCCCGAAGGGGCTCGACGCGCTGGCGACGCTGGCGCAGCAGGGCAAGCTGAACAGCCCCGACGCGAAGGGCGGCACGCTGCTGTCGAACCTGCAGGCGTTGGCAACCCAGCCTCAGGCACCAGAGATTTCGGGCTCAAAGCCGCCTGACCTGTCGCGGCAGGCGGTGCTCGACGACGTGCTGAAGGAAACCGCGAACCCGCAGCTGGTCCAGCAGGGCCCGGCGGACACGTGCGGCGTGACGAGCACCCAGTACGAGATGGCGCGTCGCAACCCCGGCGAGTACGCGCGCATCATCGCGGGCCTCACGGGCCGCGACGCGAAGGTGGAGCTCGCTGCCGGCCCCGCGCTGAAGCTGCACGTCGACTCGTTGGACAAGCAGCCCGCCGACACGCGCAGCGGCACCGACCGCCTGTTCCAGAGCGCAGGCATGGAGTTCGCCAACGGCAGCGACGGCTACAACCCGGTCGACGACAAGTCGACGAACGCCAGCACCGGCCGTTCGCGCGCGGGCCTGACTGAGAACGAGGCGCGCGACCTCACGCGCGCGATGTTCAACAAGCCGAACACCAACGTGTTCGACGTGCAGGGCCAGGGCCCCGCGGTGGTCGCGAAGCTCCAGGCGTCTGACCGCACGAAGCCGGTCACGCTGAACTTCACCCAGCCGAACGGCCGCGGACACGCCGTGTCGTTCGACCATGTCGAGAACGGGCGCATCTTCTTCCGCAACCCGACCGTCGCCGGCACCGGGCCGTCGAACCTGGCCAACGCACGCGTCGAAGCCAACGGCCTCGAGTCGATGTCGATCGCCGACTTCCAGCGGCAGGGCCGCAGCGTCACCGGCGAGCTCTAAGACGACGTGGTCCGTTTGCGAACGGGCAGGGCAAACGATGCCCGCGCGGCTACGCGCAGCACCCCTCGTGAACACAGCGGCCACAGAAAAGGCGCTGCGCCGCCAGCGATCTCGGCGGGTTGGTCGCGGGCACGGGGCGTGCTCTGGAAGTCGGCATGTCCCCTCCCATCTCTGCTTCCTCTGGTTCACCAAGCCCAGCTGTCCGCAGTGGCGTTCCCGCCCCCCGGGTGGATCTGCCGCCCGTGCCAGCGCCGTCACCCGCCGCCCACGCGGACCCGACGGGTCGGCACGTCGACTCGTTCGTGGCGGCGGGACACGCGAAGCAGGACGTCGGCGGAGCGGCGCGATCGGCGCCTGCCGCGGTAGCACCCGAGCTGAGCCGGCTCGAGCGACGCAGCGAAGTCGCCGCGCTGCCCGAAGCGACGCGCACGCGGATCCACGACCTCGAGGAAGCGGGCGCTCGGACGTCCGATCGCAACCTCACCACGCTCGTGACCGCGCCTGGCTTCGGGCGGCTGTCGGAAGCACGGCAGGACACGCTGCTCGACGCGTTCGAGCGGCACCCCGAGAGCACGCGCGTCACCAACGGGCTGGAGCACCTGGCGAACGAGCGCGCGTTTCGCGAGGCCGGCGACGCGACGGCCGCGACGCGCGTCGCCGACGCTTGTCTGCCCCGGAACCTGCGCGCGGATGCGCTGCGCGTGCTGAACACGACAGCGCCCGAGCACATCACCGTGCACGGAGTGCCGATCGACGTCTACGGGGCGCGCCCGAGCGAGCTGGAGACGATCACCAACACCCTCGAACGCCTGCCACCCTCGCACCTGCGCACGATTCCACGCATCGTCGTGGCCGACCGCATCGGGCACGGCAACGGCGACAGTGGCGGCGCGTGGGTGCCCGAGCACGTCATTCGAAACTACGAGTCGGGCAATCCGGAGAACACGCAGATGTACCGCGCGGAAGGGTGGACGAACCCGCCTCGCCTCGAGCTGACCCACGAGAGCCTGACGGAGGTCGAGTCGACCCACGTGTCGAACACGATCCTCCACGAGACGGGACACGCGGTGGACGAGCGGTACCGGCTGAGCGGCGACGTCGAGTCGGCGGACCTCGGCAACATCACCTACAACGGCAGCCACACCGAGCCCGGCGCGCCGCTGGGGCCGCTGCGCGAACGGTTCGCCGACGCGTACATGTCCTATTACCTGGGCGGACTCGCCAGGTCGGACCCGACGGCGTACCGGACGATTGACGGGCACGTCTCGCGGATCCCGCCCGACTGACGCGGAACAGTGCTGCCGGAGCAGCCGAGCTAAGACGCCCCGCGTCGATCGATCGCGTTGCGCATGGGGTGACCGTGGGCTACCAAGCTGTCTCCCGAAGCCGGTCGGGTGCAGGAGGCTCATGCGCTCGTCGCTCGGTTTTTCCTTCGCCATCCCGTTTCTCGTGCTCTTCGTCGCGGGCTGCAGCTGCGGGCCGCGCGGCGTCGCGTCCGACGGGGGCTCAGGCGTCGGTGGCGGCTCAGGCGGCTCAGGCGTCGGTGGTGGCTCAGGCGTCGGTGGTGGCTCAGGCGGATCCGGCGGCGGAACGGGCGGTGGCCTCGGCGGTGGAGCAGGGGGCGGTGGAGCAGGGGGCGGCGACGACGGTGGCCTCGACGGTGGCATCGACGGCGGCATCGACGGCGGCATTGACGGTGGCATCGACGGCGGCACCGGCGACGGCGGGATCCAGTCGGACGGAGGCCTGCGCCAGATCACTGTCGATCTGCGCGGCGACAACAACCGAGACGGCGTGACGAGCACGGTGGACCCGGCCGACGACCTCGACGAAGACACCTGGAGCGCGACCCACGGGGCAGTGCTCCTCGCGAACATGGACGACGACTCCCTTCGCTGCACGACCGCAGGCACCGCGGGTTACGACCTCAACCTGCCGAAGTGCCACGACGCGACAGACACGATCGTCAACGGCCCCGCGGACCTCGAAGATCTCGCGCGCCTCAAGACAGTTCCCTGGCCGGATGCCCCGGACAACGCGATCGGAATCCTCTCGGTCACTCCCGCGCTCGTCTCAGGCCAACCGCCGCTTCGCTTCTTCAAGAGCAATGGCACGGTCTTCACGCACTTCATCCACGGAACCGAGACCCTCACGGCCGCCGACCTGCGCGCCGGAGTCGAGCTCGGCGTCGAAGCGCTCGACATCGCCCGCGACGGAGGCAGCGGCAATGGCTTCGTCGACGTGGCGCTGCGGGTGACGGCGGCGGCGAACTCAAGCGACGGCGTCCCGACGGCGATCGATCAGACCGACACGCTGCGCATGCGCACCTCGCCGGTGATGACTTTCCACCACCTGACGCCGGTGGACTCGCTCTACGTGAGCAACGTGCCGGGCTCGAACAGCTCGGTGAACTTCCGCAACGCGCTGAGCAATTCCCTCGCCGACGCTGGCAACCCTGCGCAGGGGGTGGCCGTCTCGTCCAGCGATCAATGGACCCAGGACTTCATCGAGTTCGGCTACGCCTCGATGCCTTCCGCCGACGGAGGCCAGCACGTGATGCGGGTCGTCTTCCGTTCGGCGAACTATGACTTCCCGTCTGACCCGAACAACCCGCTGCGGCGCGCGGGCAGAATCGCCTACACCCTGCGCGGCCCGGACTACGCAGCGATCACCCAGTTCCAGGTGCCGACGCAGGCCGAGTACCAGATGGACTCGCTCAACTCGTTCGGCAACACCGAGACGATTCCTCCGTACACGCTCAACGGCTCGAGTTACCCGCTGGGCCGCGTGCTGCGTGGCAGCGTCCCTGGTCGCTACCCCGATCAATCGTTCTCGCGAATGCTGATCGCGCAGTCGGTGCAGCCGATGGTGACGATCGACACCTCGTGGCTGCTCGTCGGCCACGTCGACGAGACCATTTCCTTCCTGCCCGCCAGCTCGCCGCGCGGCTGGGTGATGCTGGTCAATGACCCGCGGCTGGCGCGCCAGCTGCTCGAGGACCAGGTCGACGCGGGCAACGGCTCTGTGCAGATGTTCGTTGGACGTCAAAGCAACAGCGGCGCGAGCGCGGCGCGCACGATCGATCAGGTGCTCGCGAACACCAACGTGATGGCCGAGAGCGCCGCCTCCGCGGTCGAAGTCGACGCACAGGTCGCGATCATCAAGGCCGAGACCGGCATCACCGACGCCGAGATCATCCGCATCCCATACCTTCACACGCCGGTGCAGGGCTTCGCGCTCGCGTACCAGCCGGGGACGGTGAACGGGATCCTGCTCAACGAGCGCGTCTTCATCGCGCCGGATCCGTTCGGCCCGGTGATCGGCGGCAAGGACGTGATGAAGGATCAAATGGAGCAGGCGCTGCTGCCCTACGGCTACCGCGTCTACTGGGTCGACGACTGGAACCTGTACCACCTCAACTCGGGCGAAGTGCATTGCGGCACGAACAGCGCGCGGGCAATTCCTTCAGTGAAGTGGTGGGAGACCGGACGATGAAGACCCTGACTGCGGTGCTCTGCCTGCTGTCGCTTCAAGCGCTGGCGCAGGGAGTGGTGTTGGCGCCGGCCCAGCTTCCGGCCGAGGCTCGTCGCGGGTTGCAGGCGCAGGTCGATGGCGCGCGAAGGTCGGATCCCGCGGCCTTCGAGGCGCTCGCCAAGGTGCGGGCGAGCCTGCCATCGCTCGACGCGCAGAAGCGCGGGCCGCAGCCGGCGGTGAGCCCGATGCTCCGCGACCTGGGCGCGAAGGTGCTGTTCCCGCTGATCGCCGAGCTCGCCTTCGTCGCCAGGCCGCGCGGCGAGCTGAGCTCGTCGGCGTGGCAGGCCTGGCGACTGGCGCTGATCGAAGTCCTCGGCGAGCAGCGGTCGGCGGCGGCGGCGCCGATCTTTCTTTCCATTCTGCGCAGCGCCGAGGCCGACTTCGAACTCAACCGGCTCGCCGCAGCGGCGCTCGGAGCGCGGGGCGACGACGAGGCTGCGCGGGCGCTGGTGACGGCGAGCGCAGGCCCGAAACGGGAAGCCGTGCTGGCGGGAATGGGCGCGTGCCGCCGCCTCGTGATCGCGCAGACGCTGGTTCAGGCCGTGTCGACCGCGAGCGACGCGAGGACGCTGGCGCTGTTGAGCAAGTCGCTGGGCGCGGTCGGCAACAGCTGGGCGTGGCGGACGCCAGGGCTCGCAGCCCCAGACGAAGAGCGTGGGGTTCGTGCCACCGCTGCGCGCGGCCTGGTGCAGGCGTTCGCGAAGTCAGAAGGGTACGCGCGGCAGGCGGCGTCGAATGCGCTGATGGTGGTCGACGCGCCCGAGACGGCCGGGCTGATTCAGGAGGCGAAGAAGGGCTCGGCGAACGCAGCCGCATTCGACGCCCTCGAGCAGCGGTTCGCGAAGAACCCGGCAAGGCTGTAGCCCTTCGGCCTCGGTGATGCGACGCCAACGACGTGATGCTCCAGCTGGGTCGACTCGAAGGGGTCACGAGGCGTCGAACCTCGTCTCTTTGGCGATCGCGACGCTGCTCGACTTCGACCTCGATTGCGTCACCACGATGTGTGACGCCGACCCGCTGCGGCGGCATGGTCGCGGGCGATCGCTTGTTTGCGAGCGCGGCCCAGGTCGTGTGGCTCGGGCGAGCAGTGCGTGATGGGCATGTGCAAGACGGCCGTCATCCCTGGCGACTGCAGCCTCTGCGGCCCCGGCGTGCCCTGCATCAACGGCGCGTGCTCGTGCGAAGGCCGGGGCGAGCTGTGCTCGGTGCTGTGCGTCGACAAGCAGCAGGCGGTCATCTCATGCGGCACCTGCTTCGCGGCCTGCAAGACGGCGGGCAGCGCGTGCCGCAGCGGCGCCTGCAAGTGCGCTCCGGGCGAGAAGGAATGCGGCAACGCGTGCAAGCCGGTGCTCGCCGACCCCGCCAACTGCGGCGACTGCGGCAAGGCCTGCGCGGCGGGCCAGAAGTGCGAGAACGGCAGCTGCGTCGCCGCGTGCACCCTCGACACCACCAACGCCTGCAAAGACAACAGGTGCTGGGACGTGAAGAACGATCGCGACCACTGCGGCGCGAGCTGCAAGCACTGCGACCTCACGCAGTCTTGCGTGCAGGGCGTCTGCACCGACTTCACCCGCGACCCGCTGCATTGCGGCAGCTGCTCGAAGGCGTGCGCCATCGGCGAGACCTGCAAGAATTCCCAGTGTGTCTGCCAGGGCGGGCTCGCGCTCTGCGGCACCGTCTGCGGCCCCGGCAGCCACTGCGCGAACGGCGCCTGCACCACCAACGCGTGCCCGATGCTGCAGAAAGACTGCGACGGCGCCTTCTGTCTCGCCGGCGACAACCCGCGCCACTGCGGCGGCTGCACCACGGTGTGCGCCGCCGGCAAGCAGTGCCTCGACGGCCAGTGCGCCACCATCGTGCCCGCGGTCGGTTGCACGACGTGTCCGTGCGACTACTGCGACTTCGACAAGAACTTCCAATGCTGTGTGCAGGACGGAAAGCCGATGTGCATCGCGGGGCAGCGCTGCCCGAAATGAGGGGGAGCACAATGAAGCGATTGTTTTTCTGTCTAGGATTGATGGCGGCCACTGGCTGCACGTGCGGCAGCAAGTCGCTGGGGCCTTTGAACGAGACCGCGCCGGCAGACCTCGCGGCGAAGGGAATCATCATTGACCAGCCCGGGGCCGGCGCTCCCGTCACCGGCAGCTGGGTGACCGTCAGCGGCTGGCTCGACCCGGCCATCGTCGCCACTGTCGCCATCGTCGGAGCGCCCGTCGACGGCGCCAACACCATCACCCTCGTGCCGCTGGCGAAGGAGTCCTTCAAGCTCGAGGCCCAGACCTTGTCCCTCATCGGGTCTGACAGCGCGACGGTGCCCGCGACGCTCGTCATCGAGCCTGCCCAGCCCGAGCCGGGAAAAGACGCGAAGCTTCGTGCGGTCACTTCGACCAGTGGTTCCGCGAAGTGGCAGTGGGACTTCGACGGCGACGGCAACTTCGATACCGAGGCCGACGCGCCCACCCACGCCTGGCCCGATGCCGGGCGGTACGCCGTCACCGCGCGCACCAAAGTGAACGACGTCTGGGTGTCTGCCTTTGCTTTCGTCACCGTCGGGGAACACCACCACCCCGCCTGCTGCAGTAGGGAAATGGGCGGTGTGTAGCCCACAGTCAGCTGTCGTAGACCCACGGGTCGACCAACTCGATTCCGCACCCCTCGAAGTCGTCTGCGTTCCGCGTCGCCAGGCGGCCGCTCCTCGAGCGCACGATCGCTGCGATCTGCGCATCGGCGGTAGAGATCGGCCGGCCCCTGCGCCGGCGCCCCGCAGCGACGTCGGCATAGGCGCGGGCTGCGTCTGAGTCGAACGGTAGGACGCGGCCGTCGAAGTCCGCGAAGACGCCGGCCGCCGCCAGCTCGATCGCGGTGCGGCGCTTGCCCTTCGGAAGAATCGCCAGGCCGTAGAAGATCTCGGCCTCGGTGATGCAGGTGGTGAAGATGCTGGTCGACACCTCCGACCCTGCCCACGCAATGACTTTGGGTGACGCGGCCTCTCGCATCAGCTCGGAAAGGACGTTGGTGTCGAGCACGATCATCCGAAGTCCGGCGGCTCGCGCATCGGGTCGCGGCGCGGAGGCTTCAGGTCGACGAAGCCGACCGCGGCAAAGCGCCGCCGAATCGAGTCGACCAGCCGGCCTCTCTTCTGGGCCGCGAGCGCGGCGCGCAGAATCTCGCGGGCCTCTTCTTCCATTGAACGGCCGTGCTCCGCCGCGCGTACCCGCAGCTTTCGCTTCAGCGCAGGGTCGAGACGGCGAATGGTGAGGCTGGCGTCCTGCATGCCCCGATTCGACCACGGCGAATGCGGCCGATGCAATCACTGCCATCATTGCCATCACCTTGGGTCTCAGGTGCGGGCAGGGTTGCCTCTTCGGGGCATTGTCAGGCAGCCCGCTCGCACCTAAATCACCGGCGGTGATGCGCCCGTGCCTCCTGCTGTTCTCGATTCTCGCCCTGACGGGCAGCGGCTGCGGCTGGCTGAACAAGCTCCGGCCGGTGAACCGGACGATGACGCGGATAACGGGCCCGACGGGCTGGTACCGGGTGACGCCACTGCTGGGCGTCGACCTGCGGGGCAACGCGACGATTCCGCCGCGGTATCCAACCGCAGGCGACGAAGAACAGCCGGACGATGACGACTACGACGAGACGACCCCGCTGGCCGAGAGGCTGGCCGCGAGGTTCAACCGGCAGCTGTCCCCGCTGATCGTCACCGACAGCGTGCCGTGCCCGTACCTGGCGTCGGGTGATTCGGCGGGCCCCGTCTACATCTTCATTCACGGCATCAGCGGCCCGGGCCCCGAGTGGTGGCCGGTGATTCCCACGCTGATGGCGAACCAGCCGTCGGCGATGTTCCTCTTCCGGTGGAACGTGACCCAGCAGCGCGCGCTGATCATCGACTCGCTGGTGACGGGCCTGAACCGGATCACGAAGTGCCACCCAGGCATCACGCCCATCGTCCTCGCCCACAGCGCCGGAGGTGTCGTCATCTCTTTCGCCGCCAACCGGCTCACGGTCGACTCGAGCCGGTCGCTCGAGATCTTCACCGTCGCGTCGCCGCTGTCGGGCGCGGGCCTTCACAACCGCGCCGAAGAGGAGGAAGGCGAGAACCGCTTCATGCGCGATCTCGGCTCGACCAAGACCGGCTTCCCCGCCGCCGCCGCGCACGTGCACGTCACCCACTACCGCACCAGCTACCCGGGCGACCTGGTGATGGAGCCGAAGTTCGGGCAGCACGCTCCGAATCAGCCGGGCGTCGGCGTGCAGGGCGCGACTGAGACGGACCTGCCGAAGCAGCTGACCCACGACGGCTCGCTGTTGTTCGTCGCCCGCAAGATGGTGACGAAGTAGAAACGGCGGGTGCTCCGAACCGCCCTGCTGACGCTGCTCTGTGCTGTTCCCGCCTTTGCCGATGGCGAGCTGACCCTCACCGGCCACCCGCGCGACGTGACCGCGGTCGCCTGGTCGAAGGACGGCAAGACGATTGCCTCTGGCGGCGCCGACGGCGCGATCAAGCTCTGGTCGGGCGTCGACTTCAGCGAGCTCGCGACGCTTTCCGGCCACAGCGCGCTCATTCACACGCTTTCCTTCTCGGCCGACAGCAAGCGGCTCGTCTCGGGCGAGCTCTACAACCTGGTGAAGATCTGGGACGTGGCGGCAAAGAAGGAAACCGCAAGCTTGCGTGCGCACGAAGTCGGGGTGCAGTCGGCCGAGCTGAGCAAAGACGGCAAGACGCTGGCGACGGCGAGCCTCGACCACCTGGTGAAGCTGTGGGTGAACGGAAAGCTGAAGGCGACCTTCACCGACCACAAGTTCGACGTCTTCACGATCGCGTTCTCGCCCGACGGCAAGACGCTGGCGACGGCCGACAGCAGCGGGGTCGTCATCCTGTGGGACTTCGCCAGGGCGAAGAAGCGCACCACGTTTCAGGCAGGCGACAAGATCATCAAGTCGATCGC
This sequence comes from Myxococcales bacterium, assembly GCA_038206395.1. Taxonomy (GTDB): domain Bacteria; phylum Myxococcota; class Myxococcia; order Myxococcales; family Myxococcaceae; genus JAGSPQ01. The sequence goes on along the minus strand of JBBRAX010000033.1, from coordinate 14,281 downwards.
GTACTCGCCCGACGGCGCGACGCTGGCCATCGGCACCAAGGACAAGGCGGTGCGCCTCTGGGACGTGAAGACCTTCAAGCAGGTCGACGGCTTCACCTCGGGCGAGGTCGAGGTGAACAAGCTCGCCTTTGCTCCTGATGGGAAGGCGATCGCAGTGGCCGGGCAGAACAAGAAGGTGGTCGTGCTCGACGCGGCGACCGGCAAGACGCTGCAGGCCTTCACCGGCCACGAAGGCGCGGTGTTCGGCGTGGCCTGGTCGGGCGACAGCAAGAAGATCGCGTCGGCGGGGGCGGACAAGGCGGTGAAGGTCTGGACCCTGCCGTAGTCAGTCTTCGACGGCGCACCACGAGAAGGTCTTCTCGGGCGTGGGCTCGTCGCACAGGCCAAAGCTTCGGCCGCTGACCGTGTCGAGCATCAGCGAGGTGAAGCCGCCTTCTGAGCTGACGAGGCGGAAGCGGCCGACGGGGCCGGGGTTCAGCGGGCCCTTGTTGCCCATTTTGCACCAGCCCCAGCCGCCCTTCGCGCCCTTGCGGCAGTAGTTCCAGGTGGTGCCCGTCATCGAGTCGAGCTTCACCTGCGCAGCGCCGCTGGCTCCGCGGATGCTCGCGATCTGAAAGCGGCCGACCTCGCGGGGCTCGACGCTGGGTGAGACGACTTCATCGGCGAAGACGGTAGAAGCGACCAGGGCGAGGACCACGGGCAAGAAGCGCATGGCCGGCAATCTACTCGTCGCCCAGGCCGTAGTCCTTCAGCTTGCGCGCCAGGGTGTTGCGGCCGATGTCGAGCAGCTTCGCCGCGGCGGTGCGGTTGTTCTTCGCGCGCTCGAGCACCCACATGATGTGCTTCTTCTCGACCTCGGCGAGCGTGGGCGGGTTGCCCTCGGGCAGGGTCGGCATGTCGTAACGGCGGGTGGTGGGCCGCTGCAGGTCGGGCAGAGGCAGGGCCTCGGCGACGATCTCGTCTTCCGAGAGCACCACCGCGCTCTCGATGCAGTTCTCGAGCTCGCGAACGTTGCCCGGCCAGTGCCAGGCCTTGAGCCGCTCCAAAGCGCCAGCAGAGAGGCGCGGCTCGGCCTTGAGCTGGTGGCGCTTCGTCGAGGCGGCGATGAAGTGGCGGGCGAGGCGCTCGAGATCTTCAGGGCCGCGTTCGCGCAAGGGCGGCAGCAGCACCTCGACGACCTTGATCCGGTAGTAGAGATCTTCGCGAAACTTCCCTTCGCCGACCATCTTCTTCAGGTCGCGGTTGGTGGCGGCGACGATGCGGACGTCGACCTTCACGGTCTGGTTGCCGCCGACGCGCTCGAACTCGCGGTCTTGCAGGACGCGCAGCAGCTTGCCCTGCACGGACATGGGCAGCTCGCCGAGCTCGTCGATGAAGACGGTGCCGCCCTGGGCCGACTCGAACTTGCCGACCGAACGGGCCTCGGCGCCGGTGAAGGCGCCCTTCTCGTGGCCGAACAGCTCGTTCTCGATCAGCGTGGCGGGCAGGGCGGCGCAGTCGACCTTCACGAAGGGCTGGGTGCGGCGCTTCGAGTTGACGTGCACGGCGCGGGCGATGAGCTCTTTGCCGCAGCCGGACTCGCCGCGGATGAGCACGGTGGCGTCGGTGCCCGCGGCCTTCTGCACGATCTTGTAGATGGCGCGCATCGGCTCGGACTCGCCGATCACCTTGTTGAAGAAGTAGCCAACCGGACTCTGCGGTTGTTCTTTGGCGCGCTTGAGCTCGGGGTAGAGGCTGGTCGCCTGCAACGCAGAAGAGATCTGCGCCGCCATCTTGCCGATGCGCTGCTCGTCTTCGTCGTCGAACCGGCCGCCCAGCTTGTTGAGCACCTGCAGCACGCCGAAGATCTCACCCCCCGCGTCGATCAACGGCACCGCGAGCAGCGTCTTCGTCTGGTAGCCGGTGAGGCGATCGATCTCGGCGTGAAAGCGCTTCTCGCCGTGGGCGGTGGGCATGTTCACGATGCCGCCGTTCACCGCGACGTGGCCGGCGACCCCCTGGCCGAGCTTCACCCGAATCTGCTTCAGCTCGGGCAGGTGCGCGGCGCGGGTGAACAGCTCTCCGCGGGCGTAGTCGATCAGCCACAGGGTGCCACGGTCGGCCTGCATCGCGCGCGCGACGCGGTCGACCAGTGCCTGGAGCAGCTCGTCGAGCTGAACTTCCTGCCCTACCCAACCGCTGACGGAGAGGAGGACCTGGGTGGGATCGTCGGTTTTGGCCATTCGGGTCGCCGAAAGGACGAAGTCCACTGCTGTCGGCACGTCGAGGCAAGTAATTGCCGTCATGCTGACAGCACCACCTTCTTGCCTTCGCGGGCAGGCTCGCTGGCCGAGAAGTAGGATCGCGCCTCTTCAGCCATCCCCTCGACCTGGTCGTCGTTGTGCGAGGGGTCGTGGTGGAAGAGGAAGAGGCGCTGGGCGCGGGTGGCGAAGGCGACCTGCGCGGCGTCGACGAAGGTGCTGTGGCCCCACCCTTTTTTGGTCGCGTACTCATCGGGCGTGTACTGCGCGTCGAGGACGAGCGCGTCGGCGCCTTCGATGATCTTCGCGACGTCCGGGCGCAGGGTCTTCAGGCTGAGCTCGACGTCGGTCATGTAGACCAGGGACGCTCCGTCGGCGTCGATGCGGTAGCCCATGCATCCCTGCGGGTGGTTCAAGTCGAAGGGCGTGATGGTGAACGGGCCGGTGTGAATCGGCTGGCTCGGCAGGGCATCGGCGAACGCGATCGCGCCGCGCATCGCCGAGAAGGGCACGGGAAAATTCGGGGGCATCATCTGCTGGGCGAGGACGCTGCGCAGCTGCGACGCGCCGTTGGCCCCGGGGCCGAAGAGCGTGAGCTGCGAGCTGGGGACGTAGGCGGGCGCGAAGAAGGGGAAGCCCTGGACGTGATCCCAGTGCAGGTGGCTCCACAGCATCGTCGCCTTCACGGGCTGCCCGGCCTTCAGCAGCTCGTCGCCAAGTCCGCGCAAGCCCGTGCCGGCATCGAGGATGAGGCGCTCGCCCTGGCTGACGACCTCGATGCACGAGGTGTTGCCGCCGATGCGGGCGACCTGGCTGCCTGACGTTGCGACACTGCCTCGAACTCCGAGAAACCTGATTTCCATGACACCGGGTAGAGCAACCCGGCGGCCACGGCCAACCGCCCGAAAAAGCGTGGGCGGGTCATGTGCGATGCACCGGTCTGGATCGCGCGGGGCCGGGCCAGAATGAAGCGGCTCTTAGTTCTTCCAGAGCATCTTCCACGGGTGCGCCTTGAGGTCCGACAGCAGGGCGCGCAAGTCGTCGTACACGGCGGGATCTTTGATCACCTTGCCCATGGTGCCTTCGCCCGCCTCGAGCTTCGTCAGCATCCGATCTGCCCGAAGCGCGATCGCATCCATCTTCTCGCCGGCCGCCGAGTACTTCGTGATCGCGACGCGCAGCTTGCGGTTGTCTTCCTCGGTGAAGCCGCCGGTGAGCGCGGCCATGCCGCCCAGCGCCACCTGGGCCTCTTTCGACATCAGCGGAACATCATTGCGCAGCACCTTCAGCGCGGCGCTGGCGTCGTCGAGGATCGCGTTCGCCTTTCCGCCCGGCTCCATCTGCGTCTTCGCGATCGCAGACAGCGCCCGCAGGTCTTTCACCGTCGAGTTGAGCTCGGCGACGATCGACCGGATGTCTTCGCGGTTTTCCGTCATCACGCCGTCGAGGTTCTTCGACAGGCCGCCGATGCCGGTGAGCAGGTTGGTGATCGCCCCTGGGTTCTCTTCGAGCATCTTGCTGGCGCGCTCGAGGAAGCCGGCGAGGCGGTTGCTGACGATGTCGATGCGGGGCCCGTCGACGCCGCGCAGCGCAAGGTCGTTGGGAAGCGGCTCGGACGAGAGGCCCGGGCTCAGCTCGAGATACGGCTCACCCAACGCGCCCTGGCTCGACACCGTGACGACCGCGTCCTTGCGAAGCGCCGCCCGGCCTTCTTTGCTCACGCCGAGAATCATCTGCACCGGCAAGAGCTCGCCTTCGGCGTCGCGGCGGGTGGCGAGCAGGCTGATGCTCTCGACCTTGCCGACGCTGATGCCCGCGATCTTCACCGGCGCGCCCTTCACGACGTTGCCCGTGTGCGCCCAGTCGACCTTGAGCGTGGTGTTCGAGCCGAAGGAAAGCTCGCCCATCAGCGAGAGGAGGCCGAGCGTGCCGAGCAGTGCTGCCAGCAGCAGGGCTCCGACCTTCAGCTCGAGTTTTGATTCGTCCATGGACTGCGCTCCTTACGAAAATCAGCTGCGAAACGATGCTTTTCCGGCGTCGACGACCAGCACCAGGTCGGCGAGGCGTTCGACGGCTTTGTAGTCGTGAGAGACGACCATCGCTCCGAGCCCCTGGTGCTTGAGCAGGTCGAGCGTGTCGTTCACCTGGTCTGCGGCTTCTCGATCGAGGCCCGTGGTGGGCTCGTCGAGCAGCAGGTAGCGCGGCTCGAGCACCAGCGCGCGCGCGATGGCCGCGCGCTTCTTGATCCCGGGCCCCACCTCGGGCGGAAAGCGATGGGCGAACTCGCCCAGGCCGACGCGATCGATCGCCTTCTTCACGCGGTCGTCGGGCGTCTTGCTCTTCGCCGTCAGCGCCACGTTCTCTGCGAGCGTGAGCCAGTCGAGCAGCGCAGGGCCTTGCACCAGGTACGGCACGCGGGCGCGCACCGCCTGCAGCTTTCTTTCGGGCAGGGTGTCGATGCGTTCATTCGACAGCTCGACGCTTCCCTGATCAGGCTTCAGCAGGCCGACCGCGAGGCGGCAGAGCACGCTCTTGCCCGAGCCAGACTTGCCGACCACGAAGCACAGGCCCTTCAGTGGCACAGTCGCCGACAGTCCGTCGAGCACGCGCACGCCAGCGGCGAAGGACTTCACGACATCGGTGAAGACGATCGCGTCGGACACCTAGAAGCCCGCCAGCAGAAAGCCGAGTGCGATCAGGAAATCGAGCAGCAGCACGCCCATGCACGCGTCGACGACGCCCGAGGTGACGGCCTCGCCGACGCCGGCCGCTCCGCCTTTTGCGTGAAGGCCGCGGGCCGAGGCCGCGAGCGGAATGAAGAGGCCGCAGACCGCCGCCTTCACGAAGGCGCAGACCACGTCAGACACCGTGAGAAAGCTCGGGTCCATGAAGGTCGTGCCGTCGGCGTGGAAGACGAAGGTCACCGTCGAGACGGCGGCGAGGGTGGCGGTGACGGTGCCAATCAAGATGAGCAGCGGAGCGGCGATCAGCGACGCCACCACCCGTGGAGCGACGAGCTCGGCAAGCGGGTCGGCGGCCGACAGCTCGAGCGCTTCGACCTGCTCGTTCACCGTCATGCTGGCGAGCTCGGCAGAAGTGCCGGCTCCGGCGCGGGCGGCGAGCAGCAGCACCCCGGTGAGGGGCGCGAGCTCGCGCACGAGCAGCTGAAAGTACGCGGGGCCGACGATGGTGATGTTGCCGGTGGCCTTGCGCGCCTGCGCGTACGCGATGGTGACCATCACGGCGCCGAAGAAGGCGAGCCCGCTGCCGACGAGCCAGCTGCTCGCGCTGCCGAGCTCGTTGAGCTGCACCATCACCTCGCGCCACGAGATGCCGCGGCGGCGAACCGCTTTCACCGTGCGCCACAGCATCAGCATCGGGCGGCCGACGACCGTCGCGACGAAGCTCACGAGGAAAGCAGCCGCGCCAGGGGCGGAGTGATGAAGAAGTCGAGCGCGAAGATGGTGAAGCAGCTCAAGACGACGGCGGTGGCGGCGGCGCGGCCTACCCCGCGGGCGCCTCCGGAAGCAGAGAGGCCGACCGCGGTCGAGACGAGTGAGATCGCCAGGCCAAAGATGAGTGCCTTGATGCCGCCGCCCAGAAAGTCGCCCCACCACAGCATGTCGGCGAACGCGCTGAAGAAGACGCGAATGGGCAGCCGCATCGTGAAGAACGCGGCGATGGATTCCCAGATGACGGCGAATAGAAAGGTGAGGGTGGAGAGCGCGGCGACGCTGATGGTGGTGGCGACGACCCGCGGCGCGACGATCAGCGTGAACGGATCGAGGCTGATGCCGCGCAGGCCTTCGATCTGCCCATTCACCTTCAGCAGCGCGAGCTCGGCGGCGTTTCGCGCTCCGATGCGGGCGGCCATCATCAGCCCGAGCAGCAGCGGGCCCAGCTCCCACAAGACGGAGTAGCCGCCAGCCCAGCCCGAGTACTGGCGAAGCCCGAAGCGTTCGGCGTAGGCGCCCGCCTGGAGGATGACGATCGCTCCGGTGAGGGCGGCGACGCCGAGGGCCAGGGGGAGGCTGCGAAACCCGAAGTGAACCAGGGCGCGCGTGAGCTCGCGGCGGTCGAGGCGGGGCAGGTGAAGCGCGGTGCGGGTCGCGACCAGCGCCAGGGCGCCGGCGCCGCGCAGCACGACGACGAGGGAGCGCCCGAGCACTCGGGGAAAGAAGGTGAGCGCCTGTTTCACGAGCGCCGCAGTCTCTTCGACAGCGGCCAGATCGCAAGGGCACGCATGCGCTTCAAGCGCTGCGCTTAATGGGCACTAAAATGGGATGCGCAATGTAAAGAGCCTTGAAGCGGCTGGAATTACTCGGGAAAGGTGTTGGCAAACCCCCTGCAAAGGGCTCCAGCATGAACACCTCAAACACCAACCCCTCCTTCCGCACCTTCAACCGCCTGATGACCGTCGGGTCGCGTGGCACCGACGTTTCCCGCATGCAGGATGCGCTGCGTTCGGCTGGCTACAACCCGGGCACGTCCGACGGGATCTTCGGCGCGAAGACGGTGGCGGCGGTGAAGCAGTTCCAGGCCGCGAAGGGGCTGGATGCCGACGGCAAGGTCGGCGCGAAGACGGGCGGCCAGCTGCACCTGCAAGACACCTTCGACACGGGCGGTGTGACGGGCGTGCCGGCGGCGGGCAGCAACGCGCAGAAGCTGTCGGCGGCGATGGCGCGGGCGAAGGAGCTCGGCCTCACGGTCACCTCGACCACCGGCGGCAAGCACGCCGAGCACTCGTACCACTACCGCGGCCGCGCGTTCGACGTGGCGGGCTCGCCGTCGGCGATGCGCCAGTTCTACCGCGAGATGGCGATGACGAACCCCACCGAGCTCTTCTACGACCCGATGGGTGGGATCAAGAACGGCCAGAACATCGGCGCGATCGGCGGCCACGGCACGCACGTTCACGTCGCGTACTGAACGACGAGGGCCACTGCAGCCGGATGGCGAAGCGCATCGGTGGAGCCGGAATCGCCGCGAGGTGAAGCTGCGGTGACCGCGATGTTCCGCTTGAGGCCGTGCTGGGCGAAGAAGGCCGAGGACGAAGCGGACGTCGACGTGGCGCAGGAGGTTGAAGGCGTCCTTCGTCAGCTTTCGTCGCGCGGCCGGGTGGTCTTTATTGAACGTCGTCTCTGCAAACAGGCTGTCGGATTTTCCGACAGGGCTGTGCAGCCTTCCCTCAGGCGGCCCAAGCCAACCGGGTTCGAAGCGCCAGCAGCAGCAGCGGAAAAAGCTGAAGCGCGGCGGCGATCGCGAACGCTGCACCAATCGTGGTCCACGGGCTGCCTGACCGGCGCGCGTCGCGCAACAAAATGAAGCCCAGCGGGAGGAACAGCAGCAGCGCCGTCAGAAAGCCGGGGTTCGGCCGACCGCTGAGCACCGTCGGCACAAGGTGAAAGATGGTGCCGTTGATCAACATCAGCGCCGGGTAGCTGAGGCTGAGCGCAGGTTTGCGGTGACCGATCGCTGCTGCGCAGATGCCGAAGGTCACCACCATCGCGTTGGTGAGGAAGAAGTCGGGCCAGTCGAAGGCCAGCCCCTGGTGGTTGGCCCACGCGACCCACCCGAAGCTCTGCTCTTCCATCACGTGCAGCCCGTAGACGAGCGGCAGCGTCCACAACCAGAAGGACTCGGTTCGGGCTGTCTCGGCAGTCAGGCGGGTCATCGCGGGCTCCAGGAAGGGTCAGGTCGACTTGGAGCAATCGGCGGGCCAGCTTCGTGCAATGAAGCGCGCGCATGTCGCAATCGGGCACGCCATCGCGAATCGCCGTCGTGGGGTGGCTGCTCGCGCTCGGCGCTGTCAGCGCGCTGGTGCTGACGTCGGGCGGACTGCGCAGCCCGTTCCTCCCTTTCCTCTGCCTGCCGTCGGTGCTCGCGCTGCGGGCCGGGCTGGTGAGCGTGCCCCTCATTCTCCTGCCGCAGCTGCTCACGCTCGGCGCCGCCTGGTGGATCACCGCGTCGCTTGGGACGGGCCCCGAGGCGCCGTGGGTTCCCGTGCAGGACGTGGCGCTGCTCGCCGCCGGCATCGGGCTGGCGTTCTTCGGCGCCTCGGCGCTGCGCGCCGAGCTCGACGCCACCGAGCAGGCGGCCGCTGCTGCGCTCACCGCGAGCCTCAACACCGAGGCGGCCCGCGCGCGAGAGCTCGAGCTGCTGTCGGGCGCCGTGGCGCACGAGCTGAAGAATCCCCTCACCGCGGTGCGCAGCCTGGTGGCGCACTTCGCGGCCGCGTCCGACGCCGCGCCGGCGATGAAGGCCCTCGCCGATCAGGTGCGCCAGCTGTCGACTCGCATCGACGACTTCCTCACCACCGCGCGCACCCCCGCGGCCGAACCCGCCACCGAAGCGAACGGCTCGGGCTTCGTCGCGTTCGCGCGCGTCGCCCACCGCATCGCGCTCATGATGTCGTTCGGCTTCGCGGTCGCGTTCGCGCTCGGCGGTATGGAGAAGTGGCGCGTCTTCGCCTTCTTGCTCTCGACCGCGATCTACGCGGCGTGGGTGTTGCCCATGAAGCTCGAACAGATCGAGATCTCGCGCGTGCTGTGGCCTCCATTGTCGCTCGCGCTCGTTACTTATCTTCTGGCGGGCGGAGCGAGCGGGCCAGTGCGCCCGGCGCTGATCGCACCCCTGGTGGTGGTGGTGCTGGTGACGAAGCGCCAGCGCGACGCGCAGGCCTTCCTCGTCACAGCGCTCGGCGTGGTCGCGCTGGGTGGAGCGCTGGCGCTGACGCTGCCGCGCGCGCTGGTCGTGCCGCAGACGCTCGACTTGTCGCTGCCCGGCACTGCGCTGGGGCTTGGGGGCTTCACCCAGTTCGTGCTCGCAGCTTGGCCGATGGTCGCCGTCGCGGTTGGACACCGCCGCGGCCGGCTCGAGCTCGCCGCGGCGCAGGGGCGGGTGCTGAGCGAGCTGACCTACGCCGCCGAGGCCCAGGAGACCCGTTGGCGGGCGCTCGAGCAGTTTCTTTCCCGCGTCGTCGAGGGACTGCAGCCGTCGCTGCACGTCATCGAGCAGGAGTCGGTGGCGCTGCGCGACGAGGCGGCGGGGCGGACCCGCGAACGGATGGACGTCGTCGTCGGCGAGCTGAGGCGGATGAAGGCGTTGCTCGACGACGTCGGCTGCCTGCCCCGGCCTCCTTCCGCCCAGGAGCTGCAGCCGGCGTCGGTGCGAGCTGCGCTCGGCCGGCGGTTGCCTTCGTGGACGGCGCTCGGGCTCGCCCGACGCGTCACCGTTCGCCTCGTCGAAGGCGTTGACTGCACCGCGGTGATGGACACCATGCGCTTCGACATCATCGTCACCAACCTGGTGAAGAACGCGATTGAGGCCTCGGGCTCCGACGCCCAGGTTCAGCTACAGGTCGCAGCCGCGGACGGCGGCATCGCGGTGACCGTCGACGACGATGGGGTCGGGCTCAGCGCCGCGCTCGCCGATCGGCTGTTCACCGCCGGAGCGACGACGAAGTCGACTGGCTCTGGGCTTGGGCTGTTCATCTCGCGCAGGCTGGCTGCCCAGTTGCGCGCGACACTGACGCTGTCGGCTCGTGTTCCGGCAGGATGTCGCGCCACCCTCGTGCTCGAGAAGGGGAGTCGATGATGGACACCGTGCTGTTGGTCGATGACGAGGCGAGCGTGCGGTACGCGCTGCGCGCCGTGCTGGAAGACGAGGGGTTCGAGGTGCTCGAGGCCGAAGACGGCGTCGCGGCGCTCGAGGTGCTGCAGCACAACGCAGAGGTCGCGCTGGTGGTGGCGGATCTGCAGATGCCGCGGCTCGACGGGCTCGGGTTGCTCGACGAGCTGGTGAAGCGGGGGCACAGCGCGCGGCTGGTGTTGATGACCGCGCATGGCTCGGAGCGCGTCGCGGTCGAGGCGATGAAGAGAGGGGCGCTCGACTACTTCCGCAAGCCGTTCGAGCCCGCCGAGCTGACCCAGGTGCTGACCCGCGCCGTCGCCAGCCAGCGCCTCGAGCGCGAGAATCGAGAGCTGCGCGCGCGGCTGACGCTCGGCCGGCACGCGGTGTTTCGATCGAAGGCGATGGTGGCGGTCGCGAACGTGGTCGAGCGCGCCTCGTCGAAGGACGTCGCGGTATTGGTGCTTGGCGAGACCGGCACCGGCAAGGAGCTCGTCGCGCGCGCGCTCGTCGAGGCGAGCCCCAGGGCGAAGCAGCCGTTCATCCGTTTCAACTGTGCGGCGCTTCCCGCGGAGCTCGCCGAGGCCGAGCTGTTCGGGCATGTGAAGGGAGCGTTCACCGGCAGCGTGAAGGATCGCAAAGGCATCTTCCGCGAGGCGCACGGAGGCACGCTGTTCCTCGACGAGGTGCACGCGCTGCCCGAGGCAATTCAGCCGAAGCTGTTGCGGGCGCTGCAGGAGAAAGAGGTGCGGCCCGTCGGTGGAGACGAGACGTACAAGGTCGACGTGCGGGTGCTGGCGGCGGCGAACGTCAACCTCGCGGCGATGGCGGGCTTCCGAAAAGACCTCTACTACCGGCTGGCGGTGGTGACGGTGCAGCTGCCTCCGCTCAGGGACAGGCGCGAGGACATCGAGCCCCTCGTCGACGAGTTTGTGCAGCGGTATGCGCAGCGGTTCGGGCTCGGTACGGTGCGCCTGTCGCCGCGGGTCCGACAGCAACTCCACGACGCAGCCTGGCCCGGCAACATTCGCGAGTTGGAGCACTGCATCGAACGGACGCTGGCGCTCAGCGCGGGGCCGGACATCGACGCGATCCCCGAGGTCGGCAGCGCCAGCGAGGAGCAGGTCGTCGACGGCGAGCTCACCTTGAAGGAACGGGTGGAGTCCTTCGAGCGCGGCCTGCTGGTCGAGGCGCTCGAGCGCTACGCCCAGAACCAATCAGAGACCGCGCGGCGGCTGGGCCTCAACCGCGCGACGCTGATCGCGAAGATGAAGAAGTACGCCCTGACGGCGTGACGAAGACCAACAGCGCTGTCAGGAAATCCGACAGCGTGCGCGCGACGCTCAGAGGGGAACCCGCTGGTAGCCAGATTGCACAAGGCGCCCCGCATGACCCTCACCCCAATGAAGCTGCTTCTTGGTTGTTGTCTGGTCGTCCTCGTCAGCTGCGGGCCGTCAGAGCCGCCTGGAGGTGAGGACGGCGGTGTCGGCGGAGGCTCGGCCGCGGGCGGCGGCGGCGGCGTCGGCGGCGGCGCTGGAGGAGGAGTTGGCGGCGGTGTCGGCGGCGGCGGTGTCGGCGGCGGTGTCGGCGGCGGCGGCGGTGTCGGCGGCGGTGTCGGCGGCGGTGTCGGCGGCGGCGGTGTCGGCGGCGGCGGAGCTGGCGGCGGAGTTGGCGGCGGAGCTGGCGGCGGAGCTGGAGGCGGAGTTGGCGGCGGAGCTGGGGGCGGCGTCGGCGGCGGAGTCCCGGACGCAGGCGCGGACCTCACGCCTCCCGTCCTGCTCGCGTCGAGCCCCGGCGCCGGCAGCACGATGGTTCTGGCGGCCTCGAACGTGACGCTCGATTTCGACGAGCCGATCGCCCGCGGGTCCCTGCAGATCGCGAGCAACCCGAACATCGGCTTTGATCTGCCCGTCTTCGCAAACAGCGATCAGCGCATCTTGCTGCACCCGCTCTCGGTGTTGTCGCCCCTGACCAGCTACACGCTGACGCTGTCAGTGACGGACCTTGCGGGCAACGTGTTCTCCACCACGATCGGCTTCACCACCGCGGCGGTGCCCGACACCCAGGCGCCTTCGCTGCTGACCCGCACGCCTGGTGTGAACGCGACCAACGTCCCACTCAACAACCTCTCGGTGGTCGCCACTTTCAGCGAGCCGATGAACGCCGCCAGCCTCGTCTTGACGGCGATCGGCTCCAACATCGCGTTCTCGGATCCCGTGATGTCTGCGGGTGAGACCATCGCCACGTGGGCGATGCCCACGCAGGGCGACGGCGGCCTGCTCCTGCTCTCGGTCTTCACCTCGTACACGCTGTCGCTCAGCGGAGCCGATCTCGCAGGCAACGCGTTGCCGACCGCGACCTGGAGCTTCACCACCCAGACCGTCCCCGACAACACGCCGCCCACGCTCGTCACCTTCAGGCCGGCGGCGAGCTCCAACAACATCCCCGCCAACACCACGTTCAGCTTCATCTTCAGCGAAGCGATGAACGTCCCCTCGGTCGAGTCGGCGATGCGCCTCGACGGCTTCACGCTGCCCGGCGCCTGGTCGTGGGCGGTCGGCAATCGGTCCGCCGCGTTCAAGCCCACCGCCAACCTCGTCCCGCAGAGCCACGCCGTGTCGCTCGTCAACGGAGCGGCGGACACCAGCGGCAACCTGCTCGCGCCCTTCTCGAGCGCATTCACGTCGACGGCGGTCATCGACACCACCGCGCCCGTCGTCGCGGGCACCACGCCGCTCGCCAACGCGCAGGGCGTCCTCATCGCCACCAGTTGCAGCGACCGCACCCCCCGCGCCATCACGATGACGTTCAGCGAAGTGATGGATCGCGTGTCGTTCGAAGACGCGCTCCAGGTCTCCGTTGGCGGCGTGACGGTCGCGGGCGTCAAGAGCCTCTCGGTCAACGGGTTCACCGGCCAGTTCACCCCCTCCGCGCCGCTGCCCAACGACGTGAACGTGCTCGTTCGGGTCGGCGGCACCGGCCTACCCACCGCGACGGATCTCGCCGGCAACCTGCTCAGCCCGTTCTCGTTCACCTTCCACACCATCAGCCTGCGCACCGCGATCATCTCCGTCGATCTGACCAAGTCGGGCCGTGCGCTGTCGGCGCCGAGCTTCGGGGTCAACCAGGTGCAGGTCGGGGTCGTCGCCGTCGGTGAATTCAGCGCCTCGATCCAACAACGCGGGTTCCTCGGCTTCCTTCCGGCCTCGGTGCTCAACACCGGAAGCTGTCTGCGCACCGCTACGTTCACCATCCAGCAGACGGGCGTGAATGGCACCCCTTTCAGCGGCATCCCCAACCTCGGCGCGGTGTTCGTCGAGCCCGTCGACACCGGCGACTTCGACTTCACCGACTACGCGCGGACCTCGTACATCCTCCCGGTTCAGGTCTCGTCGTCGTCGCCTCCCGGTGACCGCACCGTCTCTGTGTTGAACGCCGCGCGGACGATCTACAGCTCCATCGCTCCGCAGAACTACCGGTGGCGGCTGCAGTTCTCCAACGTGCTGTCGATCAACCCCACGATCGACTTCGTCACCTTCGCGCCCAACACCGCGTCGCTGTCGATCACCCACGAGACGCCCTGACGTTTCACCAGCGCCGTATCGATGAGCTGGGGTGATCTCGGTTGGTGGTTCAGGTCTGCTCCACCCGAGCGCCCGAGCTCGACGGCAGCGTCGATGGGGCGTCGTCGAAGTGAACGACCGAGCCGAACGGCGGCACCGCGCGCCCGCTGGTGATGATCCTTAGCGTCGGCGGAGGGGCGGCGAGTGAAGGCGTCGTTGCTAGTGGCCGAGTCGCTCGAGGCCGGCTCTGTCGTGGGCATGCACGCGGTGTCCAACCTCGTCTCCATCCGGGTGGGCCCCAAAGGTGCGTCCTGCTTCGGCTGCAGCTCGGCTGAACAGGTGATCTGCCCGCTCGCTACAGCAGGCGGGTGCGGGCCAGGTCGGTAACAGCGGCAGACGGAAGCGATGTTAGCCACGGGGACTAGACGAAAGCAGACCAATTGGTCACGGTTTGACTCCGGGCCCGCATCTGCTTCTGGTGAAAGGGGCGGGTGCGGCCGCAGAGCCCCAATTCAGGCGGCGGTTTCGACGATGCGGCCCTGCACGACGCGCAGCTGGCGGGGCAGCGGAAGCGACTCAAGCGGATCCGGCAGGGCGGCGATCAAAGTGCGCCCCTCGCTGACCTGCAGCAACAGCTTCGCGATCTGCCCTTCGGTGACCGGATCCAGCCCCGCGAACGGATCGTCGGCGAGGAGCACCAGCGGGCGTGCGACGATCGCCCGCGCAATGCCGGCGCGCTTCTTCATCCCGCCCGACAACTCTTCCGGTCGCTTCTTCGCGGCAGCGATCAGCCCCACCTGTTCCAGCGCCTCGTTCGCGCGCGAGGTCGCTTCGGCGTCTGCCACGCCC
>JBBRAX010000032.1:0-86055 GCA_038206395.1 Myxococcales bacterium | reverse complement strand
CGACAGCAGCGTCGGTGGAATGCTGGAGACGAAGTAGCGGATTTTGTCACTCACGGGAGCCTTCGCGCCATTGAGCGTCACCTGTCGATGAAGGCTCCACAGTTGCTGCAGGCCCGGGAAGTTCAACTCCGGGATGTCGCTGATCGCTCGACCAGAGACTTCGGTGACCTTCATGACGTTCGATCCCGCGAGCCCCGCCGCGGCAAAGTTCGTCGAGACCACCGGGATGAGCCCGGTCGTCGGCGCCTGTACCCAGCCGTAAGACCGATCATTGAACACGCCACTGGTACACGCTGGCGATGCCGAACTCGTTCGACAGGTTCCTCCGGCGTAGAAGGGCACGGTGCGGAGCCGCACGCCGTCGCAGGTGTCCTTGAACAGCCCGCCGGTGGGATCGTTGATCGGCAGGCCGTTGACGTTGTCCGGAAGCCACAGGAACACCCAATGCCAGCTCATCGCGCCGCTGGTGGTCCAGACGACCAGCCAGGTCGAGGGGGTGCCGAGCAACGCCGAGGCGGGTGCGCTGGTCACTCCGAGGTTTCCGACGAGGATGTCGAGGTCGATCGTGCGTTCGGCCTGATCGGCGACATCAGGCAGATCCTTCTTGCGAATCCGCAGCGTCGGCTTGCTCGACGCCCCGAGGTTCGTGTCGCCTACGGTCAGCGTCACTGCCAGCCAGTGCGGCGCCGTCGCGTCGTGGCCCAGGGTGGGGAACGACACCAGCGCAACCCCTGCGAGCCGGGTGTCTTCACGGTGCGCCTTCTTCATGTCCGCGTCGGCCGTTCGCCCGAAGATGTCCCTCTCGCCGGGCACATGTCAGCCCTCTGGTTTAGAAGGGACAGGCTGTGGTACTCAACGGTTGTTCAGTGGTCCCGACGCAGTCCAAACCCCCGAGGGGAACGAAATGTCGATGAATCCGGAGAAGGAAAAAGCAATCGAGCTGGCGATGACCACCATCGAGCGCCAGTTCGGCAAAGGCTCGATCATGCGGCTCGGCAACGAAGAGCCCCTGAACAAAGACGTGCAGGTCATCTCGACCGGCTCCATCTCGCTCGACATCGCGCTCGGCGTCGGCGGCTTCCCCAAAGGCCGCGTCATCGAAATCTACGGCCCGGAATCATCCGGTAAGACGACCCTCTGTCTCCACGCCGTCGCCGAAGCCCAGAAGAAAGGCGGCGTCTGCGCGTACATCGACGCGGAGCACGCGATGGACGTCGGCTACGCCCGCAAGCTCGGCGTTCGCACCGACGACCTGCTCCTCTCGCAGCCGGACACCGGCGAGCAGGGCCTCGAAATCACCGAGATGCTCGTTCGCTCGGGCGCAATCGATGTCCTCGTCATCGACTCTGTCGCCGCCCTCGTGCCCAAGGCCGAGCTCGAAGGCGAAATGGGCGACGCGCACATGGGCGTGCAGGCCCGCCTGATGAGCCAGGCGCTGCGCAAGCTCACCGGCACCATCTCGAAGAGCAACACCTGCGTCATCTTCATCAACCAGATCCGCATGAAGATTGGCGTGATGTTCGGCAACCCCGAGACCACCACCGGCGGCAACGCGCTGAAGTTCTATGCGTCTCTGCGCCTCGACATTCGCCGCATCGGCGCCATCAAGAACGGCGAACAGGTTGTCGGTAACCGCACCCGCGTCAAGGTCGTGAAGAACAAGATGGCGCCCCCCTTCAAAGAGGTGGAGTTCGACATCATGTACGGCGTTGGCATCTCGAAAGAAGGCGACGTCATCGACCTCGCGTCCGAGAACGGCATCGTCGAGAAATCCGGCGCCTGGTACGGCTTCAAGGGCGAGCGCATCGGCCAGGGCCGCGAGAACGCGAAGGAGTACTTGAAGGAGCACCCCGAGGTGATGCGCGAGGTCGAGGCCAAGGTGCTCGAGAAGTTCGGCATCGGCACCTCTTCCGTCATCGCCGCGGTTCCCGACGTGAAGGAAGAAGAGGCCGAAGAGAAGCGCCCGCGCGCTAAAGCTTCGAAGGCGTAGTCGGCAACGTCGGATCCGGGCGCTCTTTCTGGGCGCCCGGCTCGCGCGGAATTCCCGTCGACAACAACCCCAGCGCGGGCACCGTCGCCATCACCAGGTGCCAGCTCGACATCCCGCTGGTCAACGCGTCGCCGGCCAACAGCCCGACGAAGGTAAGGCTCGCAAGCCCCATCAACCACCGCGCCGGCTTCACGTACTTCCGCCCCAGCGCCAGCGGTATCGCGCACAACATCGTCGTCACCAACGTCGCCGCCAGCGCGAGGTCCGTCGGAGACCTCAGCAGCTGGTACACCCACCACATCGGCGTCTGCACCAGGCTGAGCCCGATGAAGGTCACCGCGGTCACCCCCGCGAACGCGCTGAAGACCTGCGCCACCGGCAGCTTCGATTTCGCGAAGGCCGGGTGCTCTCGCAGGAACTGAACGTCGTCCGGGTCCAGCTGCAGCGCCCACGGGTACCCGATGCTCAGCAGCGCCTCGACCGCGACCGCGCGGCACGGCACCTTCTTGTCGTCCTCCATGTCGTGCAGCGCTTCGTCGTCGAGCATCTGCAGCAACAGCGGCGCCTGCTTGTCCTTGTCGCTGGCGGCCGGCAACGCCGAGAGCGCGCGGTTCACCAGCGTGCAGAGCCAGGCGCGCTCTTCGCCCACCGCGTTGCGCGCCCGCTGAATCAGCTCGGGCAAAGAGATGCCGCCCGACCCCTTTGCCGGCGTCAGCTCTTCGGCTTGGCGCTGTTGCGGCTTCGTCTGTTCCAGGCGTTGCAGTGTAGCGCCGGTTTGATGAGAGTGCGGACCGCCATGAAGGTCTCCACCCTGTCGTTGTGTCTGCTCTGGGTCGTCAGCGCGTCCTGCTCCAACTCCACCAGCGGAGGTGGCGGCGGAGGCAGTGGCGGGGCAGGCGGCAGCGCGGCCGGCGGCGGCACGGGGGGTACGGGCGGCATTGGTGGTTCCGGGGGGGCCGGTGGCGGGTCAGGTCCCCTCGTCACCTTGTCGGCTTTCTGCGGCGTCGCGGCCATCAAGCAGTGTGACCACCTCAAGACATGCGGGCTGCTTTCCCCCGCGCAGGACGACGACTGCCGCGCCCGCTACGAGGCCCGCTGCGCCACGAAGGTTCGCGCCACCGATGCGGGCGCGCTCGCGTTCGACGCCGTGCTCGCCACCCGGTGCATCTCGTCCGGCTACAACTCGAACTGCTACGGCGGCCCCGAAGACCTCTACGACTGTCTCGACTCGGTGTTCGAAGTCGCCGGCCGCATCGGCACGCCCTGCGACTCCACCACGTGCACCGATGGCTTCTGCCCCGCAAACTTCGGCTCGGGCGCCACCTGCCGCGCGTGCACCGCGCACTTCGCCCAGGGCGCCGCCTGCACCCAGCCCGACTCGTGCAACCCCACCGTCGGTTTTTGCCCGCTCATCTCCACCGACGGCGGCCCCGTCACCTGCGAGCCGCTGAAGGGGCCCGGCGGTGCCTGTCTCTCAGCGCTCGAGTGCGCCGGCCGCGCGACCTGCGTGAACTTCCTCCCGCTGGACGGGGGCACTCCGAAGTGTGGGCCGATTGCGCTGGGCAGCCCCTGCGCCACCGCGACCGACTGCGGCGCCAGCGCGTACTGCAAGCGCCTGCGCATCACCGCCGAAGACTTCACCACCCCTGGCACCTGCGCCACCCGCATCCCGCTGAACGGCGCGTGCACCAACGAGCAGTACGACGACGGCTGCCAGGGCGCGGGCGCCACCTGTTTGGGCCTCAAGTGCCTCACCGCGCAGCCCCACTCCCGCCCGCTGTCGGCCGAGTGCGACGCGTACAACCAGTGCCCCGTCGGCGCGTACTGCACCTGCGCCGGCCCGCTGAGCAGCGACGGCGGCATCTCGGTTCGCGACGGCAACTGCTTGAGCCAGCAGGGCGCCGGCGGCGAGTGCTGGGAAGAAATGGGCTACTCGATGTGCCTGCCCGGCTTCGAGTGCACGCCGATGGGCAAGTGCGTCGCGCTTCGCCTCGAAGGCCAGGGCTGCGGCGCCGACAACGGCCGCTGCCGGCAGCTGCTCAGCTGCACGCAGGAGCTCACGCCCGGCGCGCCCACCTGCGTCGCCGCCCGCGCGCAGGGCGAAGTCTGCGCCGACGTCACCCTGCCCTGCGCTCCCGGCCAGTACTGCCGCGCCGACGCCGGAGCTGCCCAGGGCGCCTGCTCGCCGTCGCTCGTCAAAGGCGCTGCGTGCGCGAACAACTTCGAGTGCCAGGGCGGCCGTTGCCTGCCGGCCGACGGGGGCAAGGCGTGCGTAGACAGTTGCCTTTGATCCATCGCATTCTTCGCCGCGCCTGAGCTCCCCTCTGTCTATCCAGACTTCGTCCACCGTCGCCGAAGGCATCGCCCGGTGCGCCGCCGTGCTCGAAGACTTGAGTCTGCTGCGCGACGAAGTGGGCCAGCTGCGCCAGCACCCGGAAGAAACGGCGCAGTTCGCGACCGCGCTGTTCGACCTCGAGCGCGCGCGCCGCGGAGATCCCGACGCGCGGCTGCAGCTGCTCGAGGTGGCCGACCAGCTGCTCGTCTTCTGGCGCGAACGCACCGGCGACGCGCTGGCCGATTCCCACCCCGCGCTCGGGCCGCTGTGGGCACATGCTTCGGCGCTGCTCGTCTCTTTCGAGATGAAGCGCTTCAAGAAGGCGCTGGATGCCTGCTGGGAAGCGCGCACCGATGCGGCACTGCTGCAGGTCACCATCGAAGGGCTGGTGCCCGCTGGAAACCGGCGGGTCGAGTTTGCCGCGTGCCTGTACCACCTCGAGCTCGCGCGGCTCTTCGTCGACGCCTCGCGCGCAGAGTTCGCCCGGCGCGCGAACCTGGTTCATGAGGCCTACCACTCGAAAGAAACCGCCGACGAGCTGGTGGGTGATGACCCAGGCCTTCAGCACCTGTGGAAGGAGCTCGTCCCGTACCTCGACGAGTTCTTCGAGGCGCTCGAGGCCGAGCAAGAACGAAAGCTGCGCTCGAACCTGAAGACGGATCCAGGCGGGGCCGATGCGGTCGCGCGGGCGCCGGTTCCGCCGCCGCCCGACATCACGCCCGTGCATGGCGTGCCGAAGGCGACGCCGCTGCCCGAAGTAGAAGAAGAGCCGTTTGCGGTCACGTTCATCGGCCCGGCGCCGAAGCGCGACCCCGGGGTCGCCGAACCGACCGAGCCGGAAGCCGCGCCGCTGGTCGAGAACATCGATTTGACGGCGCCCCCGCCCGCGCCGCCGCCGTCGATTCCCGGCTCGTCGGGCGTGTTCGACCTCTGGCTGCAGGAGCCCAGCCGGCCGGTGTCGTCGCTGTCGATTCCGTCGGTCGCTCCGGCGGTGATCGAAGAGGTCCTCGAAGAAGTGCTCGAGCCGCTGCCCAGCGGCCCGCCGCCTCCGCCGTCGAACTTCACTCCCGCGCCGGGGAGCATTCAGGCGTACCAGGTGCCGGACGCCGACGTGACCGCGCCGCGCCCACCGCCGGGGCCTCCGCCGCCGCCTTCCAACGAGTCGGGCATCATCGACCTGCAGGACCTGGTCGAAGAGGTGCCTCTTCCTCCTCCCCCTGCGCCGCGGCCCAGCCGCCCGTCGCTGGACGTCGAGCTCGGCGACTACGAGCCCGACGACGCGACGCAGACGTTCTGGCGCCACACGGAAGAAGCGCTGGGCCTGCTGCCGAACGCCGATGCGCCGCGGATGGACAGGCGGGCGCTGTCGGCCGAGGGCCGCGCTGAAAGAAAGAAGCTGAACACCTGGCTCGACGCAGTGCCTCGCCGCTTCAACACTGTGCCCGAGGCGCGGACCTTCGCGTGCCTGACGAAGCTCTACATGGCGGCGCAGCTGAAGGAAAAAGGGCTCTTCGGCGGAGTGAACACGAAGCGGAAAGAAGCGTTCGTGTCCGCGCTCGGACTGCTCTCAGCCGAACCCCTGGCCGCGGGGCACGCGGCAGTGTGGTTCGAGCTCGACGGCAAAGAGACGCTCGAGCACCTGGGCAACGGGCTCGACGTGCTCACCGACTACCTGCAGTTCTGCGCCCGCGAGAACCTGGATCCGCTGGACCCGTCGGTGCCCGGCCAGTTCATGGCGTAGGCGTACCGCGCGCCGGTCTCTTCGCCGTCCGGATCGCGTGGCAGCTCAGCCTTGCGGCGGGCGTCGAACGACCGCGGCGAGCCCCTGGCCGACGAGCTGCACGAGGGCGGGCAGAAAAGGGTGGGGCAGGGCTACGCTGCGTGGCTGTGCGCTCTGGACTGTTGGTGGTGCTGGTGCTGCTCGCCGCGAGGTCCCTCGCGCAAGAGGCAGGCCCGGCCCTCACCCGCGCACGCGCCCAGGACATCCTCTTCCTCGCGCAGCCGCCACCTGCGCCGTGTGACAGCGGCGCAGAAGACGCGCAGATCCGCTGTCTGCTCGCGGTGCGCTACGACCAGGACTCAGCCGCCGCGAAGCTCGCCCTCGACCTCTACGCCCACAGCGGCACGGTGGTGGGAATCCTCCCGGAGCAGGACTTCGACGGGGCCTACCGCGGCCAACTGCACCTGGTGCCCCGGCTCCCGGTCGGAGTGCACCGCAAGCACCTCGCCTGGGCCGCGGGCGCGCTCGAGGACTTCGACGCCTTCTTCAAGGCCCTGGGGGGCACGCCGCGGTACCGCTGGTCGCCGCTCGAGTTCCGCTTCTTCGAGTCCGTGAAGCGGCGCACGCCTTCGGCCTTCGCCATCGCGTGGTCGGTCTCGTACAACGTGAACGGCTCGCTCTTCACCTCAGAGGCGGCGGTGCGCAGCACCCTCTTCCACGAGGTGTTCCACCTCAACGATCAGCAGCACGGGCGCTGGTCGGTGCGGGCGCTCTCAGGGGTATACGACGCCATCGTCGCGCGCTGCGGGACCCAGGTGGCGTGCTTGACCCCGTACACGCCCGACAGCATCAAGGTGATCGGCGGCACGTACTACGACTTCATGCCGGACAACGGCGTGCAGGAGTACGCCGCTGACCTCGGGCGTCGTTACTACGCCGAGCACCGCGCGCTCCTGCACAAGGAGAAGGCGCTGGCCCCGTTCAAGTGCGGGCCCGATGAAAACGCGAAGGCCTGGAAGCTGGTGGTCGATGAGTTCTTCGGCGGCGTCGACCTCATCCCGGCCTGCCCGCAACGCTGAGCACCTCCAGCGCCTTCAGCGCGTCGAACCCCGTCAGCGCGCGTTGACTGAAGTCTCGCGCCAGCGCCCAGGTCTCGGGCTGGTGGGTCGCCCGTATGGGGGCGCGGAACCTGCGCGCGCGAGGCGATGTCTGTTCGCCGTCTCCCCTTTCCACTTCGAGGTTTCTCATGGCCCGCTTCTCTGCGGCCCTGGCGGTGCTTTGCACCGTCGTGGCCTGCCAACCGTCGTCTCCGCCTCCGCAGGTCGCGGTGCAGGTCGCTGTGCCCAGGGCGAAAGAAGAAAAGCGCGAAGTCGCGTCCGTCTCGCGGCCGCCCGTCGGCGAGCCCGCACAGAAGCCGACGGTCGTCACGGGGCAAAGCGCAGGCCTTCTCAAGGTCCTCGGCAGCGCGAACGGCAACGCGACTGGAATTGGCGGCCTGGGCACGAAAGGCGCCGGTGTCGGAGGCGGCGGCACGGCTGCGGGCATCAGCATCGGCTCCGGCCGAGGCGCGGTCAGCAGGGGCGCAGTCGCTTACGCCTTTGGGAAGGGCTCGGGACTCCGGGGCGACACCGGCACTTCCGAGTCCTACGGCGCGTACGGCGTGAACGCGTGGACGCAGACCGCGGCCGACCACCTGTCGACCTTCGCCGCCGACGTCGACACCGCGAGCTACACCGTCGCGCGCCGCAAGCTTCTCGACGGCGCGCTGCCTCCGCCCGAGTCGGTGCGGGTCGAAGAGTGGCTCAACTACTTCAAGTACACGTACCCCGCCCCCGAAGGTGGCCCGCTGTCAGTGACGCTGAACGCAGCGCCTTCGCCCTTCTCGCGCGGGAAGCACCTGCTGCGCGTCGGCCTGCAGGGCAAGCAGCTCGCCGTGCACGAAAGGAAGCTCGCCCACCTCACCTTCCTCGTCGACGTCAGCGGCTCGATGTCTTCGCCCGACAAGCTGCCTCTGGCCAAGCGCGCGCTGCGAATGCTCGTCGATGCGCTGCGCGACGGAGACACCGTTTCGCTCGTCACCTATGCCGGGCAGGTCAGCGTCGTGCTGCCGCCGACGGGAATGGAGAAGAAGGCCCAGATTCACGCCGCGATCGCCGCGCTCGGCGCCGGCGGCTCTACCGCGATGGCTTCAGGCATCGAGCTCGCCTACCAGCAGGCGGCGAAGACGCTCGACTCTCAGTCGCTGTCGCGCGTCATCATTCTCTCTGACGGGGACGCGAACGTCGGCCGCACTTCGCAAGAAGCGCTGCACGCGATGATCGCCGGCAAGGTGAAGGAAGGCGTCACCGTCACCACCGTCGGCTTCGGCATGGGCAACTACAAGGACGACCGCATGGAACAGTTCGCCAACAAGGGAAATGGCAACCACTACTATTGCGACTCGCTGTTCGAGGCGAAGCGCATCTTCGTCGAGCAGCTGGGCGGCACGCTCGAGGTCATCGCCCAGGACGTGAAGCTGCAGGTCGACTTCGATCCCGCGCAGGTGAAGGCGTACCGGCTCATCGGCTACGAGAACCGCGACATCGCCGATCGCGACTTCCGCAACGACAAAGTCGACGCGGGCGAAATCGGAGCCGGCCACCGCGTCACTGCGCTCTACGAGCTCGAGCTGAAAGAAGGCGCCGGCGCTGGGCTCGTCACGGTTCGTATTCGCGCCAAGCCGCCGCGCGGGGTCGACGCCACCGAGAAGGCTTTTCCCTTCCCCGCCGAGGCACTCGTGCAGCGCTTCGACGACGCGCCCGCCGACTTCCGTTTCGCCACCGCGGTGATGGGCGCTGCAGAAATCTTCCGCCGCAGCCCGCACGCGAAAGGCTGGAGCTACGCGCTCGTTCAAGAGCTCGCCCGCAGCGCCACACCCAAAGGGAACCACGAACGCGAAGAGCTGCTCGCCCTGCTCAGTCAGGCAAAGGCGATCGCCGCTCCCGTCGCGTCCAGGTAGCGCTTAGAACCCAGGTCATGCTCCTCGCGCTGATGCTGCTCGCCGCCGCTCCGGTCGACCTCGCAAAACTCGAAGGAAAAGAGGCAACGCTCGAGGGCGTCGCCCACGACGCCAAGGGCGGAGCGATTCTCCTCGTCGACAACAACCCCATCTATCTGCGCGGCATCGAGGCCTGGCCCGCGGCGAAGCTGAAACAAACGGTGAAGGTGAAAGGCACGCTGCGTTGGATGAAGCTGCTGCCGTCGCCCGAGCGTCAAAAGAATGGCGCGATCAGCCAGGGCGCAGAAGGCATTCAGTGGGTGCTGCTGAACCCAAGCTGGACGTAAGGTCACAACATGAAACGTCTCCTGCTGACGACGTGTCTGTTGTTGCCTTGCCTCGCTCTCGCCGCCGAGCTGATTCCGGTCGCCGTGTTTTCGCCCGTCGTCGACAAAAAGGCGCCCGACGGTCTGGCCCGCACCATCGCGACGAACGCGAGCGCGCTGCTCGCCGGCACTGGAAGGTTCTCGGTCGTCAACGCGCGGCAGATCGCCGCAATGTCCACGCGCCACCGCGTCGCGCCCGACCAGCTCGCCGACCACAACGTGGCGCGGGAAGCCGCCCAGCGCCTCGGCGTGAAGCTCTACGTCTACTCGAAGCTCGCGCCTTCGAAGGACGGCTGGACGCTGGAGATCAACACCGCTTCCGTCGGCGACCCCACTGCCGAGACCACGACCGTCACGCTCGCGAAGGGTGAGGCCTCGGCCGTCTCGAATGGATCCGCCGCCCTCGCCGCCGCGCTCGCGAAGACGGGCAAAGCCGAGGCACCGAAGGCCGCCGCCATCGACGCCTCCGACGCCGCGGTGAGAGACTGGGTCGCCTGCGAGGCGCTGCTCGGCAAACAGCCCATTGGCGTCGAGAACCCGACGCTGCTCAATGAGGCCGAGCTGAAGAAAGCGGTGGGGCGATGCGGGGCGGCGGTGAAGGCCGCTCCGAAGCTTTCTGAAGCGTGGGCCGCGCTCGCGCTGGCCGCCGCCATCTCGGGCGACGACGTGCGCGCCGTCGCATCGCTGACCCAGGCCGAGGCGCTGCGCGGCACGCCGCCGAGGCACCTGCCCAACGCGACGCTCGCCCGCTTCTGGCTCGTCACCCGCTACCAGTCGTCCGAGGCCGGCGAGGCGGTGCTCAAGGAAGCGATCGCCAAAGAGCCCGCCTTCCTGCTCGCGCGCGGCTACCTCGCCGAGCTCTACAACGCCGAAGGCAAGCACGCCGAAGCCGCGAAGGCCTGGCAGGACTACGCCGCCGTCACGCCGAACAACCCCTTCCTCATCTCGCGCCTCGCCTACACGTTGTCGCGGCTCGGCAAGTCGGCGGAGGCCGCGACCTACGCGGAAAAGGCGCTGGCCTACGACCCCGAGAGCGTCGACTTGAACCTCGAGCTCGCGAGCCGCTACGTCGACTCGAACCAGCTCGACAAGGCGATCAAGGTGCTCGAGCCGATGGCGGCCCTGCCTACGGCGCGCGGAGAAACCGTGCTGCGCCTTGGCTACGCGAAGCTCTTGAAGGGCGACCTCGATGAAGCGCAGACGCTGCTGGCGCGCGCGGTGACCCTCGCGAAGGACCCGGCCGAATGGCGCACCCGCGCGCGCGCGAAGGTGAACCTCGCGATGATTGCCGAGAAGAAGGGCAAGAAGGCCGACGCGAAGAAGCTGATCGCCGAGGCCGCGAAAGAAGGCTTCGCCGTGAAGCAGACGGAAGACACCAAGCCGGTGCTCGCGCTGCTGTCTCCTACCGAGCTCGCGGCGCTGGACGTGAAGCCGAAGGCGAAGGTGAAAGAGGCGAGCCCGTTCGCGGTCATTGGTGGCGAGGTCGACCCCGCCGCTGCCCGCCCGGCCGCGCCCAAAGGCTTCGACGACGTGAAGGTGAAGTGACGGCGCGGCCGCAGAGTCGTCAACCACTCCACCGCCGGGTGGTTGACAACAATCCGGGCCACGGTAAGCAAGCGGCCCATGCCGACCTCTTCGTTCACTGCCCACAGCCACACGAAGTCCGCCCCCGCCGAAATTCCGATGCGCCACGACTGGTCGGTGGCCGAGGTCCGCGCCATCCACGACCTGCCGTTGATGGACCTCGTCTATCGCGCGCAGACGATTCACCGCACGGTCTTCGTCGAACAGCAGGTGCAGCTGTGCTCGCTGCTCTCCATCAAGACCGGCGGTTGTCCCGAAGACTGCGGCTACTGCCCCCAGTCGGCCCACTACAAGACGGGCGTGAAGGCCGAGAAGCTGATGCCGGTCGACGAAGTGCTGAAGGCCGCCGCCGAGGCGCGCGAGGCCGGTGCTTCCCGTTTCTGCATGGGCGCTGCGTGGCGCGAAGTGAAAGACGGCCCTCAGTTCGATTCGGTGCTGCAGATGGTGAAGGGCGTGAAGGCGCTGGGCATGGAAGCCTGCTGCACGCTGGGCATGATTTCGGAGCCGCAGGCAAAGGCGCTGAAGCAGGCCGGCCTCACCGCGTACAACCACAACCTCGACACCTCGAAAGAGGCATACGGCGACGTCATCAGCACCCGCACCTACCAGGATCGCCTCGACACCCTCGCGCGCGTTCGCGACGCCGGCATCTCGGTGTGCAGCGGCGGCATCATCGGCCTCGGTGAGTCGATCGACGATCGCTGCGGCATGCTCGTCACGCTCGCGAACCAGGAAGCACACCCTGAGTCCGTGCCCATCAACGCGCTCGTGCCGGTGAAGGGCACGCCAATGGAAAACAACGCTCCGGTCAGCGCGATCGAGATGGTGCGAATGATTGCCACCACGCGAATCATGATGCCCGCCGCAATGGTGCGCCTCTCGGCCGGCCGCCTCTCGCTGAGCCAGGAAGCGCAGCTGTTGTGCATGCTCGCCGGCGCGAACTCGATCTTCTTCGGCGAGAAGCTGCTGACCACCGGCAACCCCGAGTACCAGCAGGACATGCAGCTGCTCAAAGACGCAGGCGTGAAGCCGCTGCTGCCCAACGTCGAGCCGTGAACGGATGAACGGCCTCGCCGGACGATGGGCGACCGAAGAGCTCGAGGCGCTCTCATCGCGCGGCCTGCTGAGGCACCTCGAGCCGCTGACCAGCGCGCAGGGCCCCACCGTGGTGCTCAGCGGCAACGAGACGCTGATCAACTTCTCGTCGAACGACTACCTCGGCCTCGCCAACGACCCCGCGCTGAAGGCCGCGGCGGCCAGCGCGCTGCAGGCTTTCGGCGTCGGTGCCGCAGCTTCCCGCCTCATCACCGGCGACTCCACGCACCACCGGACCCTCGAGCACGCCATCGCCCAGCTCGAAGGCACCGAAGCCGCGCTGCTCTTCAACTCGGGCTACGCGGCGAACGTCGGGCTCCTTTCCACGGTGTGCGGCGAAGGCGACGTCATCTTTTCGGACGCGCTCAACCACGCCTCTGTCATCGATGGCTGCCGGCTGTCGCGCGCGAAGACCGTCGTCTTTCCGCATCGCGATGTCGCTGCGTTGGCAAGGCTCATCGCCACCCATCCCGGGCGCCGCCGCCTCGTCGTCACCGACACCATCTTCTCGATGGATGGTGACCGCGCGCCGCTGAAGGAAATCTCGGCGCTCTGCGAGCAGACGGAAGTCGCGCTGATGGTCGACGAGGCGCACGCGACCGGGGTGTGTGGGCCCACGGGAGCCGGCCTCTGCGAAGAGCTGGGCGTCGCCGCCGACCTGCGAATGGGCACGCTCTCGAAGGCGCTGGGGGCTTTTGGCGCCTACGTCGCCTGCACCGCCGACGTGCGGCAGTGGCTCTTCAACCGTGCGCGCAGCGTCGTGTTCTCGACCTCGCTGCCTCCTGCGATTTGCGCGGCGGCGACAGCTTCGATCTCGCGCGTGCGCTTCGACAGCGGCCCCCGCGACGCGCTGTGGCGCAACATCCGGTTCTTCGCCGCCGGCCTGCGACAGCTGGGGCTGCCTGCGCACGAGGACTCAGCGATCTTCCCCGTCGTCCTCGGGCCGCCCGAGAAGGCGCTGGCCGCCTCACGAAGGCTGCGCGACGCCGGCTTGCTGGTGAAGCCGATTCGCCCACCGACGGTTCCCGAAGGCACGAGCCGGCTGCGGTTCGCGCTCAGCGCCGGACACACGGAAGAACACCTGACCCGCGCGCTGAAGGCGCTGGAGGCAGTGCATGGACGCTGAAGCAACGAAGCGGCTGTGGGCAATCGACCAGGCCCACCTGTGGCACCCGTTCACGCAGATGGCGCTCTGGGCCGACGACGCGCCGCTGATGATCGAGAAGTCCGACGGCAACTGGCTGATCGACACCCAGGGTGGACGCTGGCTCGACGCGATCAGCTCGCTGTGGGTGACGGTGCACGGGCATCGCAAGGCCGAGCTCGACGACGCGGTTCGCGCGCAGCTCGACAAGGTGGCGCACTGCACGCTGCTGGGTCAGGCGTCGGTGCCGAGCGTCGAGCTCGCCGGCAAGCTCGCGGCCATCGCACCAAAGGGCCTGACGAAGGTCTTCTATTCCGACAGCGGCAGCACTGCGGTCGAGGTCGCGCTGAAGATGGCGTACCAGTACTGGCGCCTGCAGGGCCGGCCAGAGAAACGGAAGTTCGCCGCGCTCGCCGAGGCGTACCACGGCGACACGCTGGGCTCGGTCTCGGTGGGCGGCATCGACCTGTTTCACGATCGCTTCCGCGATTTGCTGTTCGACGTCGAACGGCTGCCCGCGCCGCACGCGTACCGCTGGCAGGGAAGAGACGTGCTGGCTGAGTCACTGGCCGCGGTCGAGAAGCTGTTGGTCGAGAAGGCGGGCACGCTCGCGGCGCTGGTGATCGAGCCGCTGGTGCAGGGCGCTGCCGGCATGTGGCTGCAGCCGAAGGGCTACCTGAAGGGCGTCGAGGCGCTGTGCCGGAAGCACGACGTGCTGCTCATCTGTGACGAGGTCGCGACCGGCTTCGGGCGCACGGGCACGATGTTCGCGGTCGAGCAGGAAGGCGTGCTGCCCGACCTGATGTGCCTCGCGAAAGGACTGACGGGAGGCTACCTGCCGCTGGCGGCGACGTTGGCGACGCAGAGAATCTTCGACGCGTTTCTCGGCACTGCCGCAGAAGGAAAGACGTTCTTCCACGGCCACACCTACACGGGAAATCCGCTGGCCTGTGCCGCGGCGCTCGCGAACCTCGCGCTGTTCGAGAAGGAAAAGACGCTCGAGAAGATGAAGCCGGCGATGGACGCGCTGGCCGCTGCGCTCGAGCCGCTGGCGGCGTTGCCGCATGTCGGTGACCTTCGCCGGCGCGGGATGATGGTGGGCGTCGAGCTGGTGCAGGACAAGAAGACGCGCGCCGAATACGCGTACGGAGATCGGCTGGGGTTCAAGGTCTGCCAGGCTGCACGGAAGCACGGGGTGCTGCTGCGGGCGCTGGGCAACGTGGTGGTGGTGATGCCGCCGCTGTCTCTCACAGTCGACGAGGCGAAGCTCATCGGCGAGGCGCTGTACGACGCAGTGACGAGAATCACATGAAGCGCTTCTTCGTCACCGGCACCGACACGGGCGTCGGAAAAACACAGGTCGCCGGAGCGCTGCTCTCGCTGATGGTCGACGCGGGCCACCGGCCCTTCGCGTTCAAGCCGTACGAGACGGGAGTCACAGCCGAGCCCGAAGACGCAACGTGGCTGCAGGCGTGCGGCGGCGGGTGGCAGCCGATGAAGACGGTGTGCGTGCACCAGTTCGCGAAGCCGGTCGCTCCGGCCGCCGCCGGGAGGTCGTCCTGGTCGAAGACGCTGAGGACCTTCGAGCGCTTTCAAGGTCCCGGAGTGGTCGAGGGCGCGGGCGGCCTTTTCGTCCCGCTCGACTTCTCGAACGACGTAATCGATCTCGCGGAAGCTCTCGAGCTGCCGATCGTCCTCGTCGCCCGCGCGGGGTTGGGAACGTTGAACCACGTCGGCCTGAGCCTTCGGGCGCTCGAGCGGCGGGAGCTCAAAGTCGCGGCGGTGGTGCTGGTGAAGTCGACGCGCGGTGTCGACGTGTCGGAAGAGAGCAACCCGAAGTGGCTGAAGCGGCGGAATTCGGCGCCGATTCTGGGCCCGCTGCCTTTCATCGCGCACCGCGATCTCCGGCACGACGCGCTGAAGAAGCTGCTGAAGCCGTTGATGCGATAGAACCCTGAAACCCATGAACCTCTACGAGGCGGTCGAGGCCGGAGACGCGGAAGCAGTCGTCGCAGCGCTCGAGGCCGGTGAGGACGTCAACCAGATGGGCCCCGGCGGCGCGACGCCGTTGATCGAAGCCTCGCGCCGCGGAAACGCGGACCTCGTCGAGGTGCTGCTGGCCGGGGGTGCCGAGCCATTCATCAAAGACGACGAGCAGGAGTCGGCGATTCTCAAGGCCGCCGCCAATGGACACCGCGCGGTCTGTGCGCTGCTGATGCCGAGCGCGTCGGACGACGAGCGCGGAATGGCCGAGGCGTTTCTCGGCGCTGTCGGCAAGACGCACGGGCCCGCAGCGGCCGCAGCGGCGCCCGGGTTTCTGGGCATCAAGAAGAAGACGGAAGAATTGAAGCGCCGCGCCGCGGTGCTCGGCGCCCGCGCGGCCCGCTTCGTCGGCTACGAGAAGCCCGCCGACCGCATCGAGCAGCTCGAGCGCGCCGAAGAACGCGTGGGCGTCGTCACCGATCGCCCCAAGCTCGACCCCAAGGAGTAGCTCGGCGCGGGTCTAGACCGCGAGCCGTACGTTCCGAAGCGCCGCGCGCAGCCGCTGCTTCGCCTTCGCGAGCCGGGGCATGCGGGTGACGCGGGCGGCGACGGGCGGCGGCGTCTGCTCGCCGAGCACGCGCCCCTTCTCGTCGTACTCGTACTTCTTTCGCGTCCCCATCACGTGGTCGAACCACGGGTGGGTCACGCACCAGTTCGCGTTCTGGTCTTTCCCCATGTGGTGGTCGTAGTGCCAGGGCAGGTGGACCTTCGCCCACTCGGGGTCGAGGTGCGCCTTCTTGTGCAGCTGGTAGTAGCGCGCGCTGCGGTACCAGACCGTCGCGGTGAAGAACGGGAAGAGGGGCAGCAGCGGCGCCACCACCACCGCGCCTCCAATCAGCGCGAGCACTTCCTTCCCCTGCGGCGACCACGACAACACCGATCTCGTGTACTGCGGGTCATGCATGTCGTTCTTCCGGGATTCGCGGTGGTGCTCATGCCAGTGGAAAGCCCAAAAGCTCTTCTTGTTCTTCCCCAACCCATGCAGCCAGTATTTGTGAATCAGCCACTCACTGATGTTGGTGTACGCAAGCGCAATGGGGATTCCGATCATGACTCGCTCCTCGGCCAATAAAAGATGACCAACAAGTCACAACATAGGCCGAAGGCGCGAAAGGTGTCAAAGCGGCCCGGGCAGCCGGGCGGCGTGCGCGACACGAACCGCAAAGAGAAAGAGCGCGTGCTGCTCGACGCCGCCCTGCTGCTCTTCTTGAACCGGGGCGTGGAAGGCGTGTCTGTCGACGACATCACCCGCGCGGCCGACGTCGCGAAGGGCAGCTTCTACCGGTACTTCAAAGACCAGGAGGCGTTGGTCGAGTCACTGGTGACGCCCACGCGCAAAGTCCTGTTGAGCGCGCTCGAAGAAGTCTCAGTCGCGCTCGAGACCGCGGTGAACCGCGAGACGCAGGTGGCAAGCTACGGCCGCATCGGCAGCGCGTTGGCGACGCTCATCATCGAGCACCCCGGCACCGTGCGCCTCTACCTGCAAGAGAGCCGCGCGCCCGCCGTCGGAGCCCGCCGCCCGCTGGTGCGCCTGGCCGCCGACATCAACCGCATCGCGATCGAGCTCACGGTCAAGGCGCAGAAGCTCGGCATCCTTCGCGAGTTTCCGCCCGCCGTCAGCGCGCTCACCGTCGTCGGCGCCAGCGAGAAGCTGCTGCTGGGCGTGCTGCTCGACCAGGACCTCGGCAACCCGCTTGAGATTCCGAACGCCCTCGTCTCGCTGATTTTCGACGGCATCGGCCTTCGCCCACCAGCGTGACCCACTAAAGCGAGTTGCCGCACCTGGGGCACTTCGGCTTGTGCTTGCTCACGCTGCCCTGCCAGCCGCAGTTGCCGCACTTGAGCTGCTGAATCATCGGCCCTTCGACGCGGCCCGCCTTCATCAGCCGGCGAACGACGAGCAGCGTGACCAGCGCGACGATGACGCCGACGACCACGCGCGGGCCGCCAATCGAGTCGAGAACCGAGAGATCCATGGCGGAAGTGTAGACTGCGGCCGTGCCCGGTGAGAGCCCGCTTCCGAAGTCCGTCCTGGTGGTCGACGACGAGCAGGTGGTGCTCGACGTCCTCGTCCTCGCCCTGAAGAAGGGCGGCTACCCCGTCACCACCGCCACCACCGCCGAGAAAGCCTTCGAGCTCCTCGCCGCCGAGCCCTTCGGCGCCGTGCTCACCGACAAGAACCTGCCCGGCAAGAACGGGCTCGACGTCATCCGCGAGGCGCGCCGCCTTCACCCGTACTGCGCCTGCCTGCTGATGACGGGGTTCGCAAACACCGAGTCCGTCGTCGAGGCGATGCGGCTCGGCGCCAACGACTACCTCGAGAAGCCGTTTCCCGAGCTCGGCCTCGTCCTGCAGCGGCTCAAAGCGGCGTTCGAGCACCAACGGGTGATGTTCGAACGGGCCGCGCTGGTCGACGGCTTGCGCGCGATGGAACAGACGCTGAAGCGCCGCGACACCGAAGTCTTCCAGCACCGCACCGAGCTCGACCTTCTGCAGCACGTGGTCGAGGTCCGCATCGACGACGCCACCCGCGAGCTGATGCTTCAGACCTCTCAGGCGGAGAACGAACGCGATGGGCTGCAGGCGCAGGTGACGAAGCTGAAAGAGCGGGACGACGCCCTGAGCCAGGTGCTCACTGACGCTGCTGAGAAGTGCGGGAGCGCGGCGAAGAAGGAAGCGCTGACGCTCGAGAAGGCGCGCGACCTGCTCAAAGAGCTCGACCACCAGCTGGGCGCCGAAGCCGAAGCACTCAAGGAATAGCCGCGCCCCCCGTCAAAACCGATAACCGACGCCCAGCTTCGACTCGAAGGTGAACACCGCCGTGCCGCGGCCAGTCGACAGCGTCGGCCCCATCTTGACGAGGAAGGAGAGCAGCAGGTTCGACTGCAGGAAGTACTCGGCGCCCACGCCCATCAGCAGCGGGATGTAGACGGTGGTGGTCGGCCCGAACGAGAACCACAGGGGCAGGTCGAAAGAGACGCCGACGTTCACCGCGCTCGAGGCCACGAGGCCCAGCCGCATCCCGATCGGCATCGTGAAGCCCGCGACCGTGTTGCCGCCGCGGCCGCAGACGACGTTGCCGAACGGGTCCGTGGTGCAGCTGATCGTCCCGTTCCCCGGGTAGAAATAGAACAGCGGCCCAGGGTCGAGGCGCAGCGCGAAGGAAATCTTTCCGTTGTCGAAGAACTTGAACCGCACCATGAACTGCAGCTTCACCCCCGGCACGACCGGGCCGACGAGGCCCTCGACGCCGTAGTTGAAGCTGAACCGCCCGCCGAGCTCGAGCTGGGGGCTGATGCCGCGCAGGTAGCTGACGTGAAGCCCGGGCCAGCCGAGGCCTGCTTCGACGAGGTTCACGCCTGTCGGCGCCGTGAGCGCCCCGACCACGCTCCACGAGCCTCCGGAGACGCTGACCAGCGGAGGCGGTTCAGGCGGTGGAACCGGCGGAGGCGGGCCCGCTTTGCTCGCCGCCACGACCATCGCGAGAAGAAGTGCGTTCATGGAAGACCCCGGGTGCGTGCCTGTTGAAGGAAGTTGGTTTCCATCGCGTCGAGCTTCGCCTGAGCTCGCGCGCGCGCGGCCGGCATCGGCTCACCCGCAGTCAGCGTCTCTCTGAGCTCGAAGTAGAATTTAATCTTGGGCTCGGTGCCGCTGGGCCGCACCGTCACGCGCGACCCGCCGTCGAGCTCGTACGCGAGCACGTTCGACTTCGGCAACGCGAGCGCCGACGACGCGCTGCCCTGCTTCCGCGTCTGCGCCTGGTAGTCGTTCACCGCCACGACGGTGAGGTCGCCCACGGTCGTCGGAGCACTGCCGCGGAAGGCCTGCATCACCTGGCCGATGACGGCTGCTCCGCTGGAGCCGGGCAGCGTGAAGTTCGCCTGCTTCGCGACGAAGAGCCCGTGCGCGCGCTGCACCTCCTCGAGGTAGCCCAGCAGCGTGGTGCCGCGCGCCTTGCACGAGGCTGCCATGTCAGCCACCACCAGCGCCGCGCCGATGCCGTCTTTGTCGCGCGCGACGGTGCCGACCGTGTAGCCCAGCGCTTCCTCGTACCCGAAGATGAACTGCTGGCCGCTGGGCAACAGCTCGAGCGCGCGGTTCGCGATCCACTTGAAGCCCGTCAGCGTCTCTTCGTACGAGGCGCCCATGCCCGCGGCCAGCGCCTTCAGCTGCGCCGACGAGACGATGGTGGTGATGACCAGCGGCCTGGGTACCGACTTCTGGCTCAGCAGGTAGTGGCCCAGCAGCACGCCCAGCTCGTTGCCCGTCAGCATCCTCAGCTTGCCGCCGGCATCGCGCGCCATCGCGGCGAGGCGATCGGCATCGGGATCATTCGCCAGCACGAGGTCGGCCTTCTTTTCCTCAGCGAGCGCAGTCGCCAGGTCCATCGCGCCCTTCTCTTCCGGGTTCGGGAACTTCACCGTCGGGAAGTTGCCGTCGGGCTGCTGCTGCTTTTCTACCGGGAAGAAGTTCGAGAAGCCGGCTTCGGCCATCGACTTCGTCACCAGCTTGCCGCCCACGCCGTGCATCGCCGTGTAGACGATGCGCAGGTCGGCCGTCTTCTTCCACGGGCGCAGCGCGAGAATCGCGTCGAGGTACGCGCGCTCGACCTCGGGGCCAATGTCGCGCCAGAGGTTCTTCTTCCGCGCCTCGGCCTGCGGCATCACCTTCACTTCGTCAGCCGCTTCGACCGCGTCGATCGCCGCTGCGATGCCGCCGTCGTGCGGGGGGACAATCTGCGCGCCGTTCGACCAGTAGACCTTGTAGCCGTTGTACTCGGGCGGGTTGTGGCTCGCGGTCACCATCACCGCCGCGGCCGCCTTCAGGTGCAGCAACGCGAAGGCGCACAGCGGCGTCGGGCCCAGCTCGGGGAACACCAGCGCGGGAATTCCTTCGGCGGCGAGCACCTGCGCCACGTCGACCGTGAACTCTTCGCTGAGCTTGCGGCCGTCGCGGCAGACCACCACGCCGCGCGTCGCGACGTCGGGTACCTTCGCCTTCAGGTAGCGCGCGAGCCCGGCGGTGGTGCGCAGGACGACGGCGCGGTTCATCCGGTTGGGGCCGGCGCCGAGCACACCGCGCAGGCCGGCGGTACCGAACTCGAGGCCCGTGGCGAAGCGGTCTTCCAGGCCGGCGAGGTCGTTGGCCTTCAGCAGCGCAGTGACTTCGGCGCGCGTGTTGGCATCGACGTCGTGCGCAAGCCACGACTCTGCTTTCGTCTTGAGGGCGGTCGGGTCCATTGCCGCCGCTTCTTACCGCGCGTGGCTAATACTTCGAGGTCGAAGTGCCGCCGGTGATGATCGCCACCGACGCCGAGGCGCCGATGCGGTTCGCGCCGGCCGCGATCATCTTCATCGCGTCGTCGGTGCTGCGAATGCCGCCCGACGCTTTCACGCCGACGTCATCGCCGACGACCTTGCGCATCAGGGTCACGTCTTCGACCGTCGCGCCGCCGCCGGCGAACCCGGTGGACGTCTTCACGAAGGCAGCGCCCGCGGCCTTCGACAGCGCGCAGCCGACAATCTTCTCTTCGAGGCTCAGCTGCGACGTCTCGAGAATCACCTTCACCGGCGTGCGGCCGGCGGCGTTCACGACCATCTCGATGTCTTTGAGCACCAGCGCGTAGTCCTTCGCCCGCAGCGCGCCGATGTTGATCACCATGTCGACTTCCTTCGCGCCGCAGCGAATCGCTTCGCGCGTCTCGAAAGCCTTCGCCGACGGCAGCGACGCGCCCAGCGGGAAACCGACGACCGCGATCGGGACGACGCGTGAGCCGGCCAGCGCGCGAGCGGCGGTGGCGATGTTGATCGAGTTGAGACAGACGGTGGCGAAGTTATGGCGGCGGGCCTCGTCGCACAGCTTCAGCACTTCTTCGCGCGTGGCTTCGGGCTTCAGCAGCGTGTGGTCGATGTACTGGGCGATGTCGCCGCTGGTCTTGACCTTGTCGGGGCTGATGCGCGCCGCTCCGGTCTTCACCGCGAGCAGCGTGCCGCACGAGTCGTGGTTTGGGCAGGTGTCGCACGAGTCTGCGCATGCGTCGGGGTCGCGTATGCCTTTGTTCGGCCCGGTGGTGCAGGGGTCGTTCTTGCCCGCGTCCAGCGCGTCGAGGCGACGCTTCACCCGGGAAACCACTTCGTCGACCACTGCGCTGACGTCGTCTGCCATGGGACGAGAAGGCTTAGCCCAGGAGCCTGAACTTCCACCACCTATACTCCTGCCCCCGTGGTGCTCGCCCTGCCCCTGCTGACGTGCCTGCTGGCAATGCCGTCGACCGACGGGAAGCTGCACGTGTACTTCTTCGACGTCGGGCACGGCGACGCGACGCTGCTCGTCTCACCCGCCGGGCGCACGGTGTTGATCGACGCAGGGCCGACCAGCGCGGCGAGCCACTTGAAGCTGCGGGTGCCGCAGCTGGCGAAGGGCGGGCTCGACCTGGTGGTGCTCACGCACGCGGGGGACGAGCACCTCGGAGCGATGGCCGAGCTGCTCGAGGCCGTGGGCGCGCGGCGGTTTCTGGATCCGGGGTTGAGGGACCAGGGCGAGCCGCACGCGCTGTTGATGCAGCGGCTGCAGGACCTCGGCGTGCAGATTGTGCTGCCAGTGCCGGATCGCGACGCGCCGGGCGAGCTGCTGCGCATCGACATGGGAGGCGGCGTGGAGCTCGAGGTCTTGTGGCCACGGGCGCCGGTGGAGTCGCTGCTGGGCGGGCCGAAAGCGAACGCGGTGGTGCTGCGCGCGACCTACGGCGAGACGAGCCTGCTGCTGATGGGCGACGCGCAGCCCGAGACCGAGGAGTACCTGTTGAAGCGGCGGTACGCACTGCAGAGCACGCTGCTGAAGGTGTCCGACCACGGCGCGGGCTCGAGCTCGACGCTTCCCTTTCTCGTCGGGGCCCGGCCGCTGGCGGCGGTGATCAGCGTGGGGCCGGGCAACCCATCAGGGGCGCCTGCGCGCTCTGTGCTTCAGCGGCTGAGCCAGGTCGGGGTGAAGGTGTTCCGCACCGACCTCGATGGCGAGGTGCACGCCGCGTCTGACGGGAAGCGCTTCGAGGTGGTGACGGAGAGGCTGCCGGCGGGTGAGCGGGTGGGCGCGGCGTGGACGTTTCCGATCGCTGCCGTGGTTGCGGCGCAACCTCTTCCCCCGCCCCGCCGTACTGGCAAGGTGATCAAGCTCGACGACGCAGCGCCGGTGAAGGGAAAGGTGGTGGCGAAGGCGACGATCAAGAAGGCCCCGAGAGGCGATGATGGGGTCATCGCCCTGTTGATCGCGAAGAAGGGCGACAAGTTCTTCCACTCCGCCGACTGCCCGGCGGCGCGGAAGATCAACCCGAAGGAGATGGTGGTGTTCACCTCGCGCACCGAAGCCACTCGAAAGCTGAAG
The DNA here is from genome assembly GCA_038206395.1 of Myxococcales bacterium. Taxonomy (GTDB): domain Bacteria; phylum Myxococcota; class Myxococcia; order Myxococcales; family Myxococcaceae; genus JAGSPQ01. Next base: position 63,401 of record JBBRAX010000032.1, on the reverse strand, counting down.
CCCGCGTCCGATTGTTCCCCCTGAAGCTTGCGACTTTCTCCTTCCCGTTCGTCACCCCCCCATGTCCACCCGCCGCGTCAGTGACTCCCCGATTCAGGCCCCGAAGCTCGAGAAGCCCACCCCGAAGAAGGCGCTGAGTGAGCCGAAGAAGACGCTGAAGAAGCAGACCGACGAGCTGTCGAAGGGTGCCGGCCGTGCGCTGCGGATGAAGGCGGAATCGCAGCTGGGCGCAGGGCCGTTCAGCGCCAGGGCGAGCGTGGCGACGGAAGGCATGCGGCTCGGCCCCGGTGGCGTGCTGATGGCGCGATCGTCACCCTCGAGCAGCGGCACCGAGAAGCTCAGCGGCAAGGCGCGCGAGGACTTCTTCGAGAGCATCAACCTCAACGCGCACTACGGCTTCGGCGGCCTGCCCGTCGTCCTGCTGAAGGAGTACTCGCCGATCGAAAAGGCGGCCTACATCGCGGCGGTGGTGAACGACGGCGAGCTGGGCATCGGCTACCTGTTCGAGACCATCGGCACGAGCGTCGAGGGCGCGAAGGTCGTGTCCGAGGCGCTGGGTGAGGCGTACCGGCGTGGCGAGCTGACCACCGCGCAGCTGGTGACGATGGCCGACGTGATGGGCGAGGACGGCCCGCGAATGCTGGTCCAGGCGCTGTCGCTGGATCCGGCGAACAGCGTGGCCGGTGGCCCCCTCGAGATGGTCGGCAAGGCGCTGCAGGCGCGCGCGGGCGGCGACCCGACGTCCAGCGATGCGTTCGCCGCAGCGATGGCCTTCACCGCGACGCCCGAGCTGATGCAGCGGAACCTGACGACGCCGAACGCGCGGCTGCTCGCCTTCGACGCGCTGAACCTGGGCCGCCCCGACGCCTACGCGTTTCAGAGCGAAGAAGTGAACGCGCTGTTCGAGACGCAGGCCCACGCGCAGACGCTGGCGATGTTCGCCGCGCACGGCCCCGAGCTGCTCGAGCTCACCGCGAATGATCAAAACGAGAGCCGCGACTACCGCGCGATGACGGCGTTCTTCACCAGCGAAGCGTTCAGCCCCCGCGCGCATGAGCTGGTGCCGGGCATCGACGACCTCGTGAAGGGGACGCTCGACAAGTACACCGAGCAGGTGCTGACGCGGATCGCCAGCGGCAAGTACGACTCGGTGTCGCAGGCGCAGCAGCTGGGCACGGTGTTCGGCTTCCTCGACGCGGGCGGGCTCGCGGCGGTCGACAACTACAAGAAGAGCGAGCTCGAGAAGTTCGACTTCAACGCGCTGTACAAGGACCTCGCGCTCGGCCTGCTCAGCACCGCGGTCGGCGCGGCGACGGCGGGCACGGGGGCGATCGCGACGTCGATCATCGGCTCGGTGGTGACGAACGCCGCGGGCCAGGCGATTGGCTCGCCCGAAGCGGCGAAGTACCGCGATGAGCTCGAGAAGAAGCTCGGCCTCGAAGACATCACCCCCGGCTCTGATTCGCTGCGCGAGCTGCAGCAGGCCTACGCAGCAGCGGCGGGAAACCTCTCGTCGGATGAAGAGCGCAACCTGGCGATTCTGTCGGGCGCCTTCGCCGACGGGTTCGGCTACGTCGAGCCGGAGTTGGCCGACTAACCCGAGGGCGGGAAGGTCTCCGACAGCTCTTCGTAGACGCTGCGGAAGTCACCGCGCGCCTTGAGGTTCTGCAGGTCTTGAATCAGCCCGCCGAGCGCCCGGTAGAACATCAGGCCTTCGGTGGGTGGCCGCATCTGCACGATTTTCAGCGAGTGCTTCAAGAAGTGCGCGCGCATCAGGCGGTTCGTGTCGGAAGTTCCGAAGTCGAAGTCGCGCGACTGCACCGGCTTGCACGCAATCTCGATGGTGCCCTGGATGAACGGTACGGCGTCTTCGTCCTTGCAGCTGATGATGAAGCCCGCTTCGCGCGACAGCTTCACCTCGTCGAATTTCCGCCCGTCGAGAATCCACCGGAACATCTTCCGGTTCACCTGCAGCCACTGGTCAGACAGCTGCTTCACCGAGCCGAAGTCGAGCACCGCCATGCGGCCGTCGCCCATGATGATGAAGTTGCCGGGGTGCGGGTCGGCGTGAATCGAGCCGCTGGAAAGGAAAGGGGCCCAGATGGCGCGAATGAGAAGGCGTGAGACGCGGAAGCGTTCTTCGTTCGGCACGTCGTCGAGGCGCTCGAGCATGCCCTTGAGCGTCTCGCCCTGAATCATCTGCAGCGTCAGCACCTTCTCGGCCGTCAGCGCCTCGAGGGGCTCGGGGACCACCAGGTCAGGCGCCACGGCGGCGGCCATCGCGTACTGGCGGGCGCGCGCGGCCTCGTCGCGGTAGTCGAGCTCTTTGAGCAGCTCTCCCTGTAGCTCACCAAAGTAGGCGAGGCCTTCCTTGATGCCCATGCCGCGCGAGACGACGTTCACCATCGAGCCCAGGTTGGCGAGGTCGGAGGCCATCGCCTTGCCGATGTCGGGGTACTGCACCTTCACCGCGACTTCCTGGCCTTCGTGGGTCTTCGCGCGGTGCACCTGCCCCAAAGACGCTGAGGCCAGCGGCTTCGCATCGAACTCGGCGTACTTTTCTTCGGGGTAGCCGCCCAGCTCGCGCTTCACGACTGCGCGAACCGTGGCGTACGGCATCGGCGGGGCCTGGTTCTGAAGCCGGGCAACGACAGATCTGACCTCGGGGGGCAGCTGATCCGGATCCATCGCAATCGTCTGGCCGAGCTTCATCGCGAGGCCCTTCATCTCACCCAGGGTCGAGACCAGCTTCTCGGCGCCGGCGGTGCCCAGCAGGCCTTCGGTCGAGCCGGCGAGCTTCTTCACGCCTTTGCTGACGACCTCGGTCGAGAGGCGCGCTCCGAGGCCCGCGAGACGGGCGAAGCGGGAAAACCGCCCGGTTGCAGGCTTGAAATCGGAGTCGTCGGACACGGTCAGGGAAGTGCGCCCACTCCTATAGCTTTGTTGTTCTCCCGCCGCACTGCACCGTGTTAAGCGGCGCCGACTTTTCTCCTGCAAGGAATAAGAAACCCATGAAGCTCTCTCGTCTTGCCTGGTTGGGCGCTCTGTTGCCCGCCGCCGCGTTCGCCAACGAAGCGAACCTGGTTCTTCCCGACCTCGCGTCGCAGACCTTCCTCGGTGGTGCGACCAACGGCCACACGCTGCTGCTGTCGGGCATCCTGGTGTCGGTGCTCGGTCTGGTGTTCGGCCTGGTGCAGTACCAGCAGCTGAAGAACCTGCCGGTGCACCGGGCGATGCTCGAGATTTCCGAGCTCATCTACGAGACCTGCAAGACGTACCTGATCACCCAGGGCAAGTTCATCCTCATCCTCGAGCTCCTCATCGGCTCGATCATGATCGTGTACTTCGGCTTTCTGTCGCACCCGGAAGCCGGCTCGAAGGCGGCAGAGATTCCGACCGCCATTCGCGTGGCCATCATCCTGGGCTTCAGCCTCGTGGGCATCGCCGGCAGCTACGGCGTCGCCTGGTTCGGCATCCGGGTGAACACCTTCGCGAACTCGCGCACCGCTTTTGCGTCGCTGCGCGGCAAGCCGTTTCCGACCTACGCGATTCCGCTGAAGGCGGGCATGAGCATCGGGATGATGCTGATCAGCACCGAGCTGCTGATCATGCTGGCGATTCTGTGCTTCGTCCCTGGCTACATCGCCGGCCCCTGCTTCATCGGCTTCGCGATTGGCGAGTCGCTGGGCGCTTCGGCGCTGCGCATCGCGGGCGGCATCTTCACGAAGATCGCCGACATCGGGTCTGACCTGATGAAGATCGTCTTCAAGATCAAGGAAGACGACGCGCGCAACCCGGGCGTGATCGCGGACTGCGTGGGCGACAACGCGGGCGACTCGGTTGGCCCTTCGGCCGACGGCTTCGAGACCTACGGCGTGACGGGCGTCGCGCTGATCACCTTCATCCTCCTCGCGGTGCAGGACACGGCGATTCAGGTGCAGCTGCTGGTCTGGCTGTTCGTGATGCGCATCGCGATGGTCATCGCGAGCTTCCTCTCGTACCTGATCAACGACATGTACGCGAAGAGCCGCTGGGGCAACGCGGACAAGATGAACTTCGAAGCGCCGCTGACCATCCTCGTGTGGCTCACGTCCTTCGTCTCGGTCGCGATGACCTTCGTGGTCAGCTACCTGCTGATCCCGATGATGAACGGCGACAGCACGCTGTGGTGGAAGCTGTCGGCGATCATCACCTGCGGCACGCTGGCCGGCGCGATCATCCCCGAAGTGGTGAAGGTGTTCACCTCGACGGAAAGCAAGCACGTGCGTGAAGTGGTGAACGCCTCGAAGGAAGGCGGCGCTTCGCTGAACGTCATCTCGGGGCTCGTCGCCGGTAACTTCTCGGCCTACTGGATGGGCGTCGTGTTCGTGGTGCTCATGGGGGCCGCCTACCTGATTGCCGGCCAGGGTCTCGGCCAGCTGTTCCCGCTGGAGTCGGGCTTCGATTCCTCGCCGGTCTTCGCGTTTGGTCTCGTGGCGTTCGGCTTCCTCGGCATGGGTCCGGTGACCATCGCCGTCGACTCGTACGGCCCGGTGACGGACAACGCGCAGTCGGTCTACGAGCTCTCGCTGATCGAAGACGTCCCAAACGTGAAGGAAGAAGTGAAGAAGGACTTTGGGTTCGACCTCGACTTCGCGAAGGCAAAGCACTTCCTCGAAGAGAACGACGGCGCGGGCAACACGTTCAAGGCGACGGCGAAGCCGGTGCTCATCGGCACCGCGGTGGTCGGCGCGACGACGATGATCTTCTCGATCATCTTCATGCTCACCAACGGTCTGCAGAAGGACCTGATGGTGAACCTGTCGCTGGTTCACGCCCCGTTCTTCCTCGGCCTCATCATGGGCGGCGCGGTGATCTTCTGGTTCGCGGGCGCGTCGATGCAGGCGGTCAGCACGGGCGCCTACCGCGCGGTCGAGTTCATCAAGAAGAACATGAAGCTCGAAGGCGCGACGAAGGCGTCGATCGAAGACTCGAAGAAGGTGGTCCAGATCTGCACGGAGTACGCGCAGAAGGGCATGTTCAACATCTTCCTCTCGATCTTCTTCGGCACCCTCGCCTTCGCCTGCCTCGAGCCGTACTTCTTCATCGGCTACCTCATCTCGATCGCCTTGTTCGGCCTCTATGAAGCCATCTTCATGGCGAACGCCGGTGGCGCCTGGGACAACGCGAAGAAGCTGGTCGAAGTCGAGATGAAGGCGAAGGGCACTGCCCTGCATGACGCCTGCGTCGTTGGCGACACCGTCGGCGACCCCTTCAAGGACACGTCGTCGGTCGCGATGAACCCGGTCATCAAGTTCACCACCCTCTTCGGTCTGCTCGCGGTCGAGCTCGCGGTCGAAGTCGGCAAGGACAACCGGGTGCTGACGCTGGCCCTCGCTGGCGTCTTCTTCGTCATCTCTGCGTTCTTCGTCTGGCGTTCGTTCTACGGGATGCGCATCGAAGGCAACCTGAAGTCGGAAGTCAGCACCACGACGCCGGAAGCCAAGGCCGCCGCGTAACCAACGCTTCGTAGGTTTCAAAGAAGCGCCGGGTGCCTGATTGGGCCCGGCGCTTTTTCGTGGCCGTGGTATCGATCTGGCCCTCGTGAAGCGCCTCATCACCGCGGAAGTCGTGGACGCCGAGTTCGCCGCGAAGAAGCGGCAGCTTCAGGCGCCCCGCAGGGAAACCATCGTCACTCCGGCGGCGTGGTCGCGGGCGCGAGAGCTGGGCGTGCGCATCGTGCAGGACGACGCGACGGCGGCCGAAGGCGGTGGCTCGGCCGAACGAAGGGCCGACGCGTCGGGCGTGGTGGTGGTGAAGGGCGGCTCGGTTCAGCTGGGTGAGTTCCCGGCTGCGGGCCCGGGCAAGCAGGTGCGGCTCGCCGACGTCATCACCGGCAAAGACAGGTCTCCGATGACGGCCGGCTTCATGGAGTGGTCGAAGGCCGACTCCTTTCCGTGGACCCTCGACTATGACGAGGTCGACTACGTCGTCGAAGGCGTGCTGCACGTCATCGTCGACGGGCGCGTCAACGAGGCGAAGCCCGGCGACGTGGTGTATTTGCCGAAGGGCAGCAAATTGGTGTTCGGCACGCCCAGCCGGGTGAAGGTCTTCTACGTGACCTACCCGGCCGACTGGGCTGCGCCGAAGAAGTAGTTCCGGGGCACCTGCGGTGCTGGGACGCGGAGGCGGCGGGGACGCAGCGGCGCCGAAGCTACGTCTTGCGGATGATGGACATCTGCAGCTCGTCGCGCTTCTTGATGATGGTGCTCATCAATTCGATCATGCGGTCGTAGCGCTTCGTGTCCTTCTCGTACTGCGCGAGCTGCTGAGGCGTGGCATCCGGGCCGGGAAGCGCGGGCTCATGCATCGCGCCGATCGCGTTGATGGCCTGGTCGGCGATGTCTGCACCGGCGGGCGTCGGGGGCCACTCGGGTGGCGTGACGGGAGCCGCGGTCGCAGGAGCCACCGCTTCAGCCTTGCCCGGCGCCTTAGCGGCCGGCTTGTCATCGTGCTTGCCCAGGCCGAAGAGACCGCCAATCCACCCGGCCGTCTTCTCGACCGCCACCATCGCGTCGTCGAGGCCCAGCTTGCCGTCATGGTTCAGGTCGGCCGCGCCCTTCGCCATCTCGCCGATCTGCGCGACGTCGATCTCGAGTTGGACGTCGCCACCGGCGCCGACGCCAAAGGCCGCTCCGAGGCTGCCGCCAATCTTCAGCTTGCCGTCTTCGTAGCCGAACACGCCTGACGCGCGGGCCTCGGCGCCGGCGCTGACGTAGCCGCTGGCGACCACCGAGAACGGACCTGCCGAGGCGTGAATGTCGCCTTCGATTTTCGCGACCGCCGAAGCGCCCGCCGTGCCGCGAACGATGGCCGTCGGAGGATCGCGGGTCACCTTGACGGTGCCGTTCACCTCGGCGACCGCTTCCGCCGACGCCCGCGCGTGGCCTTCGACCGACGCGTTCACGTCGACGCCGCCAATCTGCACGCTCTTCGTCTGCGCGCGACCCGAGATTTCCGCCTCCACCGAGACGCCGACCCGCGCGTCGACAGTCGCGTCGAGCCCGTTTGCGTCGATGCTGCCCCGTGCGTCCACCGTCGCGTAGGCCTCGGCGGCCGCGCGCGCGTCGTAGGACGCCGTGCCGTACTTCCCGTCGACCGAGCCGTGCGATTCCGCGTAGACGCCGGCGCGCGCGTCGCGGTTGAAGCTGCCGCGAATGCCCTCGCCGTCGATGGTGAGCTGCTGCCCGCCGCTGACGCCGTAGCGCGCGACGACGGAGCCGTGCTCACCCTGCAGCAGCATCTTCTCTTTCATCAGCGATGCGTCGAGCTCGCTCTTCCACTGCTGCTCGAGGCCGAGGCCCTTGAAGATTTTGCCGACCCACTCGGTGACGACGTCGGACTTCTCGAGGAATTTCGCTGCGTCGACTTCGGTCTCGGTCAGCGTGCTCTTGTCGATGCTGCCACCCTTCGACCAGTCGGCGCCGCCCGACAGCGTGAACTTCTTGTCTTCCCAGGTGGTGCCCGACCGCGTGTTCAGCTCTGAGCCGCCCGACTTCTTCTCGTTCGTCGTGACCGTCTTCTTGCCGTCTTCACCGACGGTGACCCGGGTGACATCGCTGGCCTTCCGCGCGTTGCCCGCCGAGTCCTTGCTCGACGAACGCAGCGAGGTCTCGGTGGTATCGCCCTTGACCACGGTCTTGTCGGTCGACTTTTCCTGCTTGTCGATGCCGTAGACGTCGCTGCCCGCGATGTTGACGGTGTGGACGCCCGCGTTGCTCGTGAAGTCCTTGCGCGACTTGCTGCTCTCGCGGCCGAGCATGTCGGTGTTCGCGGTGAACTCGCTCTCGCCACTGCCGCGGGTGGTTCGGGTGCTCTTCTTGAACTCGGTCGAGCTCTCGAGCAGGTTGCCCGTGCGGGTCGTCACTTCCTTCGAGGTCTTCGCGGTGTCGCGGCGCTTCGTTACCGACCCGTCAGCGTTGGTCGTGACCTCAGCGTTCTTCGACTTCGCGAGGGCAGTGACTTCTTTCGGGAGCGACTTGCTCGAGGGGCGGAGGACGCGGGTCACGGAGGGCCTCTGGAAGATGGGACGGCGTAAATCTAAGTTGATTATCGATGTGCGACAGGAGGGTACCCACACTTTTTTCGCTAACTCTCCTTACGGTTTGGCCGCAATGTGAGGCTGGATGGCCACTGAAACTGCTTACGACCAGGGGTTGAATGCGCTGAAGGCCGGCAACTACGCCGAGGCCCGGAAGCTGTTCGACGAGCACGAAATGCGGGCAGGAACGGCCGCCAGGACCCGCGAGCTGCTGGATCAGGCCGAGGCGCGGTTGCAGGCAGGCGAGGTCGGCCCAGCCGCGGCTGCGTATGAAGCGGCGCTCGAGCGGAACCCGGGGCTCCCCGAGACGTACCTGGGGCTGACGCGGATCGCGCTCTTCACGGGCAAGGTCGACGCGGCGCGGGTGCACGCGACGGCGGCGACGAAGCTTGCCCCCACGCTGGCGCTCGGGTGGACGATGCTCGGGCTGGTGTTCGAGGCAGCCAACGACTTGCCGGGCGCCCTGCCGCTGCTCCTCGAAGGCGCGAAGCTCGGGCCCGACAGCTTCCTCTGCCAGTACAACGCCGGCCGGCTGATGGTCGCGCTGCAGCTGCCGGACAAGGCGCTGCCGTACCTGACGACGGCGGCGGAGCTCTCTCCGATGAGCCCCGACGTGCACGGCCAGCTGGGCCACGCGTACAAGCAGACGAAGCAGGTCGAGAAGGCGCTGAAGGCCTTCGAGAAGAGCCGGGACCTCGCGCCGAAGTCGGTGGATGCGTGGGCGACGCTGGGCGACGTGCTGTTCGAGCTGAAGGAGTTCGCGGCCGCGAAGAAGGTGCTCGACGCCGGCATGGCGGCGAACGGCGACCACCCGGTGCTGCTCGAGAAGGCGCTGGCCTGCACGATGATGCTGAACCAGGTCGACGCGGCGATTCACTACGTCGAGCGCGAGCTGAAGCTTGTCCCCGACCACGAGCAGGGCTGGCTGAACCTCGCGGGGCTGTACCTGCTGAACAAGGACTTCGCGCGCAGCGAGCTGGTCGGAAAGCAGCTGGTCGCGAAGTTCCCGAAGAGCTGGGAAGGCTGGACGCACCTGGGCAACCTGTACGAGGCGGTGCCGAAGCAGGCGGAGGCCGAAGACGCGTACCGCAAGGCGGTGGCGCTGGCGCCGAAGCAGTGGAAGCCGCTGACGAACTTTGGCGCGCTGCTGGTTCAGACCAACGACGCGGCGAAGCACGCCGAGGCGAAGAAGCTGCTCGAGCAGGCGGTGCAGGTCGCTCCGGCGGGCGAGCACCGGCCGAAGTACAACCTGGCGCTCGCGCTGGTGCGGCTGGGCGACAAGAAGAAGGCGTACGTCATCGCGAAGGAGCTGGCGCCGGTGCTGCCCGACGCGAAGAAGCTGGAAGAGAACCTGCGCGGGGCGTGAAAGAAAGTGAGCTCGGCAGGCATGTCGATTCTGCGGCTGACGTTCCTCGGCACTTCTGCCGCGGCGCCGACGCTGCATCGCAACGTGTCCGGGCTCGCGGTGAAGGCCGACTCGGACTTGTTGTTGTTCGACTGCGGCGAAGGAAGCCAGCGGCAGATGATTCGCTACGGTACGGGCTTCACGGTCGCGGCGGCGTTCTTCACCCACTTCCACGCCGACCACTACCTGGGAATCATCGGGTTCCTGCGCACGCTGGGCATGGGCGGGCGCACCGAGACGATGCACCTGTACGGCCCGCTGCCGGCGAAGAAGGTGCTCGATGCGGCGATTCATCTGGGGGTCGAACGGCTGGCCTTCCCGGTCGAGATTCACGAGCTGAAGGGCGGCGAGAAGGTTGCGCGCAGCGGCTACTCGGTGACGGCGGTGCGGGTGGACCACCGGGTGAACGCACTGGGCTACGTACTCGAGGAAGACGTGCGCGCGGGGCGGTTCGACCTGGAAGCGGCGAAGAAGCTGGGAGTGACGCCTGGGCCGGATTTTGGACGACTGCAGAAGGGCGAGAGCGTGAAGGCGGCCGATGGTTCGACGGTGGCCCCTGAGCAGGTGATGGGCGCGGCGCGGCCGGGGCGGCGCGTCGTCATCTCGGGCGACACGCGGCCTTGCGCGGCCCTGACGGAAGCGTCGGCCGGGGCCGACCTGCTCATTCACGAGTCGACCTTCAGCGACGACGAGCAGGAACGCGCGATCGAGACGCGGCACAGCACGGCGCGCGAGGCGGGGAAGGTCGCACAAGAGGCGAAGGTGCGGCGGCTGGTGTTGACGCACTTGTCTTCGCGGCACGACGTCGACTGCAAGCCGCTGCTCGAGCAGGCGAAGCAGGAATTCTCGGGGCCGTGCGAGATTGCCTTCGACGGCCTCACCATCGAAGTGCCCGTGCGCGAGTAGTTCACTGGGCTGACGTCCCCGCGCGTCGACCTCGAGCTCATCTGTATTCAGCTTTGCGGCCACTGCCGGACGCCAAAACCATCAAGGACTGCGAGCATCAGCGGCGTCGCGTCGGCGATGGCACCGCACCTTTGCAGACCTGCTTTCTCGTGCAGACCCGCGCGCTCCTGCTGGTACACAGCGCGTCATGAAACAGATGATGCTGCTCCTGGTTTTGGTGCTGGTCGCGGGTTGTCCCGGTCTTTCGTCGGTAGATGGAGGCGCGGGGAGTGGGGGTGGCGCCGGCGGCGGTGCCGCTTACGACAGTGGGTTCGTGCCCCTGCTTCCGCCTGGCTTCCAGGGGCAGGCGAACGCGGTGGTGCCGATTGGGTCGAACGTCTTCGTGGTGGGCAGTGGTGCTTCAGACGGCGGCGTCGCTTCGCTCCTCGTCGCGCGGGTCAAACCCGATCGCACGCTCGACCCCACGTGGAACGGCAACGGCGTCACCCTCGTTGACGTGGAAAATGGAGGTTCGGCGGGGCTCACCGACTTCGCGAGTGACACCGGGTACGCAGCCCTGGTCGACGGCGACCTGCTCTACGTCGGAGGCACCGCGCAGGCGGCTCTGCTCCCGGGCGAGGGGCCGAAGGTGCTGCTCGCGCGGTTCCTCGCGAACGGGCAACTCGACACCAGCTTTGGCAACACCGGCGCCACCACCGGCGTCCGCCTCGACGCCTTCGGCACGGGCACGTCGACCCTGGCCGCCTGCACTGCGCTGCTGAAGCAGCCCGACGGGAAGATCCTCGCGGGCGGCAACGTGCAATCGAACTTCTTCGTGACCCGTTACCTACCCAGCGGCACGGCCGACGTGACCTTCTCGAAGACGCCGGGTACGGGCTTTGGCGCCGTGTGGGGCACCTCGCGGGACGAGAGAGTGCGCGCGATGGTGCTCGACCCCGACGGGAAGATCGTCGTCTTCGGTGGCGAGTCGATGTCGGCGGCGCGGCTGCTGCCCGACGGTCAGCTCGACACGTCGTTCGGCACGGCGGGCTACGCCAGCTCAGCCGGTGCCGAGGGCACCCACCTGTGGCGCGAAGTGGACGGCTCGTATCTCGCCCTCGGCTTCGACCTGCTCAAGGCCGACGGCGGTCAGAACCAGCTCGGCATCCGCTTCCTCAAGTGGACCTCGTCGGGAGTCGCCGACACCTCGTTCGGGCCCGCGGGTTTTCGTCAGGTTGTGCTGCCGGGCACGGGCATCGGATTGGGCACGATTCGTGGGGCCGCCCGGCTCGCAGATGGCCGCTTCCTGCTGTACCTCACGGGCCTGGGCGCGACGTACCTGGCGCGCTTCAACGCCGACTTCACCCTCGACACGGGCTTCCTCGACGCCGGCGCACTCAAGCCGTTGAGCATCAAGCTGCCCCTGTTTCAGCCCTCGTTCCTCGTGGGGCAACACCTGGCCGTCACCGACGGCAATCGCGTCTGGGTGGCCGACATCACCAATGTGGTCATCGAGCCGGTCGCCCCGACGACGAAGAACTTCTTCGAGGTCATCAGCTCGCTGTTCTGAGGCGGGTCGCACCTGCCAATCGTGAAGCTCGAAGCTTCGCCACGACAGCTGGTGGCCGATTTGTCGCCGGGCCAGTTTCATTTCACGACGATGGTGCCGAGGTCGGTGACCGCGCCCGTCGTCGTGAACACCCGCTCTGCCCGCGCCTTGCTGCCCGAGACGTTCACGACCAGCACGTGGCTTCCGCGAGACACGGTACCGAGCATCTTGCTGGCCGAAGGTTCAGGAAATGTCCCGTTGCGGTCGACGAAGAAGATCGGTTGATCGATGGGGGCGCCTTTCGCGTCCACCACCTTGAACGCCACCTGCACCAGCGGCCCGATTGGGATTTCTAGCGGGTCGTCGTTCACCGACACCGCGCACCCCAGCCCGCCCATTGTTGGGAACTCTCCGTGCACGCAGACGATGGTCCGCACGGCCGGCTGCCCGGGCACCACGAAGTCGTTCGAGTACAGCGGCACCAGCCCGCCCTGCACCGCGTTGGTGATGCTGAGCTGGGCATTGGGCGGCAGCGTCCCCACCACTTTGCCGCGCAGGGTTCGCGCTTCGCGCACGGTCAGCACGAGCTCCTTGTCCGTCACGGTCGCGTGCCCAACAGCCTTCGCGCCGTCGGGCGTCTCGGCCTGGATCCGTCGCCGAGCCACAGCGCGCCGCCCACGCAGCCCACCTTCGCGTCCAGCGCCGGTGCGCCCGTCGCCGTCAGCACGCGCACCTTCACGCGCGCTTCGGCGCGGAAGTCGGTGTCGAGCCGCTTGCCCAGCCCGCCATCGCGGCCGGTCACCACCACGCGAATGGGCCGCGCGCCCGGAGGATCCACGTCCACCGTCAGGCCGCCCGACAGCGCGTGCTCGTCGTCCCTCACTTCGATGCGGAAGCGGCCCTTCGTCAGCCCAATCGACCCCACGCCTTGAAAGGCGCGCGCGTGGCTTTCCCAGCCGCGCGCAGGAATCGGCATTGCCGCCGCGGTCCACTGCTGGGTCGGTTCCCCTTCGAGGTCGACCACCAGCAGCGGCACATCGACAAGCTTCGGCGGCGCCATCAGCGTCACGGTCACGGTCTGCCCTTCGGGCACCGCCACGGTCTGCGCGGCCTTCGCGCCATCGACTTCCGCTTCGAGCACCACGGACGCCAGGTCGACGTCCTTGAACACGAACTGGCCCTGGCCGTCGGTGAGCACGGACTTGTAGCGCGTGCGCATCACTCCCGCGTCGGCGACCGTGGTGCCTTCGTTCGTCACCAGCGTGCCTACGATCTTCGACGGCCGCGAGAGCATCACCGGCTCTTCGCGCTGCGCGAAGTCGCGCTGGAGTTCGGTGACCGGCAGGTAGCCCGGCTTGCTGTACTTCAGCTCGGCCGCGTCTCCGGCGAACAGCGTCCCCGACCACGTGCCATCGGCAGCAGTCGCGAAGTACTTCGTCAACGCACCCGCCTTCACTTCGACCTCGACCTTCGCGAGCCCGGCGCCGTTGCGGCCGATGACCTTGCCCTTCGCCTTCGGGCTCTCGGTGAGCACGATCTCGAACTCCTGTTCCATCGCCTCGGCCGTCACCAGCCCGACGAACCGGGCAGACAGCGTGTCGTGCTCGACCCGAAGCGCGCCCGGCCAGGGAAGCTTCAGCGCGAAGGATCCCAGGGCGTCGGTCGACGTGTCGGCCAGCGGTTCGAGCTCATTGCTGACGCGCGCGCCCGCAGCAGGCGTGCGGTTCGGCAGGAGCACGCGTCCGCGCGCCAGCGGCAACGGCTTCAGCTTCACTGTCTCGCCGTCGCTGAACGGCAGCTGGACCCGCGCGAAGTAGGGCGCCGAGACCGACACGGTCGGTGCGTCGCCAGCAGCGATCGCCGCATCCAGCGTCACTTTGCCGTTCACGTCGGTGGTCCCGCGCGCCGCCGGCATTGGGCGCCCGTGGTGCGTGTAGCCCGACGCGAGGAACAGGCTGACCTGTGCCTCGGCCACCGGGCCTTCCGGGCCGAGGACCTCGAGCGTCAGCGCCTGGGTGGGCGCTTCCGCCAGCGGCTCGCGCAGGTGTTCTTCCTGGGCCGCGGGCGCCACGCGGCGGTCTGCGACGGGTAAATCGATGGGGTCGGGTGGCGGCGGTGCGGCTGGCGCGTCGTCCAGCGACGCAACCGCGAGCGCGACCGCGAGCGCGACCGCGATTCCCAACCCGACGAGCGCACGCCGCATCGGCGAATTCTATCAGAAAGTGCAGCAGCAAGCCTTTGCGCTTCGACGCCGTCTCGTGCGGGCGGGGTCGCTCCCGGCGCTGAACCAAATCATCAAGCAGGTCGCGTCGACACCCAGGCCACAGCGATCTTTGGCCGCCCCCAACGTTTCCTCGCCCCGCGAGTCGGCGTCGGGTCAGGCGACCGGGAAGCGGCAGCACAGGCCGATTCGGTTCGGCGCGTAAGTCGACGGCGACTGCCATCTGCTGGCCGCTACTTCTTGCCCGGCGCCGTCCACTGGTCGAGCCAGCCGAGCACGGTGTCGTGCCAGAGCACCGAGTTCTGCGGCTTGAGGACCCAGTGGTTCTCGTCAGGGAAGTAGAGCAGCTTGCTGGGGATGTTGCGCCGCTGCAGCGCGGTGAAGGTCGCGAGGCCCTCGGTGTCGACGACGCGGTAGTCCTTGCCGCCGTGCACGACCAGGGTCGGCACCTTCCACTTCGCGACGTGGTCGATCGGGTTGTGCTTCGCGTACCCCATGTGCTGTTCCCACGGGGTGCCGCCGTGTTCCCATTCGGGGAACCAGAGCTCTTCGGTCGCGTAATACGCGAAGGTCTCGTCGAGGTTTCCGTCGTGGCTGACGAAGCACTTCCACGGCTCATTCCACACGCCGGCCATGTAGTTCACCATGAAGCCGCCGTACGACGCGCCCAGCGCGCAGGCGCGGCCCTTGTCGAGGAAGGGGTACTTCTCGAGCGCGTGCGCGTAGCCCTTCTGCAAATCCTCCAGCGGCTTGCCGCCCCAGTCACCGTTGATGCCGTCGGTGAACTTCTGGCCGTAGCCAATCGAGCCGTGGAAATCGATCATGATCGCGGCGTACCCACGGGCCGCATAGGTCTGAGGGTTCCAGCGGTAGTGCCAGTTGTTGCCGAAGCTGCCCTGAGGGCCGCCGTGAATCAGAAACGCGATCGGGTATTTCTTCTTCGGGTCGAAGTCGACGGGCTTCACCAGGTAGCCGTAGACCTTGTCCCCGTTCCACCCCGGGAAGCTGAACTGCTCGGGCGTGCCGAGCTTCACTCCCTTCAACGCGTCTTCGTTGAGGCGCGTGAGCTGCGCGGTCTTCGCGCCCTCGAGCAGGTAGAGGTCTGACGGGCCGTTGAGGGAATCCTGCGCGTAGAAGAGGTTCGCGCCGGCGACGGCGAGCTGCGTGACGTGGCCAGGGCCGACCAGCGTCGTCACCTTGGCGCTCGCGACGTCGATCGAGAAGAGCGACAGCTGCCCCACGTCCCATGCGTTGACGTAGACGGTCTTCCCGTCGGGCGCCCACTGCAGCGAATCGGGGCTGCGATCCCACGCCTCGGTGAGCTTCCTTTCTTTTCCGTCGGCGACGTTGCGGAGGATGACGGTGAGCTTGTCGGCCTCGTAGCCGGGGCGCGCCATCGCGAAGTACGCCAGCGTCTTGCCGTCGGGGCTGAACACCGGGTTCGTGTCGGTGGCGCGGTTGCTGGTGGTCAGCTTCTTCGGAGCGGCGCTGCCATCGGCCGGCACCGAGAACAAGTCGAGGTCGGTGCTCCACGCCTCTTCACGGCCGACGTCGCGCGCGGTGAAGACCAGCGTCTTGTTGTCGGGGCTGAAGGTGAACTGCTCGGCGCCTCCGAAGGGCTTCACCGGTGCGTCGGCGGCGAGCTTCGGCATCAGGTCCTTCGCCGCGCCACCGGCGGTGGGCTGCACGAAGATGTGGCTGCGGCGGCCGTCCTTCCAGGTGTCCCAGTGGCGGAACATCAGCTGGTCGTAGATCTTTCCGGTCGTCTTCTTCTTCGCGAGCTCGGCGAGGCGCTTCTCGGTGCAGCCCAGCGTGTCGGCTTCCTTGCAGTCGGGGAACACGTCGGCGGCGAAGGCGATGGTCTTGCCGTCGGCAGAGAGGACGAACGAGTTCACGTCGACTGGCGCCTTCGAGACCTGGTTCGGCTCGCCGCCTTCGAGGGGAAGGTTGAAGACCTGGCTGGTCTCGCCGCGGGTCGAGAGGAAGTAGACGCTCTTGCCGTCAGGGGCGAACACGGGGTCCGTGTCGGGCCCCAGATGGCTGGTCAGCTGCCGCAGGTCGGTGCCGTCGCGGCGCACGCGCCAGAGGTCGATGCGGCCCTTGTTCGCCTCGTAGTCGGTGGCGCGAATCACCAGCACCAGCGTCGAGCCATCAGGAGACACCGCGAAGTTCAAGAGGCGGCGCAGCGTGACCTGGTCTTGCACCGTGTACGGGCGCGACTTGGCGGGCGCCGCAGGGGCAGCAGCGAGGGCGAGCAGAAGGGGGAAGAGCATGGCGGGCGCTTATAGCGCCTCACTGAGCCTTAGCGTGGGCCTGGCCACCGTCGGCTAACAGCGCGTTCCACAGCCGGTCGACCTCGCCCTGCCCTTCGCACGAGACGTGCAGCGAGATCGCTTCGGTGAACTTGTACATGACGACCAGCGGGCTGACGTTGACGATGCGCGAGCCCTCGATGCGGCCCCGATGACATCAAGTCCGAGCCGCCCGCCGGGTCTCGACATGCCAGTTCACTTTCGTTTCGAAATAATCGTCGCGATCAACAGCAGCACGAACGCCAGGCACGCCGCAGCAGGAGCGATCAGCCCCCAGGCGCGCGCGGTGTCGTTGTCGGCGCGGTCGGTGAGAATGGTGACGACGGCGACGCTGATCGCGAAGGTGATGCCGAGCAGAAACAGAATGAAGCGAACCCAGCGGGGCGACTTCGGCTGCCCCATCAACCCAACGGCCCAGGCGGCGAGCGCGGCGTCGACCATCATCAAGCCGAAGAACATTGAGTCAGTACATCCTTCGCAGGCGGGCGGCGAAGAAGCCGTCTGCGCCCTCGGGGCCGGGGAGCGTACGAAGAAAACCCTGCACGTTCGGAAAAGTGCCGGCCGAGGCGGGCGGCGGCTCGGCGGTGAAGTCGGGGTGGCTGCGCAGGAACATCTCGATCTGGTCCTGGCCTTCTGACGGGTCGGTGCTGCAGACGGCGTAGGTGAGCAGCCCGCCGGGGACGACGGCGTGCTGGCAGCTCTCGAGGATCGCGCGCTGCAGCTTGTGAAGCTCGGGAAGGTCGGCCTCTTGGCGGCGATAGCGAAGCTCGGGGTGGCGGCGCAGCGTACCGAGGCCCGAGCAGGGCGCGTCGATGAGCACCGCGTCGAACTCGCCCAGCCCTTCGGGCAGCGGCTTGCTCGCGTCGAGCGCGCGCACCTTCAAGCGCTCGAGCAGCCCGAGCCGCTTCGCCTCGTCGGTAATCTTGTGGAGCTTGTTCGCGTGGAGGTCGATCGCGACGACGGAGTTGCGCTGCGCGAGGTGACACGCTTTCCCGCCGGGCGCGGCGCACGCATCCATCACGCGGGCGCCGTCGGGCACCGCCGCATAGAGCCCGACGAGCTGGGCCGCTTCGTCCTGCACCTGCCACAGCCCTTCCGCGTAACCAAAGACGTCTTCGACGCGGCCGACGTTGGTGAGTTGGAGTCCTTCGGAAGAAATCGTCGTGGGCTTCGCGTCGATGCCGACTTCGGTGAGCTCTTTGAGCAGGGCGTCGCGGTTGGTCTTCGATGCGTTGACTCGGACGACGACGGAAGGTGGCTGGTTGTCGGCGACGAGCATGCTTTCCGCGCGCTCGGGGCCGAACTGGCGAATCCACCGCTTCACGAGCCACAGCGGGTGGCTGTGAAGAACGGCGAGGTGTTCGTCGCGCGGCTCGGGCGGGGGCAGCGGCGGCGCGTCGAGGGTGGCGAGCTTGCGGAGCACGGCGTTCACGAAGCCGGTTGCGCGCTGCAGGCCGAGCCGCTTGAGCGCTTCGACGGTGTCGGCGACGGCGGCGTGCTTCGGCACCCGCATGAAGAACATCTGGTACGCGCCCAGTCGCAGCGCCGCGAGCACTTCGTTCTCGAGCGTGGGCAGCAGGTGGGTGCAGTAAAGCTGAAGGCCGTGGTCGAGCGTGAGCAGGCGCCGCGTGGTGCCGTAACAGAGCTCGGTGACGAAGGCAGAGTCGCGCACTTCGGCGAAGCGGTGCTCGTCGAGCTGGGAGTCGAGGACGACGTTGAGGAAGGCGTCGGTGGCGGCGACGCGCGCCAGAATGGTGATCGCGAGCGAGCGCGGAGTGGTGTCGCCGCGGGGGCCGCGCGCGTTGGCGGGCTTGGCGCGGCTTTCTCCGGCGGCCTTGAGCCCGTCCTTGTTCTTCGCAGGAGCGCGTTCAGGTGGGGGCGCAGACCTGGGGGGCGTGGCGACGCGCGGAGGACGGCGAAGGTTCTTGATGCGTTCGTCGGTCATGAGAGCTGCGTCATCAGCTCGATGAGCTGATCGTCGCTGGCCTTCATCGTGGCCGAGAGCAACAGCTGCTGCAGGACGTCTTCCAGGGTCTCGCGCTGGCCGCTTTCCATCGGGTGGCCCGACTGAAGCTTCTGCCACTCGGCGCGGGCCCAGGCGGCGAGGGCGGCGGGCGTCACGGTGCCGGCGAGGCGGTCGGCAATCTGCTGACGGACCACGGCGCGGGAAAGAACGTTGGACGCGGGCGCCGGCACGCGCCGGCCGACGGACTTCTGCGGCGCGGAAGGATGCGGGGCCTTCTTGTTGATGGCGGGCCGTTGCTTACCGCCGATGCTCTTCACGATCTCCCCGTTGGGGAGCACGCGACCGGTCGTCTTGTCGGCGCGGCCCAGCGTCTTCGCCGGAGGCGGCTCGACAGGCTTGCGCTGCGGAGCGGTGGGCCGGCCGGCGAGCACCTCGCTGTCGAAAGCGCGCGCGCTGCCTTTCGATGGAGCGAGCGCGACGAGGGCCTCGAGGTAGCCAGAAGGACCCTTGTTGGCGATCTGCTTCTCGACGACGTTCTTCAGCGCCGACTTGCCCTTCTTCACGTCGTCGAGCTGAACCTCGATGGTGGGCTTGTCGAGCAGCTCGATGGCTTCGGCGAGGGCGACGGCGGAAGGCGCGAGCGAGGCGGGGTTGACGATGAGGCCGTCGAACCAGTTGCGTTCGGCCGCGAGCATGTCGAGCAGCGCGCCTTCCCAGTTCGACTGAAAGCACTTGAGCTCGACGCCGAGCGCGGTGGCGCGGGCCTGCAGCTGCGCGTCGATGGCTTCGATCGAGCGCGCGCCTGCGAGGAGGTTCAGGTTCGGGCCGTGGAGGACGAGGATTCTTCGAGCGGGCATGAAGGCGATGGACCTTAGTTGAAGGGCTTCTCGCCGACCGTCACTTTGCGGCCCGCGAGAAATTGCTGCGCCGTCATCGGCTTCTTGCCTTCGGGCTGCAGCGAGGTGAGCAGGACGGCGCCCTGCGCGCAGGCGACCTCGATGCCGTCCGCGTTCGCGCAGAGCACGGTGCCCGGCTCGCCCTGCCCCTGGGTGGCCGTCAGCGCGTGCACCTTGAGGAGCGCGTGGTCGAAGCGGGTGAACGCCCCGGGCCAGGGGGTGAAGGCGCGGAGGCGGCGTTCGAGCTCGACGGCGGGGCGCGAGAAGTCGAGCTGGCCGTCTTCCTTCTTGATCATCGGGGCCATCACGATGCCGTCGTCGGGCTGCTGTTGAAGCGGCCGTTCGCCGGAGAGGTAGGGGAGGAGATGCGAGTGAAGGAGCCCTGCGCCGAGGGCGGCGAGCTTGTCGTGGAGCGTGGCCGAGGTGTCGGCGGGAAGAATTGGCAGCTGCGCGCGCGCGATGACGGGGCCCGTGTCCATCCCGACGTCCATCTTCATCAGGCACACGCCCGTCTCTGCATCGCCGGAGGCGATCGCCCACTGAATCGGCGCGGCGCCACGAAACCGCGGCAGCAGCGACGCGTGGACGTTGACGCAGCCGAGCCGCGGCGCGTCGAGACAATCGGCCGGCAGAATTTTTCCGTACGCGGTGACGACGGCGACATCGGCTTTGAGCGCGGCGAGCTGCTGCGCGAAGTCGGTGCCGCGAATCTTCAACGGCTGCAGCACCGGCAGCCCCTTTTCGAGCGCGAGCTCTTTCACCGGCGAGAAGCTGACTTCCTGCCCGCGGCCGCGTGGCTTGTCGGGCTGGGTGACGACCGCGACGACGGTTCCCAACTCCAGACACGCGCGCAGAGAGGCGACGGCGAAGTGAGGGGTTCCCATGAAAATCAGGCGCGGTGACATCGGTTCAAAGTGTCGCAAGGTCGTCCGTGACGCCAGTGGGATTTGGGGGTATGCCGCGCTTCATGCGCCATGCACTGCTGACCCTCTCGCTGTCGCTTTCTCTGGTCGTCGTCTCGGGCTGTAAGGGCGACCCGACCACTCCGGAGTACTGGCAGAAGTCGATTACGAACGCGAAGAAGAAGAAGGACAAGGTCGCGCGCGTCGAGGCGATGCGGGCCGAGAAGGTCGCGACGCCGGCGTTCCTGCCGATGCTGCAGAAGCAGCTGGAAACCGAAAAGGCCGGTGAGGTGAAGGCGGCGATCGCGCGCGTGCTCGGCGAGATGAAGGATCCTTCGTCAGTGCCGGCGCTGCTGGGAGCGATCGACTTCGGAGCGGCAGAGTCCGAGGACAAGGCCGCGAACAAGGAAATCGTCGTCGCGCTGGGCGCCATCGGCGACAAGAAGGCCGCTCCGGACCTCGTGAGGCTGCTGAACGTGCGCGACAACTACACCGTCATCGCGGCGATCGAAGCACTGGGCCAGATGAAGGCGACGGAAGCGTTCGAGCCGCTGAACAAGCTCGCGACGGACGACGGCACCGAGCCCTTCATCAGCAAGAAGGCGATTCAGGCGCTGGGTGAGATTGGTGACCCGCGCGCGGTGCAGGGGCTGATCCGGATGATGATGAAAGAACGGCGCGGCGTGAGCTTTTATGTCGAGTCGTCGTACGCGCTGTACCAGATTGGAACTCCTGCCGCGGACGCGCTGATTCACACCGCCGATGGCTCGGACAAAGAGATTCTGAAGTGGGCAGCCGACAACAAGATTGTCGAGCCCGCGGTGTATGCGAAGGCGATGCAGGTGCTGGGCGACCTTCACGACTCGCGCGCCAACAAGCGGATGATCAACCTGCTCGACTACAAGAACGAGAACATGGCGTTCCAGCTGTTCGTGCGCATGCGCGCGGCCGACGCCCTGGGCCGCATTCGCGCGAAGGACGCCGCGAAGCCGCTGTCGGCGATGCTGGTCGAGGAAGAGGCGAACGCGCGCAACGAGTACATCCGCGCGCTGGTTCGCATCGGCAGCAAGGAAGCGGTGCCGGCGCTGGCGAAGGCTTCGGCGACGGGCAGCTGGGATGCGCGTCAGCCGGCGATCATCGGCCTCTCGATGCTGGGCAGCGAGAAGGACATTCCGACCTTCGAGAAGCTCACGAAGGACGAGGCGGCTGCGCTGGCCGCCGAGTGCAAGGAAGACCCCGAGTTCGAAGACTGCAAGGACGTGCCGGCGAGCGTGAAGAAGCACGTCGAGGCAATCAACAACCACCTGAAGCGCATCGAGGCCGCCAGGGAGTGCAAGGAAGACACGGCGTGCTGGGCGAAGAAGCTCGATGACGCGAATGAAGGCGTGCGCGAGCGCGCGGCGATGGAAATCGGCCGCTCGAACAAGGCGGATGCCATCAACGAGCTCACCAAGCGCCTGACCGAGAAGAACCTCGATACGCGCCTCGCCGTCATCCAGGCCACCGACTGGCTGGTGCACGACAACAAGGACGCCGCGAAGAAGGCGCAGGAGGTTCTGCCGTCGCTCGAGAAGCAGTTAGCAGACGAGAAGGGCAAGACTGAGTTCGTGAAGGTGAACGAAGACCTTCGCCGCCTGTTCGTGAAGATCAAGCGCGGGTAGCCGGTTCCGCGACATCGAGGCGGCTCATCCCTCGACTTCTCTCGGGATGAACGGGGCGCTTTCTCGGGATGAACGGGGCGCTTTCTCGGGATGAACGGAGCGCTTTCTCGGGGCGCTTTCTCGGGATGAACGGGGCATTTGCTCCGGAGCCGGCAGAGCCCATGACCTTCGGGCTCCGCCGGCTGAACGCTGCCCGCTCACCGGCCTGCGCGAAGCGCGGCCTCCGCCACCTGCTGAAGCTGCCGCAGCTCGGTGGTGTTGAACTGCTCGACGACGAAGCGCACCACGTCCAGCGGCGTGCGGCACTGCGACGCGAGCGCCTGAAACAGGGCCTGCGCCTTCAGCTGCCGGTACGCGGCAATGTTGGGAAGGTGGACGGTGGAAGACATGGCCGCGGGCGGACGCCGCGACGGCCACAGCCCTGACTTAGAAGCGGAAACCGACCGCCGGCCCGAAGGCGAGGCCGCCGTTCTGGGTGCGGGCGACCGAGAGGCTGGCGTAGGCGCCTTCGACTTCTTCGCCGGGCTTGAAGAGCTCCATGAAGATGACGGCGCCGAGGACGGCGACCGCTGGAGCGATGAAGACAGTGACGATGCCGCGCGCGCCGAGGTCGGTCGGGTACATCGCGCGGCCGATGAGCGTGCCAGCACCGAGGCCGATGAGCTCGCCTGCGCCGGCGCCGAGCACCGCCCAGAGCAGGCTGCTGAAGACGCCGCGCTGTGACCAGTCGAGCAGGCCGATGAACCAGGTCGTGACGGCGGCGGTCGCGGCGGGCAGCACCATGAGGAGCAGAATGTCGTCGCTGTCGAAGGGGTCGCTGAGGCCGCCCTTCGAGAAGTTCACGGCGACTCCGCCGGCGAGCGCGAGGTAGCTGGTGATCGACCCCGCGATGATGCCGAGGCCCGAGGCGATGATGCTCACGCTCTTCTTCCGCGTGGTCGGGCCGGCCTGGAGCCGCGGGCTGCCGCGTTCGGGGGCTGCGGCGGGGGCCGGCGTGATTTCCGGAACCGGGGTCGTGTCTTCCGACGACGGCACCCGGTCGATTCTCGCAGCCGAGTCGTCGGACTGGGTGGTGGCGAGCAGCTGCGCGGTCAGGGCGAGGGCGAGGAGCACGGGCCTTAGCGTACCCGAGGGGTCAGGGCCCCGTTCACCCCTCTGGCGGATCTTCTGGCTCGGCTGGTTCGAGCGGCTCGGGCGGGGGAGGCGGCTCGACCACGGGACAGCCTTCATCCTCGCCGGCTTCATTCGGGCACCGGTCGACGGCGTCGAGGAAGCCATCGCCGTCGTTGTCGGGGTCCGGCACGCCGTCTTCGTCCTGAAACCCGTCTTTGTCTTCGGCGGCGGTGGGCGCGAGGTCGACGCCGTTCAAAATGCCATCGTGGTCTTGATCAAGCTCCGGGCACTCGTCGACGGGGTACCGAATCGACTCGGTGCACCGGGGCAGCGGAGGGCCGCCGTTGCCGAACGCGACGCCGCCGTAGACGCGGAACGTCGGCGTCGTCAGCGACTTTCCGAACCCCGGCCCACCGAGGAAGAAGAGCTCGAAGTTGCCCGCCGGGTACCGCCCGCCGAACAACAGCTCGAGCCCTGCCTTCGCGCCAGACAATGAAACGAACCCGCGCACGCTCACCTCGCCGCGCAGCCCTTCGCCCAGCTGGCTCGCCGCGAGCGAGACGTACAGCTGCGACGCGCGCTCGCGAAACAGCGCCCCGAGCTCTGCGCCCAGCTGCAGCCGCGTGAACACCCGTCCCACATTCACCCGCGGCAGAAACGCAAAGCCGCCATCACCGAGCGCGGCGGGCGTGCCGACCGGAATCCCGAACCCCAGCGACGCCCAGACGGCGACCGGAAAGCCCTCGTGAAGAATCGACACCTTGGCGTGAACGAAGGGCGTGCCGAGGCCTGCGCTGCTCGGAGCGAAAGCCGCGCTCTCGGACACCTGGTGCACGATGACGGGCAGCTCGGCTGAAAACTCGAGCCAGTGGGTGATGCCCGCGGCGCCGGTAATCGTGACGGCAAAGCGATCGCGAAGCAGCGTGCCGCCCGGGTCCTTGAGGTTTGCGTGCGAGTACTGCAGCGACGCGCCCGCGCGGTACGTGCCGCCGCGAAGTGTCTGCCCGTTGCCGACGAGCAGCGAGCCGCGCGCGGCGGCGTCGAGGTGAAGGTGCTCGAGGTCCCCTACGGCGCCCACCAGCAGCGCGACGGCCAACCACGTCATCAATGCCCTCCGTCCTCGTCGCCATGCACGTGCGCAATGTCGAGCTTCTCGGCTGTCGCGCGGCACGCATCGAGCTCACGCATCAGGGCCGGACGTTCGGCCTCGGGGGTCTGACCCAGCTTCTCGGCGAGCCGCTGGCACTGTCGAAGTGTCTCGACGACGTCGGGCGCCAGGTTCGGCCCGCCCTGAATCGCCAGCGGCGTGCGCAACCGCGGCTGTTGAAAAGTGAGCAGCGCCTCGCGCATCGCGTCCGCCTTCGGGCGCGCGGTCGAGCCCTTCGGAATCTCTTCGAGCAGCTTCAGCACGCCGGCGAAGCACGGGTCGGTGGGCTTCACGCCGCGCGACATGCAGTCGCCGTACAGCGTCAGCGCCTTCTGGTGCTTCTCGACGCCTTCGTCTTTGCACGCCACCAGCAACAGCAGCGTGATGGCTGCGACCCGCTTCACTTCCGGCGCGCCCGGGCGAGAACCAGGGCGAGTGCACCAAGCAACAGGCCGCCCGGCGACGCACAGCTGCAGCCGACCGGCGGCATCTCTGCCCCGCCGCCACCGCCACCGACGCCATCACCGCCACCGACGCCTGCGCCGCCGCCCCTCGCCGCGACACCACCGCCCACGCCGGGAGCACCGCCCCCCATCCCAGCAGAGCCGCCGCCCACCCCGGGCGAACCGCCGCCAGACCCAACGCCTCCGCCCGACCCTGCCCCGCCGCCCGCGCCCCCCCCCCCGTCGGGCAGCGTGAAGCCGCCGTCATCGCTGCCGGGGTGCTTGAAGCCGCCGGGCACCGGGTAGCCCTTGAGCACGATTTCCGACATCGGGTCGGTGCGCACGCAGGTGGCGCCGAAGCCGGTGAGGAAAGGACTGCCGGCCTGCACCCACGCGGACCAGATGAGGCTCGACATCAAGGTGACGCCATCGCCCCAGCGCCGGGCGGTGAGGTCTTTGACCTGGTTGTAGAAGGCGACGTTGTCGTGGATGCCCGCGTCGTTGGTGGTGGCGACGTCGGCGGCGACCAGCTCGGCGACCTTCGATTGCCCGACGAGGATGATGTCGAAGATGTTGTTCAGCGGGTCCGCGCGTCCGGCAGTGCCGTAATAGGTGACCGCGAGGTTGGTGATGGCGTTCATCTGGACGTTGGGCCCGAGCATGTCGGACTCCCAGCGCGAGTGGAGCCCGTTCGGGTCGAAGTTCCTGGTGTTGTGAAGCACCGAGAAAGAGTCGAAGACGTAGTGCGAGAAGAAGAAGAGTGTGTCGAGGATCTGCTTCTCGTTGCCGGTGGCGAAGGCGGCGACGAGCAGCGCGTACTGGTCGCGCACGCGCCACGGCACGTATCCGTTGTTGCGCGCGTTGTTGACGCCGAGCGCCGCCTGCACCTGCACGAAGTCGCGCGGGTAGTTCGTGGGCGGAGTGACCCAGTCGATCTCCAGGTAGTGCCGCACCGCCTCACTCGGGTCGTAGTCGGGGTCTGTCGAGATGCGGCGGCGGTCGGGCTCACACGCGAGGTCCTGCAGCGCCGGCGTCTGCCGAACCGTCAGCCACTGGCGCAGGCAATGGTTCGCGGGCATCGCGTCCTGCATCTTCAGCGCGAGGCGGCGATGGCCATCGAAACCCCACGCGAACGCCAGCGAGGGAATGAGGCCCAACAGCATCAGGGAAGCGCGCACGCGCCGGAAGCTACTGCCGCGGCTCGAGAATCGACAGCCCCAGCATCGCGACGAGAAACGCCTGCACCTGGTGCTCGGGGCGGCCGGCGATCGCAAACACCTCGGCGTTGGTGATCGTGCCGTCGACCTTCAAGAGCAGCTGCCCTTCCCACTTCTCGAGCTCGAGCTCGTTGAGGGCGTAGGCGGGTTGCTGCGAGGGAATGAGGCGTTCTTCCGGCGGCGCGAGGCGCCTGAGGCGGTCGGGCTTGTAGAGCTTCTTCACGCCGCGAATGATCAGGTTGCCGGGGTGAACGTCGAGCTTGATGGCTTCACCGCGCGCCTTCTCGCGAAAGCTGAGCACGAACTCGCCTTCTTCCCAGCCGAACAGGCTGTAGATGACGGCCTTGACCTGCTGCCCGATGTAATAGAGGCGCTCGGTTTCTTTGAGCAGGCCGCGCTCGACGAGCACGTCTCCGGTTCGGCGGCCCGAGGCGCGCGCGACGACGGCGACGTCTTCGAGCTGCTCGGGGCGAATCTTGCCGACGCGAACGAGGAACTGGCCGAAGCGATCTGCGGCGAGGTTCGACAGCGCGAACACCGGCGTGCCGGCCTCGAAGTAGACGACCTTCTTCACGTTGCCCTTCTGCACCGACAGCTCGCCCGTTTCTTTCGCCAGGTAGAAGGCGTTGATCAAGCCAGGCAGCGTGTCGCCCAGCGCGCCCCTTCGGGTTCCGCGGCGGGCGGCCGCTTCGTTCAACGCGTCTTGCGGCGGAGGCGGCGGGCGCTGGCCGGAAACAGGGGTGCCCCTGCGAGGAGCCGCTGCATGAAGCGCAGCACCGCTGAGCTCGGCAGAGATGTTGCCACCCCCGGTGACCTTGATTTTTCCGGTGAGCTCCATTGGATCCATCGGGTCGTCGCCTTCGACGTCGATGTCGAGATCCAGATCGAAGTCATCGGACGTGGGCCGCAGCTCAGCTGAAGAAGGCGCGGCCGGGGCCAGCGACTGCACCGCTTCGATCAGCTTCTTCGCGTCGAAGGGCTTCTCGAAATAGTGCGTGGTGCCGAACTTCACCCGCGCGTCGACGGCGTGCTTCCCGCCCTTGAAGACGCCGGTCATGAAGATGACGGGGATATTGGGGTGCAGCTCGCGCAGCGCCTCGGCGAGCGGGTGGCCCATCATGTCGGGCAGGAGCACATCGAGAATCGCCACCGCGGGCTTCATCGTGCGGGCAGCCTCGAGCGCAGGTTTTCCTTTGGGGAAGCCGGCGACGGTGTAGCCGCTGTCTTCCAGGAGCTGGGTCAGCACGGCCAGCAGTTCCTTGTTGTCATCGACGACGAGAAGGGTGGGCGGCATCGGCAATAGAAACTATCCTCAGAACGCGATGCTTTCGAGAATGTTGGTGATTGCAGTGCTGACGGCCGGCCTGGGGGCCCTGGCGCAGGTGCCTCCGTCGGAGTTCGACGCCTCGATTCCGGACGCCTCGATGGGCGCTGGCGGGGCCGAGACGAGCCAGGAAATGCAGGACGGCCAGTCGAACACGGTGTGCGCCCAGAGCCGCGACTGCGAACGGGGCTTCACCTGCAGCAACAGCAAGTGCCGGTATGTCGGCTACCGGGTGGCGCAGCAGCCAGGCTGTTTCGGGGTGTCGGCGGTGATGCTGTTTCCCCTGATGCTCGCTTGGCGCTGGCGCCGGCGTTCAGAGGGCTGACGGTGCCGCTCGTCAAGCTGACCAGTGCCCGCACGGTCGGGGAAGCGAGCCTGATTCGAGATGGCCTTCGCTTCGAGGGCATCGAGGTGGACCTGGGCGGCGAGCACCGGCCGTAGCAGCTTGACCTCGACCAAAACGGCCGCCTTGACAGGTCAATCGAGACTCGCCCCGACGGACTCACCTCCACCTGGTTCGATGAGAACCAGGATGGCAACTTCGAGAAGCGTGAGGTGTCGATGAACGGGGTGCTGATTTTCATCGAAGTTGATCTGGGGCATGCGGGCTTCGCCAAGATCTCACCCCGGTAGCGATTGAAGCCGCGGCCGGCAGTCAGCCCCGAATCGAGAGCAGCAGCGAGCCCTTCTCTCTCGGGTTCAAGTCGATGCGGGTGGGCGGCTGGAACCCGGCGTCGGCGAGCCAGCCGGAAATCTCGGCGAAGCTGTAGGTGCGGGTGGCGGTCTCGACGAGGAGCGTGAGCCTGAAGGCCGCGTCGTAGACGTCCAGCGGAGAGCCGGTGAGGTACTCGTGGATCAGCAGCAGGCCGCCTTTGCGGATGACGCGCCCCAGGTGCTGGACGACGCGGCGATTGTCTTCGGCGGTCTGGTTGTGCGCGACCGACAGATAGAAGGCCGCGTCGTAGCCCTCGCCCCAGTCGCCCTCGAGCAGGTTCCCGGGACGCACGGTGATGCGGTCGGCCAGGCCCGCGGCGGTCAGCGTCGCCTGCGTGTGGGTGAGCGCGGTAGGCAAGTCGACGATGACGGCCTCGAGCCCGGCGTACGCGCGGCAGAAGGTCATCGAATGCAGGCCATGGGAGCCACCGAGGTCGAGCAGCCGCTTCGCCCCCGCGGGCAGCTTCACCTTCTCGAGCAGGTCGGGAGCCAGGTGCGCGGCGAACGCGTGCATGTACCGCGAGAAGATGGGCCCCCACTGCGGGCGGTCTTGCATCGATTCCCACAGCGTCCTTTCCGGAGCGCCCGCGCGCACTGCGGCGGTCAGGTTACCCATCAGCGACCACGACTCTGCCGTCCACAGCAGGCCCGCGGTGTAGTCGACGCCGCCCGAGGCGGTGAACCAGCGCGTGGTGTGCGGCGCGTTCGCGAAGCCGGCCTCGCTAACGGTGAGGTAGCCGATGGCGGCGAGGAACTCGGCGAGGTGCCCGATGCCCAGGTCACTGGCGTTCAATTTGCGCGCGAGCTGGGGGATGGTCAGCGGGCCCTGGTTCAGCGCCTCGAACAGCCCGAGCTGGCCCGCAGAAATGATGGCTGCGGACTTCATCATCGGCAGGTAGACATCGACCATCGGCAGGTCGGCAGATGCGCCCGGCCATTCATCCATTTTCAAATGCGACACTCCGTGCTCGAGAACGAATGACTGCTGCGACCCAAAACGGCACGGGCAGGGCCTATCGCTACTATGACCTGATCATGGCGTCTTTCGTTTGCGTGCTGTTGTGCGCAAACCTGGTCGGCGTCAGCAAAGCGGTCGAGATTCAAGGCTTCACCTTCGGCGCAGGGAACCTGTTCTTCCCCATCAGCTACCTGTTCGGCGACGTGCTGACTGAGGTGTACGGCTACCAGCGTTCGCGCAAGGTGGTCTGGGCGGGCTTCGCAGCGCTCGCGTACGCGTCCTTCATGAGCGCGGTGGTCGTCGCCTTGCCGCCGTCGCCGCAGTGGAGCGGGCAGGAACACCTCGCCGCGGTCTTCGGCTCGACCTGGCGCACCTCGCTGGCGTCGCTGCTGGGCTACGCGTGCGGTGAGTTCGCGAACTCGGTGACGCTGGCGAAGCTGAAGGTGAAGACGGGCGGCCGCTTCCTCTGGGTCCGCACCATCGGCTCGACCATCGTTGGCGAGCTCGCAGACACCCTCGTGTTCTACCCGCTGGCATTCTTCGGCACCTGGGACACGAACCTGCTGCTGACGGTGATGGCGGGGAACTACGTGATCAAGGTCGGCTGGGAAGTGCTCGCGACGCCAGTGACGTACCGCGTGGTCGCCTTCCTCAAGAAGCGCGAGAACGTCGACTACTTCGACCGCGACACGAACTTCACGCCGTTCTCGCTGAAGACGACGGACTGACGGGAGCCCAAGATGATGCCCAGCGATCAGCGAATGCGTGAGGCCTTCAGCCTCATCGAGCACCACGTCGAACGGAAGTACGGAGTGCCCGTGCGCATCCGCGACGTGCCGAACCCGTTCACCGGCGACCTCGACGGCAGCGAGATTCACATCGACTACGACGAGGACATCGAGAGCGCGCTGTTCATCATCGCCCACCTGTTCGGGCACACCGTGCAGTGGAACATCAGCGAGGCGTCGCGAGAGATTGGCTACAAGCTGTACCCGAACCCGTCGGAAGAGATGATCAAGAAGCTGCACGACTACGAAGTCGAGGCGTGCCGCTTCTCGATGCAGCTGTTCCACGAGGCCGGCGTGAAGGACCTCGACCAGTGGCTGTCTGACTACTCGGCCTGCGACTTCGCGTTCCTGATCGATTTCTACCGGACCAACGTGAAGAAGCCCTTCAAGTCGTTCTGGAAGGACAACACGCCCCTGATGGTGCCCCGCCCGATTCCTGATTTTCACCCGACGAAGTGGGTGACGCGGAACACCGGCATCGTCGTCTAGCGTTTGGTGCGCTTCTTCGCCTTCTCCATCGCGGCGTCGATCGCGCTCTTCTCGACGGGCAGGGGTTTGGGCTCGATGACTTCGGGTTTCGACACCACGCGAATCCGCCTCGGCCGCGTCGAATAGAAGCGGCGCAGGAACACCTCGGCCAGCAGCAGGGCGACGGCCATCGCGACGAGTGGAGGCGCGAACGGAAAGCGCGCGCGAGACTCCGGCGCCTCGTCGAAGAGGCCCGCCATCGCGAGCCGCTCCAAACCCCCGCTGACCTTCGCGAGGCCCTGGAGCGTCGTCTTTCCTTCGCGCGCGTTGCCGGGCTCGAACTCGGGGGCCCACGAGAGGGTGACGGGTGGCGCGCGGTAGACCTTGTCGCCGAGCTTCACGACGGGGTGGAAGCTGCCGCTGCCGGGGAGCATGAAGTGGGCGCCGACGCGATCCTGATCTTCCCAGCGCATCGGCAGCTCGATGGGCCTGGCGCGGGCATCGCCAGAGAGGACGACGAGGGTGGGCGCCCCAGCAGGTGGCTCAGCGGAAGGGTCGAAGTCGAGCGTCACGTGAAGGTCGTTGCCCTGCACAGTCGCGCGCGGCACGGCCTCGAGTGGCCCCGCCTGCGCAGGCAGCGTCCACCGCACCATCTGCTCGAGCAGCGCGCGGCGGCCGGGCCATGACTTGAAGTCACCCGTGAATTCGCCATCGACCTCGCCGGTGAAGGCGACCGCGCGCCCTGCCCCTCTCGGCCAGAACGCGACGGTCGGCGCCTTGTTCTCGTCGTCCGTGCGCACCGCGACGTTCGCCTGCGGCCGCAAGTAGGTGAGGTTGTAGCCGCCCAGCCGGGTGAGCCCAGACGCGGGCAGCTTGCCGAGCAGCGCGAGGTCGGGGCCGACGATGAGGGGCGTGGCCGTGTCGACGAAGGTCGAGCGCGCGACGGCGATGGTTTCCTGGCTGAAGATGCGCGGCAGGCTCGTCACGTCTTCGGCGAAGTAGATGCGCCCGTTGCCCCGCTGGGCGACCTCTTCGAGCAGCGCCGCGTCTGGGTCCGCCCGTGAGCCCATGCCGATGACGGACACGGTGACGTTCTTCGCGCGCAGCTCGGACAGCGTGCGCTGGTAGTCGTCGGGGTTCTCGGAGTCCGCCGCGTCAGAGAAGAGCAGCACGTGGCGCGTGGGCTTGTCGGACTTGAGGATCTCTTTCGCGCCGGTGCGCAGCCCGACGCCGACGAAGATGCCGCCTCCGCCCGAGAAGCCGCGCGCGACTTTTCCCAGCGGCAGACCGTCGGCGACGCTCGAGAGCGGGAAGACTTCGTGCGGCTCGGTGTCGACCATGTGCACCGACGCCTCGTCGCGCTCGTTCAGCAGCTGCAACGCACCGACGACCCCTTCGGCGGCGAGCTCCATCTTCGTGCGGCCGTCGGGCACCGTGGCGCCCATCGAGCAGCTGCAGTCCATGATGATCGAAATCGCGACCGCGGCCTTGCGCTGCTCTTCCCGAATTTCCAGCGACACCGGCAGCACGTCTTCCAGCGGCGACTTGCGGTAGCCGCCTTCTCCGAAGCTGTGCCGGCCGCCCGTCATCACCAGGCCGCCCCCCGCTTCCTTCACGTACTGGGCGAGCACGTGAAGCCCGTTCTCTGACAGGCGCGACGCCTCGACGTCTTCGAGCACCACGGCGCCGACGCCTTCGAGCGCGGCCATGGTGAGGCTGAAGGGCTTCCGGACGTCGACGCCCAGCTCGGCTTCTTTGAGCGTGCGCGCGAGCGTGCCGTCGGGCTTGTCGGTGAGCAGCAGCACGCGGGGCGGGCCTTCGACGCGGGTCAGCGCGCGGCCGCGATCATTCTCGACCACCCCGTCGCCCTTCGCTTCGACGTCCAGCTGGTAGCTGGCGATGCCGGCCTCTTCGACGAGATCTCGAAAGGTGAGCACGGTGTCGCCAGCGCGCAGCGACCGCTTCGTCTTCACCAGCGGCTTGCCGTTGCGAAACAGGGTCAGCGTGGCCTCGGTGTTCGCGGTGGCGCGAAGCGTGGCGGCGAGCTGAAAAGGTTCCTTCACCGAGACCTGCGGCGGCACGTCGAGGCGCGTGACGGCGACGTCGAGGCCCACGTCTTCGCGGCCGACCCAGCGGAAGTCGACGGGGATTCCACGGGCGGCCAATCGTCTTGCGGCCGCGCGCGCATCGAGCCCGGTGCTGCGGCCGTCGCTGATGACGAGCACGCGGCCAGTGCGGCCTTCGCTGAAGAGCCCGTTCGCGACGTCGAGGGCGTTCGACAGGTTGCTGGCCTCGGTGTCGAGCGCCGCTTGAAAACCCCCGAAGCCTCCGGTTGCGGTCAGCGCCAGCTCGACGCGCGCATCGCGGCCGAAGCCGATGACGCCAAGGCGATCTGCCGTATGGCGTTGTGGCTCGAGCAGGCGAATCAGCTCTTCGGCGGTGGCCTCGCTGCGGGGCGGCATCGACTTGCTGCGGTCAACGACGACGACCACGTCGCTGCCGCCGCTCGTCCAGGTGATTTCTGGCTGCGACAGCGCGAGCCCGAGCACGACGACCAGCGCGACGCGCAGCCCCATTGCCGGCCCGGTGACGCGGGCGCCCTTCCACAGCCAGAGTCCCAGCGGCAGCCACAGCAGCAGCGCCTGGGGGAAGAGGAAGCTCATCGCGCCACCACGGGCCGGCCTTCGCGCGCGGTGAGCCAGAAGTCGGCGAGCAACAACAGCAGCAGCAGCGCAATCGGCCACAGCGGCCGCGGTCGCGAGAGGCCGGTGGTCAGCGTGCCGGCGTCGGCGGTCGCCTCGTGAAGAAACGGGCCGCGCGTGCGCAAGTCAGACTCGCGCGGGTCCAGCGGAAGAACGACAAGCGCGTCGAGCTCTTTGCCGTCTTTGAGCAACGCCCAGCGGCCGGGCGTCGGCAGCGCGGGCAGCAGCACGGGACCCGCTCCGAGCACGGGGCGGTCTCTTCCGTCGGGGCCTTTCAGCGACCACTTCGCGCCGCCTTCGGTCACCACGGGCACGTCTTCGCCGAGCATCAGGTGGCGTCGCGGCAGCCCCGGCGCCCGCAACCGCGCGCGCTGAACGAGGTTGCCGAGCAGCACGGGCCACGCAGTGGTGCGCTGAATATTGCTGCGCGGAAGATCGAGGTTGAGGTGAAGCGTGCCGTCCTCTTCCTCTGCGATGAGCACGGCTTCACCCGCGGTGACCAGTGGCCGCCCAGGCGGATTCGTGCCCGCTGTCCACACCACGCCGGCGAGCTCGACGTCATCGAGCAGTGGGTCGCCCTTCTGGGTGAAGAACGGCCCGACGAAGGACTTGAGCCCGGGCGTCGCGCCGAGGGTGACCTGCGCCTTCGACCCGGGCGGCCCGAACAGCAAGGCATGGGGCGGCGTGGTGACCAGCCCGGGCGCGATCGCGAAGAAGCGTTTCAGCGCGCCAGAGTCGACGCCCTCGAGCGCACCCACCGACAGCGGCGGCGTCGGAGCCGCGAGCAACTCGATGGCGCTGTCTTCACTCAGCGCGTCGTCTGGCACCGACACGCGAATGGTCGCCGCGGTCTTGAGGCCCACGCGCACGACGGCCGATGTCCCGGGGTCGAGCTCCACGGTCTGCACCTGCTCGGAAAGCGCGGCGCTGAAGGTGACGGGAATCTTCCGGCGCGACTTCGTGAAGTTGGCGACGCGAACGGTGACCGCGGCGACGCCTCCGGAGTCGTGGCGTTGCGCGGTGAGGAAGGCGACGTTCTCGGCGGCGGTGGCGACGCTCTGCACGCGGACTTCGGGCGGCAAGACCAGCCCTTCCGGCAGCGGGCCGTCGGTGAAGAACCAGATGCGCCCGCCGCGGACGCTCGACAGCTCGCGGGCCATCAGCAGCGCGGCCGAGACATCGTGCGATGGCTGCGACGGACGCCACGCCTCGAGCAACGCGAGCGCGCGGGCGGTGTTCAGCTGCGGGCCGGCGAGCACGGAAGGCTTCACCCCTGACTCGATGAGGGTGAGCGCCGCGGCGCCTTCGTCTTTGGCGAGCTTCGCGACCGCAGCACGCACCTGGTCGGCGACACCTTTCGCGCTGAGCGAGAGACCGCCATCGACGACGACGACGAGGTGCTTCTGCGGCACGTCCTTTCCGCAGCGCAGGTCGGCGAGGAAGAGCGCCGCGACACCGATGGCGAGAAGCTCGAGCGCCAGCGACGCTTCGCGCGAGAAGCGCTCGAGCCGTGGGCCGGCCTGGGCGCGCTGGCTGGGCGAGCGCCAGAGGAACAACGCCGAGACCTGGCGCGGCTTCTGCCGGCGGCGCAGGAAGTACGCGGCGATCAGCGGCGCGAACGCGGCGAGGGCGAGGAAGCCCAGCGGGAAGCCGAAGCTCAGGCGGCCTCCCACAACGACGACAGCGGCCCGCGCGCGAGGCCTTCGATTTCATCTCCTGCGTTGGCAATCACCAGCGTCGCTCGCACCCGCCGCGTCGCCTGCCGCCACAGCTGCAGGTGCGCCTCGAGCCGCGACTGGTAATCGGCGAGCACGCCTGCGGTGAGAATCCTTTCCAACACCTCACCCGACTCGGTGTCGGTGAGCCGTGCGCCCAGGCCGCCTTCGGGGTCGACGTCTTCGGGGTCGAGCACCTGAATGACGGCGAGACCCGACGCGCCGCGTGTCATCCGTTCGGCGAGCACGTCGGCCGAGGCTTCGAACAAGAGGTCGGTGACCCAGAGTCGCAGGCCGCACGGCATCAGCGCGGGCGCGCGGCGAAGGGCGGCGTCGAAGCCCTCGCGGCCATCGAGTTCGAGGCGCTGAAGGACTTCGCGGGTGCGGTGGCCGGTGGCGCGGTGAGCGGTCGCTCCGACGGTGACGACGACGGGCTCGAGGCCCGCGCGGAGGGCGAGCACGCAGGCGAGCAGCGCGACCTCACGCGTCCGGGCTGCCTTCGCATCGGTGAGGCCCATCGACCTCGACGCATCGACCACCACCTCGACGCGCGGGCTCACCTCGTCTTGCCGCACGCGCAACACGAGCTCGCCGGTGCGGGCGACCGCGTTCCAGTCGAGCTGCCGCAGGTCATCGCCCGGTTGGTAGAGGCGGAAGTCGTGGAGCTCGAGGCTGCTGCCGACGGACGACGAGCGCACCTCGCCCACCCTGCCCCGGTGCGGCACGCGTGGCAGACGCAGGGCCTTGCCAGCGGCGGCGCGTTCGACGGCGGCTTCGTCGAGGAGGCTCACCCGACGCGCGCTCCATCGCGGACTTTGAGCGTCACGAAGGCGCCGAGGACTGCGAAGGCGGTGGTGACGGAAAGGATTGGCAGCGCCTGCCTCGCCTGGCTCGCGCGGCTGTCATCGACGTGGTTGAACATGCCGATCAGCGGATTCAGGACGTTCCAGTCGATGTCGCTGAGGTTGTTTCCTGAGAGCACAGCGGCCACCGGAAAGAAGATCGACGCTGCCGCGACGAGGCAGATGAAGGCGACCCGCGTCGCAGCCGGCTCGCCGAGCTTCTGCAGCGGAGACGCGCGGCCGACGATGACCGCCAGCGACAGGTAGAGCGCGACGTAGAGAGGGGCGGTGAGCGTCAAGGCGAGGAACCGCGAGTTGCCGACGAGCAGCACGTGCAGCCCGAACCATGCGGCCGTCACCAGCGCCAACAGCCCGATGACCATCAGCCACCCGCGCAGCGCTCCGGCGGTGAGCCAGCTGCGCTTCGTCGTGCTGCGCGGAAAGCCATCGCGCTCGGAGATCGCAAACGCGCCGTAGGCGACGAGGAGGATCGAGCTGAAGACGCTGGCCACGCTGGCGAGCTCTCGCGGTGGGTGGTCGGCGAGCCAGACGCCCAGGTACGCCGCGCAGACGGCGAAGAGCAGTTGGCCACAGACGACGAGGCGCGCACCACGGGCGCTCGCGTCGCTGGCGAGCGCGAGCCCAGCGGCGGCGCCTTCGAGCACGAGCAACGAGGTGGTCAGCAGCGCGAAGGGAAACGCACCGGCGAAGACGAGAAACGAGGTCTCGTTCACCCACTCGCCGCCCTCCCGCGCGAGCTCAGCGCCGAAGCCGATGCCCGCGAAGGTCGCCGCGCCGAGGAGCCCGAGCACGAGGAAGTGAATCGCGGATCTCCCAAGGCGGGTGTGGCCTTCCGTGCCCAGCGCGACGGCGACCGAGGTGACGAACACCGCCCAGCAGGTGGCGAAGACGAGCTCGAGCAGCAGCGTCGGCAGGTCGACGCCGTTGAGGAAATAGCTGAAGAGCAGAAACGGCGCGCCGGCCGAGGCGTAAAGAATCGCCTGGGTCAGCGCCGAGGCGACCTTACCTCGCACGATGCGTCGCGACGACAGGCCGGTGAGCGCGAGCAGCACCCACGTCTCGTCTTCCCGTTCGCGCGACATCGATCGATAGGCCGAGTACGGGATGACGAAGAAGCAGATGAGCGCGAGGCCCGAGAGGAAGAGCGTGAGGTAGCGCGGGCCCAGGGCGCCGCCGTCCCAGCTGCGCACCTCGGTCGCCGCGATGAGAGACGTGGTGACGCACGCGACGAGAAGCAGCGCAAAGCAGATCGCGAACACGCGCGCGCGAAGGCCCTGGCGCACTTCCTTCACGACGATGGGGCCGACGGCCTCTAAGAACCTTTCGTTCATCGGGCAGGCGGGTTGTCGCGGCCCTTGAGGATTCCGTCGGCGAGCACCACGGCTCCAAAGGTCACCGCGTAGAGCAGGATGAGGTGGGTGTTGGTGTCTGACTTCGTGCCGCCGAGGTTCACCATTCCGACGATCGGGTTGAAGAGGTTGAAGAGGACATGATCGGGCTCGATGCCGATGATGGCGGCGACCAGCGGAGGCAGGCCCGCTCCGAAGACGAAGATGCCGATGAAGAGGATGCGCACGAGGATCGCAGTCTGCGACGGTGGGTGGCGCAGCAGCCGCGACGCAATGATGGGCAGCGACAGGTAGAGCGCCGCGAACGCCGGAGCCCCGAGCACGAGGTTGAAGTTCCGCCAGTCGCTGACCGCCTTGTCGAGCAGCGTGAGCGTGACGAAGACGGCGGTGACCGCGCCGAGCATCAAGAGCACCAGCCGGTAGCCGCGCAGCGCGCCGGGCTTCAGCAGCGAGAACTTCGAGCCGGTGAGCCAGAGGCTGCGCGCCATGCCGTCACGGTCAGACGCGATGAAGAGGCCGACGAAGAAGACGTGCGCGCACATCGTGATCGCGCCCACCGGGTACAGCGACGGCTCGCCGGACGCGAAGGCGCCCCAGACGAAGAAGGCCAGCGCTCCGGCGATCTGCACCATGAAGGCGATGCGCGGGCCCTTCGCGTAGCTCTCGGTGGCGAGCGCCATTCGCGCAGCGGCCGACTCGTAGAGCAGCACGCCCCACGTCAGCATTCCGAACATCGTCGCGCAGGTCGCGACGCGCGCGGCGGAGTCAGACCACAGGTTCCGCACCGACTCGACCAGGCCAAAGATGCTGGTGAGCCCGGCAATCAGGCCCCACGCGAGAAACCCGAGCACGAGGAAGTGAAGCAGCGCGCGAACGATACGGGCCTCGGCGAGCGTGGCGGCGCTGACGGCGACGGAGGTGAGGAAGAGTTGGTA
Organism: Myxococcales bacterium; assembly: GCA_038206395.1. Taxonomy (GTDB): domain Bacteria; phylum Myxococcota; class Myxococcia; order Myxococcales; family Myxococcaceae; genus JAGSPQ01. Next base: position 25,788 of record JBBRAX010000032.1, on the reverse strand, counting down.
GGTGGCCCCTGCGATGAGGGCGATGACGATGGTCGGCAGGTCGATGCCGTTCAGGTAGTAGCTGAAGAGAAGAAACGGCGCGGCGGCCGAGGCGTAGATGAGCCCCTGCAACATGAAGCTGCCCATCTTCCCGCGCAGAATCCGGTGGGGCCCGAGGCCCGTCAGCGTGAGCAACACCCAGGTCTCTTCTTCGCGCTCGCGGCTCATCGACCGGTAGGCCGAGTACGGAATGACGAAGAACTGAACGAGGCTCAAGCAGATGTAATACGCGATGAAGTAGTAGCGGCCGTCCTTCCCCACGCCGTCAGCGGCCGCGAAAGCGATGAGCGAGATGACGAGGCAAGCGAGCAGCATCAGCGTGAAGAAGATCCAGAAGACGCGCGTGCGCAGGCCCTGGCGAAGCTCTTTCACGACGATTGGGTTGACCCGATCTGCGAGGCGTTGCCCGGCGCGATCGATGGCGTCGGCGGTCGTCACTGAACCTTGCCCTTCGTGACGTTCATGAACGCGTCTTCGAGGTCGAACTCGCGGGCCTGGAAGCTCGAGACGGGAATCTCGGCCGTGACCAACGCGCGCAACAGCCGGGCGCTCGTCTCTTCGACCCAACCCGCAGCAGGAGCAGCGCCCAGGGGAAGCTCGATGCGGACGCGAACGGCCTGGCCTTCGACGGTGACGGCGGCGACCAGCGGCTGTTCGAGCAAGAGCCGCTCTGCCCGGGCGAGGGCGGCGTCGACCCCTTCGGCGCCCTTCCAGACGCGCATCACGAGCTCGCTCGAGACAGCGTTGCCGGTGGTGCGCGACAGAATCTCGTGAACGGGTCCGGTGGCGAGCAGGCGCCCCTGCTCGATGATCGCGCAGCTGTCACAGATTTCAGAGAGCTCGGTGAGGATATGGCTGGAGATCAGCACTGCCTTCCCCTGCGCGGCCAGAGCCTTGAGCAGCTCACGAAGCTCGATGCGGGCGCGCGGGTCGAGGCCGTCGGCGGGCTCGTCGAGAATGAGCAGCTTCGGGTCGTGAAGCAGCGTGCGGCCCAGGGCGACGCGCTGCTTCATGCCTTTCGACAGCGCGCTGGTGAGCTTGTCCTTCAGAGGGAAGAGGCCGGTGAAGTCCATCACCGAGGCGACGCGGTTCTCGCGTTCCTGCCCCTTGAGCCGGTACGCGCGCGCGAAGAAGTCGAGGAACTCGAGCACCGTCATGTCGTCGTAGGTGCCGTAACGATCCGGCATGTAGCCAATCAGCGGGCGCGCCTTGTCGGGGTGATCGATCGCGCTCTTTCCGTCGAGCAGCACGTCGCCCGCGGTCGGCACATCGAGCGTGGCGAGGATTCGCATCGTCGTCGACTTGCCCGCGCCGTTCGGGCCGATGAAGCCGAGAATCGTGCCCGCCGCGACGGTAAAGCTCACGTCATCGACGGCCTTCAGAGCGCCGTAGTGGCGCGACAGGTTCTTCACCTCGAGCAACACGTCGCTCATCGCTCGACCTCGCCGCGCACGAGGTTCCCGCTGTCGTGTTCGGTGAGCCGCAACCCGCCCGACGGCGTGAAGCCCTGGCCTTCGACCGTCGCGAGGAACTCGCCTTCCTTCAGCGGCGCCGCGAACTTCTGCTGCAGCTCGGCGCTGAAGCGATTGGCCGCGGGACCTTCAAAGTGGGGAAGCCCGCCGCTCTGCTTCGCTCCGGTCGCCTCCGCTCCGTCGCGAAGGTCGGCCACCATCCACAGGCGGTCATCGGCCATGAACACCATCGACACCACCCGGCTGCCGAGCGCGTTCTGCACCACCCACGCGCCGTCCTTCTTCTTGAGGAGGACGCGCGCGCGGGTGGGCTCGGCCGAGACGTAGCCCCACTCGCGGTACGTGCGCGACGGCACGAAGTCGCTGCCCATCGTGGCGCCTTCGTTCCACTCGATGCCGGGCGCGTAGACCTCACCGCTTCCTTCTTGCGGCGGTACGACGACCGTCAGACTCGAGAAGCGCGCGGACCCCGGCGCGAGGTTTGCGTAGTACGCCGTCAGGCCCACCTGCAGCGCGCGGTGCTGCTTGCTGTCGAGCCAGGTGAGGCCCTGCGTCGACGCGTGAACGGTGAAGCCGTCTTGAATCAGCGAGTACCCGATGATGACGGTGCAGGTGATGAACGCTGTGCCGGGAATCGTGAGCAGCAACATCGCCGGCCCGCGGCGCCGCGCAACCCAGATGGAGCCGGGGCCGATCGCGAGGGTGAAGAGGCCGATGATGAGAAGAAAGCGGCCGATGGGAGCGGTCGCCTGCGGCAGCAGCGCGGTGAAGTCAGAGCCAGGGTTCGCGTCGACATAGCGGTACACCCGCCCGGACATCGATCGCGGAGACGCGCGCGGGCTGACGACAGGAGTGGTTGAGTTGAAGACGGTCGCGAAGTCGGGCTGGCCATCGACGACGACGAGGCGGCCGAAGCCGTACTCCTCTTTTCCTTCTTTCATCAGCGGCAGCGCGGCGGCGAGACCGCGCCCGCCTTTACCAAGCACGAGCGTGCCACCGGTCGCGGCGTATGACTCGAGCGCGCGGCGCTGCGCTTCGTTCAGCGACTCGAAGGCGGCGGCGGGGATCGCGACGGTGTCGTAGCCTGCGTACGCGGCGAGCTCAGTGGGCGCCTCGTCGGCGGCGATGGAATAGACGCTGAGGTCGCCGTCGGTGTGCGCGGGGGGCTTGTCGACCCAGCGCTCGAACTCGTCGGTGGTGCCGATGGAAAGCAGCGGCCGCTGCGGCGCGTAGGTCGAGTTGAAGTAGACGTGCGCGTCGCCCTTCTTGCTGATGCCCGGCCCGCGCGCGCGGACGTTGCCGTAACGGAACAGGTACGGCACCGCGAGGATGACGGTGCGGCGCTCGCCTTGGCGAACCTCGACGTCTTTGGTGATGGGCCGGCCGGTGTTGTTGCTGGGGTAGTAGCCGAGCTTGATGCTCTGGGTCGGGCCGGTGGAGTTGTCGACGAAGAGGCGCAGCGGAAAGTAGCCGCGGCGCGGAGTGGGGACGTTGGTCTCGGCAGAGACACTGGTCGCTCCGCCGCCGACGTCGACGCGCTGGGTCTGCGCGAAGACGTAGGTGTTGGGCGCGCCGGCCCGCTCACTGGAAGGCGGGTAGACCTTCGAGGTGCCTTCGCTCAACAACAGCGCGGCGGCGAGCAGCGCACTAACCACGCGGCACCTCGGCGACGGCGGCGAGCAGATCGTTCACCACTTTGTCGGCGCCGACCTTCTCGAGGCCCGCTTCGTACGAGAGGACGAGGCGGTGGTTGAGCACGGCGCCCGCGACTTCCTTCACTTCGTCGAAGCCGACGTTGGGTTTGCCTTTGCCAAGCGCCCACGCGCGCGCACTGGAAGCCAAGCCGAGCGCGGCGCGGGGTGAAGCGCCGTACCGAACGAAGCGGCGAACCGATTCGGGTGCGGAGGCGTGGCTCGGATGCGTGGCCTCGACGAGGCGGCCGATGAAGTCGGCGACGGGCACGGGCAGGTGAACGCGATCGACGAAGTCGAAGACGGCTTTCAGCGCGGCGCCGTCGAGCACGGGCTTCTGCGCCGGCGGCTGGCCGCGGTGGCGCTGGGTGAGCATCAGGCTCATCGTCTTCGCGCTGACGGCGGGGACGACGACGCGGAAGAGGAAGCGGTCGAGCTGCGCTTCGGGCAGCGGGTAGGTGCCTTCGAGCTCGATGGGATTCTGGGTGGCGAGGACGAAGAAGGGGTCAGGCAGGGGGTGGGTGTGGCCGAGCACGGTGACGTTGCGTTCGGCCATCGCTTCGAGAAGCGCCGACTGCGTCTTGGGTGAGCTGCGGTTGATTTCGTCGGCGAGGACGACGGATGCGAACAGCGGGCCGGGCCGGAAGCTGAAGTCGCGCTTCTCGCCCTCGATGACGTACGTGCCGGTGATGTCGCCGGGCAGCAGGTCGGGCGTGAACTGGATTCGCTTGAAGGGCAGCGAGAGCAGGCGCGCGAGGCCTTTGCAGAGCTCGGTCTTTCCGAGGCCGGGCAGCCCTTCGAGGAGCACGTGGCCGCGCGCGAGCACCGCGGTGACGACGCGCTCGGTGACGCCACCCTGGTCGAGCAGCACCTGGTTGAGGCCGGCCTTGAGCATCGAGATGCTCTCGCCTGCGGCCTGCACGTCGGTGGGGCTGAGCAGCTCGGCGTGACTCATGGATTCCTCGGAGCGTTGTCGAAGTACTTTTGAATGAGCGCGCGGTTTCGCGGCAGCAGCTGCCCTTCTCGGTTTCCGGGCGCCCGGTCACCGGTCGCCGCGCCACCGGACGACGACGGCGCCGCGTGGCCGGTGGAGTTCTTTTTCGGGTTCGCCGCCTTCAGGCCCCAGAGCTCGCCCGGCTCGTCGCCGCCCTGCCCCTTCGGCAGCGCCTGAAATGCGAGGCGGTCGGGGTCGATCTCGGCCTGGCCACCGTAGATGAGCTCGGTCTCTTCGCCGTCACCGCGGCCGGTGCCCGACTTCGAAGCGCGGCTCGCGTGCTCGCGGCCGTCGCCTTCGCGCTCGCCCGGCTTGCCTTCGCCTTTGCCCGTGCCGTCCTCGCCGCCCTGGCCTTCTCCTTCTCCCTTCTCCTTCCCGTCGCCCTTTCCGCCCTTCGCGGTCTTTTGCGGCGACGGCTGCGGCGCGCCCTGGCCCTGGCCGAAGGACTTCTGCAGGTGCTGCTGGCGGCTCTTCAGCGCCTGCCGCAGGTCGTTGAGCTTCGAGGGGCTGGTTGCCTGCTCCCCCCTCGACTGCTCTCGGGGTGAACGGGACCCTTCTTTGCCCTTCTCGCCTTCTTTGCCCTTCTCGCCTTCTTTGCCCTTCTCGCCTTCTTTGCCCTTCTCGCCTTCTTTGCCCTTCTCGCCTTCTTTGCCCTTCTCGCCTTCTTTGCCCTTCTCACCTTCTTTGCCCTTCTCACCTTCTTTGCCCTTCTCGCCTTCTTTGCGCTGCTCGCCTTCCTCAGCTTCCTCGCCCTCCGCCTTCGCTCCGTCCTCCTTCTTGCCGAGCGCCTGATTCATCGCCTGCTCGGCGTCGGCGGCCTGACCGTCGGACAGCTGCATCAACGCGCTCTCGAGCTCTTCCTTTTCGCGCGTCGCACCCTCGGCGCCCTGCGCACTGGCCATCGCCTCGGACAATTCCCTGGCCGCCTCCTCTGCGCGAGACAGCTCGGCGCCGGCTTCCTGCGCCTTGCGATCGAGCTCCTTGTCGAGCGCGTCAGCCGCCTCCCAATCGGCAGCGTCGAACGCATTCTCAGCGAGCTCTTCCTGCAGGCGCTGCAACTCTGCAGTGACCGCGTCGTCCAGCGGCTCTTCCTTCGCGATCGCCTCGAGCTTCTCCATCACCTCGTCGAGCTTCGTCGCGGCAGCAGCGTTGACGTTGTTGGTCACCTTCGGCGGCAGCGGCACGACCATCGCGACGACGACGAACAGCGCCGCGAGCCAGAGCGCCCCGACGGAACGCCGGACCTGAATCGGCGGAGGCGTGAGCGCACGGACGCGTTCATTGAGGCCGAGCTCCCACTCACCGACGCCCGTCTCGAGGCGCGTGAGCAGCAGCCCGCCCGCCTCGGCCCGGCGATCCGCAATCACGGCAGCCTGCGCGAGGCTGATCCCGGTCTTACGAACCAACACGCGCCACGCGATCACCGCGCCGACGACCGCGGCCGCCGCGAACACCCCGACCTGCCGCTGCACGACGAACCGCCAGACCGCGAGCAGCGTGACCGCGACCCACGAGGGAAAGACTGCGGCCGCCAGGGCGCCTTCGAGATTCAGGCGCCGTTGCACCCGGCGGATGCGGGCGAGCACGAAGGCGCTCTTGCGGCTTTCATCCCCTGCAGCCACGTGCCCCCTCGAGAGAACCAACGGTCAGTGTAGTAGACCGCGCGCCATGAACGACGCCGATTTTGAGAAGCTGCGCGCGCGTGTCGCGCACATCACCAGGCCCGAGAAGTCGCTGCTGCTCTATTACTTCCTCGTCTCGCTCTTCGGCTTCATCGCGTTTCCCTTCGTCTTCATCCCGCTGCTGTTCCGCTACGAGACGCTGAAGTACCGGTTCGATGATCAAGGCGTCTTCATGAGCCACGGCATCTTCTTCCGGCAGGAAATGCAGCTGACGTACGCACGCATGCAAGACATCCACCTGTCGCAGAACCTGCTCGAGCGCTGGCTTCAAATCGGAACCGTGACGGTGCAGACGGCGGGCGCCGGCGAAGGGGGAAATCTCGGCATCGCGGGAGTGAAGGACTTCGAAGCCATTCGCGACTACCTCTATGCGCGGATGCGCGGAGTGAGGGACGAAGGCAAACACGCCGGACATTCGGAGGCCCTGGTCGAAATCCGCGATGCGCTCAATCGTACGGCTGAAGCGCTCAAAGCCGTGGCCGAGCGGCGCTGACCGATGATTGCCCCAATCGTGAAATTGCTGAGGCCGGTGTTCCTGCCGCTGCTGAAGCTCCGCCTCGAGCCACCGCACCTGCCGGAAGGAACCACGCTCGTCCGTGAGCTCAAGCCCGAGCCGCAGTGGCTGACCCTGCAGTACCTGAAGGTCGCCGCGCGCTCGTCGGGCCCCGTCCTGGGCGCGCTCGTCTTTTCGACTGCAATCATGGCTGGAATGAAGCTCAACGGCGCCTGGCTCACCCTGCCGATTCTGCTCTTCGCGCTCGCGTCGGCAGGCTTCGGCCTCGTCGCCGCGCGCCTCGACTACGAGCTGCGCCACTACCTGGTCGGCGACAAGAGCCTGCGCGTCAGCCACGGAGCCATCATCCACCGTGAAGTCACCTTGAGCTACGCGAACGTCCAGAACCTGGAAGTCACCGCTGGCCCGCTCGAGACACTGTTCGGAGTGAAGACGCTCACCATCAGCACCGCCGGCGGCAGCGCGATCGGCGCCCAGCTGCACAGCGCCCGGCTGGAAGGTTTGAAGGACGCGGACGGGGTGAAGCGGTTGATCCTGGGCATGCTCAAGGGCCAGAAGGACGCCGGGCTGGGTGAACCTGTCGAGGCCGCTCATTCCGAAGGGTTGAACGCGGCTGCGCTGGAGGAAGTTCGCCTCGCGGCCTCCAGTCTTCGGAATGTTGCGGAATCGTTGGCTGTTTCCGTTGACTTTCGCCAGCCGCCGAAGAATTGATACTGCGGCCGCGCACGGCCCGAACACCCCCTCTATGACCTCATTGCTTCTCCTCGGACAGATGAACCACGAAGGCCAGGGCATGCTCACGCGGACCCTGCTGGGCGTCACGCTGGGCAGCGCCGAATGGGTGCTCTGGCTGCTCTGCATCCTGTCGGTGATGTCGATCGCCGTCATGCTCGAGCGCGTCGTCTACTTCAGCTCTCACACGCTCAAAGGCTCTGATGACCTGGCGGTGAAGCTGGCGAAGGGCGAGCTCGACCAGGTGAAGTCTTTCATCGCGGGCAAAAAGGGCATGGAAGCCGCGGTGTTGCGCGAGGCGCTGGGCAGCCTCGGCAGCGGCCCGGACTCGGTGGAAGAAATCATCGCGGCGACCGTGGCGCGCGAACGCCCGCAGTACGAACGGTTCCTCTCTTTCCTCGGCACGCTCGGCAGCAACGCCCCGTTCATCGGCCTGTTCGGCACGGTGCTCGGCATCATCAAGGCGTTCAACGACCTCGGTCAGTCCGGAGCGAAGGGCGCCGCGATGCAGCAGACGGTCATGGCGGGAATCTCGGAAGCGCTGGTGGCCACCGCGGTCGGCCTCGCGGTCGCGATCCCCGCGGTGGTTGGCTACAACATCCTCACCCGTTCGCTGAAGACCATCACCTCGCGCACGACGGCGCTGGGCCACGCGCTGGTCGGGCACCTTCGCGCGACGGGCGGGAAGTAGTCCGTGGCCGGCGCATCGCAGGGCGACGAAGAAGAGATCGTCGCGATCAACGTCACCCCGCTGGTCGACATCACGCTCGTGCTGCTGATCATCTTCATGGTGACCGCGAGCTTCATCGTCAAAGAGACCGTCGAGGTCGACCTGCCGAAGGCCGCCAACACGAACGAGACGGTGCAGGGCCTGGTGAACATCGTGATGGACAAGGACTCGAAGATTTTCTTCGACGGCGCGGAAGTGACGGAAGACGAGATGAAGGGCCGCATCGACGAGGCGCTGAAGAAGGACAAGGAAACGCGGGCGATCATCAGCGCGGACCAGTCGCTGAACTACGGCCGCGTGATGGGGCTGATCGACGTCATCAAGGGCAAGGGCATCGCGAAGTTCGCCCTCAACATCCAGAAGGGCGCAACCCCCGCACTGCAGGCGCCGGCGCCGGTTCCGTAACAACCAGGTCATGGGGCCGGAACTGACGCACCCAGACAGATGTAGGAAATGACGTGAGCTTCCCCCTCTCGATGAGCAATCGCCGCCAAGACCGCACGATGCTGATTCTCGGCGTCGGCCTGTTCTTTTCGATCTCGCTGCACGCGGGCGGCTTGCTCTGGGCGGACGCGCAGAAAATCAAGGCGAAGGCAATCCTGAAGCCGATCGTGGTCGAGTTCATTCCGGTCGAGCCGCCGAAGCCGCCCGAGCCGCCCGAGCCCGAGAAGCCGAAGCCGGTCGAACCCCCGAAGCCGAAGGTGCCGCCGGTGAAGCTCGCAGTGGTGAAGCCGCCGCCCGTCGAGCCGCCGCCTCCGCTGGAAGAAGCCGAGCCGCCCAAAGAGCCGCCCAAGGACCCGCCGCCGCTGATCGTGGGGATGAAGATGTCGTCGACCACGACGGCCGGCACCTTCGCCGCTCCGGTCGGGAACACGGCGTACGGACAGATGCCGAAGGCAGCTCCGTCGCCGACCGAGGCGAAGCCGTATTACGCGCCGAAGTACGTGCCGCCGGGCGCCGCCGACAGCGACCCGCAGGTCGACTCCGAGTTCAAGATTCCGTACCCCGATGAAGCGCGCCGCGCGGGCATCGAAGGCACGGTGCGGTTGCGCATCGTCGTCGACAACGAAGGCCGCGTGGTGAACGCGCAGATTCTGAACGGACCCGGCTACGGGCTGAACGACGCCGCGATGAACGCGATCAAGAAGTTCAAGTTCAAGCCGGCGATGAAGGGCGGCGAAGCGGTGTCGACGAGCTTCGTCTACAACTACACCTTCCTGCTCGACTGACGCTTTGCTCAAGCGGCTCGCGCTCGGCTTCTTCGTCTGCAGCCTGCTCTTCGCGTTGTCGCTGCTTTATGTCGACGGGCATTTTCCGGCGTCGGTTCCTGCGGGTGATTCAGGCCTCGATTACCGGCCGCTCGCGAAGGCGCTCGAGCACGTCGGGCCCTCGGGCCTGGTCGACTACGCGGCGCTGAAAGAAGACCGCGCAGGGCTGGATGACTTCATCGCGCAGCTGGCGCGGGTCTCGCCGATCAACCACCCGGAGCTCTTCGCGTCGGCGGACGACCGGCTGGCCTTCTGGCTGAACGCGTACCATGCGCTGGTGCTGGACGCGGGGCTCGACGCGGCGGCCGAGGCGCGGCTCGACGCGACCGGCCGGCGATTCTATTGGCTGCGCAGCTGGCCGATTGGCGGCAGGCGCTTCACGCTCTGGTCGGTAGAAAGGCGGTTTCTCTCGGAGACGGGCGACTCGCGGATTCCCTTCGCGCTCGCCTGCGGAGCGAAAGGCTGTGCCTTACTCGACGGCTCACCGTTTCAGGCCGACCTGCTCGACGCGCAGCTCAACGATGCCGTCGGGCGGTTCGTGCAGAACGACCGGAACGTGAAGCTCGCGAAAGACGGGGTGCACCTCTCGCCGCTTTTCCGGACGCACGAGGACGACATTCGCGCGGCGCTGCCCGAGGGGCGCACCAACCTGCTGCAGTTCGTCTGGGCGTTTCTGCCCGAACAGTGTCTCGACCGGCCGGGCTGCGACACCCGCGGCGACCTCGACAAGGCGTGCGGCCCGAAGCTCGAGGACTGCAAGCTCGTCTACGAGCCTTTCGACTGGGCACTCGCCGGGCGCTAATTCTGGAGCCGCTTGCGGGTCACTGCGAGCACCGCGACCAGCGCGATTGCGAGGAACCCGATGTTGCCACCTGCGGCCGAACAGCCCATCGGCTGCGCCGCGTCTGCCTCGACGACCGCGCCCGACGGAACCACCACGTCCTCTTTCGGCGCTTCCCAGACGGGAAGGATTCCGCCGACCGGGCGGTACTCGACCAGCAGGGCGGTGTACGGCTGAACGGTGCGGGTGAGCAGCGCTTCGTAGAGGGTGCCCGAGCCCGCGGGGGCAATGGTGCCGTCGACCTTCAGCTCGAACGCGCGCCAGTCACCCTTCTGCCCGATGCCCTTGAACCCCAGCGAGACGGCGTCTTGCGCGGTGGGGGAAGCGTTGACGAGGACGACGGTGACGTTGGCGTCGAAGTCGTAGGCGGCGAAGACCTGAAGGTCGGGGTTGGTCGAGCTGCCCTTCACCATCGTGCTGCCGAAGCCGCGGCCGGTGCCGTCGTAGTTGGTGAACAGGTCGACGGCCGAGCCCTGCATCGGAGCGCCTCCTCCTTCGTTGAAGACGCCGGCGAAGCTTTCTCGCGCGAGCGTGCCGAACAGGGCCACCTTTCCGAGCTCGCCCGGCAGCACGATTCCGCGGCTCGCGGCCAGCTGGGCCTGCGAAGCTTCGTCGCCGAGGCTCGTGAAGAGCGTGGGAGAGACAGGCTTGCGGTCGAGCGCGGCGTTCACAGTTGCCTCACTCCCGAACGCGCCGGTGCAGAACAGCGACACTGCGGAAACGATGGCGACGGAAGCACGCATGCTTCGTTCTGTGTGCATCTGTCGGTCCACCCTGTAAGCAGGAGCAACCGCTGCGATTTCCCCGGCAAGGGCGGGGCCGTTTGTCCCGGGTGAGGCCCGATCGCAACGCGGGCCGACCGTTTGCAATGGAATGACACCATGAAATGGACCCGTGGATACAAGAGCGATGACGTCGAAGTGCGGCGCGGTGGCGCCAGCGGCGGAGGGGGCGGACTGCCGCTGGGGCTGATCTCGATAATCACCTCGCGGTTCGGCATCGGCGGCGGGTTGATCGCCCTGCTCGCTTTCGGCGCCTTCCAGCTGTTCGCGTCCCGTGGCGCCGAAGAGCCAGTGGCCGAGGCGCCCGCAGGTCAGGCGAATCCCGATGAGAGGGTGCAGTACGCGTCCTTCGTGCTCGATGACGTGCAGCGCACCTGGGCGAAGAAGATGCCGTCGTACCAGCGCGCGAAGATGGTCATCTTCAGCAACTCGACGTCGACGGGCTGCGGCTACGGCGACAGCGCGATTGGTCCCTTCTATTGCCCGGCAGACCGCCAGGTGTACCTGGACCTGGGCTTCTTCCAGACGCTGGAAAAGAAGCTGGGCGCGGGCGGCGACTTCGCGCAGGCGTATGTCATCGCGCACGAAGTCGGCCACCACGTGCAGAACCAGCTGGGCATCAAGGCGAACCGCGCGACGGGCGCCGACAGCGAGAGCGTCAAGATGGAGCTCCAGGCCGACTGCTATGCCGGCGTCTGGGCCCACAGCACCGCCCAGCGCAACCTGCTCGAGACCGGAGACATCCAGGAGGCGATGAACGCCGCCTCTCAGATTGGTGACGACCGGCTTCAGAAGATGGGCCGCGGCTCCGTGCAGCCCGAGAGCTGGACCCACGGCTCTTCCGCCCAGCGCGTTCAGTGGTTCAAGCGCGGGTACGATTCGGGTGACCCCGCCGCGTGCGACACCTTCAAGCTCTCGGCCCGTTAGGTCGGATCGTCGGACAGCGATCCTTCCTTAGAAGTTTGAGGAAGGCGGGCCGAACTCCCCCGGGGTCGCTCCAAAAAACACCCCACTCGACCGTAAGCCGGACCGCAAACACCTTCGACGGAGTGGTGCTCGATGTCGATCTCCCTACCAAGTTTGCTCGTCCACCTGCCGTTCTCTAGCTGCCGCGAGGCATGGGTGGGAATCGTCGCCTCATCAACAAAGATGGCCACTTTCTCCACGCCTGCTACGAAATCGCCGTTGGCGCTCCTCGAATACCCGAGCGTGGCGAAAGCGGCGACGAACGAATCAACCGTTTCGAGCCTTGGGGTGTCCGGGGGCCAGTAACGATTCGGCGCCGGCCACCACCACATGGTGTCGTCGTTTGCTGCCCAAGCAATGCAATTGTACCGGGGTGTTGGTTCACTGGTGCGCGTGAAGCCGGAACTGCGAAGTCGGGGAAAACCAGAGTCGAGAGAGTCGACCAATCAGAGCCCTCTTTCGGCTGCCCACTTCAGCCAAGCGTCGCGGATGAGGTCCATCCGACCTGCGGCAGCTTCGCTAACCGGATTCTGCCTCGTGATAGCCGTGAGCGCCGAGTCCCAGTGCTCGTCGTCCTTCCTCAGTCGGTTGAAGATGAGCGGCAATGCACGCTCGCCCAGACCGACGATGCGTTGATACGACGGGTGCAGCACAATTTTGGAGGACGAAGAAAGGAACGCGGTACCCGCTAGCCACTCGGCGACAAGCTGATCAAACAAGTCCTGGAGAGAGAACGGAAGGCGCGTTGCTGGCCCGAGGTAGTGTCGCTTCACTTCGCGAATTGACTCGCTCGAAGTCGAGACAGAAGGCTTCCAGTCCAATATTCCACGCGAGTTGGCCGGCGTTGGGCACTGAAAGATCTGCGTCATTGATTACTCTCCGCGAAGAGCTCCAGTCCCTTTTCGGTAAAGCTTTCGAAGAAGCAGTTGTTCTTCACTTCCCTCAACTGCTCAGAGGCCTTCCACATCTCATCTTTTGAGGGACTAAAAACTCCGACCATAGACGCATCGATATCAATAACGATGGGCAGTAGGTTGACCGCTGGGCTCGCGGGCTCGGTCATCTGGGTGAGCACCACCGTGATTGCGGGAGTAATGGGGATCACAGCTCGAAAGAAGAACTGGGAAACCAACTGAGGCAGCGACGCCGCAATCTCAGGGCCCGTTCGAAAGTAGGTTTTGAGGTCGACTGGAGAAGGCAGCTCTACTCGATTGATGTAACGAACCGCGATGCGGTCGACGGTTTCGGGCTCGAAGGCGCTCGAGTACGCGCTCCACAAACGTTCCGCCTCTGCTCGAAAGCTGCCCCAGGTGGCATACGGCTTCAACCGACTGAATCGGATTCCATCAATGCGAGCTTGGAGCACCTGGGCGCCGTCTCCAGACGTCATGACGAGCCCCGTCTCGACCATTGCGCCGCTATTCACTGTCGGTTGGGAACCACCGAGCTCGATGTGACTGATCCACTCCTGCTGTCGCCGTGACGTCGGATATGTCGCTTCAAGTTGCTTCGCCAGTCGCGCGAGGCCTTCCATTGTCGGAGGCCTGGCGAACTTCGCGTTCAGCTCGAGGCAGGCTTCAATAATCGGCGGACGAGCAAGATGCCGAACAGTCGCTTTCACGGGCGTAACCTAACATCGGATCATGCCGGTCGCTCTGTTACGGGCCAGAGACCGCTACTCCGCAACCTCCTCTTTCCGTGTCCGCGGCCTACCGCCCTGCGTCGGCGCGTCTGGCGCGGTTCTCGGCGACGCAGCGCTTCAGCTGCGCCTCGAGGACCTCGTAGGGAAGCCCGGCCTCGAGTGAAAAGTTGGCCCCGTCGTCACGCGCCTTTTCGACGCGCGCAAAGCTGAGCACCTCGGCGCGGTCTTTCTCGCCCTTCGCCTCGGCTTGCAGCTTCATCAGCGTCAGCGCGGTGCCCAGCGACTTGCGGAGGTCCTGCGTCTTGGCCGCGTCGACGCCCTGGATGTCGGCGACGACTCCGACGTCGCGTGACACATCGGCGTGCAGCTTGATCTGCGACGCGGCCTCGTTGAGCAGCGCGGCGAGCTGCGGATTCTCTTTCTCGAGGCCGCGCGAGAACGCCTCGGGCTTGAGAATTCCGTACACCTCACCGTACGCATCCGCCTCGGTGAGCGCGCGCGGACCATCGGCATCCTTCCCGTCGAGCCGATCGAGAACGGTGGTGATTTCGTCGGTGCTGTCGCCGAACACCATCATCTGATTCTTCCACACCGCGAACTGGCCGCTGGTGCCGCCGTCCGCGCGATAGCGGGTGTAAATCTCGGAGTTCTCGCCGAACTGGCGCCGCCCTGTGGCACCCGTCAGCTCTTCGAAGTTCGTCTTCGAGAAGTCGCCCGTAATCATCAGCGCGTCGTCGGCGATCGCAACGCGATCCAACCCTTCGATCGGGTTGAAGCCCGCGTCCAGCATCCGATCGAGCAACGGGTTCTCGGCAGGCACCATGCACTCGATCATCAGGTCGCCCAGGTCCGAGTTCCGGATCGCATTCGCCTCGATGACGACCGCCGCCTTCTTCACCACCGACGGCATCCCCGCGAGCACCGGGTCGCGCACCTGCTTCTCCGTCTTCCCAGCCACCTCGGGCATCAGCACCGCTGGCATCGTGCGCCGGTCGTCATTTCGCTTTCGCTCGGTCGACGTCATGTATCGCGGCAGCGACACCTTCTTCTCTTTCTTCGTCTCGAGCTCTTCGCTGCCCGACATCAGCCACGCGCCCAAGGCGAAGAGCAGCGCCGCCAACACCAGCCAGGGCCATCGCGCCTTCTTCTTCGTAGCCATGTCAGAAATCCTTTCGCTCGAAGCGCCAGGCGGCGACCGCGAGCATGCCCATCGAGAAGATCAAAGCGCCAGCGACCAGCCGCCAGGTGACGGCGGCGTTGAATCCGTCATCACCCGCCAGGCTGATGCACTGCACGGCCAGCCGCCACAGCTGGGGAAACGGCTGCACGCCGTAGTGGAAGAGGACCTTGCCGACGCCGTCTTCCAGCCCGTCTTCGATCTTCTCGCGCGTGCTCGAGACGATGCCCATCACCAACACGAGCAAGCCAACCGCCGACGACGCGGCCGCGCTGCGAACGAAGAACGCCGTGGTGAGCATCGCGGCGTAGAGCGCGCAGAACCCGACCACGCCCAGCAGCGAGCCCGCGAGCAGCGACGTCGTCCAGAACCCCGTCTTCAGCCCGAACACCACGGTCACCCCCAGCGCGCCGTACGCGGTGCAGCCCGCCGACAGCGTGAGCACGCCCAGGTACGTACCCAGCAACAGCTGCCACCGCGAGACGGGCAATGACAGCAGGTGCTCGATCCGCCCAGGCGACAACAGGCTCGGAGCAAAGTCGCTGCATGCGATGGCGAGGAAGAGCGCGCCGCCGAAGAAGCCGATGCCCGCGGCCGCCATGTAGACGGGTCGCATCGCCTTGTCGGTCGACACGATGTCTTCCGAGATGATGGCGCCGAAGAGCTTGCTGCCGGCGATCGCCCCGTCGACCACGTCGAGGCGCAGGAAGAGGCCGAGCAGCGCGAGCACGAAGGTGATGCCGATGAGCAACCCGAGCACCCACTTCCGGGCCAGCGCCTCGCGCAGCAAGTCACGCGCGACATGAAGCGTGGTCCTCATCGCGTCGCCTCGGCCAGCACGTCTTCGAGGTCCATCGATCGCGGCAACACCTCGAGAATCAGCGAGCCACTCTGCTGCGCCGCGGCCAGCGACGCGTTCAGCGCCACCGAGTCGGGCGTCGGAAACCGCCAGCGATCGCCTTCCGCGACGAACCCGCACGCCGCAGGAGTTCCGCCCGAGAGCTTCACCATAAAGCCTTCGCGCTGCGCCGTGAGCGACGCGAGCGTGCCCTCGCGCACCAACTGCCCGTGGTGAAGAATGCCGACGCGATCGCAGACGCGCTCGGTCTCGGCCAGAAGGTGGGAGTTGAGCAGCACGGTCGCTCCGCGGGCCTTCTCTTCGAGCAGAATGCGCCGCACGTCGACGCGGCCGAGCGGGTCGATGCCGTCGGTGGGCTCGTCGAGAATCAAGAGCTCGGGCCGGCCGAGCAGCGCGATCGCGAGCCCGAGGCGCTGCCGCATGCCCTTCGAGAAGCCGCCAATCTTTCGCGACACCGAATCGCCAAGGCCGACGCGCTCGAGCAGCGCAGGCTCGGTGGCAACCTCTTTGAGCCGCGCGACCGAGGCGAGGAACTGCAACGGCGTCCACGCGTCCGGCAGGTGCAGGCGTTCGGGCAGGTAGCCGATGCGCGAGCGCACGGCGCGGTCTTCGGGGTTGCTGCCGAGCACGCGAACCTCACCCTCGGTCGGCCGCGCGACGCCCAGCAGCAGCTTGATGAAGGTCGTCTTCCCCGCCCCGTTGGGGCCGATCAGCCCGAACGCGCTGCCCTGCGGAATGGTGAGCGTCAGCGGGCGAAGGGCCGGATGCGGCGCGCCGAAGAGCCGGGTGAACGTCTTGCTCAGCCCGATCGCCTCGATTGCCGCGGTCACGTCAGCGCTCCCTCGGTGAACAGACGGTCGAAGGGCGTCTGCAATTGCGGCGCTTTGCGCTTCAGCGCCTTGAGCTCGTTCTCGAAGCGCGCGCCCTTGTGGAGCGGCAGCCGGACCTTCAAGTGCCGCAGCGTCGCGGGCGCGGAAGGGAGCAGCGCCTCGAACAACCAGTCGACCCAGTTCTCAGCGGCGATCGCCGGGCTCTCTTGCTGCAGCAGCACCGCGTCGACTTCCAGCGTCTGCAGAAACGCGGCGAGGGGGTGCGTGAGGACCTCGGCGAAGATTCCGGCCTTCGAGAAGGTCGCCGACGACGTGCGCACCTTCACCGTGTCGAAGAAGCCGTGGCGAAAGGTGATCGCGATGCCGGGCGACTTCAGCGGCCCGAGCAGCGGCGCCTCAGGCAGAATCGGGGACACCATCCACTGGCCCAGCGGCTCGCCCTGCTCGAGCAACCAGTCGGCGTAGACCAGGTACCGCCCGTCATCGTTCGGACCAGCACGAATCGCCTCGCGAAACGCCGCCTCTTCCGCGGGCATCGGCACCGTCTGCAGCCGGAACCGCACCAGCATCGCGAAGTCGACGTCGTTGCCGTGCACCGCCTCGAGCATCACGCGCTTCCCGCGAACGTAGATGCCGTGGGCGGTGTCGTAGTTCTCGACAAACCAGACATTCTGCAGCCGCGCGAAGCAGCCGTGGCGCAGCGGAATCGACGGGTGCTTCAGCGGCACGTCGCATTCCTTCGCGCGGCCGACGACGGCCTTCCACCGCCAGGTGAGGTCGAGCTCGCCGCGGGGCTGGTCGCGGGGCAGCACGGGCTCCCACTTCAGAATCGTTCGGTCAGGCAAAGCTAGCGCTCGAGCTTGAAGCGGTAGACGGCGCCGGTAGAGAGCTGAAGCTGGTCGTCATCGCGCAGCGCCGCGCGGAACACGGGGCGTCCGTTCAGGGTAATGCCCGAGGGCGACGGAGGCACGGCTTCGATTTCCCAGTGTGCGTGTTTGCGCTGCAGCCGCCAGAAAGCGACGCCGGCCGTGCCACCCGCCGGCGCAGCGACGTCGATAATCTCTGCCGTGTCGCCCAGGTCTTGCACCTGCTTTTCGCCGACCAGGGACGCGCGGCGAAAGCGGCCGAACAGCGGGGCGGCGCCGAGCAACGGAAAGCGGGCTTTGAGCAGCTGCCGGAATCGCATCGACGCCTGGTCGGCCCACGCGTCGGCGAAAGAGACGTCACCGAGGCTCAAGCCGGTGAGCGTCTTCGGAGCGGCGGTCTGTTCACTGCGGAGGACCTCGACGAAGGCCTGGGCGGTGCTCTGTGCTCCGCCAGCGTCGAGGACGAGCGACTCGAGGTAGCGCGCGACGGGCAGCCGCAGCAGCAGATCGATCGAGGTCAGCGGCTCGGCGCCGAAGAGCTGCAGGTCGCGCAGCACGGCGCGCCGCATCAACCCATTTTTCCATTCGACCTCGAGCCTTCCTTCCATCCACGTGCGTGCCAATGGGCCAAGCCAGCGCAAGTCGTCGTCGGCCCGCGTCTCGTTCTTCATTGCGCAGGCGAGCCGTTCACCCAGGGGGTCATTCGCCTCGAGCAGCGCGTCGGCCCAGACGGCGAGGCGCGGCGTGTCGTCCAGCGACAGCAGCTCGGGCGCGGTGGTGGCGGTGGTCCCCGGCGCGGCGGTGAAGAAGCGGAACACTGGCCCGAAGTCGGGAAGCTCGATCACATCGAGGTGCTGAAGCGACGACTCATTCACCGGCGAGCCGTTGACGAGGGTGCGCAGGTCGGCGGCAGAGTGGTTGAGCCGCCAGGTGCCGTCGTGAAACGAGATTCGCCCGTGGACGCGGCCGAGCTTGCTCGGGGAAATCTGCAGCTCTGCCTCGGTGCCGAAGCTGCGGCCGGCCGTGCCCAGTGGAAGGGACTCGTAGACCTTCAGCGCCGTCCTCTCGATGGGAGTGACCTGCACATTCCGCGGCGCCCACAACAGCTGAAGGAAGCCGTTCATATTGGCGCCCACTCGACCGTGATGGGCTGGGGGAAGAGGTTGCGCGGGGGCGCTCCGAAGACGCCGAGCAGGCGCACAGTCTTCAGCGACGGCGGCGCCGCGTTCATCACCGCGGCGGCGAGCTTCTCGAGCGGCTCGTCGGCGAAGGACGTGACGTCGAGCTCGAGCACGGTGAGCAGGCGCGCGAGCGGGTTCAACAAGATGGCGTCGAAGACTTTGAGGCCCAGCTCACGCGCGAGGCCTGCGTTGCGAACGGTGAGCACGCGAATGAAGCCGTAGCGGCACGAGAAGCCGACGGTGCCGTCGGTGCGCATCCGGTCGAGAAAGCCCAGCGGCAGCACGGGCGCGTCGCCGGCGGTGACCATGCGGCGGCCGGTGTCGTCGCCGAGGTCCTGCAGCGCGTCGGCGAAGACGAGCCAGGCAGGGTCGGAGTCGTCGCTGACGGCGAGGCGTTGCGCGTGCGCGAGCCACTGGGGGCTGATGGGCTCTTCGACGAACCGAAAGGTCTCGCCGCCCCCTGGCGTCACCTTGTCGCCGGGGTCGAGCCAGCGCGCGGTGTTCACGCGTTGTCCGTTCATGAAGATGCCCGCCGGGCTGCCGAGGTCGGCGACCTGCCAGCGCCCGCCGACGCGGGTGAAGGCGAAGTGCTGGCGCGCAAGGAGGGGGCTCGACATGCGAAGGGTGGCTTCTGGGGCGCGGCCGACCACGACGCGGTCGAAGCCCTCGAGGCAATAGCGGTCGGTGCGACCCGTGCGGGCGACGTCGACTTCGAGCCATGCGCGCTTCACTTTGATCTAGGGTCCGCCTTTCCTTGTTCAAGAAATTCCAGGACAACTACTGCACGGTCGACACCCGGACGCTCGGCCTATTCCGAATCTATTTCGGGCTGCTGCTGCTCACGAACCTTCTGGATCGCGCAGGTGGCTTCGACCTGATCAGCTTCTACTCGAACGAAGGGGTGCTCCCGAACCACTTCGCCTTGTTCCGCCCGCCGGCGAACGGATTCTGGAGCCTGCTGCTGGGCTTCAGCTCGCCCAACGAGGTGCGGGTCGCGCTGACGGTGGTGGGCATCGTCTACGCGCTGTACACGGTTGGGTGGCAGACGAAGTGGATGCAGGTGCTGGCGCTGGTCTTCTACGCGTCGCTGAACTTCCGGTTCCTGCTGATTCAACACGGCGGAAACGTGGTGATGAACATCGTGCTGGTGTGGACGCTGTTCCTGCCCGTGGGCGCGCGGTTCTCGGTCGACAGCGTCTTGACGTCGCTGCGCGGGCCGCCGGAGAAGACGCCAGAGGTGTTGAACGCGCGGCCGTGGGTGGCGTCGGTGCCGGCGGTGCACCTGGGGTTTGCGTTCTTCTGCATCTGTCTGAACTTCGCTTTCATCTATTTGTTCAACACGGTGCACAAGGGCGGCCCGGCCTGGATGGACGGAAGCGCCGTGCACTACGTGCTCTGGCAGAACCGGATGGCGACCACGCTGGATGGCTGGGTGCGGATGCACGAGCCGTTCTGGCTCTCGCCGCTGCTGACGTGGGGGACGCTGTTCGCGGAAGGCACGATGGTGCTGTGCATCTTGTCGCCGTGGAAGCAGCGGTGGCTGCGCACGTGGGCGTTCGTGACGTGCTGGGGGCTGCACGGCGGCATCGCGACGCTGAGCACGCTGGGGCCTTTCAGCTATTCGATGATGGCGTTCGGCGTGCTGATGATTCAGGGCGCGGACTTCGACTTCCTTCGCAAGAAGCTGCACCGGGCGTCGTTGGTGCGCGTGGTGCGGGCGGATTTGAAAGACCCGCTGCAGAACTTCGGGATGCGCGTGCTGGCGCGAATGGATTTGCTGCGCCACTTCACGATTGAGCAGGGCGCGAAGCTCGAGGTGATCGAGAAGGGCGGGAAACCGGCGACGGGGCTCGCGGCGTGGGCGCAGCTGGTGAATGGGCTGCCGATGGGAATCCTGGCGGCGTGGCTCTTCCTGGTGCCGTTGGTGGCGGACTTCCTGCGTGGCACGGCGATGGCGGTGGGGCGTTGGTACCTCGAGCGCGGTGAACGGGCCGTGGTTCCGGCGGAAGGGATGCTGCACCGGCGGGTGCGGGTCGCGCTGCAGACGGCGATTCCGGGCGTCGTGTTGGTTGCGGTGCTGTCGCAGCTGTCGATGGAAAACAGGGCAGTGCCTGCGTCGTTGAAGCTGCGCACGCGGCCCGACTTTCTGACGGACATCATCGAGTACCTGCAGATTCCACAAGGCTGGAGCATGTTCGCCCCCGACGTCCCGCGCGAAGACACGCTGATGGTGATCGACGCGGTGCTCGCCGATGGCACGCGCATCGACCTGCTCACCGAGAGGCCGCCGGACTTCGAGGCCCCACTGCATGGGCCGTATTTCATGAACCAACATTGGTGCGAGATGCACGCCCGCATGCGCGGCTGGCAGATGCACTGGCGCAACTTCCGCGACTACCTGGTTCGCATTCCCAAACTCAAAGGCTGGGGGCCCGAGAAGCAGGTCGTGTCTCTTGAGGTCTGGCAGGTGACCGCGACGTCGCCGCTACCTGGCAGCACCGAGTGGACGAACCTGCGGAAAGAGAAGCTGTTCGATTTGAACATCTAAGCCTCGCCCGCGTGGGTCTTTCGTGACGGGTCCAGGCCAAAAGAAGCGTCGCGATCGACCCCCCAAGCGCCAGCGGCGGGGTTGATCCACCTGGGGCCATATCCGTCTGAACTTCATGGTTGATCGTCGGCCTCGAAGGGTGTCGCGCGAGGCTGGATCCGGCTTTGCACTGGTTCTCGCTGCATGAGTCCGGCAACTGAGCTTCAGCCCAACGTTCCCGAATCAGCCCCGCCGCTGCCCCGGGTGCTGTGCATCGATGACGAGCCGATGGTGTTGCACTGGCTCCAGCGGTCGCTGCGGCGGATCTGCGGCGTCGAGACCGCTGACGGAGGAGAGCAAGGCGTCAGCCTCTTACAGTCGGCCGGGCCCTACTCGGTGGTGATCTCGGACATGCGAATGCCGGGAATCGACGGCGCCACGACGCTGGCCGAGTGCGCGAAGCTGGCGCCGCACACCTCTCGCATTCTGCTCACTGGCCACGCCGAGGTCGAAGCGGCGATTCGCGCCGTCAATGACGGCCACGTGCTCCGCTTTCTCACCAAGCCCTGCGCGCCTGATCAGCTGCTCGCCGCGGTCAGCCATGGCATCGAGAATCACCGCCTGCTCACCGCCGAGCAGGACGTGCTCGAGCGCACGCTCAACGGCGCGGTGAACGTACTCACCGACGTGTTGGGCCTCACCAGCCCCCTGCTCTTCACTCGAACCAGCGCCGTTCGCCGCATCGTCAAGGTGCTGGCCGACAAGCTCAAGATCGCCAACGCCTGGAAGATCGAGACTGCAGCGATGCTGAGCCGGCTTGGGTGCATCGCGGTTCCGTCGGAGACGCTCGAGCGCCACTTCAGCGGACAGCTGCTGTCCAAACCGGACCAGCTGATGCTCGATGCGCACCCCGAGGTCGCCTATCGACTGCTCTCTCGAATTCCGCGCCTCGAAGACGTGGCAGAGATCGTGCGCCGGCAGACTGCCCCGGGCGACGAAACCGCCAGCCACGAGGTGGTTGTCGGTGCCGAGGTCCTGCGGCTCGCCCTCGCGCTCGACCGCCGCCTGCTGCTGGGGGAATCGGTGTTGATGGCATTGCATCAGCTGCAACAGGCGCAACCGGCCCACCGCCCCGCGCTGCTCGCGGTGCTTCGCGACTACCAGCCCGAGGCGGCCGAGGCCGTCGTCCACGTCGTCAAGCTGCGCCAGCTTTTGCCAGAGATGGTGCTCGACCAGGACGTGAAGTCTTCGAGTGGACGCGTGCTGGTGTCGAAGGGAACCGAGGTCAGCTTTGCGTTGATCGAGAAGCTGCGGCGCTTCGCAGACGGCGGAGGAATCGAGGAGCCGATTCGCGTGCGCGGCCGGCCGGCCTGAGCCGTCGACTAAAGCAGCGCGGCCAGGAACAGGCTGTAGGTGAGCTCGCCGACAGGGCGCTTCTCACGGCGGGCCTGGGTCCGCAGCGCCTTGGGCAGCGAGCACGGCGAGCCGTCGGAGTCTTCGAGCTTCACGTAGCCGCGGGGCGAGTAGCCGACGACCTTCCACCCGAGCCGCACCATCGCGTCGGTGAGGTCCTTCGTGAGCTGGTGATGCACCGCCTTGCTGAGCTTCAACGGCTCGGTGTCGGGCACCGCGCTGCGCCAGCCGTCATCACTTAGCCGCCACCCTTTCCCGGTGAGGTACGTCTCTTTCCGCGCGACTGACAGGCCGCCGACGTGGCGCTCGAGCTTCACGGGCGGGCGACGCGGGGTTCGGCGCTGGCGACTTCCTGCCGCCGCAGGGCCGACCGCGCGCCCAGCAACATCTCGAGCACCTCGCGCGCCACCACCGCCCACGTGTCACGCGCCCTGCCCTTCGTCTTCTCGTCTTCCGTCGGCACTCCCCACTGCGGCCCGTGCTCGGTCGCCGCAAGCACTGCGTCGACGCCCTCGGCCTTCACCTTGGGCCCGCCGATGACGACGACCTGCACCCTGCCCTTGTGGAACTCGCGCGCCGTCGCAATCGCATCGTCCAGCGACGCGGCTTCCCGCAGGTCGAGCTGGCCGCGCTCACGGAACTCGCGCAGCAGCAGGCCCATCACGTTCATCTCTTCTTTCAGCGGGGAGTCGCGGCGGTGGGCTCCAGTGAAGACGAGGTCGAAGCTGACGGCTTCCGACTCGAGCCACGCGGCGAGCCGTCGCACCATCGCGGCGCCAGCGCCGAGCGCGAACATGATTCGCTGGGTGCGTTCGCCCTCGTCCTGCACGCGAACGGAATCGAGCGAGCCATCGAACACCAGCACCAACGTGCGGCGCCGGCGCACGGCCACCGACTCATCGCGCGCGTAATACAGCAGCTCACCTTCGACGAACCGCACGTCGAACTGATCCGGCCGTTCGGCCTTCGGGTCGGCCGGGTCATCCATGTAGATGAGCTCGCTGGTGACGAGGTTCTCGAGGCTGCCCACGGTCGAGATGCTCGAGAAGCCGCCCACCGGAAACGCGGACTCTTCTTCCAGCTGCGTCGGCGCCTCGCCTTCCGACACCGACGTCTTCATTCGCACGGGCAGCCGGTCTTCCACCTGCTGCGCGATTTCCGCCAGCTGCGCCATCGTCACCCTCGGACCCAGCCCCCTCAGCGCCGCGACGTTCTCGAGCAGAAACACTTCGGCGTCGGTGAGCAGCTCTTTGCTGCGGCGGGCCGCGCGCGCCAGCGCCTCGAAGCCCTGCACCATCGCGTCGACCACTTCCGGGTTCTCGTGAAGCGCGGCCCACCCCTGCGCCAGCACCTCTTCCGCGGGCCGCTGCGCGCTGCGGCGCACGACTGCCTGGCTCACGCCGGGGCCATTGAGCGCCTTCGCTTCGCCGGTGCGCTCGAGCCGCGAGACGAGCTGCGAGCTCAGCAGCCCCACCGCCGCCGCCTTCAAGTCGTGCGGCGCTGCGGCGAACGCTTCGGTGATCGCCGTCCACCGGCGATCTGCTACCAGCCGCGCGAGCACGTGGTCTTCGTACGCCCGCATCGCGTCCTTCATCGCCGTGGGAATTCCGGTGGGGCTCAGCGGCTCGAGGCGATCGCCGTTCATCAGCACGGTGAGGTCGATGGCCAGCGTCAGCGAGGGAAGCGACGGCTTCTCACCGAGCGCGGCGAGCACGGCGTTGATTGAGAGCTCGTAGCGATCGCCCTTGAGCGCCAGCGGGCGGGCCATCGCGCAGGAAGCGGCGAGAAAACCTTCCGCCTGCGCGCTGGTCAGCCGGGCCATCAGGAAGACAGGCCGAGCAGCCGCGGAACTTTTTCTTCGAGCAGGTCGATCTCTTCCCGGGTCTCGCCCAGGTACGAGAGCAGCTGCAGGTCTTCTCGCTCGACGGCGCCGCCGTGCATGATCCACGCGCGGGTGCGCAGCAGGCGGTACAGCTTGATCAACTTGCGGTCAGAGACGAACACCTCGTCTTCGCGCACGAGCGTGCGAACGACGCGGCGGAACTCACGCATCACTTCGTCGCGGAAGAAGAGGTCGCGGTCGCGCGGTTCCTTCTTCGACATCTGCAGCGTGAGGTACCGATGCGCCTTCATGAAGTCTTCGAGGCTGCACAGGCCTTCGGCCCACGGCTTCCGGTTCAGGTCGCGCGCGGTCTGCCCATCGAGGCCCGCGTCGAGCAGCTCGACGAAGTGGGTCTCTTGCACGGGCCGGCACGCCGCCTTGAGGACGAAACGGTCTTTGAGGGCACCGAGCTCGGCGTGCTCGGGAACTTCGTTGGTCGCGGCGAACAGCACCTTGAGCTTCACCGGTACGGCCACGCCGTCCTGGTAGAACTTCCGCTCGTTGATGACGGTCAGCAGGGAATTGAGAATCGCGCTCGACGCTTTGAAGACTTCGTCGAGGAACACCATCCGCGCGGTCGGCAGCTTGCCGCGCTCGCGGCGAATGTAGCGGCCCGCGCGCAATTCATTGATGTCGATCGGCCCCAGGATTTCTGAGGGCTCGGTGAAGCGGGTCAGCAGGTACTCGAAGTAGTCGCCCGGCTCGAGGGTGATCGCGTCCCGGAACTTGAGGACGAGGTCACTCTTCGCGGTGCCGGGCGGGCCGACGAGCAGCAGTGGCTCCTGCGCCACCGCTGCCACGGTCATCAGGTCGATCAGCCGCTGCTTCTCGATGAAGTGGCGGCCGAGCCCCAGACGAAACCGGTTGATGCGATCCCTCAGCGACTGGGATTCCTCCTGCAGCTGCTCGTACGTCAGCTCAGGAACGGAATCGATCGAGTCTTTGCCGAGGGGTTTGGACATGCGGTTACGGCCAGTTCTTGTTCGTGGCTTCCGACGACAGGATGTAGCAACGGCCGCCAGCAACCGGCGCGTCGGTGGTGAAGTTCCACTCGACGAACTTGGCGCTGGTGAGCGTCGCGCTGAACGTGCCCGTCGCCGTGTTCTTCGTCGCGGTGTTCACCTGGAAGGTGCCGCCCTGGGCAAAGTACTCGCCGCCCGTGCACGCACCCTGCGGCAGGGGACAGTCTCGGAACAGGCGAACGCAGAAGTCGCAGGTCTGCCACTTGTCGGTCGCCGCGATCGTGTACGTCTGCGGAACCGTGATGGAAGCCGAGGAGTAATAGACCTCTTGGATCAGCACGTTCTCGCTGGTCACGCCCGTTTCGTTCTTCACCGAGTAGCCGATAGGGACGGCCGGATCGCTGTCGTCGTAGCCTGCCTCTTCCGCCGTCTCGTTGAACGTCGCGATCGTGGTGCAGGGCTGACCGCCGCCCGTGCCGCTGCCGCCGCCGACTGCGCCGCCAGTGCCACCCGTGCCGCCGCCCGTACCGACGCCGCCGCCCGCACCGACGCCGCCGCCCGTACCGACACCGCCGCCCGTACCGACGCCGCCGCCCGTACCGACCCCGCCGCCCGTACCGACCCCGCCGCCGGTGCCAAGGCCGCCGCCGGTGCCAAGGCCGCCGCCGGTGCCGCCGCCCCCGCCCGTGCCGACACCTCCCCCAGTGCCGCTCCCGCCGGTGCCGCCGCCCGTGCCGA
>JBBRAX010000031.1:0-86631 GCA_038206395.1 Myxococcales bacterium | reverse complement strand
ATCCCGACAGTTCGCTCCGTTCATCCCGACAGTTCGCTCCGTTCATCCCGACAGTTCGCTCCGTTCATCCCGACAGTTCGCTCCGTTCATCCCGACAGTTCGCTCCGTTCATCCCGAGAGAAGTCGAGGGATGAGCCGCCTCTGTGCCCCGTCGCCCCGTCTCAGGTGTCGAGCTGAAGGCCGCAGTCGCTGCAAGCGCCTTCGACCAACGGGGCCGCCGTGCCGCACGCCGGGCATGGCGGCTCACCGTCGATAGGACCTTCGCCGGCCTTCAGGGGCACCAACTGCATGCCTTCGAGCGTGCCTTCGCGCAGCACCGCCTGCATCCACTCGTCGCGCGCGAGCTGCGCCACCTTCGGCAAATCTTCCTCGCGAACCATCACCTGGACTTTCGCGCCACAGCCGCAGCCGCCTCCGCCGCAGCACGCTTTCGTCGGGGGCTTCGCGAGCAGGGCCGGAATTTCTGCGTCCAGCAGGTTGCGCTCGAGAGCGCGCGCCTGGGCGACGGCTCCTTCGTGACAGGGGACGAGCGTGTTACCCGTGAGCAGCTGGTCGGCAGAGAGGCGGTCCATAAACGCGATGCCTATCAAAACTGCCGGCAGCGAACCACTGAGGCTGGCTCGCAGCTACGCCTCGAGCGGGCACCACGGCTTGTGCGCCGCGACGGACATCAGCACGTTGGCGGGCAGCATCAGGGCGGTCATGCGGAAGCCGTAGACGCAGCCGGTGTCGAGGCCGAGCGCCTGGGGGTACTGCTGCAATCCACGAACGGCGTCGTGCCCGAAGATGATCCGTTCGGGGCCGGACCACAGCGACGCCCAGGGTAGGCCGTCGAAGTCGCTGCTCCAGCGGCCGTCGGGGGTGATCGATCGCATGTTCATCAGCGCGGCAGGTTCCATGTCTTCGGGCTTCACACCGGGCAGCACGCCCGCGTGAACGACGAGCATCCCCGGCAATCGCAACCACAACGGCATCGCCTCGAGGTAGCGCCAGTCGTCCTCGTCCAGCGTCTTCGCCACGGCGAGATGGTGCGGCCTCATCTCCTTCGCCTTGCCGCGGCGGAACTTGAGCACGTGCTGGTCGTGGTTGCCCTTCACGCACTTCGCATTCCACTTCTGCGCCAGCTTCAGCACGCCCTTTGAGTCAGGCCCTTTCGCGACGAGGTCGCCGACGAAGATCAGCTGATCCCTCTTCGGGTCGAGGCCGGCCTCTTCAATCAGCTGCTCGAGCTCTTCGCGACAGCCATGCACGTCGCCGACGATCAGCGTCTTCATTTGTTGGCTCTGGGCTTCACCCACTTCACGACGCCCGTCGAGCCCGGCACCTTGCCTTCCTTCGGCATCGGCTCGGCGCGGCCGCCCAGGTTCTCGGCGAGAAACGCCTCGGTGCGCGCCATGAAATCGGTGTTGTTCTCGGGTCGCGCGAAGCCGTGGCCTTCGTCCGGGTAGACGACGTAGTTCACCCCCAGCCCGTTCTTTTCCATCGCGGCGACGATCTGCTCGGACTCGGCCTGCTTCACGCGCGGATCATTCGCGCCCTGGCCAATGAGCACCGGGATCCGAATCTTGTCGGCGGCGTTCAGCGGCGACGCCTTCTTCAAGAGCTCGAGGTCCTTCGGATCTGCCGGGTTTCCGATGCGCATGTCGAACTTGCCCTTCATCGACGCCCAGTACGGCGGCACCGTGGCGAGCAGCGTCAGCAGGTTCACGGGGCCGACGATGTCGACGGCGCACTTGAAGACGTCGGGAGTAAAAGCCGCTGCGGCGAGCGCCGCGTAGCCACCGTAGCTGCCGCCATAGATGCAGACCTTCTTCGGATCCGCGATGCCCTCGGCCACGGCCCACTCCACGGCGTCGAGAAGGTCGTCGTGCATCTTCAGGCCCCACTGCTTGTTGCCCGCGTTGAGGAACTTCTTCCCGTACCCCGTCGAGCCCCGGTAGTTCACCTTCAGCACCGCGTAGCCACGGTTGGCGAGCAGCTGCAGGCGCGGGTCGAAATTCCATTCGTCGCGCGCCCACGGGCCGCCGTGCACCACCAGCACCAGCGGGCCCTTCTTCTTTTCTCCCGCCGGCCGCATCAGGTAGCCGTTGAGGTCGAGCCCATCGCGCGACTTGAGCGCCACCGGTGAAAGCGGCTGCAGCGCCATGCCGTCGAGCTTCGGCTGGACGCTGAAGAGCAGCGTCCCCTTCTTCGCCGCGCGATCCCACAGGTAGAACTTTCGCGGAGCGGCGTCCGACGTCAGCAGCACCACCCAGACTCCATCCGCGCGATCGCGGGACACGACGGAAGGCACGCCGGCGCCCAGCGCTTTGAGACCCTCGAAGTCCTTCGCGATGCTCGTCTCGATCAGCGTCCACTCGGGCTTGCCAGCGATGTCGAACTGCACTGCCTGCGCGGTGAAGCGCGTCGGGTGCAGCAGCACGTCGCGCACATCTGACCGTGGGTTCTGCGCGAGCAGCCTCTCGCTGCCCGTCTTCAGGTTCTTCTCGACGAGGCGGTCGGTGTCGGTGCTGACGCTGGTGGTGATGAAGGCGCTCTTGCCGTCAAGCGAGAAGCCGAGCAGCGACACGGACTCTTCGAGGCCGACTTTGATCAACGATCGCCACGGCGCCTTCACCGTGTCGCGCACGCGCAGCTCGACGCCGCCGTCGGGCAGCAAGGCCTCGGCGCCACGCACCTGGCAGTTGGCGTCGATGAGCCAGCGCGCGACGTCGCCCGGGTTCTGGGTGTCGAGCTCGACGGCGCCCGTCTTCAGCGAAATGCGGTGAAGGTCGAACTGCTTGCGGTCGCGAAGGTTGAGGCCGACGAAGGCGAAGTCGGGGCACTTGCCGCGCGTCTCGAGGTCGATCGCGCGCACGCCTTGAAACGGGGTCAGGTCGCGCACGTTCATCGACGACAGCTCGACCGCGAACAGGTGGAAGTTCTCGTCGCCACCAAAGTCCTGCAGGTACAGCAGCACGTTGCTGTCTTCCGACCACTGGTAGATGCGCACCGGCCGCTTGTCGTCCTTCGTCACCGCCACCGCCTCTTTGTCGGCAGCGGCCAGCGGCTTCACCCACACCTGCAACACGCCCTTCGCGTCCGGAGCCAGCCACCCCAGCTGCTTTCCATCGGGCGACAGCTTCGGGCTCGCCCGCTCGGGGTTCCCCAGCAGCAGCTCACGCGGGATGAGCGGCGTCTGGGCGAGGGCGGCGGCGACGACGACGAGCAGAGCGATCATGGGCGCGTCTTACTCCCGGGCCGCCGCAGAGTAAGGTCCGGCGCGCCTGTCGTGGGGCGCCTCGCAGCCAGCGTGCTGTCGCGATTTCCTGCGTGTAGATTGAAGCCATGTCGAACGCTGCCCGGAAGATTCTCGAAGGCGCACTCAAGCTCGGCCTCGACGAGCGCGCCAAGGTCGCGACCGAAATCATCGCCAGTCTCGATGGTCCTGCGGACCCTGATGCAGGTCGCGCCTGGGACAAAGAGATTCAACGCCGCGCCGACGCTTATTTTTCTGGCAAGACAAAGTCGGCCCCGATGAACGAAGTGCTCGCTCGCGTCGCATCGCGCAAGCGCAAGTGAAGCCCCTCCGGATCGGCGGTGAAACCTAGGTCGAGCTCGCCGCCGCAGCCGATCGCTACGAGGGACAGCGCCCAGGACTGGCAGCAGAGTTCCTGCTGGTGGTGCGCGCAGCGCTCGTGAAGGTGTCCCACTTCCCTTCCAGTGGGATGGCGACACGAGCCAGGGGCCGCGCCACCATTCGCCGAGCGGTCCTCCCCCGGTTCGCGTTCACGATCGTCTATGTCGACGACGCCGCGGCCATCGTCGTGATCGCCGTCGCGCACACGGGTCGAAAGCCCGGGTACTGGCGCAGCCGGATCGCCAAGCGCCGGTAGCACCCGGGCTTGAGCTTCGCTTCGGCCTCGTTGTTCGCAGCGGTGACCTTCTCGTTCACCTTCGCGTGAACGTCGTCGGCCTTCTTCTGGTTCTCGGTCAGGTTGTCGCACCGCAGTAGAACAGCAGCGGGGTGGCGGCGCGAGCTTTGAGGTTCAAGGCGGCCACCGTGCCAGTAAGCTCTGCTGCGTGCGCACTGCCATCGCCGGGTTGTGTTGTGTGTCGTTGGTCGCCTTCGCCGCCGTTGACCTGGGCCCGCCCCGTTCCGGCCACTACGCGAAGGACACGACGGGCAAGATTCCGGCGTCGACGATTTCCGCCATCGACGCGCTGGCGACCAACCTCAGCAACTCGGGCAACGGCCAGCTGGGCGTGCTGGTGGTGGCGACAACGAACGGCGTCCAGCCGCGGAAGTTCGCGACGGACGTGTTCAACCGCTGGGGCGTGGGGCACCGCGACTACGACAACGGCATTCTGCTCTTCGTCGCGCTGGACGACCGCAAGGCCGAGATTGTGCTCGGCGACGGCATCGCGAATCTGTCGCCGCAGACGGATGCGATCATGCGCGACCAGGTGGTAGCCAACTTCAAGGCGGGCCAGCCGGCGCAGGGGCTGCTCGAAGGCGCGACGGCCCTCGCCGCGCTGCTGAATGCAGGGCAGGCGAGGCCGGTGATGGCCGAAGAGCACCCCGATGTTCCGCTGACGCCGGCCGAGCTCGCCGCCGAAGCGAAGGTCGCCGCGCTGTTCGAGAAGCGCCAGCTGCCCGACCCCAGCCCGCGCGGCTGGGTCATCGACCTGACCTCCGAAGTCGCGTCGGACACGGTGCACGCGCTCGAACGGTTGCCCAACGAGCTCTATGCAGCGGACAACGGCCGCCAGCTGTTCGTCCTCTTCTTCCGCACCCGCAACTACAACGCGTTTCAGGTGCGCGAGCGCGCGGCGCAGGTGCTCGCGGTGAAGCATCCGCGGGCGGCACTGCTCGGAATCAACCTGCAGTCGGACGAGGCGTCTTTCAGCCTTCCGGCCGAGCTTCGCGCAGACGACGTCCGCGCCGCGATGTTCGAGGGGCAGGTCGAAGAGGCCGCGCGTCTGAACCCACTGAACGGCAACGAGGCCGCGCGCGATCTGCTGATGAACGGCGTACCCCAGCGCTCGACCTCTGAAGTCGTCGGCGAAGCGTTCGAGCACTACACCGGCGTCTTCTGGGGCCTGGGCGGCTCGATGCTGCTCGGCGGGCTCATCTATGGCCGGCGCTGGAACCGGTACCGCTCTCGCAGCTGCGGCAACTGCCAACGCCCTCGCCAGATGTTGCCCGCAGGCGCGGAAGACAAGCACCTTAACGAGGGCCAGCGCGCCGAGCAGAACGTGAAGTCGGTGGACTACGACGTGTGGTGGTGCGGCGTGTGCCGGTCGGTGCTCGTGCTCGACAACAGCGCGTGGTTCTCGGGCTACTCGAAGTGCACCGGCTGTCGGAACAAGACGCTGAAGTCGACGTCGACCACGCTGCAGCACGCCACCGAGTACAGCGGCGGCCGCGTGCAGATCGACGAACGTTGCGCCCACTGCAACTACGCCAACACCTACACGCGCGCGACGGCACGGCTGTCGAGCTCATCGTCTTCCTCTTCTTCCTCGTCTTCCTCGTCGTCTTCTTTCGGCGGCGGCAGCTCGTCGGGCGGCGGCTCGTCGGGCTCGTGGTGACACGCGCGGGTTTGCGCGCGCGCTCGTGTGAGCGACTGCGGCCGATGCGTCTTCTTCTTTGCCTCGTGGTGCTCAGCAGCGCGTGCTCGTCGGCTGGCCTCAAGCGGCCCACCGACAAGCAGGTCAACTTCACCGGCACCGTCTACCTGGGTGGCGCCGAACGCCGTGGCGACCCGCTCGAGGGCGCGACCATCGCGGTCACGCGCGCGGGCGATGGGAAAGAGCTGACCACGGCGACGAGCTCGGCCACGGGTGGCTACCGGTTGGCCTTCACCGCCGACGCGGACACGCGGGTCGTCGTCGCTTTTCGCGCCTTCGGCCTCGTGCCGACGTTCCGCGCGCTATCTGTCGGCCCCTTCACCGAAGCGGTGTTGTCGGTCGCGTTGGAGCCTCCCGAGCCCATCGAGTGTTCCGACAGTCAGTGTGTCGGCGCGTCGGATGACCTGAGCCTGAGCCCCGTGCCGGACAACTTCATCGGCCGAGCGCGCGTGTTCGAGCCTTCGACCGAGACCCCGAAGCTCACCGGGCTCGACACGCTGCGGCCGATCGCGGTCGCGTGGTTTCAGCTCGACGCGGGGTTGGCGATCGACGCGGGCCTCTACGAATCGGACGGAGGAATTGCGCCCGACGACGCGGGAACACCGATGCTCGGGCCGCCGGTGATGCGGATGCGCGTGCCGTACGCGTCGTGGCGGCGCCTCGAGGACGCGACGCCCGGCACATCAGGCATCGAGGTTCCGTTTCTCGCTTTCGACGAAGCGACTGGCGCGTGGGTGAAGCAGGCCGGCGGCAAGCTGCAGTCGGAATACGGGCTCGAGATCCCCGAGTCGGCGCTGGCGAAGGTGCGTGAAGGGCAGTTCGAAGGTGGCGTGGTCGCGGTGACGACGGTGACGAAGGCGGGGTACTGGACGCTGGCACTCCCGGCGGCGTCGCAAGGCTGTGTGACGGGGACGATTGAGGCCGATGGCCAGGCGGCCGAAGGCGCGCTGCTGAGCGTGCAAGGCGCAGAGCCGACCGCGTCGCGGGCCGATGGCAGCTTCTGTCTCGCCGCGCCGCTGAACACGACCGGCGCACTGGGCCTGCAGTACGCGGGGCTCGGCTACGCGGGTGGAATGGCGACTGCGCCGACGGCGGCGGGCACGTGCGGTGCGACTTGCGCGGCGGCCGGGAAAATCGCGATCGGCGCGGCGGTGGCGGCGAAGGTCTGCAAGCTCGAAGGCACGGCGGTGGACGCGGCGGGCGCAAAAGTCGCAGGCGCGGTGGTGCTCGCGTTCGATGAGTCGCTGGCGGGCACGGCGTTCAACAACCTATGCGGGAAGCTCGGCACGCGCTGCACGCTGTCGACGTCGTCCGACGAGAACGGCGGCTTCACCTTGAACGTACCGATTCTCTCGGGGCTGACGGTGACGTCGACGGCGGTGATCGAGAAGGCGGGCTTCGTCGAGAGCTCGCGGCGCGGGACGTTGTTCCTGCCTGAGTGTCCGACGGCGCCGCTGCAGCTGCGGCTGGCGTCCGGCCACGACAAGCTGGAGCTCGCCGTTACGATTGTCGGCCCCTCGATTTCGTGGGCGCCGGTTCGCCCCGCCGTCGCGGTGCGGGTCATCGACCTGGCGGGCGTCGTGAAGTGGGAGCTCCAGGCGATCGCCGGCATGGTTCCGCCGCTGACGTACGGAATGACGCCCCAAGGCGCGAAGCAGCTCACGGCTCCAGTCGGTGCGCTGGCGCCGGGCGACGAGGTCAGCGTCGAGCTGCTCGGCACGGGCAGTGACGGCTACCAGTTCTCCGGCGGAGCGGCCGCCGTCGTGCCGTAGGAGGGAGGAGAGGGAGGAGAGGGAGGAGAGGGAGGAGAGGGAGGAGAGGGAGGAGAGGGAGGAGAGGGAGGAGAGGGAGGGAGTCCGTTCATCCCGAGAGAAGTCGAGGGATGAGCCGCCTCGGTGGCACGGGCCCGGGACATGTCAGCTGCGGCTGCTACAGATCGAAGCCGTGAAACCGTTTTGGGTCTACATCCTGAAGTGCTCTGACGACGCGCTGTATGTCGGCCAGACCGACGACCTCGAGAAACGAATCGCCCAACACGCGAGCGGCGAGCTCCGTGGATACACGTGCGGTCGTCTTCCGGTGTTGCTCGTGTACGCGGAGGAGCACGGGTCACGCGACGACGCACTCGTTCGCGAGCGACAGATCAAAGGTTGGAGCCGATTGAAGAAGCAGGCCCTGATTCAGAGCAACTGGGGCCGGCTCACGCTGCTCGCCCGAGGGAGGAACAGGGACGACATCGATCAGCGCCTCGAGGTTCCTACCACCTAGCCCGACCTTCGCAGGTTTGGGG
This sequence comes from Myxococcales bacterium, assembly GCA_038206395.1. Taxonomy (GTDB): domain Bacteria; phylum Myxococcota; class Myxococcia; order Myxococcales; family Myxococcaceae; genus JAGSPQ01. The sequence continues at coordinate 78,728 of JBBRAX010000031.1, read as the reverse complement.
GGGTAGCCGGCGGGCCGGGTGAGGAATTCACGAGCGGGGCCCTTGTGCGGGAAGATCTCGTCGTGGTAGTTGAATCAAGTGTTCATCTTCGAGCGCAAGATTGGCAAGCATCGGTACCGGATCGCCGCCCAGTCGGTCCGGGATTCTCGTACGGGAAAACCTATCTCGCGGCAGGTCGTCCTGGGGCCGGCGGATTCGTCGCCCATGGTGGATCTTTCGCGGAGTCGCACCGTTGGAAGCTTGCGCATTGGCGACGTCGGCGCACTGGCCTGGGTAGCGGAGCAGTTGGATGTGGTTGGGAACATCAATCGTGCCTGCCCAGCGGGCGCGGGCGCACGTAACGGCCCATCGCTTGGAGAGATGGCTCTTGGAGTTGCAGTTCAACGCGCTTGTGCGCCCGGAGCAAAACGGGATTTGCCTGCGCTGCTTGGGGCGTCGTTGCCTCGGGTCTCCTGCCTGCCGGCAGAATCATTTACGGGCCAGGCCTTTCATCGGCTCGCGGCCTCGGTAACCGACGAGGAACTCGACGCCGCGCAGCTTGCGATCGCTCGAGCGGCAGTCGCTCGGTTCAAGCTTTCCGTGGATGTCCTTGCGTTCGACACGACGAACTTCGACACGCACATCGCCACCACGACGGCGTCGACGCTCGCTCGACGTGGTCACGCGAAGAGCAAACGCAGCGACCTGCGCGTAGTCGGGCTCGGCATCCTTGCCAGCGAAACTGGGCATGTCCCTCTGCTGCACCGGACATACCCAGGCAATAGCTCGGACCAGGCAGTGCTCACGTCCTGCCTCACGGCGCTGGGTAACCTCCACGATGCGCTTGGCGAGGCCGACGGGCGGCCAAAGGCAGAGCGCACTGTTGTTCGCGATGGTGGCTTCTGGAGCGAGCAGCTCGAGCTCGACCTCGCGGCGGAGGGCTACTTTTCAGTCATTTCCCTTCCGTTGGGGCACGGTGCGTCGGCGCGCGCGCTTGAATACGCAGCGAAGCGAGGGTCGATGAAGACTCTTGGTGGTGCGCTTCGCGGTGTTCGAGCCGCCCGTTTGGTAGAGCAGGTCGGAGAGCTGACCCGCACGCTCGTCGTGGTCGAGAGCGAGGAGCTTCTTCGGGGCCAGAAGCGCGGAATCGCCGTCGCCCTGCGGAAGGCACAGCGCGAGCTTCGGAAGCTCGCCGCTCGGGCAGAAGCCGGTCGCATCGACCGTGACGCGCTGGAGCGCCGAGTGCAGCAGGCACTGGCGCGCGAGCATCTCTCAGCCTTCGTCGTTGTCCGCATCGCAGCAGCCGGTACTCGCCTCTCGCTGCAATGGGAGGTGGATGATGCCCGCCGCCGCGAGCTTGAGCGAACACGACTGGGCAGACGCGTCATCTCCACGAATCGAGACGCGTGGAGTACCGAGCGAATCATTCTGGCGTTCCGTGGTCAGTGGAATGTGGAGGAGCTCTTCCGACGGGCGAAGAAGGGGGGCGTGGCCCCTTGGGGCCCGTCCTTTCAGTGGACCGATGCATCGTTGCGCCTGCACACTTTCGCGACGGTCATGGGCCTGATGCTGGTCAGCTTGGCGAAATTGACACTTCGCTCGAAGAAGTCGGCTCGCGGAATGATGCAGGAACTCGCGGCAATCGAGGCGACCCTGCTGCGCACGACTACGGGAAAGATGGGTCGTAGGCCGACCGTCATGGTTCCGCCGGAACTCACCGCACCACAGCGAAGGGCTGTGAAAATGTTTGAACTCGACAAATGGTTGCCTGCTCTTGCTTCAACTACGGCAACAAGTCGGCCGAAGGCCGAAAATACGAGGGCGGCGTGAGGAACTGCCCGCTAACAATGCGAAGGTCCCGCTAGGCTTGCTCATCCCTCGACTTCTCTCGGGACGAACGGAAACTTCTCTCGGGACGAACGGAGACTTCTCTCGGGACGAACGGAAACTTCTCTCGGGTCGGGATGAACGGAACCGCCCGTTCCCACTGCCCATCTCCCTACTGAAACTGCGGCTTCAACACGCCGCGCGCGATCAACGACTCGACGTGCGGCTTGTCATGGCCGGGGATGACGACCAGCCCCTTCTCGGCCTCGGCAACGCGGTGAAGCTCTTTCACCTGCAGCAGCACGCCGCCGCGGTCTTCGCCCAGGAGCATCGTGACGACGCGGGCGCGGGTCCGGACCTCGGTGACGTTGCGCAGGTGCCAGGCGACGTCGCCGAGGAACAGGTACTCCGTGCCGTCGGCGCGCTTCACGTAGACGAGCTGGCTGCCTGGCGTGTGCCCCGCCGCTTTGATCAGCACCACCCCCGGAGCGATCGCCTTCAGCCCCTCGTACTCCAGCGGCGCGTACCCCTTCAGCGCCTCGGCCGGAAACACGATCGGGTCCATCTTCCCCGGCACCGCCAGCTGTTCCTTCGTCAGCTTCAACCGCGGCATCATCGACACCAGGTCCGGCTGCGTCGCGACGCCACCGAGGTGGTCGTAGTGCTCGTGGGTGACGACGATCGGATCCGCCACCGCCAGCGCCTTCGTGATTCGCGCGAACCCTTCGACGTTGAAGCCCTTCGCCGACGTGTCGTCCGCCGTCTTCTTGTCCATGCCCGTGTCGATCATCGCGACGTGGTCCGGGTACACGAGCTGGTACGCGTAGAACGTCAGCGTCGCGTCGCCCCACCCCGAGCCCGCGATGATGCCCGTCGAAGGCACCGTCATCGACGCGATCTCCTCCACCCGAAGCTCGGTCGGCTTCTCGCCCGGCAACGAATCCGCCAGCACCCGAATCGCCCCCAGGTCGATGCGGTACTCGCCTGTGTCCGGAACGCTGCTCTCGGTGAACAACCAGAAGTACGCAGGAATGGCCGCCACCACCAACACGCCCAACACCATCAGCGCTTTGCGTTTCTTGCTCATCGGCGCCTCTTACTCTGCGGCGGCTCATCCCTCGACTTCTCTCGGGATGAACGGAGCGGACTTTCGGGCTCAACGAAAGCGGACTTTCGGGCTCAACGAAAGCGGCCCCTGTCACCCACGGCAGACACGCCAACCGCCACCCTCGCGCAATCGACCCGCCCCTTGCGGTAAGCACCCCAATCGATGGTCACTTCCCTCGCCCTCCTCCTCCTCGCAGCGGCCCCCGAGGTCGCCCTGCTCTCGACTGGCCCCGACGCCGAGCTCACCGAGCTGCGGTTCCAGCCCCTGGGCGAAGCGCGCCTCGTTGCTGCCGTCGCCCGCCTGCCGCATGTTGCGCGCGAGTCCGTGCTCGGGGCCCTCATCCCCAACTCCCGCCGCGTCGTCGCCACCGCCGTCACCGAGCCCCGCAAAGACCTGTCTTTCGCCTCGAGCCTCTTCCTCCTCGAGCCCAACAAACCCGCCCGCGTCCTCTGTGACCGCGTCGCCCTCGGCAACCGGCCCCTCGTCACCGCCGACGGCCGCGTCTTCGTTCAGCGCGGGAAGCCCGGCGAGAACCGCGTCGACGCCCTCACCATCGACGAAGTCGACCTGCGCACCGGCCGCACCCGCGAAGTCCTCGCCTTCACCGGCTACGCCGCTTTCCTCGCCGGCAGCCTCGGCCGCGAGCTGCTCGTCTACCGAATCGGCACCACCGGCGCCGACCTCGTCGCCGTCCACGCCGATGCGCTGGGCGTGCGCGTCCTCATCCCTTCCTTCGCTCCGCTCGCCCGCGACTTCGCGGTCTCGGCCGATGGCAAGTCGCTGCTCTACACCCAGGGAGATCCGCTCACCGGCCGCTGGTTCATCGAGAAGCTCGAGCTGCAGTCGCTCACCCGCAGCAAGCTCGCCGAAGGCCCCGACATGGCGTTGTTGCCCACGCCCCTTCCCGATGGCCGCGTCGCCTTCGCCCGCGCCGAAGGCCAGGGCCTGCAGGACCTCGAAGGCAAGACCGTCATCGACTCGCGCGGCCCAGGCTTCGAGCGCGTTCGCTTCTTCACCAGATCCCGCGTCGCCGTTGGCCTTCACGAAATCCCCGGCAACTTTCCGCAGCCGCTCGGAGGCTTCGTCGCGCCTCCCAACCAGCGCCTCGACGTCGCGGGGGTCGTCGAATGAAGGCCCTGATCGCCCTCATCCTTCTCGCGTCGTCCCCCGCGCTCGCGCAGTTCTGCCCGAGCTACACGCTGAGCAGCGGCAGCAACACGCTCAACTGCGGCATCGAAGCCGTGCCCGGCACCAACCCCACGCCCGCGCAGTGGCAGACCATCTTCGCGCTCGTCTCGAACGGACCCGCCGCCTGGGGCAGCAACGGCCCCGCGGTGATGAACATCGGTCAGGGCTGCGGCAAGCCGATGCCCAGCCAGTCGGTGCCCGCGCGCTTTCCGTGCGAGCTGCTCAAAGCCATCGCGATGCAGGAGTCGAGCTGGAAGCAGTTCTGCGTGCCCACCACTCCGTCAGACCAGGTCGGCAAGTCGTCGCGCACCATCATCTCTTTCGACTGCGGCTACGGCATCGGCCAGGTCACCAGCGGCATGCACATCGGGGAAGCCCCCGCCTTCGACCGTTCGCGCGTCGCCAGCGACCCCACCTACAACATGGCCACCGGCACCCAGATTCTCGCCGCGAAGTGGAAGGCTACCCAGTGCGTCGGCGACAACCAGCCGGCCATCATCGAAGACTGGTACACCGCGACGTGGGCGTACAACGGGCTCGCCTTCAGCAACAACCCGTCGAACCCCACGTACAGCTCGACCCGCGGCATCTACAACCCGGCCGTCGGCGGCACCCGCCCGTACCAGGAAAAGGTCTTCGGCTGGATGGAGCACCCGCCGACCCCGACCCACTGGAACGTGACCGCCGTCGCGTACCCGAACCCCGCCATGGTCGGCGGCGCAGGCTCGCCTCCCGCGCTCGCCGAGCCTGCGTGCGCCACGCCCACCAACTGCACGCTGACGCGCTCGGTTCACATCTCTTCCTGCTTCGGCACCGACGCCGGGATGGATGGCGGCACCCCGACGCCCGACGCGGGCATCGATGCAGGCACGCCCGACGCCGGCACGATGACGACGGACTCCGGCACGATGACGCCCGATGCAGGCACGACGAAGCCCGATGCAGGCCCGACCGACGCCGGAACCACCGAGCCGCTGCCCAAGACCGTCCCGCGCCTCACCGAGACACTCGGCCCCACCGCGCAAGTCGGCTGCCACTGCTCGGGCGGAACCTCGCTGTTTCCCCTCGTGGGCCTGCTCTGGCTCGCGGTGAAGCGGCGCGCTCTGCGGCGTTGACTTGTGAGGCGTGGCCGATAGGGTCCGCCGAAGTTCCAAAGCATCCAATCGAGGGGTTACACATGACGCGCATCGCAGCACTGCTCGCTGCAATGCTGGTGGCCGCTCCGGCCCTGGCCGAGCAGTCGAAGTTCAATCTCACCATCGAGCCGGCGGTTGGCTCTGGTCTCAATCGCAGCGTCTTCGTCTCGGGTGGCTGGCTCAAGCTCGACACCACGCTGTTCGGCCTCGGCCCCATCGCTCCGTCGATCGAAGGGTTCGGCATCGGCGCGCAGAACACCACCTACCTCGCCGACGGCGCCGCCTATGGAGCCGGCATCGGCCTTCGCCTTCGCCTCTTCAACGACGAGAAGGGCTACCTCTTCAACCCAGGCAGCGACGCGAAGGGAAACATCCTGGGCAACCTCTGGCTCGACGCTCACTTCATCGGCGCGCACGGCGGCCTCGGCGTCGGCTTCGACGCGAGCCTCGGCTACGAGTTCTCTCTCATCGACGGCCTTCAGGTCGGCCCGCTGGTGAAGTTCGTGTGGATCGGCCGGAACCAGATGCTGATGGGCGCGCTCTCGTTCACCGTCGGCTTCCCCAACGAGCCGCCTGCCGACTACGACCCGGACAACGACGGAATCAAGGGCACCGCCGACAAGTGCCCGAACGAGCCCGAAGACGTCGACGGCTTCGAAGACGAAGACGGCTGCCCCGACCTCGACAACGACAAGGACACGATTCCCGACGCGACCGACAAGTGCCCGATGGTCGCCGAGGACATGGACAAGTTCGAAGACACCGACGGCTGCCCTGAAGTCGACAACGACAAAGACGGCATTTTCGACGCCGCCGACAAGTGCCCGAACGACGCCGAAGATAAAGACGGCTTCGAAGACACCGACGGCTGCCCCGACCTCGACAACGACAAAGACGGCATCGTCGACGCGAAAGACAGCTGCCCAGACGTCGCCGAAGACAAAGACGGCTTCGAAGACGAAGACGGCTGCCCCGAGCCCGACAACGACAAAGACGGCATCGTCGACGGCAAAGACAAGTGCCCGCTCGAGCCCGAGACCTTCAACGGCGTCGACGACGAAGACGGCTGCCCCGAGAAAGAGACGAAGGTCTACGTGACGCGCGAGAAGATCGTCATCACCGAGAAGATCTTCTTCGAGTTCAACAAGGCGAAGATTCTTCCCAAGTCCGACCCGCTGCTCGACAACGTCGCTGACGTGCTCAACAAGTTCCCCCAGGTGAGAAAGGTTCGCATCGAGGGACACACCGACGACGTCGGCACCGACGCGCAGAACCAGACGCTGTCCGAGGCACGCGCCAAGGCAGTGTTCGACGCGATGGTGAAGCGCAAGGTCGCCGCTTCGCGCCTCGAGTCGAAGGGCTACGGCAAGACGATGCCGCTCGCGAAGGACACCACCGAAGCCGCACGCGACTCGAACCGCCGCGTCGAGTTCATCGTCGTCGAGATGACGCCCATCGTCGAAGAGATCGTCAAGCCGGTGCAGTGAGGAAATGACCATGCCCAAAAGCCTGCTCTTGATGGCGTGCATCACTCTCGTCGGTTGTTCCAGCGCCGGCTCCTCCGGCGCCGGCGGCAGCGGCGGCACGCTCAACTTCACCCAGTTCTGCACCCAGTACGCAGACGCGATCGCCTCGCAGCTTTCGACCTGCAACAGCGGGCCGAAGGACCTCTGGGGCAAGGCGCTCGGCGACATCGTTCGCTGTCAGGAGCTCAGCCACTCGGTCGATGCCGGCCGCGCTGTCTATGACCCGGCGTCTGCGCAGGCGTGCATCACCTCGACGGCCGGGCTCGCCTGCAGCTCGATTCTCAACTCGCCCGGCACCCCCGACTGCGTCAAGGCGCTCGACGGTAAGGTCGCCACCGGTGCCACCTGCTACGGCGGCATCGACTGTGGCAACGGCAGCAACTGCGTCATCCCCAGTGGCAGTTGCTCGGGCAACTGCAAGGTCCGCATCGCCGCCGGAGCCGCCTGCGGCATCGCCGACGACTGCGTCAGCGGCTACTACTGCGCAAACAACCTCTGCACCTTGAACCCGCCTCCCGGCATGGCCGACGTCGACGCCTCGTGCAGCGGCGGCATCAACTGCAAGCCGGGCCTCGTCTGCGATCGCCTCACGAAGAACTGCGCCAAGCCCGTCAAGGAAGGCCAGCCCTGCACCTTCGGGCACGGCCTCTGCGAGTTCTTCACCTCGTGTTCCTCGTCCGGAACCTGCATCCGCAGCAGCATGGCGGGCGGCGCTTGCGGCACCACCCGGGCGGCCGACGGCGGCAGCGACTACGAGTCGGCCAGCTGCATCGATTCGTTCTGCAAGCTTCCTGCGGCCTCGTCGCTCGGCACCTGCGCTGCGCTGCTGGCCATCGACGGCGTCTGCACCTTCGGGTCACAGTGCCAGTCGGGCGTCTGCACCTCGTCGAAGTGCGCCGCCCGCTGCGTGATTCCCTAGCTTAGCCAGCCCAGCGAGATGCGAACGGCGCCGTCGCCCTTCACGCGAACGAGCGACTTCGCCCGTCAGAAGCGTCAACAGGGGCAGCTTCCTTCCACTGCGCCGCCCCTTCGCTGCCGGTTACCCCTGGTAGTGGTGCACCGAGAGCAGCTGGTAGTTCATGTTGCCCATCGTGATTTTCTGGCTGCCGTCCGCGTTCACGTTGTTCGAGCCGATGAACTGGGGCTTGCCGTCCTTCCAGCCCGCGAACATCACCGTGTGGTGGCCGCCCGGGGTCTTGAAGGTGACCACGTCGCCGGGGCTGGCGTTCGCCAGCGAGACGCGCTGGAACTTCGGGTTGCGGTCGAGCTTGCCCTGCAGGTCGATGCAGCCGGCGGAGTAGTCGCCGTGCGAAATCTGCCCCGCAGCCTGGAGGCAGCCCGCGACGAAGCTCGCGCAGTTCACGTTGTTGGGAACCCAGTCTTCCATCGCGCGGCCCAGCGGCGAGCTCTCGAGCTTCAGGCTGCCGGCGTTCTTGCCGAGCTGCGCCCTCGCGATGTCGAAAGCGGCTGAGGCCGGGCCGGTGTGGGTGGGGCCGTTGTCGACGGGGCCGGCGTTGTCCGGCTTGTTCGGCTTGCCCGGCTCGAATGAGTCCGAGCGGCCCGGGATGTTGAGCATCGCGCCCGCGTAGATGAGGTTCGCGTTCTTGATTTGCGGGTTGGCGTTCATCAGCGCCGAGACGCTGGTGTGGTTCTTCCGGGCCAGGGCCGACAGGGTGTCACCAGACTGGATTCGGTAGCTCATGCTGGATTGTCGGTCGCCCGGCGCGACCGTATTCAGGTCGCCCGGTAAGCCCCTTTTCCGGTTTTGCCGATTTTCCGTTCGGATTTCGATGTTTCGGATCGCGACAGCACAACCTGGGCCGGAGGCGCAGTCTGTCTCTGTCGCCCATCATCGAGGCGACGACGCCGAACCTGTTCAGCGACCCGGGGGGTAGCCGGTGGCGCGGCACAGCTCTGCGCCGCCCAGCGCACACACGGTGCCGAGCGCGAACTCGTAGGTCTGGAAGAGGTAGGTGGCGATCAACGCGCGGTCTTTCGAGCCTTCGAGGTCCCTCTGCGCGTCTGCCTCGGTGTGGCCGCGGCCACGCACGTCGACGACGCCGTTTTGGCTCAAGGTGGTGAGGCCTTCGCAAAGGGTCTGCCCGTTGCTGGCGTTCAAGATGCTCGACCGGAAGAACATCGCGCCGGCCTGGTACGAGGTGCCGCCGACGAGCGTGGGCAGCTTCAGCGACTGCAGTTGATGGACGACGAGGTAGCGCACCTCGGACAGCGGGTGGTTGAAGGGCTCGTTCCACCGCTGCTTGCGCCAGCTCCATTCAGACGGCGGGCTGGTGAGCAGGTCTTCGAAGAACTTGCCGGCCGACCGCGGGTACCAGGGAAGCGAGACGTGCTTCACCTCTTCCTCCTGGTCCCAGCGCGTCTCGCCCTTCGTCTTCATCGCGAAAATCTGCTTCGCCGGGAAGTACATCGCCTGGCGCTCCAGCGGAGCGAGCACCGCCCCTTCCGGTTCCCCGAAGTAGCCGAGCAGCTGCAGCCTGTCGACCGGGGCCAACGCGGCGCACGCCTCGTTCAACGTGCGCGTCTGCGTCGAGGTCTTCAGCCGCTGCGCCCCGGCTTCGGCGAGGGCCCCCAACTTGTTCACCCGCCCGGAAAGCTCCAGCGACCTTTCGGCCGCGGGCACCGCCATCGTGAGGACGTAGCCTGCGTAGCCGAGCGCCGGCAGCACGACCAACGCCAGGAGGACCTTCTTCACGGCCCCGTACGGCTGGTGAACTTCTTCGCCTCGGCGATGACGTCGTCGGTGCCGGTGTGGAGGCCGACCCAGCTCGCGGTGTTTTCAGTGCGGGCGTAGAGCTCGCCGCCACTCTTTCCGAGCTCGAGGAAGCCTTTGCTGGCGCCTCGGGCGAGGTAGTCGATGCGCAGCTCGACCTTCGGCGGGCCGCCCTTCGGGTTCTCGTCCTTGCCCAGCACCTCGGTGACGATCAGCCGGTTCGAAATCTTGTCGTGCCAGTTGCGAACCAGGTCATCGGGCTTGTCGGGCGTCGCCTTCGGCATCACCTTCATCGTCTGCGGAATCTCGGCGTCCTTCTGCAGGAACGCGTACTTCTTCCCGTCGAGGTCCAGCACGAACTCGTCGTAGTCCGGAGCGCGGAACGCGTGCAGGCGGCGGTCGACCAGCGACTGCGACGCCGGCTCGAGCTCGCTCAAGATGCTGCCGGTGAGCAGGTAGATGCTGCCGTCTTCACTGCGCATGTACGTGCCGATGACGCCGGGCACCGCGTTGGAAATGTCGAACGGGTTCGCCTTGCCCGCGACGGTGACGGTGAGCTTCCGCTTCGTGCCGTCGAGCCCCAGCTCTTTCTGCTTGTCGGCGGGGAGCTTGCCCAGCGCCCGCACTGCCTCGAACGGAGTGAAGCGCAACATCAGTGATTCCGCGCGCTCGTTGCCGCGCAGCTCGCGCGCCGGCGGCGGCACGAACGGAGAAATCGCGATCGGCTCCCCGCCGTCGAGGCCCACCACGCCGCCGTCGGGAAGCGCGGTGCCGGGCATCGCGATTTTCTCGCGAGGGGTCGCAAGGAAGCTCTGGCGCAGCCACACCGCCTTCTGGCCCGCGGGCTGAAACACCTCGAGCGCCCGTTCGCCGTCTTCGTAGCGAACGCTGGTCAGCGAAGACTTCGTCGCCTCGAGCACGGTGACGTTGTCGTCGTTGGTCGATTCCTTCGGCCGCTGCCAGGTGACCCAGGCGGCGATGAGACCGATGACGGCAAGCGCTCCGTTGAGGCCGGCAGAGCTGGCTTTCATCGCAAAATCTCCTTCTTGCGGCGGCGGAAGACGAGGCCGGCCCCGAGCACGGCCATCGGCCCGAGGGCGATGGTCGTCCAGAACCACACCTTGTCCTGCGTGGTGGTGCGGCTGATCGCGACGTCGTTTTCCTGGTTGGTGATGCCCTGCAGCTGCTCGTCACCGAAGAGCCACTTGAGGCCGTCGAGGATCATGTGCCCGTTGCCCTGGCTGACGGCGAGAATCTCGTCGGCCACCGCGTCCGAGTCGGCGAGCACCAGCGCACGAAGCTCGTCCTCGACTTTCGTGCTGCCCGTCTTGCGGCGCGTGACCGCGGCGACGATTCCATAGGCCTTGCGAACCTCGGGTGGCGTCTCGGCCTGGTAGTTGTTGTTCAAGTCGTTCCACGTTGCGGGCTCGGCGCGCACGGCGAAGTCGATCGAGATTTCGGCGGGGTGGGTGGGGAGCTCTTCGAGAATTCCCGCTCTGGCCATGATGACGGGGAAGCCACCGCGGCCGTTGCTGGTCACCGACGGGTGCGAGCTGAAGGTCTTGGTGGCGATGAGCGTTCGGTCGCTGGGAGTGTACGTCTTGCGCGCGTAGGCGACGTCGCTCGCGAGCGTCACCGCGGTGAACTTGAGGCCCAGCGGCTCGAGCAGATTGTCGAACGTGAGCCCGTTTTCCGGGTCGAGCGCGATGACGAGCTTCCCGCCCTTCTTGCCGAACTCGACCAACGTCTTCGCTTCCGGGTCCTGAAAATTCTGCGACGGGCCGAGCACCATCACCGCGGCGGCGTCTAGAGGGACTTCCTGGCCCAGGCCTTCGGCGGCGGTCAGCGGCTTGAGCTCGTAGTTCTGAGACTTGAGCTCCCCATAGAGGCGAGACAGGGCGGCGCGCTGGTCGGCGCCCCCCAGCGATTCTTCGGTGCGCTCGCCGTGGCCTGCGGTCAGGTAGATGGTCTTCTTCGACTTGGCGACCATCAGCATCTTCTTCTGCACGTCGGCGTCGAGGCCGCGAAGCTGGGTCTTCGCCTTGTCGAGGTCGGTGCCCAGGAACACGTTCTCGCGGCGCTCGCCCTTCGAGAGCACGATGACGCCATTGCCGCTGACGCCGAACTCCTTCGCGCGCGCAGGCTCCAGCGCGTGGTCGTAGATCGAGACCTTGAGCTGCGGAGCATCTTTCTTCAGGTCGTCAAAGTACGCCTGCACCTGCTCGGACACTTCGTTCGCGGGCGGGAAGAACATCACCGCGGTGATCGGCGAGTCGAGGCTCTGCGCGAGGCGCTTCGTCGCGTCGCCGGGCTTCGCGGTGCGGAAGTAGGAAAAGTCGAAGCGCTTGTCGCGCTCGGTCGCGACGTACAGCGCCGCCACCGCGAAGACGAGCAGGCCCGCGGTCCCCAACCCTGAGTACATCGCGTCGCGAATGCGGCCCGTCTCGACGGTGGGTGACTTCGCCATCGCGGCGTAGGCGAGCTCCATCAGCGCGAGGGGGAAGACGCCTGCGGCGAGCACCGCGGGCCACAGCGCGGCGAGCACCCCGGCGAGCTTCGGGCTCGTCGCGGCCAGCATCGCGCCGTCGAGCTTCGCCAGCGCGTCCGACTGCGCGAAGTACATCGCGATCGCGGCCAGGCAGACGACCTGCAGGCCGAGCAGCGCCTTCTCGACCTGGCCTGAGCCGCCCTTGGCCGAGCGGGTGCGGGTGAAGCGCCAGGCGGCAGACGCGACGACCGCAGCGACCCCCGCCCAAGAGATGACCATTCGCAAAGTGCCGGCGTCGGCGACGCGCTCGCCGGCCCAGAGGAGCACGAGGCCCACCGCGAAGAGAATCGCGACGGGGTACGAGGCGCGCTTCATCGCCACCTCCGGGCTTCGAGAACGCGGGTGGCTCCGAAGAGCGCGGCCCAGGTGACGAGCACGAAGTACGCGACGTGGCGCACGTGCACGAGCCCCTGCTCGAAAGGCTTGAAGTGGAGGTACCAGGCGAGCGCGGTGATGGCCTCGGTCAGCGGGCGGTCGGTGACCCGCGCCAGCAGCCAGCACACGGTGAGGAACAAGAGGATGACGCCGGTGAGCACGGCCGCGATCACCTGGCTCTTCGTCAGCGAAGAGCCGAAGGTGCCGACCGCGAGGCTCAAGCCGCCGACGAGCAGCAGCCCGAGGTAGCCAGCCATCAGATGGCCGAACGAAATCTTCCCGTACGCCATCACCAGCAGCGGCATGTAGAGCGTGCAGAGCAGGAAGACGGCGAGGAAGCCGAAGGCCGAGAGCCACTTGCCCAACACAATCTGCCAGTCGCGCACCGGCGAGCTGTAGAGAAGCTGCAGCGTGCCCGTCTGCCTTTCTTCTGCGAGCAGCCGCATCGAGAGGAACAGCGCGCACAGCATCGTGAAGCCGCTGGAATAGAAGAAGAAGTCGCCCAGCACTTCCGAGCTGCGCTTCGCGGTGCCGGCCATCGCAAAGGCGTTGAAGCAGAGCCCGTCGACCAGGAGCATCACCGCGATGATGACGTAGCCACTCATCGTGCGCAGGTAGGCCGCGAGCTCGCGGCGCGCAATCAAGAGAACGGTGCTCACGCTTTGCCTCCCGTCAGCTTCATGAAGATGTTCTCGAGGCGGCCGTGGGCCTTGTCGATGCGCAGCACGTCGATGTTCGCAGCGACGAGTGCCTTCACGAGCTCAGGCCGCAGCTGCGGCGGCACGTCGAGGCGCAGCGAGGACAAGTCGCCTTCCATTCTCTGCAGCGTGACGCTGGCGACACCGGGCACCTTCTGGAGCACATCGAGCGCAGCCTGCGCCGGGCCGCGAATGTCGACCTCGACCGCTCCTTCGCCGCCGAGGCTTCGGGCCAGCTGGTCTTCGGTTCCCTGCGCGACGATTTCGCCGCCCTGGATGACGAGCAGGCGATCACACACCTGGGAAATCTCGGAAAGGATGTGGCTCGACACCAGCACGGTGTGCTCGCCCTTGAGCTCGCGAATCAGGTTTCGCATCTCGACGATCTGCACAGGGTCGAGGCCGCCGGTGGGCTCGTCGAGAATGAGCAGCTTCGGCTTGTGTACCAGCGCCTGCGCGACGCCGACGCGCTGCCGGTAGCCGTGGCTCAGCGAGGAAATCGGCTGCTCGTCCATCGCTTCCAGCGACGCCTTCTTCTCGGCATCGAGGACGTGGCTGCGGGCCTGCGAGGCGGGCACGCCGCGGAGCTGCGCGACGAAGGCGAGGTACCCACCGACCGTCATCTCGTCGTACAGCGGAGGCACGTCGGGCAGGTACCCGATGCGCTTGCGAATCTCGTGCGGCTGGGTGCCGACATCGAAGCCATCGATGCTGACCTGGCCCGAGGTCGGCAGCAGCACGCAGCCCAGCACCTTCAGGGTCGTGCTCTTGCCGGCGCCGTTCAAACCGAGGAAGCCGATGACTTCACCGCGCTCGATGTTGAACGAGAGGTCGCGGATGGCGGCGTGTTCCCCGTAAAACTTGGTGAGACCCTGAACGTGGATCATTGGGCGCGAGAACTTCCATTGGTGAGTAGGGGTGTCAACGTCCAAATCACGGCAATCACGAGCAGCACGCCCGTGAGCCCCGAAGCTTCGGGGCCAAACGCTCCACCTGAAAAAAAGCCCCTCGCCACTATTGGGCCGACGAACAGCGAAGGCCCCGGGTTGATTCCACTGACGGGCTGGCCGAGCACGAAGCCTTCGAAGAAGTTCCAGGCGACGTGCGCGCCGATGGCCGCCCACAGCGTGAAGCGCAGCGCCAGCAGCCCGAACCAGACTCCGACCAGGGCGACGTTGAGCGCGGCCACCCACGTCGCGTCCGGGTTCAGCAGGTGCATCACCCCGAAGGTCGCTGCGGTGAGCAGCACGGCGAGCCACGCGCGGGTGCCCTTCGCCAGCTGCCGCAGCAACACGCCGCGCAGCAGCAGCTCTTCGCCCACCGACGTCGGCACGAGGACGACGGCTTGAAGAAGGGCCGCCTCGAGCAGCGCCGCGGCGCCATCGGAGCTGAAGCCCAGCGGCGCCTGACCCACGGCGACCGGAATGAAGACCGTGAGCAGCACCAGCCCGGCGCCTAACCCAAGGCCCTTGAGCAGGTTGCCCAGCGCGCCAGCGCGAGGAAGCCCTGCCTCGGCGTTCAAGAACAGCACGCACGGCACCGTCGCCGAGGTGGCCGCGACGAGCATCACCACCGTGGTGAAGAAGAGGTACGGGTCGTCGAGGGTCAGCGGCTCGCGCGGGTGAAGCCCCAACAGCGACACGACGCCGCTGCAAAGGCCGTAGCTGCCAGCGGCGATCGCACAGAACACGGCGATGACCCAGCCACTGCGCAGCTTCCGTGACCCGTCGTCGAGAAAGAGCCCCAAGCGAAAGGCGGGTGTTAGCGCTTCTTGACGGTCTTCGCCGAGCGATTAGGAAGGGCGACATTGCACGGTCGCTTTCTCACAGTGTTGGCGCTCCTGGGGGCATGCAGCAGCTGGGCCGAGGGCGATGGAGGCGTCGAGCCGCAGACGATCGCGTGACGATCGAGCGTTCTCGCGGGCAGTACCTCGAGGGGTCGACCTCAATCATGAGCGGCCTGTTCCTCGACGGCGAGCTGCGCGCCGGCGCCTGGGTGGTGCGTTCGGGAGGAAGGGTTGGGTGGGCGAGCGCGGTCGCTCCGGCCGATGTCGCGTCGCAGGGCACGTGGGCGTCACCTGGCAGTTGGTGCAGGCGCTCGGGGTGACGGCGAACGTCGACCACTCGTACCGCGCGCCCAACCTCGACGATCTGACGTCGCGCCAACAGACCGGCGCGCGCAGGCCGAAGGTCTCGATTCGCGGGTCCAGCGCCGCGAGGACGTTCACTACGCCACGCCGCAGTCGTTCGATGGAGGCGTCGCTCCGAAGTGCAGCGAGGTCGGCGCCCCC
Organism: Myxococcales bacterium; assembly: GCA_038206395.1. GTDB lineage: Bacteria > Myxococcota > Myxococcia > Myxococcales > Myxococcaceae > JAGSPQ01. Next base: position 63,322 of record JBBRAX010000031.1, on the reverse strand, counting down.
GAGCAGTACCCGGATCGCTGTGTCGGGCCGGCGAAGCTGCTTCCAATCCTCAACGACGCTTTCGCGAAGGGCGCGTCGGGCGAGGCACCGCGGCTGCACGCGGCGCGCATCGAGGCGGCGCTGCTGTGGTTCCTCTACGTGTCTTCGTTGTCCGAGGTGATGTCGTGTGGCGCCAAGCCTGCCGACTGCGACAGCTGCTGGGCTTACTACTCGGGGGGGACGGCCCGCGGCGCGCCGCTGGGGCTGGGTGCGGCAGTGAACGCGCTCGCTCCCGAGACACACCAGCGGGCGTATGACGCGACGCTGGCGGTTCGATGTTGGAGGAACCTCGACAACGAGACAGGGATCGCCGGCAACCTGTCGATGCAGCTACAGGCGCGCACCCAGCTCGACCGTGCGCTGGTGCGGGGGCTTTCGATGATTGTCCGTCAGCGGGTCAGCGAGCTCGCCTGTGCCGATGTCGATGGCAAGCAGGCACGGTTGGCGTTCATCCGCACGCTCAGCCCGCTGCTCGACCGGGAAGCGCGGGCGCGCGATCCGGTTCGCGCGGATCGGCTCTTGATGGATCCAGTAGAGGTGGGGCCGGTCACTGCTGCGCTCGATGCGCTGTTTCCCTGCCCCTGACCCGCATTCTGCGGCGTCAGTACGGGTTGCCTTCGCCGAAGTTCGTGATCACCTTGCCGGTGATGGCCCCGCCCGCCACCTTCTTCACGGGGACGGTGGCGACGGGCAAGTACTCCAGGCCGCCGGCCGAGGTAGCGAAGAGCTGGCGAAGGTTGTCGCCGAAGACGGTGACGCCGCCGACGAAGATCGCGATCAGGATGACGAGGGCGACGGCGATGCCGCGGGCGTGGGGCAGCAGCCGGCGCGCGACGCGAAGGCCGTAGCGGTAGCCCTTCGGGCAGTCCTTCGTCATCACCGTGCCGTCGAGGCGCTTGTAGATGCGGGCGCAGATGCGTTCGCCACCGGCGTTGCGGCGCAGCAGCAGCCGAGCGTCTTCGCTGGTCAGCTCGGAGAAGTTGTAGACGGTGAACTTGCACGCGGCGCAGTGGCGCGTCTGCGCGTCGCCTTCCATCAAAGACCACTTCTCGTTGCACGGGCTGGCGATGTGAACGCGGCCGAGTTCGGGCAGGTCGGTGTCGAGCATGAGGGGATTATCGAAGGCACCTGCCAAGGCGGACCTCGGCTGATCGTCCGTCGGACGATCGACCGATGATCAGAAGGCGCACACCCGGCAACGAAGTGGGGACCATGAGCCACTTTGCGCGCCTGCTATGCCTTGCGACGGTTGCGGTTTACCTCTTTGGTTGCGGGGGGTTCGGCGTGGTCGGCAACGGCCAGAAGACGACCCAGGCGCGCGAGCTGCAGGCGTTCAAGCGCATCGACGTCTCGGGTGGCCTGTCGGTGAAGTTCACCAAAGGCGCGCGGGGTGCAACGGTCACGGGCGACGACAACCTGGTCAGCCATGTCGACACCGTGGTGCAGGGCGACGTGCTGGTGGTGCGGATGAGGCACCCCGTCGCTGACGTGGGAAGCCTCGAGGTGGCGGTGAGCAACGGGCTGATGGAAGGGCTGTCGCTGTCGGGCGGCTCGCGGTTCGTCGGCGTCGCGACGCCAGTGACGTTCTTCGATCTCGACGCGTCGGGCTCGAGTCACGTCGAGCTCGAGGGCGTGACGTCGGACGACGTGAGCGTCGACGCCAGCGGCGCCAGCGAAGTGCTGCTCATCGGCGGCTCGACGAAGAAACTCTCTGTCTCGGCGTCCGGCGCGTCGAAGGTGACGTCGCACGGCTTCGACGCCGCGAAGGTGAACGTCGAAATCAGCGGCGCCTCGAGCGCGTGCGTCACCGCCACCGAATCGATTTCCGGCAGCGCCAGCGGCGCGTCGACCGTCACCGTGTCCGGCTCGCCCGCGACGTTGAACGTGAGCAGCTCGGGTGGGTCGCGGTTGATCAAAGAGAGCTGACGTCCAGCGCGGCCGCCGCAATCAACGCGGCCTCGGCGACCTTCACGTTCTCGCGCTGCTCAAGCGTGCGCAGCCGAAGCTCCTTTTGCGCGCGGAACGCGTCGAGCAGGTCGAGGATCCCCGTGCGCCCTCCGCGGTACGCGTCTTCGGCCATCTTGCGCAGCTGGGGCATCGACTTCTCAGATTGTCCTTCCAGCCTGGCCAGCGCCTCTCGACGCCGCAGCAACACCGACCGCGCGCGTTCCACTGCGGCCTGCGCTTCGAGAAGGTCCGCTTCGAGGCTCAGCGAACGGCTCGCTGCTTCCGCCGACGCTTTCGCAATCGGCCCCTGATTCCGATCGAGGAAGGGCAGCGGCAGCGACAAGCCCCACACGATGGCGGTGCTCTCGACGTTGGTGGTGACCTGCGCTCCCAGGGAAATCGACGGCACCGGCAACGCTTCACGCTTCGATGCGGGCAGCGTCGTACGCGCTGCGGTCTCCGGCTGACGCGCGCGCGGTGACGATGCTTCGCACGCGCTCGATATCGGCAAAGCTCTCGTCGAGAATCGTCTGCTGCTCCTGCCTCGACAGCAGCTGAGCGAAGGCCTGCCGCACCGCCAGCCGCTTGTCAGACAGTGACGCCGCGAGGCCCGAACGGGCCGCCTGCAAGTTCAGCTTCGCCGCTTCCCGCCGCAGGCCGCGCTGGCCGAAGCCTTTCGTGCACATCAACTGCGCGGCGCTGCCGGCGAACCTGATCGAGAGCGAGCTCTTCGGAGTGAAGCGGGGCGCCTTCACCGATGCGCGAGAAGATCGGGCGGGGGCCTTCGTCACCGCGGCCGACGGGACGTTGTTCCTCGACGAAATCGGCGAGCTGCCACTGGAGCTCCAGGGGAAGCTTCTTCACGTACTCGAGGCGGGGAAGGTGCGGCCCCTGGGCGGCACCAGCGAGGTGACGGTGCGGGCGCAGTTCATCGCGGCGACGAACCAGCCGCTCGAGCAGCTGCTGCGCGAAGGAAACTTCCGGCCCGACCTCTACTACCGGCTGAACGTGATCCGACTCGAGGTGCCGCCACTGCGTGAACGACACGAGGACATCGTTCCCCTGGTCGATCACTTCCTCGGCAGGGCGAGCGAGAAGCACTCGCGGCCACTTCTCGGAGTGTCGTCTGCGGCGATGAAGCGGCTCGTCTCGTACGCGTGGCCCGGGAATGTGCGCGAGCTGTCGAACCTGCTCGAGCGCGGCGGCGCGCTCAGCGAGAACGACACGCTGCTGCCCGAAGACCTCGACTTCCCCGATGCGCCCAGGGTCAAAGGCGTGCTGCAGGAGGGCATCAACAACCCGGTGTCGCTCGAAGAGCTCCAACGCAGCTACGTGAAGCGGATCCTCGACTCGCAAGGCGGGAACAAGGCGGCGGCCGCGCGGATCCTGCAGATCAACCGCCGCACCCTGTACCGCAAGCTCGGCCTGGTCGACCCTTAGCGGCGGGTTCCCGCCAACCGCCCGCCGCGCCTGGCTTTTCCCTGCACGACAAAAGTAGATCGAAGATCCTCCGGACCCCTCGAAGCCATCGACCGTCGACGCAGTGCGGCGGATCCGATCGAATTCGATCGAACTGGTGACAGGTGCGCCCAGACCCCGCTATGGGCGGAGAAGATCGAGGGGGTCCGGGAATCGGGACGACTGCCGCGCTCCAGTCGAGTGGTTGTGTCGTGCTGCGCTGGCCGAAGTCCTGCTGCAGACCCCTGGTATTCAACTCCAACCAGGGAAGACAAAATGAAATGGCTCGTGGCTGTTTGTATGGCGATGACGGCGTGCGGCGTGGCCCCGGGACTTCCGGATGCCTCGGGCAATGGCGGTGGCAGAGAGAAAGACGCGGGCGTGGTGACGAAACCCGACGCGGCAACGATTCTCGAGGACGCCGGGACGAATGAAGAAGACGCGGGAGCCCCCGACGCAGGCCAGCCCGACGCGGGGGGTCCGGAAACGAGCTGTTCAGACGGAATCGACGACGACCAGGACGGCCTGATTGACTGCCTCGACCCCGACTGCGCCGCGCGCACTTGCCGTGGAAGCGCAGGCGACTGTGACCTCGCCGAATCATGCTCGAACGGCGCGTGCCCCGCCGACGCCTTCGTCTCGCCTGCGACGACCTGCCGTGCGAGCGCTGGAGGCTGCGACATGCCCGAAGCTTGCACCGGCGCAGCTGCCGCCTGCCCTGCCGACCTGATGAAGTCAGGCGGCGTGGAGTGCCGCGCCAGCGCCGGTGAATGCGACACCGCAGAAACCTGCACGGGTGTGACGGCCACGTGCCCGGTCGACGCGCTGCTGCCCGCCACCTACGTCTGTCGGACTCCGACAGGCCCCTGTGATGTGGCCGAAACCTGCCTTGGTACGAAGGTCACCTGCCCGCCCGATGGGTGGGCCCAGGCTGGCTTCGAGTGCCGCCCCGCTGCGGGCGACTGCGACGTCGCCGAAACCTGCAGCGGAGTCAGCGATGCCTGTCCCGTCAATCAATTCATTCCCGCGTCGATGAGCTGTCGCGCTTCGGTTGGCTCGTGCGACATCGAAGAATCGTGCACTGGCAGCAGCCCCAGTTGTCCAAACAACCTCTTCCGACCTTCAGGTTACATCTGCGGTCCTTCCGTTGGCGGCTGCGACATTGTTGAGGTCTGCAATGGCGCGACCGCAGCCTGCCCGCCCAACGTCTATCAAAGCCCTGGCTTCGTCTGCAGCGCGGCGAGCTGCGTTTCCAATATGTGGAAGCCCGCGGTGTCCTGCAACGGAACCGCCCAGTGCGACGTCGCCAACGAAACTTCGTGCGGCGCGTACGTCTGCATGAACGCCAACCAGTGCTTCACGTCGTGCGGATCCGACGCCGCCTGCGCAGTGGGCCAGTACTGCTCGGCAGATCCTTTCGGCGGGGGCGGCAACAACTGCCTGCCGAAACGGGCGGACGGCACCTCGTGCTTCAAGGTGTCGCAGTGCAGCAGCGGAGCCTGCACCCAGTTCTGGCGCGACGCGGACAACGACACGTTCACCACGACGGCAGCGTCGTTCTGCGGCACCACGCCTCCGGGCGGCTTCCGCTCGGCGGCAAAAGGCCTTGATTGCGACGACACCGCGCCGAGCGTGTTTCCAGGGCAGACAGCGTTCTTCGCGACTCCGCGGGCTGGCGGAGGTTTCGACTACGACTGCGATGGGATCCAAACGCAGCAGTTCCCGACGACCGGCTTCTGCAGTCAGTTCGGCTGCTCCAATCCTGGCAAGGTATGGACGGATACTTCGGTGCCGCAATGCGGCGCGTTAGGCAACTTGTTGCAATCCTGTACCGCGAACCCCTTCTGCAGCTACATGGCTGCGGTCACGGCGCAGGGCTGTCGATAAAGTCAGGTGGCTCCAGGTGGCCGAGTCGAACGTTCGACTCGGCCACCTTCCCTCAATCAAGAGTAGAAGCGAGTTCGTGTCCGTCGATCGCGCCGTCGAAATCCTCAGAGCCGGCGGCCTGGTCGCGCTGCCCACCGAGACCGTCTACGGGCTCGCCGCCGACGCCGACAACGAGCTCGCCGTTCGCAAGATTTTCGCGCTCAAGGGCCGGCCCGCCGCGCACCCGCTGATCGTCCACCTCGGCGACGTGCAGCAGCTGTCGCACTGGGCCCGTGAGATTCCCAAAGCCGCCGAGCAGCTGGCCGCCGCTTTCTGGCCCGGGCCGCTGACGCTCGTGTTGCCCAAACAGCCGCGCGTGCTCGACATCATCACGGGCGGGCAAGACACGGTGGCGCTCCGAATTCCCAACCATGACCTCGCCTTGCAGGTGTTGCGAGAGTTCGGCGGCGGCCTCGCGGCGCCCAGCGCGAACAAGTTCGGCCGCCTGAGCCCCACCACGGCGCAGCACGTGATGTCCGAGCTCGGTGACGGCGTCGACCTCGTCTTCGACGGAGGCCCCTGCGCCGTCGGCGTCGAGTCCACCATCGTCGACTTGAGCTCCGGCGCTCCCTCGCTGCTGCGGCCCGGCGGCATTCCCCGCGAGCAGATCGAGGCGTTGCTGGGTCTAAAGCTTGGAACCGCGGCGTCGCAGGTGCGCGCCCCCGGCACCCTCGCCTCGCACTACGCGCCGCGCGCCGGCCTGGTGCTCACCACGCAAGACAAGCTCGCCGACGAAGCCGCGCAGCGAGACCTCTGGGGCGCTTCCGTCGCCGTGCTCTCGGTGCAGAAGCCCGCGCTGCCGGAAAGCATTGCGTACTTCGCGTTGCCGCATGATCCAGCCGACGCCGCGCGCACCCTGTACGCGACGCTGCGAAACATCGACGCGCAGGGGTTCGACGTCATCGTCGCCGTGCTCCCACCCGAGACGGGGCTCGGCCTCGCAGTCAGAGACCGGCTGACGCGTGCGGCGGCGCCGCGTGACTCAGTGAAGTGAGTTGGGCTGCACCAGCGCGAATTCCCCGATCTTCCCTTCGAAGCCTTTGCCGTCGGGGCGCGCGAACGTGTAGGTGCCGCGCATCGTCCCGAACGGCGTCTTCAACATCGCCCAGCTCGTGTATTCGAACGACTCGCCCGGAGCGAGCTTCGGCTGTTTCCCCACCACGCCCTCACCCCGCACCTCTTCCACCCGGCCCTCGCCGTCGGTGATGACCCAGAAGCGGCTCTTCAGCTGCGCAGGCTCGGTGCCGACGTTCGAGATGGTGACCGTGTACGTGAAAGCGAACTGGTTGTGCTCCGGCTCACTGCGCTCTGACCAGTAGCTGGGCTTGATGCGGATCCGGATGCCTTCGGTGGTGGTGTCGGACATGGGTGGTTTTACGAGTCCTTGAGCAGCGGTGCGGTCACCGGTTCCTTCTTCGGAGGGTGGATGATTGACCAGACGATCGACACGGTCAGCACCAGGGCGATGAAGCCAAGGCTGCCCACAATCAGCAGCCCTTCGTTCGCGTGCGTCCACTCGTGGAAGTACGTCTCGCCAATCAGCTTGAGGCCGACGAACCCCAGAATGATGCCGAGGCCCACCTTCAAGTAGTGGAACGAGTCCATCAGCTTCGAGACCACGAAGAACAGCGAGCGCAGCCCCATCACCGCGCACGCGTTGGCGGTGAAGATGATGTACGCGTCCTGGCTGATTCCCAGTGCGGCAGGAATCGAGTCGAGCGCGAAGAGCACGTCGCTGGTCTCGACCACCAGCAGCACGAGGAACAGCGGCGTCACTACGCGCTTGCCGTTCTCCACCGAGAAGAAGTGTTGCCCATGGTCCTGCGTCGCGACCGGGAGCACCTTGCGCGCCCACCGCAGCACCACGTTCTTCTCGGGGTCGACGTCTTCGTCTTCGCCCGCAGTGACGAGCTTGAAAGCCGTGTAGAGCAGGAAGGCGCCAAAGCCGTAGAGGACCCAGGTGAACTGGGTGACGAGCTTGGCTCCCATGAAAATCAGCAGCGCGCGAAGGGCGAACGCCCCGATGACGCCCCAGTAGAGAAGCCGGTGCTGCGCGTCTTTCGGGATCTTGAAGTAGCTGAAGATGACGAGGAAGACGAAGAGGTTGTCGACCGAGAGCGCGTACTCGATGACGTAGACGGTGAGAAACGTGCCCGCCGTCTTCACGCCGCCCAGCGTGTAGAGAAAACCCGCAAACGCGAGCGACAGCGAAACGTAGACGCCGACCCAGATGCCGGCTGCCTTCACCGACACGACCCCGCCCTTCGCCTTGACGAGGCTCAAGTCGATGACGACCAGCGCGAGCACGCCGACGAGGAAACCTATCCAGAGAAGAGGGGTACCCAAGGCGCGCGAAGCTACACGGCTTTGCTCAACTGCTGCATGACCATCAAGCTGCGGCCCGCCAGTGACAACCTCTCGCCCGGGAAGAAAGACCGGGTGACCCGGTTGTCGCGCGCCGTCTCGAGCACCACCTCGTAGCCATCGCCCTGCGCCTTGTCGGGCAGCACGAGCTCGACGGCCTCGCTGCCCGCGTTGACGTAGAGCAACAGGCTCTGGCCGACCACCTTGCGTCCATCGGGGCCGCGCGCGCCGATGGCGTCACCCCCCAGGAACCAACCGAGGCACCGGCTGTGCGGCTGCGCCCAGTCGGCGGGCTGCATCTCTTTGCCGTCGGGGCGAACCCACGCGAGGTCGTGGAACTGGGAATCATCCAGCGTGCTGCCGAGGAAGAAGTTCCGGCGCTGCAGCACCGGGTGGTCGCGCCGCACCTTCAGACAGGCTTTGGCGAACGCGAGGAAGTTGTTGCGCGCTTCGTCGAGCTCCCAGTCGACCCACGACAGCGCGTTGTCCTGGCACCAGGCGTTGTTGTTGCCCCACTGCGTGCGTCCGAGCTCGTCGCCCGCGCAGAGCATCGGGGTGCCGACGGAAAGGAAGAGCGTCGCGAGCAGGTTGCGCGCCTGGCGATCGCGAAGGCCGAGCACCAGCGGGTCATCGGTCTCGCCTTCGACGCCGCAGTTGTAGCTGTGGTTCTCGCCGGCGCCGTCGCGGTTCTCTTCGCCGTTCAGCTCGTTGTGCTTCTGGTTGTAGCTGACCAAGTCTCGCAGCGTGAACCCGTCGTGGCACGCGACGTAGTTGATGCTCGCGGTCGGCCGGCGGCCCGACACCTTGAAGAGGTCCGAGCTGCCCGTGAGGCGATAGCCAATCTCTCCGGCCTGGCGTTCATCGCCGCGCCAGAAGCGGCGAATCGACTCGCGGTACTTGTCGTTCCACTCGGCCCACTGCAACGGAAACTGGCCGACGCGATAGCCGCCGAGGCCCACGTCCCACGGCTCGGCGATCAGCTTCACGCGCGAAAGCACCGGGTCCTGGTGAATCGCCTGGAAGAAAGGGCCCGACGGGTCGAACTCACCGTTGCCGCGGCGGCCCAGCGTGGTCGCGAGATCGAAGCGAAACCCGTCGACGTGCATCTCGGTGACCCAGTAGCGAAGGGAGTCGAGCACCAGCTTCAACACCTGCGGGTGGCGCAGGTTGAGGCTGTTGCCGCAGCCGGTGAAGTCGAGGTGCCTGCCTGGATTCGTGGGGTCGGCCCAGTAGAATGCGGGCGCGTCGAGCCCGCGGAAGCTCAGCGTCGGCCCGCGCTCGTTGCCTTCGCAGGTGTGGTTGTAGACGACGTCGAGCAGCACTTCGATGCCGGCGTTGTGCAGCGCCTTCACCATCGTCTTGAACTCGCGCACCTGCTCGCCGCGGACGCCGCTGGACGAGAAGCGCTGGTCGGGCGCGAAGAAGCCGAGCGTGTTGTAGCCCCAGAAGTTGCTGAGGCCCTTCTCGAGAATGAAGCCTTCGGAAGCGGCTTCGTGCACGGGCAGCAGCTGCACGGAGGTCACGCCCAGCGAAGTCAGGTGCCCGATGACGCCGGGGTGCGCCAGGCCCAGGTACGTGCCCCGCTGCTCTTCGGGGACGCGCGGGTGCCTGGCGGTGAAGCCCTTGACGTGCACTTCGTAGATGACGGACTTGCGCCAGAGCACCTGGGGGCGGCGTTCGCCTGCCCAGTCGAAGTCGTCGGCGACGACCACGCTCTTCGGAGCGCCGCGGCCCGAGTCGCCTTCGTTTCTGCTCTCGACGCCGGCGGCGGTGAAGGTGCTGCCGTGCAGGGGCTCTTTCCAGTCGGGCTTGCCGCTGATGGCTTTCGCGTATGGGTCGACGAGCAGCTTCTTCGCGTTGTAGCGCTGGCCCTTCGACGGATCCCAGGGGCCGGTGACCCGATAGCCGTAGAGCTGGCCCGCGCTCAGGTGAGGCACGTAGCCATGCCAGACGTGGTTCGTCACGTCGAGCAGCGGGAAGCTGTGGGTCTGCTGGCCGGGGTCGTCGGAGTCGAAGAGCACGAGCTCAACTGCGGTCGCGCCCTCGCTGTAGAGGGCGAAGTTGACGCCGCGGGGGTCGCAGGACGCGCCGAGCGGGTACGGGACGCCGGGCCAGACTTCGAGGAGGTCAGTCACGATGGACTGCCCGTCTACTTCACTTTCGGGTCGGAATAGGGGCCGACGGATTCGGCCGTCTGCTGCGAGGCCGCAAGGGGTCTGACCGCCTTTGCCTTGTCGTGGGGTCGAACAGGGTTAGCCGGGGGAGGCCCCCTGCTTCTCGTCCTGTGCGGCGATCGAGCGGCGCACCTCGTCCATGTCGAGCGCGCGCACCTTCCCGATGAGCTCGTCGAGCGCAGCCGCCGGCACGGCGCCGGCCTGCGAGAACAAGATCACCCCGTCGCGCATCACCATCAGGGTCGGGATCGCGCGGATCTGAAAGCCCGCGGCCAGCCCTGGCTCGTGCTGGGTGTCGATCTTCCCGAAGACCACGTCGGGGTGGAGGGCCGCAGCCGCCTCGAAGACCGGAGCGAAGCTGCGGCAGGGGCCGCACCACGAGGCCCAGAAGTCGATCAGGACGATCCCCTTCTCGACGGTCGCGTCGAAGTTCTGCTCAGTCAGTTGAACGGTTGTCATTTTGGTGTCGCCTCCATTTTCCGAAGTCTCAGAGCTGCGCGCCCATTTCGTTCTTCTCGACCTACATCTGTTGCGGGCCTCGGCTGAACAGCGGGGTTCCGTCGCTCTTGCGAATCTGCACCGTCTTGCCGCCCTTGCTGATGGTGGTCGCCAGCAGCGTAGGGACGCCGTCGAACAGGATCTTCGAGCCGGTCGCCTCGAGGTCATCGTTCACTGCGAAGCTCAGCTTCGGGTCGATGAAGAACGACGGGCCGGCATGAACCACCACCATCTCGTCCGCGATCTTCACCTTCAGGTGCACTCCGGTGAAGTCGCGCCCGTGCTCGACGCGATCGATCTGCGTCACCCGGCCCTTGATCGTGGTGACGGTGCTCGCGTCGAACATCGGCATCGCGTGAGGCCCCATCGCCTTCTTGCCGTGCATCGGGTGCCCGGCGTGCGCTGGGCAGGTCGCTCCTGAGCAACCGCAGCCGGCTTCGCAGGCCGCCTTTTCCTTGCCGCACGGGCATGGGGTCGGCTCGGCGGCGAGGGCGCCAGTTCCAAGCAACAGAGAAAGACTCAAGCCGAGCTGGACGAGGGAGCGACGCATGGGGACTCCGGGTGGGTTGTCTGGTGGGTAAGAGCCAGCCGCGTGCGGTTCGGGTTCAGCGCACGACCTCAGCCCAGAAGACGCCGCGAAACTCGCCCACGTCGAAGCCGACCGCTTGATCAGCCGGGTAGCGCGCGCGGAGCGCGGCCGCCACCGGGGCAGGCACCGACTTGCCGTGACAGGTCAGACACATCGGCTGAATGAGAATCGTCTCGGCGTAGCCGGACTTCCCCTTTCCCAGGTCGACCAGGACGCTCTGACCCTCTTGCGGCTTCGCGGCGAGCGTCTTCATTGCGTCGGCGACCCAGGGGCGGGGCGCGTTCGCCGGGCTGCGAAGCTTCAGCGCCGAGCGCCCGACCGTCACGTCGGGGGAGGAGGCGCGGGCCGCGAGCGTTGGGGCCTGCGTGGCGCAGACCTCGATCGCCGCTTCTGGGCTCTTCGCGAGCGCGGCGACGAGCGCCTCCTTCAGCGACTTCTTGAACGGCCCCACCGCGGCGCGCGCCTTCTCAGTGGTGGCGAGGTTGGGTTCGGCAGCCCAGACAGTCGTCGCCATCAGCACCCACAGAATCGATCTCGAGACGCGCATGAACTCTCCTTTGCCCTGTGAGCCTGCGGGCAGGCCAGAGGATTCCTCGTGGTTGCTTTTGAACCCCTGGCGAGCGCGGCTGGCTCTTGACCCGCATGAACGACTCGAAGCCCAGCTCGGCACAGGTTGTCCCCGCCGGAAACGATCTTCCAAAGCAGCGTGAGCCGACGACGCAGATCGAGCCCTTCTTCGACCCCCGCACCTCGACGTTGACCTACGTGGTCTTCGACGAGGCGTCGCGCGACGCGGTGATCATCGACCCGGTGCTGGACTACGAGCCGAGCGCTGGCCGGGTGTGGACTGAGTCGGTCGAACAGGTCGCGGCGTTCGTCGACGCCAGGGCGCTGAAGGTGCACCTCGTCCTCGAGACCCACGCGCACGCCGACCACCTGTCGGGCAGCCAGTGGCTCAAGAAGCGCTTTGGGGCCCAGGTCGCGGTCAGCCACCGGATCACCGAGGTGCAGCAGGTCTTCAAGGGAGTGTTCGGCTGGCCCGACTTCCCGGCCGATGGCCGCCACTTCGATCGGCTGTTGAAGGACGACGAGGTGGTGCGGGCCGGGGCGCTGGTGCTCAAGGCGATTCCCACCCCGGGGCACACCCCGGCCTGCATGAGTTTTCAGGTGGCCGATGCGGTCTTCACGGGCGACGCGCTGTTCCTCGACGACGTTGGGGTCGGGCGGTGCGATTTTCCCCGGGGCGACGCGAACGCGCTCTACGACTCGGTGGAGCAGCGGCTGTTCACGCTGCCCCCCGAGACCCGGTTGTTCGTCGGGCACGACTACCCGCCAGCGGGCCGGGCGTGGAGAGCGTCGACCACTGTCGGCGCGGCGCGGCTGCGCAACGTGCAGCTGACCGCGGTCACGCCGCGCGGCGAGTTCGTCGCCCGCCGGACCCAGCGGGATCGCAGCCTGACCGCGCCGCGCCTGCTGTACCCGAGCCTGCAGGTGAACATCGCGGCGGGCCAGCTGCCGCCTGGCGAGCGCCGAGACGGCTGCTGCCTGACCGCCCCGGTGACGCCTCGGTGAGAACCTTCTGCGCCCGCCGTGGGCTCTGACGGGCATGAAGACCAAATGGATGTTTGGAGCAGTGGGACTGGCCGCCGCGTTCCTCTTCCTCGCTGCGAAGGGGGGCGGAACCGTCAACGGCGAAGAGGCGAGGGCGCTCGTGAATCAGCAGGGTGCGCTGCTGCTCGATGTGCGCACCCCGGAGGAGTTCTCGGCGGGGCACATCGACGGAGCGACCAACATCCCCGTGCAGGAGCTGGAAGCGCGCCTGACCTCGTTTCCCGCCCGAAAGGATCAGGGCGTCGTCGTGTATTGCCACAGCGGCAGGCGCAGCGCGAACGCCGTGGGGATTCTGACCAAGGCCGGCTACACCCGGGTCTCCGACCTGGGTGCGATGACGAACTGGAAGTGACCTCGTCCGCGCAGCCCCGCGGCTTCTTCAGGCGCTCTGCAGAAGAGACTTGAGCATCAGCCGACACTCCTCGAGCGCGAGGCGCAGGCGTTGCTCGAGGTGCGAATCGGTCTGGAGCGCGGTGGAAAGCTGCACCTGGCTCGTCTGTACGGTGCCCACCGTGAGGCATTCCGGATCGCCTCGTTTTGGCTCCGAGCACCATCGTTTCGTTGGGCAAGGTGGCTTCCTCTCAAGGAGATTGACCGGCGGGAGCGCCGGGTCAGCCCCTGAACAGCAAGCTGCGCTCCAGCGCCGGCTTACCGGCGAAGGACGGTGACCCGGAGCCGCTGGTTGCCCGTCGCCGTCCCTGCCACGTCGGTGATCGCCAGGCAGGTCGTCCCGTGCTTGAGGGTCACTGCGCGCGGAGCATTCTCACCGCTGGGGCCGCCCGAGCCACCCGAGATGTTGCACCGGTGGCCGTCGCGCAGCTGGCCCGTGCCGAGGCCCGTCGCCGGGTCGAGGTTGCCCGTGCCGTAGTCGTAGTAGTTGCAGTTGTAGGTGCCGCCCCCTTCAATCGTGTAGCCGACGCCGATCTGCGCCTGCACATAGAGCCCGCCCGTCGAAGTCAGCACGAGGCTGCGGGGGCCGTTGTCCTGGCGGACGCTCTGCCCGTAGCCCTGCGCTTTCCACGGGGTGCACACGCTGCCCGAACAGGTGCGGGTGAACGACGACTGGGTGCCGGTGGTGAAGAGCACCTCGCCGCTCGGCGGAGCGCCTTCGCAGCTGGGCATCGGGTCGTCGAGCGACACGTAGCCGTGCGCCCGCGCGTAGTCGAGCAGGTGCTGCATCGAGACGACGCCCACGTACTTCACCGCGTACAGCTGGGCGAGCGTGGCGATCGGGCCGGCGACGCGGCGCGCGAGAATCGACTTCGCCGTTCGCGAGACCACCCCCGCGCCCGTCGTGAGCTGCGCCAGCGACCCCTCATTCACCAACTTCAACACGCCCCGCGCATCCGGCGACCCTTCCGCAAGCCCCGCGAAGCTGGTCAGCGACGACTCCTCGACCCCGCGCTCGTCAGGGGTCTGGTCGACCTCCATTCCGTCCGGGCCGCACCCGGTCAATGCCATCGCGGTGAGGAACACTGCCTGGAAGGTGGAACGCATGGTCGGCGAGATCCTGTGTTGAGGTTTGCAGTGTTAACCCCAACAGGCGCGAGGGTGTGCAAACACTCTTCAGTCGGTGGCGAAGACCTCAGTCTGGCAGCGATGGGCTGGCCTGATGCACAGCCGATGCAGGCAGCTCGATCGTGAAGACGCAGCCGACGCCAGGCAGATCGCGCACGGTCAGGGTGCCTCGATTGGCCTCGACAGCCTTGCGGCTGATCATCAACCCGAGCCCCGCCCCCGAGGTGTCTTTGCCGAGCTGTTGGTGGGCCACGAAGAGTTCCTCGGTCTTGCCACCGGGAAGGCCGCCGCACTCATCCTCGATCTCGATCTTGACGCGATCTGCCGACGCTGCTGCGCGGAGCGTCACCTTTGAGCCGGGGTGGGTGAACTTGAGCGCATTCTGAACGATGTTGGAGATCGCGCCGAGGACAATCTGGCGATCGACTTCGACCGTCATCGCGCGGGGGATGGGGACGACGCTGAGGGTCAGGGCGCGCTCGTTGGCTCTCATCGAGGCTTCGATCTCGACCTCCTCCAGCAGCTCGGCGACAGAGACCTGCGTGGGGTGGACATTGCCCACGAAGACCCGACTCGCGACCAGCGATCGATCAACCAGCACCGAGGCCGCCTTCAAGTTCCGCAACACCACCGAGCCCACCGAGCCTCCCACCGCGACCTGCCCCTTCTGCAAGATCGCAAACGCCAGCATCGCGGCCGAGAGGTGGTTGCGCAGCTCATGGGCCAGCTCGCCGGCCCGAGAGTGATCGTCCTCGTTTCGGCTCGCGGTCCCCACCCGGGCGAACTCGGTGACGGCCTGGGCAATGGCGTCGTCGAGGCAGCGGTTGAGGGTGTGAAATTCGTCGGTGGTGATTGGCGCGCGCGTCTCGTCGGCAAGCTCGGTCACCACCTGGCAGATGTCTCCGTAGTCGTGAACCACCTGCGCGACCGTGAAGCCTTGCTTGAGCAAAGCCCCGCCGTGCAGGGTTGCGGTCGCGTCCATCGACAGCTTGGATTCACGCGAGGTCGACACGTTGCTCAGCAGCGCGATGAGCTGGTCGAGAAACAGCGGAACTCCGTCGTTCACCTCTTGGCTCGTGGCGTGTGGAGCCGACCGACTGTTGACCTTCGCCTGCGCGCGAACCAGCAGCTCGGCACGGTTGTCTTTCAGGAAATCGGAGAGCACGACCATCCGTGTGCACCCAGCGCGCCAACTGATCAGTGGGCCCCACTCGGACCTTGGCTCGATGGCGCCTCGCATCCGCGCCACAGTGTGACTTCTTGACCCAACCAATGAAAAGGGCCCGCCCTTCACAAGTGAAGAAGAGCGAGCCCTCCAGTGAAGCTCTACAGCGAAGACCTCAGCTGAGGTGCTTGCTGACGAGCTTGGTCATCTCGAACATGTTGACGGACTTCTTGCCACCGAACACGGCCTTGAGCTTGTCGTCGGCGTTGATCTGCTTCCTGTCCTTCGCGTCCTGCAGGTTGTGCTTCTTGATGTACGCCCAGACCTTGCTGGTGACTTCCGTGCGGGGCAGCGGCTTCGCGCCGACAATTTCTGCCAGCGTGGAGGACGGGGTCATCGGCTTCATGAACGCAGCGTTCGGCTTCCGCTTCGCAGCAGCAGCAGGCTTCTTCACAGCGGCTTTCTTCGCGGCCATTTGTTCGGTCTCCTCCCCCTCAGGGGGACGTTAGCGGTCTCAGACGAGATCCGGGCCGCGGTGAGTAGCAAGGTCTTCCAGTGAAAAACAGCCCCTTCGAGGATTTATTCGAGGGAAAGTCGCTTCGAATGCGTCACCTGATTACCGGAGCAAACGGCTTTCTGGGGGCGTGGTTGGCCCGCCGGCTAATCGTGCGCGGCGATGAAGTGCGGTGCCTGGTTCGTCAGGGAAGTGACGTTTCGGCGCTCGAGAATGTGGCGTGTGAGCGCGCCACGGGCGACGTCACGCAGCGCGCATCACTGGGGCCCGCGCTGAAGGACATCGAGGTCGTGTTTCACCTCGCGGGCATTCGGCGCGCGGCGACGAGAGACGACTTCATGAAGGTGAACGCGGAAGGCACGCGGCTCGTCGCGGAAGAAATGGTGAAGGCGGGCACGCGGCGCCTGGTGCTGTGCAGCTCGCTCGCCGCAGTCGGACCCTCGGTCGGTGGCCGCCCGCGCGTCGAGTCGGACGCGCTGGCCCCCGAAGAATGGTACGGCGAGAGCAAGGCTGAAGCCGAACGCATCGCCTTCAGTTTCGCGGACAAGCTCGAGGTCACGAACTGCCGGCCGAGCCGGATTGTCGGACCTGGCGACCACGAGAACCTCACCTTCTTCAAGCTGGTGAAGAAGGGAGTCGTGCTGAAGCTGGGTGGACCCGAGAGGTTGTTGTCGATGGTCGCGGTCGAAGACGTGGTGTCGCTGCTGCTGCTGATGGCCGACAAGCCGGAGGCCGTCGGGGAGTCCTTCTTTGCGTCGAGCAACGAGAAGGTCAGCCTCGATGGGCTGATGCGAATGATTGCCGAGGTGCTGCAGGTGAAGACGCGCACCATCCCGGTGCCGCAGGCGGTGCTCAAGCTGCTCGCGGCGGGCGCTGACGTCGTGTCGCAGGTGACGGGGAAGAAGCTGGCGCTGAACCGGAAGCTCGCGCGGCAGCTGCTCGCTCCGGGGTGGACGTGCAGCATCGAGAAGGCGCACCGGCTGCTGGGCTACGCGCCCGAGGTGACGCTGCGTGAAGCGGCGCAGCGCAGCGCCGACGGGTATCGCGCCGCCGGCTGGCTCTAGATTTTGTCGAACGTCGGGTCTTCCGCGAGCTGGCCGTGCGTCTCGGCACGGACCTCGGCGTGAAAGGCCTCGTACTCGCGGCGCTCGGCGTCTGACAGCTTGTCGAGGGCGAAGTTGAGCCTGGCGCGCGCCCGAATCAGCTGCTTGCGCGCGTCTTCACCGCGGTTCCGGGCGGCGACGAACGCGGGAGCCTCGGCGCTCTGCACGCCGTCGACCTTGATCGCGTCGAGCTCCTTCTCGGAGTCTTCCTGAAGCTTCTCGAGCGCGGTGACTTCGCGCTGAGACTCGAAGGCGAGCTTCTGCGCGGCGGACTTGAGGCGGTCGGCGCCACGGCGAAGCGTGTCGGCCTCGCGCGTATTCTTCGCCTGCGCCTCGAGGTGCTGCATCTTCAGAATCAGCGCGTCAGCGGAGTCTTCGGCCATGGCGCGGCACTCTACTTCTCTTCGTTGAACCAGGCCTTGAGCTCAGGCACGACGGTGCGCTGCCACGTGGGGCCGACCCGCACCTTGATGAACTGTTCGATCAGCGCGTCGACGCAGCGGCCGAGGCGCGAGACGAGCTCCAGCCGTTCGACCAGCTCTTCGCCCTCGTCGCCCTCGGCGAGAAGCGCGGGCAGCTTGCCGGCGCGGAAGTCGAAGCGTTCGGCGTCCAGGGTGACCTCGAAGGTCTGCTCGCCGTGCGTCAGCTGCAGGTGGGCGCCGTGGACGAGCAGGTTGCGCTTGAGCGCGAAGCGAACGATGCCCGAGTACGGCGCCGAGACGCCCTTGGCTGCGACCTCGGTGACTTCACCTGCCCCGGCGCGCAGCAGAATCTTGCCAGTGAAGACGACGCGCAGCGGCTGCTTGTCGACAGTGCAGAGCGCGTCGGAAGACTCGGACTTCATCAGAATCCAGCACAGGCACTCGCGGCCGAGCCACGCGCGCCCGCGGTACAGCGCTTCCTTCGCCTTCGCCTGCTCGACGATTTCCGGGTCGAGCTCTTCCTTCCCAGTGGCGCCGTCGACGCCAGTTTCCCCCCGCATGAAGCGGGCTTCGGCGGTGGCTTGCGTGCGGCCCGTCATGACTTCACTCCGGAGGCTTCGAACAGCGCGGGGGTGGGGCCGAGCGAATCGAGCACGCTGGGCGAGACGAAAGACGCGGGCACGCGGGGGATGAGGCGAACCCCGAGCCCTGATTCCAACACCGCCTGCACTTCTTCGACGATGCCGGTCGAGCTCGCCCAGACGAGCAGCTCGCCGCTGGTGAGCTCGTAGCTCAGGTCGGAAACGGAAGAGACCGGCGGCGTCTTCGAGCGCAGGCCTTTGCGAATCAAGTCCTTCTGGTCGGCCTTCTCTTTGCGGCCAGGGTTGCGGCCGTTCTTCTCTTCGAACTTCTTCGCCCACTCACCCAGCTCGGCGCGAATGGTCGACGCGGGCATGCGGATTTTTTCGACCCGCCAGGCGAACAGCGCATACATGCCCTCGAACAGCGCTCCGGCGGAAAAGTTCGTGGCGCGATCGTCTTCGAGCTCGACGAAGCCGGCGGCGCGGTCTTCGTCTCCTTTCGGGTCGATGGGCTCGAACGCGCCCTGCTTCAGTGTCTTCGTCAGCCACTTCTTCACGTCTTTCGGCACCGTGCCTTCGATGCGAAAGCGCGAGCAGCTGACGGTTCCTTTTCTGATCGGCATCCAGCCCTTGTCAGCCAAAGCATTGCGGAAATCCACCCCCGCGTTGAGGCAGAGTCGCGCGGATGCGTTTCCTTCTTCTCGCCCTGCTCCTCACCGGCTGTTTCCACGTCCCGCCCACCCCGACGCCGATGGCCTTCGTCGAAGACCCCTGGCCCTCGGGAAGAGCGAAGTGCCTGCTGGTGCTGTTGCCCGGCATGCGCGACCAGGCGGAAGACTTCCGCGCAGAACACTTCGTGGAAGACCTGCGGGCGTCGGGCCTCTCGGCCGACCTCGTCTCGGCCGACGCGAACTTCGGCTACTACCTGAAGAGCATCGCGGCCCAGCGGCTCGAGGAAGACGTCATCGGGCCCGCGCGGGCGAAGGGGTACGAACACGTCTGGCTGCTGGGCGTCTCGATGGGTGGGTACGGCGCGATCAACTACACGATGCTGTACCCGGAGCACGTCGATGGCCTGGCAGTGTTCGCCCCTTTCCTCGGCGACGACGCGGTCGTGCAGCAGATTCGCGACGCGGGCGGCCTGGCGACGTGGACGCCACCTGAAGCCACGCGCGCGCTGAACGCGGACAACCACACCGCGCAGCTGTGGGGCTACCTGCATCGCGTTACCACTGGGAAGCTGCCGATGCCCGCGCTCTACGTCGGCAGCGGTGACACCGACCGGATGTTGCCGGCCGTCGAGGTGCTGATGCCGGGCCTGCCGAAGGACCACGTGCTGACGACGAAGGGGGGCCACGCGTGGGGCCCGTGGAGGGACCTGCTGAGGCAGTTCCTCGCGGCGTCGGCCTTCAAAGACCGGTGCAGCCCCTGAGGCTTCACTCTGGCGGGGCATGTGGTATCCCGCCGCCCGTGCACCCGCATCACTCGCCGCAACCGCAGCAGGGCAAGGCCGCGTTCTACGACGTCGACGGCACGCTCATCTCGACCAACGTCGTTCACGCGTTCGCCTACTACGCGATGAACGAGGGCAGCATCATGGGCATCCTCGGCCGGACGCTGAGCACCGTCGCTTCGCTGCCCGTCTTCGGCGCCCTGAACCTGGTCGACCGGAAGACCTTCAACGAGGTCTTCTACAAGCGCTACGCCGGCTTCTCGGAAGACCGGCTGTTCACGCTGGCCGAAGACCTCTTCGAAGACGTCATCAAGCCAGCCATCTACCCGCGCGCGAAGGACCTGATCGACGAAGCGCGCCGGGCGAGCTGCAAGATCATCTTCATCACCGGCGCGCTGGATTTCACGATTCGCCCGCTGGCCCGCTTCCTCGGCGCGGATGAGCTGATCGCCAACAAGATGCAGTTCGTCGGCGGCGTCGCGACGGGCAAGGTCATCCCGCCCATCATCGAAGGCGCGAACAAGGCGAACGTGATTCGCGACTATTGCGAGCAGCACAAGATCGCCGCCAACAAGAGCCACGCGTACACCGACAGCGCCAGCGACTACGCGATGCTGACCGCGGTCGGCCGCCCCACCGCCGTGAACCCCGACCTGCGCCTGCGCGCCCTCGCCCGCAGCTACAACTGGCCGATTCTCGACCTGCGCTGAAACGAAAACCAGGAACTGCCAATGCGCCCGCTGAAGACGCTGAAGAAGCTGTACGACGAGGAATCCCACATCGTCATCCAGGAAAAGAGCTCGCCGCCGCGCGTGCTCTTCTACGGCGAAGACTTCCTTCTCGAAGACGTGCCGGTGGGGACGCGCATCATCTACCCGCGCCCGCCGCTGGAAGCGGTGCCGAACCTGAAGGCCGCGATTCGCTACGCGATCAACCACCCGGAAGAGATGGAGCCCCTGCACGCGCTGCTCACCCCGGGCATGAAGGTGACGATCGCGCTCGACGACATCTCGCTTCCGCTGCCGATGATGCGGACCCCGGACGTGCGGCAGACGGTGCTCGAAATCGTGCTGCAGCTGCTGGCCGATTCGGGCGTCGACGACGTGCACATCATCATCGCGAACGCGCTGCACCGGAGGATGACGGACGCCGAGCTGAAGCGATGCGTGGGGGCAGAAATCTTCAACGAGTTCCACCCTGACCGCTTCTACAACCACGACGCGGAAGATCCCGACGGCATCGTCGAGATGGAACGCACGGCGATGAACGAAGTGGTGGCGATCAACAAGCGCGCGGCCGACAGCGACCTGTTGATCTACGTGAACATCAACCTCGTCCCGATGGACGGCGGCCACAAGTCGGTGGGCACAGGCCTCACCAACTACGCGTCGCTGCGCGCGCACCACAACCCGCAGACGATTCGCGACACGGCCAGCTACATGGAACCCGGCACGTCGCAGCTGCACCGGTCGACCGAACGGATTGGGCGCGTCATCGACAAGCACCTGAAGGTCTTCCACATCGAGACGGTGCTGAACAACCGCGCGTTCGACGGCCAGCTCGACTGGCTGATGAAGAAGGAAGAGGACTTCACCGAGTTCGATCGCTTGAAGTTCCAGGCGACGAAGTACGCGCTGTCGAAGATGCCGCGCCCGGTGAAGCGGAAGATGTTCCACAGCATTCCCGCCGCGTACGAAGTGATTGGCGTGTTCGCGGGCCAGACCGAGCCGACGCACCAGAAGACGCTGGAGCTGTCGTGGAAGCAGTACTCGGTGCCCGTCGACGGGCAGAGCGACATCGTCATCTTCGGGATGCCGTACATCTCGCCCTACAACGCGAACTCGATTCTCAACCCGCTGCTGGTGCAGGTGATGGCCTGCGGCTACCTGCACAACCTGAATCGCGGCGTGCCGCTGCTGAAGAAGGGCGGCGTCATCATCATCACCCACCCGGCGTACGACGAGTTCGACCCCGAGCACCACGCGCCGTACATCGAGTTCTTCAACCGGCTGCTGCCCGAGACGCGCGACGCGATGGTCCTGTCGCACAAGTACGAGGAAGAGTTCGCGCGCAACCCGAGCTACGTGCACCTCTACCGCAAGGGCAACAGCTACCACGGGGCCCACCCCTTCTACATGTGGTACTGGGGCGAGAACGGCCGCCAGCACGCGGGCAAAATCATCTGCGCCGGCGCCGAGAACAACCACGTGCCTGCGCTGCTGGGTTGGGATCGCACGGACACGCTGTCGGAGGCGATCGAAGAGGCGCGCGGCTTCATGGGCCGCAACGCCAGCATCTCGATGGTGAAGATTCCGCCGATTCTCCAGACCGAAGTGCGGCTGTAGGAAAACCAAAGCGCGCCCATGCCCCCTGCGAAGCGGAAGACGAAGGTCAAACGCGACGGCCCGCTGAACCCGCAGGTCATCACCGACGCCGCGCTGGCCTACATCGACGAGCACGGGCTCGAGGCGCTCTCGACCCGCAAGCTTGGGGCGGTGCTCGGCGTGGAAGGCATGGCGCTGTACAAGCATTTCCCGTCGAAGGACGCGCTGCTGGACTCGGTGGCCGAGAAGCTGGCGCTCGAGCTCGACGTGCCGCTGCAGGGAAAAAGCGGCTGGCAGGAAAGGTCGCGGCAGCTGGCGCGGGCCTACCGGGCGTTGGCAAGGCGGCACCCGCGGGCGTACCTGTTGTTTGCGATGCGGCGGTTTGCGACGCCGGGTGCGCTGGCTTTTCTCGATCGCATCTTTGCGATGCTGCTCGATGCCGGCATGGGCCCGCGCAAAGCGGTCGAGCTGTACCGGGGCGTGCTGCACTATTGCAACGGCGCGATTCTCGACGAGCTGGGTGGGTTCGAGATGGTGAAGCGGGGGGCTCCGAAGGGGGCCGTCACTCCGCCGGCGCAGCTCGCGGCCCTGGGCAAGGTGATGGCGTGGTTCGGCACCGACCGCTTCGATGAGCTCTTCGAGGCGGGGCTCGATCGCGTGATCGCCTCGTTCGAAGCGAAGTAGCAAAGGCCCGATTTCAAATTCGCGCGGCGTCGCCCGCTCGGTGTTAGTTGGAAGGCATGTGGAGATTCGCGCCGCTGCTGCTGTTGACCGGCTGTGGCCTTGCTTCTCCACGTTCGGGTGAGGTGCTCTCGCCGGGAGTCGCCGAGGCGGTGTTCGAGCACCGCGGCTTCGGCACCGACCTTCTTCACACGCGCATCGTGTTTCCCGCGCGAGACGACGGCACGCCGCGCACCGGCCCCTTCCCCTCGGTGGTCTTCATTCAGGGTGGGCTGGTGCCCGAGTCGCGCTACCGGTGGTGGGCCGAGGCGCTGGCGCGCGAAGGGTACGTGGTCGCGCTGCCGACGCACGCGTTCGACCTGGCCATCTTCACCATCGACTCCGGTGCCGAGGCGCGGAAGCTGTTGGTCGCTCCGCCGCCGTCTCTGTTGACCGGGCTGGTCGACCCGAACCGGGTTGCGGTCGGCGGCCACTCGCTGGGCGGCGTCGTCGCGGCGAAGCTTTCGCTGCAGGGCGGCTTCGCGGCGCTGCTCTTCGAAGCGAGCCTGCCGGACGCGGCGGATGAACGAGGGTTGTCGAGCTTGAAGGTGCCGTCGATGTCGCTGGCGGGCAGCAACGACTGCAGCGCGGCGCTGGCCGACGTGACCGAGGGCGCGAAGTCGTTTGCGTCGCCGACGGCGCTGGTGGTGCTCGAGGGCGTGACGCACTACCAGTTCACCGACTCAGAAAAGGAAGACGTGGCGAGGAACTGCGCGGCGGGGGTGGACCTTCAGACGGCGCACGCGCGAATCGTGGCGGCGTCGAAGGCGTTTCTCGACGCGGCGATGTCGGCGCGACCGAACGTCGGCGCCGATGCGCTGAGCGCGGTGCCGGGCAGCACGGTGACCACCCGATGAAGCCGACGCTCGCCCTCGCGCTGCTCGTCGGTGGTCTCGCGCACGCCGAAGCGGGTTGGCTGACTGCGCAGGGGCGCATCACCGAAGGCGCCGAGCTGGCGGTGTACGGCGGGCCGAAGTCGATCGGCATCGGGCTGTTGCGCTCGGACAACCACAACCCGGGCCGCGGCATCGGCGCCGAGCTCGCCTGGTCGCTGGCAGATCGCGTGGTCGAGGTCAGCGCCGCGCGGCGGTGGCAGCTGGGCGAACCGGGCAAGGCGACCTTCTCGGGCACCGTCGGCCTCGCGGGCTTCATCATCCCCGAGGGAAAGTTCGACCTCGCGCTCGGGCCCAACGTCGGCATCAACGCGGGCTTCGGCGGCAAGGCGATTTCCTTCGAGGTCGGCGTGCTGTCGGGCGTCGAGCTCTTCACGCGCGAGCTCTTTCGTTTTCCGCAGCGGCTGCAGGTGGGCGTGCGGGCGCAGCTGGGCCGGGTGACGTTGCGGCTCTATGGGCGTGCGGGCGTCGATCTGATTCTCGAACGGAACTACATCTTGCGAGCAGACGCGGTGCTCTGCGTCGGGCTGCTCAACCGACAGTGACGCCCAGCAGCTTGCCGATGCCGGCGGTGATCGCCATCGCGAGGCTGCCACCGAGGAAGACGCGGGTCGCGCCCCGAAACTTCGAGGCACCGCCGACGTGGGCCCCGAAAGCGCCCAGCGCGGCGAGCGCGGTCAGCGACGCGGCTGCAACAGTCGCAATCTGGTACCCGGCCGGAGCAGCGAGCAGCGCCAGAATCGGTACCGCCGCGAACACCGCGAAGCTGACCGATGAAATCCAGGCGGCCTGCAGCGGGCGAGAAAGCTCATGCGGATTGATGCCGAGCTCGTCGCGCAGGTGCGACCCCAGCAGGTCTTTCGCGCTCAGCTGCCGGGCGACTTCCATCGCGAGCTCACGCGTGAGCCCGCGCTTTTCGTAGATGCCGGCGAGCTCGCGCAGCTCACCAGCGGGCTCGTCGACGAGCTCCCGCTTCTCACGCTCGACGTCGGCAGCCTCGGCGTCGCGCTGCGAGCTGACCGAGACGAACTCGCCGACGGCCATCGACATCGAGCCGGCGACGAGGCCCGCGACTCCGGCGACGACGATGCTCTGGGTGGTGGCGGCCGATGCGGCGACGCCGATCATCAGGCTCGAGGTCGAGACGATGGCGTCGTCCGAGCCGAGCACCGCCGCGCGCAGCCACGCGGCGCGGCCGGACTTGTGGGCTTCGCGATGCCTGCGGCGGCTGTTCATCGAACGACCAGCACCGGCTTGCGGCAGATGTGCACCAGGCGATCAGCGGTCGAGCCGAGCAGCACCCGTGCGACGG
Source organism: Myxococcales bacterium (assembly GCA_038206395.1). Lineage (GTDB taxonomy): Bacteria > Myxococcota > Myxococcia > Myxococcales > Myxococcaceae > JAGSPQ01. The sequence continues at coordinate 38,711 of JBBRAX010000031.1, read as the reverse complement.
CGCCCCTGCCCCTGCTGCCGACGACCACCATCTCGAAGCCCTCGTTCTCGGCTTCTTCAGCGATGCGTTCGGCGGGTGAGCCTTCGAGCATCGCCGTGCGAATCGATGGGTCGCCGAGCGCCCTCGCGGTCTCTTCGAGAAGCTGCTTGCCGCGCTCGACCTCGGCCTTCACGACGTCAGCGACGACAGTGAAAGGCACCTGCCCGGGGATCAGCATCGGCGCGACGCAGTAGGTGATGGTCAGCTGCGCTCCCGTCGCTTGCGCAAGCGCCAGGGCGAGCCGCGCGGCGTGAAGCGACGGCTCGGATCCGTCGACGGCCACGAGGATCTTCTTCATGTGCCGACTATGCCACGCCCGGGAAGATCGCTGCGTCCCGAGCTTCGGCCGACGGGTACCGGGGGAACTTGCCAGTCGTCAAGGCGCCTGCGTCGGGCAGCGGGGTGGCTCCGGTCGCCTCGAGAACATGGGCCAGGAAGCGGCCATAGACCTCGGCAGCGCTGGCTCCGGGGAACAGCTTCGACATCACGGTGGTGTCGCTGTCGAGGCGAACAGAGACGGCCGCCCTCGTCGCGTCGCCCCACGAGAGGATGAGGTCGACGAGCAGGATCCCGCGCGGGGCGGCGCCGTCTTTCGAGAGCGGGATGACGCCCGCGGCGACGCCGAGGATCTGACGGAAGGCGAGCTGATTCTGGTCGCCGGTTCGCGACTGCAGCGTCAGGCCCGCGTCCGTCACGGCCAGCAGCGCGCAGAGCACCGATTTGGGCGGCGGGCGCGACGCAGATGGTTCCGGGTCTTCCGGGAGGCTCACCCCTCGACTGCTCTCGGGGTGAACGGAGTCTCGCAGCTGCTTCGCGCGCGCCAACAGCTCGGGCCCCGCGTCGGCTCGGGCGAGCAGCGTGTCGAGCGTGACTGCCGCAGTCGTCGTGTCTGCGCTCGCCAGCTGCAGCTCGGCGGCGCGGATCAATGACTTCGCCCCCATCAACCCTGAAGCGTCGCCACCGCGGAGGAACAACGGCTCGAGCAGGCCTTGCGCCTGGTCGCCCACCTCTTCCGCCGCCTTCGCGAGCGCGAACGCAAGCGCCGGCCTGAGCTCGTCGGGCTTTAGCGACGTCCACACTTCCCACAGGCCCGCGATCGCCCGCAGCCCTTCCTTCTTTCTCAACAGCCCATTCAGCGTGCGATCCAACCGCGAGATCGCGGCGGGCCGCGCGCCTTCCGCAAAATCCAGCGCGACGAGCCCCAGCTGAACATCGGCGTCCTCGGGGTGCGCCCTCGCGGCCGACTCGTACTTCGCCCGAGCGCCCGCGCGGTCTCCTGCCTGGACAAGCGAGCGCGCGTCTTCGACTTCCTTGAGCAGACTCACCGTCAACGGCCCGGTGTGGTGTTCGACCGAAGGCACCAGCGACTTCTCGAGGCCGATCGCCTTCATCCCGAACGCGACGCCTGCTCCGAAGGCGAAGCCGCCGACGTGCGCCATCACGGCGACGCCGCTCGCCTTGCCGCCCGACATCACCGCGCTGAACACCTCGGTGGCGAACCAGAGAAAGCCGCACACCCACGCCGGCCAGAGCCAGATGCCGCGGAAGAGGCGGAAGCCCACAAAGAAGAAGTAGCCCATCGACACTCTGCGGCTCGCGAAACGGACGGCGAAGGCGCCCATGCAGGCAGCGATCGCTCCGGAGGCGCCACCCATCGACACCGTCGAGTGGCGATCGATGAGGAAGTGCGCGGTCGCCGCGAAGAGCCCACCGAGGAGGTAGAAGCCACCGAAAATCTTCCGACCCCACGCGTCCTCGAGCAGCGGGCCACACATGTAGAAGAAGAGAAGGTTTCCGAGCAGGTGCATCCACCCGAAGTGGATGAACATGTGCGTGAGCAGGCCCCACTGAAAGAAGCCACGGCTGGGCACGAGCGCGAGCTTCCGCATCGGCGTCTGCTGCGCTTTCTCGAAAGCCTGCTGGAAGCGAACGGTGAACGAGCGCTGTTCGGCGTCGAGGACGTCGCCCGTCGGAGCCGGGTGCGACTGCAGCCACTCCGCCCGGTAAGCGGCGATCTGCACCTTCTCTTCGTCGGGAAGAAAGTTGGGCAGCTCGAGGTACGGGTGCGCTTCCCACTCGCGAATCAGCTCGCGCATCGCGCTGCTCTCGACGCCCTCGGCGTTGGACGGCAGCACCCAGGTGCCGAAGAAGAGGGCGACGCAGGCGGCGACGATGCCGATGCAGACCACGGGAAGGCGGACCTCGTGGCCTTCCACTCCGACGGGAATCAGGATGAACACGGGCGGTGATGAGACCACGAAGCTGCAGCAAGATTCGCCTTCCCCTTCTTTTCATTCCGCTTATCTTGCGCGCCTTTTCGGGAGTCACCCCTATGACCGAAGACATCCGCGCCATCGTCAAAGAACATGGTCGCCTGCCCGTCGACATCGCGACGCTTGCCGATGAAGCCGACCTCTATTCCGCCGGCTTGACGTCCCACGCCTCTGTCAATCTGATGCTGGCCCTCGAGTCGAAGTTCGACCTCGAGTTCCCCGAACGGATGCTGCGCCGCAAGTCGTTCGAGAGCGTCGCGGCGATTCGCGCGGCGATCACCGAGCTGGTCGCCGAAAAGGGGGGCTGACGTGACGGCCCTCGAGCGCGCGCGAAGAGTCGGTGAGCTGGCCGTGAAGTTCGCCGATTCGGTGGACAAGGAAGCCCGGTTTCCGGCCGAGTCGATGGCGGCGCTGAAGGAAGCGAAGCTGTTGGGCATCATGGTGCCGAGCGAGCTGGGCGGAGAAAGCGCCACCATCTCGACCGTCAGCGAGGTCTGCCACGCGCTGGGCCAGTACTGCGCCTCGACGGCGATGATCTACGCGATGCACCAGATTCAGGTCGCGTGCTTCGTGCGGCACGGCCAACAGTCGCCATGGCACCGCACGTTCCTCGAACGCCTCGCGAAGGAACAGCTGCTGCTCGCGTCTGCCACCTCGGAAGCGGGAATTGGCGGCGACGTGCGCAGCAGCTCGTGCGCGGTCGAGCTCACGGGCGACACCTTCAAGCTGAAGAAGAACGCGATCGTCATCTCGTACGGCGCGAACGCCGACGCGATTCTCGTCACCGCGCGCCGCACGGCGGAAGCGCCGCCGTCAGACCAGGTGATCGTCGTGGTGTTGAAGCCTGACTACCAGCTCGAGCAGACGGGCGGCTGGGACACGCTGGGCATGCGTGGCACCTGCAGCAACGGGTACTGGCTGCACGCCTCGGGAAACGCGGCGCAGATTCTGCCGCTGCCCTACGCCGACATCTCGGCGCAGACGATGTTGCCGACCTCGCACCTCACCTGGTCGTCGCTGTGGCTGGGAATCGCGACGAACGCGGTGTCGCGCGCACGCGCCTTCATTCGCACCGAGGCACGGAAGAAGCCGGGCTCGACTCCGCCCGGAGCCGTGCGCCTCGCCGAAGCCGTCAGCATGCACCAGCAGATGAAGGCGAACGTCGTCGCGGGCGCGAAGCAGTACGAAGACGCGATGGGCAACGTCGAGAAGCTGTCGTCGCTGTCTTTCGCGATCGCGATGAACAGCCTGAAGACGGGCACCTCGCAGATGGCGGTCGCGGTCGTGAACCACGCGCTGATGGTGTGCGGCATCTACGGCTACAGAAATGACACGAAGTTCAGCCTGGGCCGGCACCTGCGCGACGCGCACTCGGCGGCGGTGATGGTCAGCAACGACCGCATCTACGGAAACACGGCCAACCTTTTGCTGGTCCACAAAGAAGACAACGGATTGTTCACGTGAACGCCATGGACGCCCAAGCCACTTTCCTGAAGTCGCTGATCGACGCCGGCCTGCTGATTCCGATGGGAGTCGACGGGCTGTTCGGCCGCAGCGGCACCTTCGAAGACGTCGTCGAACGGTTCAACACGGTGATCACGAAGTACGGCGGGGGCGACGGGCCAGAGGTGATGCGGTTTCCTCCGGCGATCAACCGGCAGCACTTCGAGGAAAGCGAGTACCTGAAGAGCTTCCCCCAACTGGCGGGCACGGTTCACAGCTTCATGGGCAACGAGCGCGACCACATGGCGCTGCTCGACAAGCTCGAGAAGAAGGAAGACTGGACGGCCGGGCAGAAGGCCACGAACGTGGTGATGACGCCGGCGGCCTGCTACCCGATTTACCCGACGGTCGCGAAGCGGGGCCCGCTGTCGAAAGACGGCAACCTCGTCGACGTGTACTCGTACTGCTTCCGCCACGAGCCTTCGCTGGATCCAGCGCGCATGCAGCTGTTCCGGATGCGCGAGTACGTGCGCATCGGCACCCCGGCGCAGGTGATGGCCTTTCGCGAGCTGTGGCTCGAGCGCGGCCAGAAGCTGATGAAGTCGCTGGAAGTGCCGCTGAACATCGACGTGGCCAACGACCCGTTCTTCGGCCGCGCGGGAAAGATGCTGGCGGTGAACCAGCGCGACCAGAACCTGAAGTTCGAGCTGCTGATTCCAATCACCAGCACCGAGAAGCCGACCGCCTGCCTCAGCTTCAACTACCACCAGGACCACTTCGGGCACCTGTGGCACATGAAGACGCCTGACGGCGCAGTGGCCCATACGGCGTGCGTGGGCTTCGGAATGGAACGGGTGACCCTGGCGCTGTTCAAGCACCACGGGCTCGACGTGAAGGCGTGGCCGAAGGGCGTTCGCGAAGTGCTCTGGGGTTAGGCGAACGTGCTGCCGAAAATCTCGACCCAGACTTTCAAGCCGCACGCGCTGCACGGCGGCACCCGCAGCTGGCCCGAGACGAACTGCTACGTCGACTTGTGGATTGAAGTGCTGAACGCGTACGGCCTCGAGCCGGCGGCGGCGCTGGGGTTCACCGTCGCGCAAGACTTCGAAGGCGACCAGCTGACGTTCTTCAAGTTCCCGCTGGAAGACCTGCAGGCGCTGTTCGGGCTGCATGTGCAGGAGCTGGCAATCTACGACTCGATCGAGGCCCACACCGCGGTCCAGCTGGATCGCGGGAACCTGGTGCTGGTCGAGATGGACAGCTTCTATCTGCCCGACACGCGCGGCACGGCGTACCAGCATGAGCACGTGAAGACGACGGTCGGCATCGTCGAGCTCGATGCGGTGCACCGACGCCTGGCGTACTTCCACAACGCGGGCTTCTACGAGCTGTCGGGCGAGGACTTCGACGGCGTGTTCCGCCGCATCCCCGCGCTGAAAGACGACCCGAACGTGCTCTTCCCATACGTCGAGTTCGTGAAGCTGAAGGAAGGCGAAGGCAAGTCGGGCAAGGCGCTGCTGGACGAAGCGAAGGCGCTGCTGAGGTGGCACCTGCACCGCCGGCCGACCAACCCGATCGCGAAGCTACGGCCAGAGTTTCCGCGGCACCTCGAGCAGCTGGCGCTGCGGCCGATGGCCTACTTCCATCTCTACTCGTTCAACGTCGTTCGCCAGCTGGGGGCGAACTTCGAGCTGCTCGGCGACCACTGCCGATGGCTTGCGGCGCAGGGCGAAGGCGGGCTCGAAGAGGCGATCGCGGCGTGTGAGCAGCTGGCGTCGACGACGAAGGGGCTGCAGTTCCTTCTCGCGCGCGCGGTGAACAAGAAGAAGTTCGGCGACTTCAACCCGACCCTCGAGACCCTCGAACGGGCGCACGACACTGCGCTCGGCGTGCTGGTCAAGCGGTACGGGTAGACGTGCGCAGCTTCCTGCTCTCGGCATTGAAGAAGAAGTTCGCCGCGTCTTCGCTGGAAGACTTCAGCGAAGAGCACGCGCACGACTGGCTGGTGTGGGAACCGGGCGGGTGGAGCCCTCCGGCGAAGACGACGCTCGCGGGCGCGTCGTTGGTGAACCCGCAGCCGCCTAAGACTCCGCCGAAGACGCTGAGCGCCGAGGCCCTGGCGCTGGTGTTGGAGCCGAAGCGCGATGGCTCGCCCATCATCGTCGGGCGCGCAAACTGCGACTTCGAAGTGAACGACGCCACTGTGTCGTTGAAGCACCTCGCCTTCGTCTACGACGGCTACCGGTGGACGGTGGCCGACTTGAGGAGCCGCAATGGCTCGAAGCTCGAAGGAATGCGCCTGGGCGAGAAGCACGCGCCGCTCTTCAACGGGGCCGAGGTGGTCATCGGCACGGTGCGGCTGACCTACTACCTGCCCAATGGCATGCACGAACGGCTGACGGATACGCGCTGAGATGGCGAAGGTTCACTCGATCACTGGGCGGCGAGTGGTGTCGCTTTCCGACGGCTGGGAGCTGTGCGGCACGGCGGCGAACGCGGCGAAGGCTCCGGCTGAGCTGCAGGGGCCGTGGCTTCCCGCGAAGGTGCCGGGCACGGTGGCGCAGGCGCTGCGCGATGCGGGGAAGTGGTCGATCGACGCGGCAGCCCCGCTGCACAACCAGGACTTCTGGTTTCGCACCCGCTTCACCGCGACCGGGCCGCAGACGCTTCGCTTCAACGGGCTCGCGACGCTTTCCGAGGTCTGGCTGAACGGAACGAAGTTGTTGCAGACCGACAGCATGTTTCTCGCGCACGACGTGGCGGTGAACGGCGCGGGCGACAACGAGCTGGTGATCGCGTTCCGTGCGCTCGAGCCGGTCTTAAAGGGAAAGAAGGGGCGTGCGCGATGGCGGCCGCGGATGATCGAGCCGGCCACGCTGCGCTTCGTCCGCACCACGCTGCTCGGACATCTGCCGGGTTGGTGCCCGCCGGTTCACGCAGTGGGCCCCTGGCGCAGCGTCGAGCTGATTGAAGAAGGCCCTTTGAAGGTGAAGCGCGCCGACGTGCGCAGCCACCTCGACGGCGCTGCGGGGGTGCTGGCGCTCGAGCTCGAAGTCGAGGGCGCGAAGGCCGACGCAGTGGTCGACGTCGCGGGCCAGCAGGCGCCGCTGCGGTGGGTGAAGCCGGGCGTGCTGCGCGGCGATGTGCGAATCGAAGAGGTCGCCGCGTGGTGGCCGCACACGCACGGGACGCCGGCCCTTCACGGGTTGTCGGTGCGCATCGGGGAGTTCGTCATCGACCTCGGCCGGGTCGGCTTCCGCGCGGTCGAGCTCGAAGACGGCACCCAGCTAAAGGTGAACGGCGAGCGCGTGTTCTGCCGCGGCGCCTGCTGGAGCACCGCCGACCTCGTCACCCTGCCCTCTTCGCGCGAGGCGTACCTGCCGTGGCTTACGCGGATGCGCGACGCGGGGATGAACATGGTGCGCGTGGGCGGGACGATGGCGTACGAGTCCGACGCCTTCTTCGCGCTGTGCGACGAGCTCGGGCTGCTGGTCTGGCAGGACTTCATGTTCGCCAACTTCGACTACCCGGTGGCCGACGCGGCATTCGCCAAGAGCGTCACCGACGAAGCGGCGCAGCTGCTCGACCGCGTCCAGACGTCGGCGTCGCTGGCGGTGCTGTGCGGTGGAAGTGAGGTGGAGCAGCAGTCGTCGATGCTCGGGCTGCCGCGCGCGTCGTGGAGCTCGTCGCTGTTTCAAGAGGTTTTGCCCGGGCAGGTCGACCGGCTGCGGCCCGACGTGCCGTACGTGACGAATTCGCCGTCGGGTGGTGACCTGCCGTTCATCGCGAACCGGAACATCACCCACTACTACGGGGTCGGCGCGTACCTGCGGCCGCTGGAAGACGCGCGCCGGGCCGAGGTGAAGTTCGCCAGCGAGTGTCTGGCCTTCGCGAACGTGCCCGAGGCGGCGACGGTGGCGAAGGTGCTCGCGTCGGGTGAGCTGCCGGTGCACCACCCGAAGTGGAAGGCGCGGGTGCCGCGTGATGTCGGCGCGTCGTGGGACTTCGAGGACGTTCGTGAGCACTACCTCGAAAGGCTCTACGGGGTGCGGCCCGCGACGCTTCGCTACGAGGACCCGAACCGGTACCTGCAGCTGTCGCGCGCGGTGACGGGCGAGGTGATGGAAGAGGTCTATGCCGAGTGGCGCCGCGCGCGGTCGGGCTGCGGCGGCGGGCTCGTGTTCCTCTACCAGGACCTCTGGGCGGGAGCCGGCTGGGGGGTGGTGGACGCGCTGGGCGCTCCGAAGGCGGCGTATTTCGCGTTGAAGCGCGCGTTCCGCCCGGTGCAGGTCGCGCTCACCGACGAAGGCGTTAACGGGCTCGCGGTACACGTCACCAACGAATCGCCACGGACGCTGAAGCTGAAGCTGTCGCTGCAGTGCCTGCGGCTCGGCGAGGTGCCCGTGGTGCAAGCCGAGAAGGCGCTGACGCTCGAGCCGCGGTCGGCGATGGAGCTTCAGGCCGCGTCGCTCTTCGATTCGTTCTTCGACACCACCTACGCATATCGCTTCGGGCAGGCGGCGCATGACGTGACCGTCGCGGCGCTGACGGACGACGCGGGCGTGCGCATCGCCGAGGCTTTTCATTTTCCGACCGGCCGCGGCTCGGCCCGGGTCGAGCTCGGGCTCACCGTGGAAGTCGAGGCGGCGGGCGGCGGCTGGGTGCTGAAGGTGAAGACGAAGCGGTTTGCCCAGTCGGTGCACCTCGACGACGAGCACTTCCGCGGCGATGACGACTTCTTCCACCTGGCGCCCGGGGTCGAGAAGACGGTGAAGCTGCTCCCGCGCGGTGCGTCGGGCGCCGGGCCTGACGGCGAGGTGCTGGCCGTGAACGGGCTTCAGCCCGTTCGCTTCAAGGGGAAGAAGTAGCGCAGAGGCGGCTCATCCCTCGACTTCTCTTCCGGATGAACGGAGTCTGCTCGGCGCTACGCGAGCACGCGACCGAGGGCAGTTCTGGCCGCCCAGAAGCCGCACATGCCGTGCACTGCGGGGCCAGGTGGAGTCGACGCCGAGCAGAGAAAGATTTTCGGGTTCGGCGTCGCCCACGGCGTGATTGAGAAGTTGGGGCGGAAGAACAGCTGCAGGCCGTCGATGCTGCCGGCCGAGATGTCTCCGCCCACGTAGTTCGCGTTGTGGGCCTCGAAGTCCGCCGGCCTGCGCGTCGACCGTTTGAGCACCAACGATTGAAACCCCGGAGCGAACCTTTCCAGCTGCGCTTCGATCCGCTGGGTCATGTCCACCGTGCTGCCGTTGGGCAGATGACAGTACGCCCACAGCGTGTGCTTCCCCGCCGGGGCGCGCGTGTCATCGAAGAGGCTCTGTTGGGCGACGAGCACGTACGGCGACGTCGGCGCCTCACCGTCGTTCGTCTCGGCCTCGGACTTCGTCACCATCGCCGCGGTGCCGCCGAGGTGAATCGTGCCTGCGTCCCGGCACGCGGCGTTCGTCCACGGCATCGGACCCGACAACGCGTAGTCGAGCTTGAACACCGCGTTGCCCTTCGTGAACCGCAGAACGCTGGCGTGGTACCGCGGCGGCAGCGCGTCGCCGCAGATCGCCGACATCCCTCGCGCGTTCGTGTCGAAGAAGTACGCCTTTGCCTCGGGCAGCTCGCGCAGCGCCCGCACCGGCACGCCCGCCTGCGCGTCCCCACCCAGCGACTGGAAGTAGCCCATCAGCGCGTCGGTGATTTTCTGCGTCCCACCCTTCGGCGCCGGCCAGCCCACCGCGTGTCCCGCGACAGCGAGCCCAAAACCCAGCGACGACGTGAGCAGCTTCGTCAGCCGCCCGAACGAGTGTGCCGCGCAGCCCATGAACAGCGCCTTCGCCTGCGGCCCTTCGAATTCTTCTTCCACGAAATCGGACGCAGGGCGAATCGCGTGAAGCCCCAGGCGCGCGAACAGCAGCGGGTTGGTCGGCACGCGCAGCACCGGGTTGAAGAGCGCGCCGCGGAAGTCATCCCATCGGTCGACGAAGGGCTTCATCAGGTGAATCCACTTCTCGCCGTCGGGGCCCAGCGTCGCTGCGGTCTCTTCGAGTGACCGGTGCAGCGCCCCGCCGCTGCCGTCGTCCAGCGGGTGCGCGAGCTGGACCTTCGGGTACATCCACTCGAGCCCGAACTTGTCGAGCGGCAGCGTGGTGAAGAATGGCGACGACGCCGCCATCGGGTGAATCGCAGAGCAGAGGTCGTGGGTGAAGCCGGGAAGCGTGAGCTCGGCGCTGCGTGCTCCTCCGCCGAAGGTCGGTTGTGCCTCGAGCAGCTTCACCTTCTTTCCGTGCCGCGCGAGCTCGATCGCGCACCCGAGCCCGTTCGGCCCGGACCCCACCACCACCGCGTCATAGCTCGTTCCCATGCGGGCTACTTAGCCTCGCCGCGACACCGCGTCCTGAACCGCGAGAAGGCCTCCTTACAGAGGGATTTCGATCGCCAGCGAGGTGCGGAACTGCGGGAACGCAAACGGAGCGCCCTTCAGCTGCGGCACCGGCAGCGCGACGCCCAGCGGGTAGAAGACGAGGTAGAAGTGCTTGCTGACCTTGAACTCGACGCCGAGCGGGTTGATGCCGGCGAAGACGCCGGTGCTGCCCTTCGGCACGCCGGCGAGGTCGAGCATCGCAATCGCGACGCCCAGCGACACGCTCGACCGCAGGTTGACGCGCTCGAACTTCATCGGGAAGCGGACGATCAACGACAGGTAGATGTTCGTCGCGCCCGTGCGCAGCTTCTGGTTGTGAAGGCCGTACCAGCCGTTGATTTCGCCATCGAGGCCCAGCTGAAGGTAGTCGTTGAAGCGCAGGCGGATGCCCACCACTCCGGCGACCGCGATGTTGTAGAAGCTCACGCCGCCGCCCGCGTGAAGCGCGACCACCGAGCGACGGTTCACGGCCTCCTTCTGCACCGAGCGCACTTCGTCGGGAGTCACCGGCACCACGGCACCTTGCTCGGCGGCCTGCGGCGACTCCACCGGCGGCGCGTTTGCGGCGTCCTGGGCGCGCGCCGACACCGGCAGCATCAACGCGAGCACCAGCCAGCCAGCGCGAACCTTGCCCTTCCACAGCAGCGCGACGAGCAGGCAGCTGATCGCGAGCAGCGGAGGAAAAGCGCCGGTCGAGCTGCAACCGAAAGTTCCCTTCTGCGCTTCGAGCTTCGCCTCGGGCGCAGCGCACCAGGAGTTCGAGGACGTACAGCCGCTCTGGTAGCCGAGGTACTTGTCGAGCAGCACGTCGAGCGCGGCGAGCTTCTCGCTGCGCGTCAGCTTCACGTCGAGCGCCGTCTGCAGCACTTCGGTCGACGCCGTGGTGGCGAGCTCGCGGTTGCGCACCTGCAGTGGGTCGGTGCCATCGCACCGGTCGAGCTCCATGCTGTGCTGCGGCCCGTCGCGACCCGCAGCGTATTCCTTGTCGACGACGTCGACGTAGTTGAGCGTCACCGTCACGTGCGTGCCGTCGTCCGGCCGGTAGCTGTGGCTGAAGCTGTCTTGCAGCGTGTGAAGCGCCTGGCCGATGCGCAGGTAGAACATCGGCAGGGCGACCTGGGTCTTCCCGCGCAGCGACAAAGCGACGGGCACGTTCGAACGGATGTCGAGGGTCGGGTGGCCCGAGTCGTCGAGACCATCGAGTGACTCGGTGAACTTCTCGCGAATGAAGGCGCGGCACTCGGTCAGCGCGGCCTGCGTTCCACCCGGCTCGTCTTGATCCGGCGCGCGCAGGCAGTGCTCGCGCTGCCCATCGGGGTCTCCGTGGATCAACGCCAGCGAGTCGATCTCGTTCGGGTCGCGGCCTTTGAGGTCGTTGTCGCGCACGCCCAGCAGCAGCGCGATGGCGCCGAGGTCACGCATGTCGTCATCTGGAGTGAAGGTGACGTCGTCGACGATGGCTTTGTCGTTGCGGCCCAGCGACACCAGGGGCGCGGCGGCGGGCGTTCCCGCGCGCGCGTTTCGCAGCGCGGCCATCGTAATCGGCTCGTGGCAGGGCGTCGTTAGCGCGCTCGAGACCGAGAAGGCCTCGGCGGCGCCGCCGGTGAAGACGACGACGAGTGCTGCCATCCGCAATGGGTCCATGCCGGGGGCTCCATGCAGCAACCGCGCCGGACTTTTACCGCTGCGGCGTTAGTCACTCGGCAGGAGTGGGCACGCCCAACTTCGCCAGCTCTCGCCAGAACCCGGGGAAGGATTTGGCGACGCAGCCCGCGCCTTTCAACCGAAGCGGAACGCGCGCGAGGGTGGCGAGGGTGCCGGCGGCCATCGCGAGCCGGTGGTCGTCGCGGCTGTCGAAGACGATCGATGCGATCTGCCCCGATGGGACAAGATGCAACGTGTCTCTATCGAGCCAGGCGGAGGCTCCGGCGGCGGTGGCGAGGGCGATGATGCCGTCGGCGCGGTCGCTTTCCTTGCCACGGAGAATCGAACAGTCGGTGAAGCGCGAAGGCTCGCGCAGCACGCAGGCCAGCGCGGCGAGCGTGGGGATGCTGTCGGGAAAGCGTGCCGCCGAGACGTCGAGTGCGCCGTGCAGCGCGCCGATGACGTGGCCGTCGTCGCGCACGGTGAGGCCTACTGTCGCGAGCGCTGCGACGATCGCGCCGTCGGGGTGCAGCGAGGGGTCGGAGAGCCGGGCCACCTGGGCGTCGTGCGCCCACGCCGCGAGCAGCAGGTAGCCAATCGACGACCAGTCGCCGGGGATCTCTGGCAGCGGCCGCGCCGCTTCCCACTTCACCGTGAACGTCGAGTCGCCGCGAACGTCGAAGCCCGCCGCGCGAAGCCACCGCACCGTCATCTGCAGGTAGCCGTCGCTGACGCGCGCACCTTCGACGCGAACAGAGCAGGGGCGATTCGTGCGGTGCGCGATCGACGCGGCGCCGAGAAGGAGGCTGCTCGCGTACTGGCTCGAGGCGTCGGAGACGACGGTGAAAGATGTCGGCAGCGGGTCCAGGGCTCGCACGTCGGCCAGCAACGTTCCGGTGCCTCTCGTCGCAGCAGGGGCGAGCGCGTCGAAGAGCGCGGCATGCGGGCGTTCGGCCAGGCGCGAGGTGCCGTGCAGCCGCAGGTGCGCGCCTGGCGTCACCGCGACTTGCGTCATCAGGAAGCGAAAAGGCGCGCCGCCGTCGTGGCAGTCGGCATCCGTGCCGCCGGCGGCCAGCGTGTCCAGGCCGGCCCGGAGCACCCGCACGTCCGCGGGCAGGTCTTCGTCGGGGTCGTCGAGGAGGCTCATCCCTCGACTTCTCTCGGGATGAACGGAGCTCGGGCCCACGATGCGGGACAAGACCAGCGCGCGCTGCGCGTCGGACTTCGAGATGGGCGGCGTGAGGACTACCGCCACTTCGGTACCTCGACCAATCGCGCGACGCCGGGCTTCTCGAGCAGCACCATGCGTAGCCCCTTCCCGACGGACTTCTTGTCGGCAGCGAGGAGCAGCTCGACGTCGTCGACCGAGTGACTCTCGAGCACTGCAGCCAGACGGCGACGCGTGGCCCCCGTGCGCGCAGACAGCACCACTTCCACTTCGAGCGCGAGGTCTCGCGGCGTGACGCCCACCGCGCGGCCGACATCGAGTGCGCAGAGCATGCCGAGCGCGACGGCCTCGCCGTGCCGCACGCGGAACTGGCTCAGGCCCTCGATCACGTGGCCGAACGTGTGGCCGAAGTTCAGCACCGCGCGCCGGCCCGACAGCTCGTACGGGTCTTCCGCGCAGACCGCTTCCTTCATTCGCCGCGACGTCTTGACCAGCTCTTCCACCGACGGCGCGGTTCGCGCCCACTTCCTCCACACCCGCGCGTCGAGGCACACCGCCATCTTCAGCGCCTCGGCCACGCCTTCGCGCAGCTGAGCTGGCGACAGCGTCTGAAAGAACTCAGGGCAGATCAGCGCACGTGACGCATAGTGAAAGACGCCCAGCGCGTTCTTCACCGCGCCGACGTTCAGCGCGCCCTTGCCGCCGACGCTGCTGTCGACCGCGGCGAGCAGCGTCGTTGGAACCTGCACCAGCTCGACGCCGCGCTTCACCAGGTGGGCGACCACCCCCGCGAGATCTCCGACCGTGCCGCCGCCGACCGCGACCAGCGTGCCGCCCCGCTTCAGCCCCATCAGCTTCACCGCGACCCGCTCGAGCGCCGCCGTCGACTTCAGCGCCTCACCCGCCGTGACCTTCTCGACGTGCACCGGGCTGCGAATCGCCGTCAGCACTGATGGGTGAAGCTTCGCCACGCGCGCGTCGACAATCCACGCCGCGCCTTCCGGAGCGAGCGCCGCGAACTTCCCCCACGCGTCCTTCGACGGCCGATGGCTTCCGATCGCGCTCATGAGCGGTGCGGCCGCGCCAATCGCAACAGCCAAAAGTCTGCCAGCACCAGGCAGACCATCGCCTCCACCACCGGCACCGCGCGGGGAAGAATGCACGGGTCGTGGCGCCCGGCCCTGGCGAGGTCGGCGATCGTCGCGGGCGGCTTGAAGAAGACGCGCAGCGAGAGGGGCTCACCGTTGCTCAACCCGCCCTGAATGCCGCCGTAGACGTCGCGGCCGCCGCGGTGAAACTCCGAGCCACGCCGCTGCACGTCGGCCAGAAAATCAGGCCCGCCCCAGACGACACCGCTCACCGCTCCAATGCCAGACACCGCGTCTGCGAGCCGCGATTTCAGCTTTCCGAACACCGGCTCGCCGAGGCCAACCGGAAGCCCGGTGACGCGCACGTCGATGCAGCCCCCGAGGCTGTCGCCCTGCCCTTTCGCCTCGACCACCAGCGCTTCCATCTGCTTCGCCATCGCCGCATCGGGGCAGCGAATCGCCGAGGCATCGACCTCGGCGCGGGTCGGCACCGAGGCGACGTTCGCGAAGAGCGGCCCGACCTGCGCGACCCACGCGACGATCTTCACGGTGGGCAGCTCGCGCTGCAGCAGCGCCTCGGCCACCGCGCCGCCGATGACGCGTGACAGGGTCTCCCGGCCGCTGGTCCTCCCGCCGCCGCGCGGGTCGCGGTGCTGAAACCGTTCGCGCCACGTGGCGTCTGCGTGCCCCGGCCGATCTTCCTTCTTCAGCGCCTCGTAGTCCTTCGACCGCGCGTCGGTGTTGCGAACGACAGCGGCGATGGGCGTGCCGAGCGTCTTGCCTTCATAGACACCCGAGAGCAGCTCGACCTGGTCGGCTTCCTGCCGCGCGGTAGTGACGGCCGACTGCCCGGGCCGGCGGCGATTCAGGGCGGCCTGAACGGCCCCGGTGGTGATTGGGACTCCCGCCGGACAACCATCGATGACGGCGCCCATCGCGGGGCCGTGGCTCTCGCCGAAAGTGGTGAGCCGGAAGAGCTCTCCGAAGGTGTTCATATCGCGGACTCCCATCGCACACGCTGCGCCCGCGCTTGGGCAACGAACCACCGCGCCCCGAGCCACACGGGAACTCCGCCAATCTCTCGAACCCGCGTCGCGATGCGGTGACCGCGAACGCCGTAGGAGATGACGCCGACGCGCGCGCCATCGAGCCGCAAGCCTTCGGGCGCGTCGACATCGGGGGTCCACGTCCACACCACGGGGCCATCGAGCCGCTGACCACCGGCATCCGCGCGCCGGACGAAGCGCATCGCGGCGCCCAGCTGAATCGCGGCGGCTGCCAGGGCATCGGCCACTCCGCCTTCGCCGAGCACGGTGAAGGACGCGCCACCGAGGCGGGTGAGCGCGGCCACCGCTCCGGCGACGTCGGTGTTGTCGCCCTGGTACCCGGCGGCGGTGCGCCACAGGGTATTGACGGCGACGTCGGTGAGCACGCGTTGCTTGAAGGGACTGGTGACAGCGAACCCGCGGTAGTGCGGCTGCAGCACCTTCACGAAGGCGGCGACGTCGGCCCCTGCCGGCAGCTCGATGCGATCGAAAGGCTGCGGGTGAATCGACGGCGAACGCGAGTGGCTGATGCGGTGGCCGAGGATGCCCAGCCGCGCCCGCGGCGGGTTTCCCGCGCGCGCCTCTCGCGCAGCATCGGCGACGAAGCGCTGACCTGGCGCCGCGGCGAAGGAATAGTCGAGGGCGCAGAAGTCGAGCGCGTTCTTCCGCGCGAGCTCGGCCCGAAACGGCAACGCGAGCTCGCCGGTCGCGAGCACCGTCACCGCGTCTTCGCCGAACCGCGCCTGCAGCCGCGCCTGCGTCTCGAGCAGCCGCCAGCCCTGGTGCATCGTGCCCAGCGGTTCCACGTGCTTCACCAGCGAGCCCCGCGGCGACGCACCCCAGAACGCCTCGGCGGCCTCGGGCTCCAGCGGCTCGTTCGCATGAAATGACAGCAGCCCATCGCCGAGCGACGGCCCGCGCGTCTCGCTGTCGACAATCAACGCCAGCTTCCGCCACGCCTCGGGCACAGGCGCGTTCCGCTTGCTCACCAACAGCGGCAGCGCCTTCGCGGCGGCAGTCAGGTTGGTGTCGGGGGGAATGAGGTCGGTGCGAACCTCGAGCAGGTCGGCCCCGCAGCGCCGTGCACGGAACGCGAAGTCGCGCGGATTCACCGAGGGCGGCAGCGTGACGACGCGGCGGGCGCGCTTGCCGGCGGCGGCAGCGAGAAGGAAGTCGACCAGCGGCATCGTGCGGACGTGGCGGTGTCTCTGCTCGCGGTCGAGGTAGACCTCGCGCAGCTCGTCGTCGATGGAAAGGTCGGGGCGAAGGCGCGGGCGGCTCGGGTCGTCGCGAAGGCGCTCGCGGTAGGTGTCGAAGGAAATCGGGATCTGCACCGCGACGCAGGCCTTCAGCGCCTCAGGGTGACTCGAAAGAAAGCCACCGCCGCAGGCGACGAGGACTCCGCGGGGAAGTGAGAGAAAGCAGTCGCGTTCGGCGGCGCGGAACCCGTCCAAATCCGAAGTCACCCACTCGCGAAGGTTGCGGCCCGACCTCCTGGCGAGCTCGGCGTCGAGGTCGAGGCCGTCACATCCGAGCAGCTTCGCAATCGCAGGCAGCGTCGTCGTCTTCCCGGCCGAACGGTGACCGACGAGGGCGATGGTGACGCCGCGGGGCAGCGGCTCGATGGCGCGCAAGCGGCGGCGTTCCCACTCGGATTTCAGGGACTGCCTGAGGCGCGGATCGATGGTGGCGAACAGCTCCATGGCCGGTGTTCGGATCTATCGCGCGCGCGCGCAGAGCGATACACCGTAGCCGTGAAGCGTTTCCTCGAGCTCCCTGGCACAGGCCGGCTGCTGGTCGGCACGGACATTCAGGGGAACTTGAAGGACTTCGAAGCGCTGGTGCGCCACTTCCGCGCGGCGGGGCCCGAGGCGCACCTGGTGCTGACGGGTGACCTGGTGCACGGCCCGGACGACGAGACGGCGGAAGACTGGCCTGACCACCTGGGCACGCCGTACTTCGACCAGTCGCCGCAGGTGATGGATGCGTTCATCGCCGAGCAGGCGCGCGCGCCGGGCCGGGTGCATTGCCTGCTGGGAAACCACGACCACGCGCACATTGGCGGGCCGGTGACGTCGAAGTTTCACGACGATGAAGCGGGAGTGCTCGAAGAGACGCTGGGGCCCGACGGCACGCGGCGGCTGCGCGCGTTGATCGAGACCTTCCCGCTGGTCGCGTGGGCCCCGTGCGGTGCGGTGATGCTTCACGCCGCTCCGTCTTCTGACATCCGCGCGTCCGCGCAGCTCGAAGACATCAACCTGAAGGGCCACGAGGGCCTCGACATCGAGAGGTTCATGCGGACCCCGATTCTCGGCACGCTGCTGTGGAGCCGGATGGCGACGGCCGAGCAGTCGCAGCGATTCTTGAAGGCGTTGAACGGCACTGTCGCGCTGTACGGCCATGACGTTGTGCGCGAAGGCTTCGAGCGCGTGGGCGACGACCAGCTGTGCTTCTCGACCAGCTTCGGCCTCTACGACGAGCGCAAAGTCTTCGTCTCGCTGGACCTCGCCGCGAAGTACCCCGACGTACACGCGCTGCGCGAAGGCGAAGAGATTCTTCCGCTCTACTGACCCAGCACCTGAAGAAACGCCCGGCCCGCGGCTTTGCGGCCGGCGGTGTTGAGGTGCGCGCCGTCGTCGGTGAAGTCCTCGCGAAGGCAGGGCCAGGTCTCCTTCTCGCGCTCGAACGAGCAGCCCTTCGACTGCACGGCGGCGAGGTCGAACAGGCGGCCTGCGTACTCCTTTCGCAGCAGCACGTTCAGCTGGTGGCGCTTCACGTTCTCGCGCTCGCCGAAGGCGCCGCTGGCCATCTTGTTGCGAATCACCCCTTGAAGGCCGCGGCCGACCGTCGACAGGCCGATGGTCCACACGATGATTCGGGTCGACGGGTGTTTGGAGGCGAGCGCCTCGAGGCGCTTCTTGATGACGGCGAAGAGCGCGTCGACATCGGTCTGTGCCCCGACGTCGGCGGACGAGAGCTCGAGCATCGCGACGGGCGCCGGGTTCGCTTCGAGCGCGGCCGCGAACCCATCGAGCTTCGTCAGCGGCGAGCCGTCCTGGCCCACTTCGACCCGGGTGACATCGAGCTTTTGAAAGCGCTGGGCGAGCAGCGCGGCCGCACCGTCGAGCACGTTTCCGCCCACCGATTGGTGGGCCACGAGCGTGGGTGACGCAGTGAGCAGGGTGACAACCAGCAGGAGCACGCGGTGGTTGTAGTGATACACGCGGAAAAATGCTCGACCCCCTCGACGGCACTCTCTTCGGCAAGGACCAGCCGTGCTTCGGCTGCGGCCCTAACCACCCGATCGGCTTTCACCTGAAGTTCGTGCAGGAAGCGGAAGCGGTGGTGACGAAGTTCGTGCCGGGCCCGCAGTACCAGGGGCCTCCGGGAATCATGCACGGAGGGCTGGTGATGACGCTGGCCGACGAGGTGGGCGCGTGGGCGCTGCTCGCGTTCAAGGAAAAGTTCGGCTTCACCGCGTCGGTCGAAGGAAAGCTGCGGCGGCCGGTGCGCATCGGGGTCGAGACCGAAGGCCGCGCGTGGATCGCGAAGGAATCGTCGCGCGTGGTGCGGGTGGGCGTGAAGATCTCGCAGGGCGGCGAGGCCTGCTTCGACGCCGAGCTCGGCTTCGTGCTGATGGACAGGTTCTCGGCGGAAAAGCTGCTGCAGGGCCCGCTGCCCGAGACGTGGTTGCGCTTCTGCCGCTGAAGACCCGTGCTAGAGAACGGCGCCATGTCGAAAGCCCCCCGCGCCGCCCGCGATCTCAAACAGCAGCGCGCGAAAGCCACCCGCACCGACATTCTGCAGGCGGCGATCGACCTGTTCGCCCGCCGCGGAATTCTCGCGACGACGATGGCTGAGCTCGCGCGGACCATCAAGATGACCCCGGGCGCGCTGTACTGGCACTTCCCGACAAAGGAAGACCTGTTGCTCGCGGCGATCGACGAGCTTCACCAGCGGTACCTGCACCAGTTCGGCAGCCTGCTCGCAGAAGGCCGCAAGACCTGGACGGCGAAGCAGCAGCTGTCGAACTTCGTCGAACGGATCCACGCGTTCCTTCGCGAGAACAGCAACCACGGCATCTTCTTCGGCATGCTCAGCGCGGAAGCCGCCGAGAACAACGAGCGGGTCGCCCAGGCGCTGCGTGACGCGCTGTCGATCTACGTGCACGCTCTCGCGGGAATCATTCGCTACGGGCAGAAGAAGACGAAGGAGTTCCGCGATGACGTCGACGCGCTGACGCTGGCCCACTCGATGCTTTTCGCGAACGTCGGCATCATCGTGCACCAGCACCTGTTCGCGGCGACGCTGTCGTACGACCCGCTGATCAGCACGATGCACACGGTTGTGCTCGACGGCGTGGCCCTGGTCGCCCCGAAGCAATCCTGATGCGCTTCGATGCTCCCTTTTGCGCTTCGAGTGCAGGGGAGCCCTGTACCTTCTTCTGACATGGCGGGTAGTTGGCGCGCGCACGGCGCTTGCGAAAGGGTCTTTCTCGTGCGCACCGGCCTTCCCCTGCTCAGCCTGCTCGTCCTCGTGGGCTGCGTGCACGACAACTCCGACGCGCGGCTCGACGCTGACAAGGGCATCGACCCCCGCGAGCTCGGAGCGATGCTGAAAATCGACTGCTCGCAGCGCCGCGAAGAAGTGCAAGACGCGCGGGACGAAGCGGCGCCCGACTTTGATCGCCTCGCGAGCTACAAGCTGGCGCTGAAGGCGTTCAACGGTGGCGCGGCGAAGATCGAAGCGGCGTTCACCAAAGAGCCCGACATGATGTACCTCGCCGAAGGCGACTCGCTGCGGAAGCTGCTGCAGCGCTGCCAGGCCCAGGCGAAGACGTTCACCGACGAGCTGCGCAAGTTCGAGCTGGCGCTGCAGTTCAAGCCGGCGGTCGTGGACGAGCCGGCGCCGAAAGTCGTGACCGCTCCCCCTGCTCCAGAGAAGAAGATCGACGATGCCTTCGACGACGCGCCGGTGACGAAGAAGGTGAAGAGCGCGAAGAAGTCGAAGAAGCAGTCGAAGTCGGCGATCGCCCGGCGGAAGAAGCTGACCAAAGGCCGCGCGGTGCTGGCCGATGCGTCAGGGCACGACGACTAGTAGTACGTACAGTACGTACTACTAGTCCGCGCTCAGCGCCCACATCACCGCGACGCCGAGCAACACCGCTGCGAGCCCCGCGACGACGAGCGCCCACGCGTTGCTGTTGACCACGAAGCCCTGCTGCTGCGCTGGCCGGGTGCTGCGAACGGGAGCCAGCGTGCTCGACGAGCCGTCGAGGGTGTCTGCGCCGTGCGCGGTCGGCAGCTCCTGTTCGGCGCTCATCGTCCGCCCGCCCGCCGCCTTCGTCTTTTCTTCCGAGTCGTCGCGGTACCTAACCCGGGCTTCCTGCGTGCGGCGCTCAGACGGTGCCCGCGACAGGTCAGGCACGGCGCCCAGGTGGTCCGCGGTCTCATGGGTGGGCAGCGGCAGCTTCGCGGTGCTCAAAGGAATCGTCTTCGTGTTCACCCGCGCGGTCGACACGCCTTCGCGCACCAGCGGCGCGACTTGCAGGGGCGTCTTCTCGGTCTCGAGGGGCCGCGGCGGCATGCGCGGGCTCTTCGAGATCGAAGGAGCGGGCCGCCCGCGCGCGAGCTTCGTCGGGGTGGCGACGATTTCACTGCTGTCGACTTCGCTGAAGCTCTCGGCCAGCTTCGCCGCCGTCGCGTCGTCGGGCGCCTGGTCGAAGCTGCGTGCCAGCTCGACCCTTTCGGGAAACAGCTGCTTGATGAAGTTGGTCAGCTCGCGCGAGCCGGGAAAAAGCCGCTGCGTCGCCGCGTACTCTTCGAGCGCCCCCAGCATCTCGCCCGCGCTCGCATACCGTTCGTCCGCCCGTAGCGCTGTCGCCTTGATGATGATGGCTTCGAGCCCCGCCGCCACGTTCGGGTTCCGCGCGCTGGGCTTCGGGAAGCGGCCGTCGATCGCCGCCTTCATCATCGCGAAGACATCGCCCTCGCCGTCAAAGGGCCCGGCTCCCGTGGTCAGCAAATAGAGCAGCGAGCCCACCGCGTACAAATCGGTTCGCTGGTCGACCGTGCCCGCCAGCGCCTGTTCGGGAGACATGTACCCGCCCTTCCCCTTCACCGTCCCAATCTGGGTGTGGTGCTCGTGCGTCGCCGACCGCGCGATGCCGAAGTCCAGCAGCTTCACCTGCCCGTGGTACGTAACGAGGACGTTGGTCGGGCTGACGTCGCGGTGCACGACCTGCAACCATTCACCGCGGTCGCCCTTCAGCTCGTGCGCGTAGTCCAGCGCCTCGAGCACCTGCATCGCAATCCGCAGCACCACGCCCGCGGGAATCGTCTTCCCCTCGAGCACCGCGCGCTTCACCAGGCGATTCAGCGACTCGCCCGGCACGTACTCCATGACGATGTGAAAGCCGCCGTCGTGCTCAACGAGCTCGAAGGTCTGCGCGATGTTGGGGTGCGAGAGCCGCGCTGCGAGCCGGCCTTCGTCGAGGAACATGGCGATGAACTTCTCGGTCTGCAGCAGGCCCGGCAGCACCCGCTTGATGACGACCAGCTTCGAGAAGTTCTTCGGCCCTTCATGCCGCGCCAGGTAGACCTCGGCCATTCCACCCGAGGCCAACCGGCGCACCACGGTGTAGCGGCCAACGCGCTCACCGGGCTTCACTTCGCTCGAAGGACTCAGCGGCCCACCTTCTCAGGGCTCGGTGGGGCTGGTGCTGCTCTGCGGGTCGCGGACGGTGCGAATGACGAAGTCACCCGGCGCGAAGCCACCGTCGGCCATGGCCTGGTCGGCGTTCTGGTTGGTGTCGAGCCCGTTGCCCTTCAGCGCGTCCATGCCGCCCGAAGCCATCGACGTCGCGGTGGAGCCCGGCGTCGCCTTGCGCTCGAACGTCTGGAGGAAGGTCGTCGTCACCGCCGTCTTGCCGCCGCCTTCCGGGAAATCTGCCAGCGGGCCGTAGCCGAGGCGGTCGACCTCTTCCGGGTCGACCTTCGCCGACGAGACGTCCTGCGTGCCGAGGCGCACGTGGCCCGAGTCACCCGCGAGGCCAATGTCGATGGTCAGCAGCAGGTCGGGAACCACCGTGCCGTTGTAGCTCTTCGACGCGACCAGGAAGTAGCCGCGCGAAGCAATCGAGGTACCGACGGGCAGCACGGCCTTGTCCTGCCAGGCAGCGCCCGCCGCGCTCTTGTACTGCAGCTTCCAGCCGCTGACGTCGATGGGGGCCGCGGTCGGGTTGTAGAGCTCGATGAACTCGTCGCTGTTCGCGACCGCCGTGCCGCCGTCGGCCACCACGCCGCGCACCGCGACTTCCGAGATGACGAGGTGGTTGGTGCTCACGGCCTGGACGGAGATGGCCGTCACCTTCATCGTCGCGCCAACTGTCGCCGTCACCGTGCCGTTGCCCATCGCTTGCGCATCGGCAGTGAAGTCGAAGGACGCTTGGACCTGGTCGGCCGGAATCGTGACCGTCGCCGGCGCAGTGCCGAACGCCGAAGGGGCCACCGCAATCGACACCACCGTCGGGGTCGCTGAGGGGATGTCGAGCCGCGCCGTCAGCGTCACCTTGCCACCGGGCGACACGTTGGCCGCCACCGGAGAAAGAGTGGTCAGCGTCGAGAGCTCGGTGAGGCCGAGCACCCGCACTGCACCCGAACGGGTCGAGGTGGCGAGGGTCGCGATGACTCCCGCATCGCCCTGAAGCACGCCGGTGAGAGGAATCGACGCGGTGAGGCTGCCCATCGGCACGATGATGAGCCCGCCGTCACCGACCAGCAGGTTCGCCGCGCTCGTCGACTGCACGTCGACCGCGACGTCGCTGGTCCACACGTTGGTGAGCCGCACTGTCAGCGGAGCAGGCAGCGTGGACGACGCGCCTTCACGAATGAACGTCTGCGCCGGCTCGATCGCCGCCAGCAACGGAGCGCCCGCGATGACGTCGGCGGCACTGCGCGGCTCGACCTTCATGTTGCCGTTGCGGAAGTTCAGGATGCCCGTCAGCGCAGAGAACTGCTGGCCCACCACCGGCGCGACCGGAATCTTGTAGAGCAGGTCGTCGATGCGCAGCCCGCCATTCACCGCGAACTCGTTCGTCGGCAGCGGGTCGGCCTGGCCGGCAGGAGGGTTCGCGTCGGTGACCGTGAGGTTGCTCATCGAGACGAGCACCGCTTCGAGGCCCTGCGCCATGCCTCCGTCGGTGGCGATGTCGGCCGGGTTCGCGACCACCGTCGGGGCTGGCAGCGGGTTGCCCGAGGTGAGAATCGCGGTGCCGCCGTCTGCTCCGACAGGCAGCACGACCTGGGCGAGCTCGAGCTGGCCGAAGTAGTCGGTGGGAACCGCGCTGGTGATGTCGATGCGGTCACCGGCGGTGACGCCCGAGCCCGGCTTGTACGCAAAGATGCCGGAGTTGGTGCGGCTCGTGTAGCCCGTCTCTCCCTCGTGAACCTGGAGGAAGAAGCCGCTGGAGTGCACCGCCGTCACCAGCACGTTGCCGAGCGAGATGCTCTGGCCCAGCAGGCCGGCCGCCGGGGTCTTCGCGGTGTAGATGGTCGCCGGGCACGCCTGGGCACCGGGGTTCGGCGCGGCGCACGCATCGCACGCGTCACCCTTGCCGTCGGCGTCGGTGTCCGTCTGCGCCGGGTTCGCGTCGGCCGGGCAGTTGTCGACGCCGTTCAGTACGCCGTCGCCGTCGGCGTCGTTCGGGTTCAGCATCGCGCACGCCGTGCTGTTGGCGTTCAGCGGGCACACGTCACACGGGTCGCCCTTGCTGTCGCCGTCCTGGTCGGCCTGCTTGCCGTTGTCCATCGGGCGAACCGGGTTGAAGATGTCGGGGCAGTTGTCCATCGCGTTCGCGATGCCGTCGCCGTCGAGGTCAGCGGTTGAAGCCGCCGTGTACGTCGTCGACCCGTTCTTCGCGTTCCGCGCTGCGCGCTGTGGATCGCAGCTGGGCTCGTTCATCGGCTGGCCGCAGAAGAACAGCGGGTAGAGCATCGTGTTCGCCGCCTGGAGCTCGGCCAGCGTGCGCGCGGGCACCGTGGCCGATGCAGAGGTGGTGAACTCGGACTTCGTGCAGACGGCCTTCATCGTGCCGCACACGTCGATGGTCTCGCACATCATCGCGCTGTCGAAGGCCGCGACCAGCGGCTGGTCACCGAACAACACCTTGCCGCCGCGCATCGTCATCACCACGTCCGCCGCGTCGGCGTCGATGACGCTGCGGTGCGTCTTGGTGCCCTGCCGGCGGTACATCGCGAGGTCGGCAATCTTTCCGACCTGAATGCGGCCGACCTTCTCACCGACCTGGGTGACGTCGGCGGCGGCCGAGGTGGCCATGCGCCACAGCTGCTCGTCGCTCAAGGTGCGGTTGAAGCGCTGCTCGTTGAGGCTCGCGGCGCACTTCAATTCACGGAGCATGTTCATCGAGCCCGAGATGACCCAGTCCATTCCGAGCGCGACGTTGACACCCATGCGCACGTAGGTCGGAACCGAGGCGGTGTCGCCGTAGAGGCTGACGTTGCTGCGGGGGCTCCAGATGAGGCCCGACTTCTTCACCGCGAGCAGGCCGATGTCGGCCGCCTTCAGGCCGATGCCGTGGACGATGCTGGTGCGGGGCCCGAGCAAGTCCTGCCCGCCGTTCGTCGTGGTGGAGACACAGCGGAACTCGTTCGTCGCCGAGGCCTCGATGCCTTCCGAGACGTGCGGCAGGTAAGCGGACGCCGCGGGGATGTCGGCCGGGGTGTCGATGGCACTGGCCGGGTACGCGCAGCCGCTGGTGAGCTCGAGGCCGGAGGTGTCGCCGAGCGGAAAGGTCTGGGAGTTGACGGTGCCTTCACCAAGGCCTTCCTGTCCGGCAGCGCTGTCGAGGTTGCGGAGCATGCCGCCGTTTCCGGCGGTGCTGAAGGTCGCGGCGGTGATGACCGACGTGGTGCCCGACATCACCTGGCGCAGCTCGGACCAGCGAAGGTTCTGCGCGAGAATTCCAGACTGGTTGGCAATCTTGGTGTGGTTGTCGTGGGCCGCTCCGCCGACGCGCCAGTCGTGCCGGTGTTCGTAGCGCTCGTCGGCAGCAGCGGCCGTCGGCACGTACGGCACGCGGCCGAAGGTCATGTGGTCGTGGGTGTTGATGAGGCCGGGTGAGAGCACGGCATTCGGGCAGACAATCTTCGTCGCCGTCGCGCCACCCGCCGACGTCGCGCAGCTGCAGCCGACGCAGGTGATGGTGCCGGCCGCGTTCACGAGCACCTGGCCGCCGACGTACGTCTTGTCGGTGGCGAGGATGACGGCGGTGAAGAGCTTGTTGCCGTCGCCCGGCGTGATGGTGCAGCTGCCCGCGTCAGGCGCGGCTGGAATGTTGGGGCACGTCTCGGTGGGGGTCGAGGTCAGCCTGCAGGTCGGCTCGCAGCCGTCGAGCGCGGTCTGGTTGCCGTCGTCGCACTCCTCGGTGCCTTCCCGCATCATGTTGCCGCAGGTCTGCGGGGTGACAGTGCAGGTGACGGGCTCGCAGCCATCGTTCGGAATCGTGTTGTTGTCGTCGCACGCTTCGGTGCCTTCGACGACCCCGTTGCCGCAGACCGCTGCTCCACCACCGCCGGCACCGCCCGACCCGCCGCCGGCGCCACCGACTCCGCCGCCCGTGCCACTGCCGCCACCCGTGCCGCCATCGGTCTTCGGCAGCGTGCAGCCCGGGTCACAGCTGTCGCCCGACTTCGCGTTGCCATCGTCACATTCTTCGTCGGACGCTTTGACCCCATCGCCACAAACGGAGTTCGAGGGACAACCGAGAAGACACACGCTCAGTGCCGCGAACGAGAGGCGAGCCAGAAGATGTCGATTCATAGGGGAATTTTTTGGTGCGGGTGAAGGGGGCCGAAGGCGGCGGACCTTACCCGCGACGCCCTCTTTCAGCGAGTAGGGTAAGTGCCATTTCCATGACCTTCCGGCGCCGCGAAAAGCTGCTGGCGATTCCGCGCTGGCCGACGGCTGAAGAGGCCTCGAGAGGCCGCTGGTTCACGCCAGTGCAGCTGGGGCCGGTGCAGGCGCTGACCCGCACCTGGGTGCCCGCGATGGTGCCGTGGCGGGCGACCGACGAGGGGTTCGTCACCGACGCCGTTTGCGAATGGTACGCGCGGTTCGCGAAGGGCCGGCCCGGCGTGGTGGTGGTCGAGGCGACGGGCATTGCTGACGTCCCTTCCGGCCCCCTGCTCCGCGCCGGACACGACCGCTTCGTTCCGGGGCTCAAGCGTCTCGTCGATTCGGTGCGCGAGGCCAGTGGCGGGCAGACGCGGCTCTTCATTCAGCTGATCGACTTCCTCGCCATCAAGCGGCGGCCCGCGCGCGAGGCGTACCTGGGGCGTTTCCTCGCGCTGACCCCGCGGCTGCGCGCGGCGCTGGGTGAAGGCGACGACACGGCGTTGCGCGCGAAGCTGCTGGCGCTTTCCGAGCCGGCGTTGGACGCGCTGCTCGACGAGAGAGAACGCGAGGCGTACCGGCAGGGCCTGCGCGAGCGGGTCACCGACGTGCAAGTGCCCCACATCGCCGCGCTGCCGCAGACGCTGCCTCCGCTTTTCGCCGACGCCGCGCGCCGCTGTGAAGAAGCGGGCTTCGATGGCATCGAGCTGCACTTCGCGCACGCGTACACGATGGCGAGCTTCCTTTCGGCGCGAAACGACCGCACTGACGGCTACGGCGGCGCGCGGGAAAACCGGCTGCGGCTGCCCATCGAAGTTGCGAGCGCAGTTCGACAAGCGCTGAAGCCGCAGACGGCGCTGGGCTGCCGTTTTCTCGCCGACGAAATCATCGAGGGCGGCAACCGGCCGGACGACGCGGCGTACTTCGGGGTGGGGCTCGCGCGCGCGGGGCTCGACTTTCTCTCGCTGTCGCGCGGTGGAAAGTTCGAAGACGCGCGGCAGCCGAAGGTCGGGCAGGCGGCGTACCCGTACACCGGGCCGTCGGGGCAGGAGTGCATGCCGACGACCAACATCGCCGCGCCAGGACCTTTCGGAAGAAACCTCGAGGCGATCGCGGAAGTGAAACGCGCCCTGGTCGCTGTCGGGCTACTCACCCCCGTCGTCGCGTGCGGCGGCATCGCGAGCTACTGGCAGGCGGAAGCGTGCTTGAGCAACGGCACGGCCGACATCGTGGCGAGCGCGCGGCAGTCGCTGGCCGACCCCGACTGGTTCGAGAAGGTGCGGCGGGGGGAAGGAGACACCGTGCGCCGCTGTCTCTTCACCAACTACTGCGAAGGGCTCGACCAGTCGCACCAGGCGGTGACGTGCCAGCTGTGGGACAGGGCGAAGGGCTTTGAAGAGAACGCGAATGTGTCGCGGACGAAGGATGGGCGGCGGCTGGTGGCTCCCTGATAGCGTCGCACGCGCGATGCTGACCACGGCCCTGCTGATGATGCTCGCCACCGCCGATGCTCCGCGGAGCATGCGGCTGGTGGCCGACGAGGTGCCGCAGCTGCCCGCGTACACCGGCTGGGGGCGGGCGCAGCTCAAGGTGGAATACGAACGCCTTTCTGACGAACGGCCCGGCGTGGGTCTGCCGATTTCGTTGATGGCCAGCGGCGGCGCCGGGCTCACGCTGTCGCTGTACGTCCTCTCGTCATTCTTGCCCACGGGCGTTCGCGGATCCAACGTGCCAATCGCGGTGGTGTTCGCGTTGCTGGGCACGACCTCGGCGGGCCTGGTGGCGTTGGGCGCCATCCTACTGTCGCGCATCCTTCCTGAACGGCGCGTCTACAGCGCAAAGATGGACGAGGTTGCTGCGCAGCTGAAGGAGCTGGAAGAGGTCGACCGGCCGTACGACCGCGACCGGGCGCCCGTCTACGTGCCGCCTCCGCCCGAGCCGCCGATTATCGGGCCGCCACCGGTCGGGCCTCCGCCGCTTCCTCTTCCTCCGATGCCGCAGGCATCGCTGACGTTTCCGCTTTTCCTGGCCCGGTTCTAAAAAATGCTCTCTGTGCTCGCAGTGGTGGTGATGACGGGGTTCGAACCGAGCGCGTCGGACCTTTCGGCGAAGTTCCGCCTGGTGGACGACGCGGGGCCGATGCCGGCGCAGTACGCGGGCTGGTCACGGCGGCAGCTCGACGCCGAGCTCGAACGCCTCGACAACCTTCGTCCCAGCCTCGGAGGGCCGATTGCGCTGATGGTGTCTGGCGTCGTGCTCGCGGCCGGTGACGTGGTGGTGCTGCTCTTCGCCGGGCTCTTCACGCTGGTCGGCCGCAACCGCATCGACACGGGCCTCATCATCGGGATGTCGATCGTCGGGGTGATTGCCGCGGGGTTGATCATCGTGGGCGGGATTCTGCTGGGACGCATCACCTCTGAACGCAACGTGGTGGGACGCGAGATGGACCTGGTGAAAGCGGCGATCGACGCGCTGGTGCCTTTGCCGACGCCGGCTCCGGGGCCGAATGCACCGCCGCCGGTTCCACCAGCCACCGCGCCGTACCCGCTGCAGGTGATGGCCCCGCTGTCGATCGCCGTGACGTTGGCCCGGTTCTGAACTAATGCCGGGCGCATGGCTGACAAGCTGACGACGCGCGCGACGGACTTTTCGAAGTGGTACGGCGAAGTGGTGTCTGCCGCGAAGCTGGCGGACAACTCGGACGTGAAGGGCTGCATGGTGATTCGGCCCAATGGCTACGCCATCTGGGAGAACATCCAGCGCCAGCTGGACACCATGTTCAAGGACACGGGCCACCAGAACGCGTACTTCCCGCTGCTGATCCCGAAGTCGTACCTCGAGAAAGAGAAGGACCACGTCGAAGGCTTCAACGACAAGCACGTGGCGATGGTGACGCACGCGGGCGGCGAGAAGCTGGCCGAGCCGTACGTCATCCGCCCGACGTCCGAGACGATCATCAACCGCAGCTTCAAGCTGTGGACGCAGAGCTACCGCGACCTTCCGCACCTCATCAACCAGTGGGCGAACGTGATGCGGTGGGAAATGCGGACCCGCATGTTCCTGCGCACCACCGAGTTCCTCTGGCAGGAAGGCCACACCTGCCACGAGACGGCGCCCGAAGCGGAAGAAGAGACGCTGCGGATGCTCGAGGTCTACCGGGTGTTCGCCGAAGAGTGGATGGCGATGCCGGTGATGGCGGGCCGCAAGACGGACAGCGAGAAGTTCGCTGGCGCGGACAAGACGTACTCGATCGAAGCGATGATGCAGGACAAGAAGGCCCTGCAGGCAGGCACGTCGCACAACCTGGGTCAGAACTTCGCCAAGGCGTTCGACACGGTGTTCCAGGGCCGCGACGGGCAGCAGCACCACGTCTGGCAGACGTCATGGGGCGTGTCGACGCGGCTCATCGGCGGGCTGATCATGACCCACAGCGACGACGCGGGGCTGGTGGTGCCGCCGAAGCTCGCTCCGCAGCAGGTGGTGATTGTCATCATCGGCAAGGGCGAAGAGCGTGCGCCGGCGTACGCGAAGGCGGTGCAGATCGCTGCCGACCTGAAGAAGGCCGGCATCCGCGTGAAGATCGACAACGACGAGTCGAAGGCGATGGGCGCGAAGTTCTACCAGTACGAGATGGAAGGCGTGTGCGTCCGCATGGACCTCGGCCCGAAGGATCTCGCCAAGGAACAGTGCGTGCTCGTGCGGCGCGATGACATCAAGAACAAGCACTCGGTGCCGCTGACGGAAGCCATTGCGCAGATTTCCGGAATGCTCGAGCTGATGCAGGCCTCGATGTTCAACAAAGCGAAGGCCTTCCGCGAAGCGAACACGTTCGAAGTGAACACGTACGAAGAGATGAAGTCGCGGGCAGGCGATGGCTTCCTGCTGGCCCACTGGAATGGCGACCCGAAGGTCGAGGCGCAGATCAAGGAAGAGACGAAGCTGACGACGCGCAACCGGCCCTTCTCGCTGAAGCAGGAGCCGGGCAAGTGCATCGTCACCGGCGAGCCGAGCGTGGGCCGCATCGTGTTCTCGCTCTCGTATTGAGCTGCCGCCGTTGGTCAGTACACGACGAGATCGCCGAGCTGTTTGAACTTCGGCGCCTCGCCGGCCGCCTGAAACGTGCCGCTCGCGTACAGCTGCGCGCCGTCCTGGTCGTACAGCGTCTCGCTCACCGACTTGCCGTTGATGCTGACCATCATGAAGCCGTACTTCGACTGCGCGTACGGGCCTTCGCAGCCGCTCAAAGGGTAGAGCCCGGCGCCCCCGCCGCCCGAGACGACGTACCGCACGCCATTCACCGGCTTCCAGACGATGAGCGCGTGGTCGTGCCCCGCGTAGTCAGTGGTCAGCCTCACCTTCTCGAACAAGCCCTGAAACGCTTCCTGCATCGACGTCGAGCTGCCGTGGCTGCCGCACGAGTAGAGCGGGTGGTGGTGGAACGCGAACAGCGGCCCGCCCGTGAGCCGGTGCAGCGCGCCGTTGACCCACTTCGACTGCGTGTTGCTCGAGCCGTTGGTGTTGATCGCGACGAAGCCCGCGTTGCCATAGACGAACGCGTAATAGAGGTCCGAGCTCGACGACGACTGGGGGGCCAGGTTGTAGATGCTGTAGTTCGAGCCCGTGTCGTGGTTGCCCTGCGCAGCGAACACCGGGACGTTGGCGAAGAGCTCCTTGCCGCTGGAGTAGTAGTTTTCCCAGTTCTCGGCCGAGCCCCACGAGTCGTTGTTGTCGCCCGTCTGCACGATGAAGCGCGGGGCCTTCGCGAGCACCGACGCGGCGACCTTCTTCCAGACGTCGTGCGCGCGCGCGTCGCCGACCACTGCGAAGGTGAAGGGCTTCGGATCCTTCTCGTAGTCGATGGCGGTCATGAAGCTGCCGGTCGCCGACGCTGTGCCCGCGCGCATCGCGTAGACGTAGCGCGTGTTCGCGGTGAGCCCGGTGAGGGTGATGACGTGGCGCGTGGTCGGCTCTTGGTCGGACACCGTCTGCTCGCCCGGGTTCGCGATGCCGAAGTCGACGCTCGCCTGCACCGGCACGTCGGTGAGGAAGAAGACGACGATGCTGCTGCGGGTGACGGCGTGCAGCGAGACCACCTTGGTCACCTCGACCTTCGGCACTGCGCCGGTGCCGACGACGACGTTCACGAGCGCCGGCGCGGACTCGAGGCCCTTGTCATCGGTGACCACCAGCGAGAAGCCGAGCGTCACCGGCTCGCTCACCATCGGCGCGATGAAGCTCGGCGCCGCCTCGCCCGCCTCGGTCAACGTCACGTCGGGGCCGGCCGTCTGCTTCCACACCCACGCCGCAATCTTGTCGCTGTCGGGATCGCTGGCGGTGCCTTGCAGCGTCACCTTCTCGCCCGCAGCCGCGTTCTGGTTCCAGCCGGCGTTCGCGATCGGCGGGCGCTTGCTCGTCATCGCCTGCACCACGATGGTGCGTTCGGCGTACGACCGGCCGCCCTTTGGATCATTGACCATCAGCTTGATGGTGAAGGGCGTGTCGTTGGTGACGATCGGCGCAGTGAACAGGACCCTTGCCCGATCATTGTTCGACAGCACGGACGTGGGGCCCTTCGGCTGGGTCTGGAACCAGGAGTAGGTGATGGAGTCGCCGTCGTTGTCGAAGGTGGCCGAGCCGTCGAGCTCGAGAATCGCGCCAGACTGCACGGTGTCGGGAGCGGTGACCTTCGCGATCGGCGCCTGGTTGTTCGGGTCGGGCACGTTCAGCGTCACGCTCACCGACGTCTTGTTGGTGAGGCGGCCATCAGAGACCACGACCTGGAAGACAAGCGTCTGGGTCTTCTCGACCGTGGGCGCCTCGAACTGCGCGGTTGGTTGGTCTGCCCCCGTCAACGTCACCGCCTCGCCTGCGGTCTGCGTCCACGCGAAGGTGAGGGCGTCGCCCTCGGGGTCGTAGGAGCGGATCGCGTCCATCGTCACTTCGTGGCCGCCGAACACCGATTGATCGCTGGCCACGACCGCCATCGGCTTCCGATTCTCGACTATCGCTTTGGGTACACACCCTGCAATGAGCAGCACCGCCCAGAGGCTTCGCATGTCGCGCACCGTAGCAATCGTCGAGCCATCGCCGTGGGTCCGCCTGGTCGCTCCCGCGGCGGCTGTCGTCGCGCACCTGACCGCGATTCCGAACGGGTTCACGTGGCTCGACCACGGAGACTTGGAGCGCGGGAAGGCGATCAGCGGGGCGCTCTTCACGCGGGGCTTCGCCGAGACGGGGTTCTACCGGCCGCTGACCGCAGCAAGCTTGTGGGTTGATTCGTTGGTGGGCCGCGTCTGGATGTTCCACGTCACCGCGGTGCTGCTCCACGCGCTGGCGGCGTTCGGGCTGGTGCTCGCGGCCGAGGCGATGGGGATGAAGCGGCGCGTCGCAGTGCTCGGAGCGACGCTGTTTGCCGTGCACTGGGTCACCTCGCTCGTGGTCGCGCAGGCGTCTTTCCGCGCCGAGCTTCTCGTCGCGGCGGCGTTGTTCTTGTTGATTTGGGCCGTGCTGCGGGGGCACGTCGTGGTCGCGGGGCTGATGATGCTCGCCGCGGGGCTGAGCAAAGAGACGGGGCTGGTGCTGGGCCCGCTGTTTTCTCTCGCAGTCATTTTCTGCGCGACCCAGCCCCGTTCATCCCGAGAGAAGTCGAGGGATGAGCCTCCTCCGACTCCTGGTACCGAGCTGCGAGGCGGCCTTCCGCTGCTCTACACGTCGCTCGGAGGCTGGCTCGTCGCCTTCGCCCTGCGTCTGGCTTTCGCCCCACCCTGGCGGCCCACCCAGCCGAACCTGAGCGCCCTCGAGCACCTCGGCACGCGGCTCGCGTCCCTCACGCGCACCCTCTCTCAAGCGCTGATTCCCACCGGGGTCTGCGACGCACTGCCCGTCGTCCCACCCTGGAGCCCGCTCGCGCTGGTCGGCCTCGCCCTCGCAATCGCGCTCACCGTCCTCGCCTGGAAACACCGGGGCCCCGCACTCCTGCTCGGCCTCGCCCTGCTCCCCGCGCTGAACCTCGTCGCGGCGCCGCGCTTCTGGTCGCCGCACTCCGCGTACCTTCCGTGGGCGTTCGCCGCGCTGCTGCTCGCCGGGCTCATCGGCAAGCACCTGCGCGTCGCCTGCGTCATCGCCGCCGGAATCACGCTCTTCCAGAACCAGCGCTTCGCCACCGACGAGACGCTCTTCGCGACGGACGCCCAGCGCCCCGAGTGCCGCGAGGCGAACCTCTACCTCGGTGACTTCCGGTTCGCCGCAGGAGACCTGACCGCAGCCGCGATCGCCTACCAGCGCGCCGCCGCGCCACCGCCGCCCAAGGTCCTCGCCTACTCCGACGAACGCGCCGCGCTGCAGAACCTCGGCCTCGTTCGCATGCAGCAGCAAGACTGGTTCGAAGCCGAGCTCGCCTTCACCGAGGCGCTCTCGAAGACGACCGACCGCGCCGAGCTGACCCATAACCTCGCCGCCGTCGCGCTCGCCCGCGGGGACCCAGCCTCGGCTGTCAAACTGCTCGAGCCACTCGTGAAAGCCCCCGACGCCCGCCCCGAGTCGTTAGACCTGCTCGCCCGCGCGCGGGCGGTGATGCAGAACGGAGCCCCTCAACCATGACCGCGCTGCTCGCCCTCGTCCTCACCGCCGCGCCCACCTGGCCGGCCGACCTCACCACCGGGTGGACCGCCATCACCGTCACCCGCACCGAAGCCGGCCAGAAGCCGCGCACCGCGAAGCTGACCCTCGATTCGAAGGGGGTGTGGAAGGTGACGGCTCCCAGCCGCGGCGACGCCGACGTCCTTTCCGTCGGCCGCCTCGCGCTCGCCCTCAAGCAACCCCTGCTCGTCACCAGCACCCCGAAGCCCGGCAAGACCGCGTTCGAGATCGAGCTGCGCCAGGGCAAGCGCGCCCGCAAGGTCGTCACCCAGCAGGCCGCGCTCGACCAACCGATTCGCGTCACCGTCGACGGCAAAGTGTTCGCGGTCGACCCCGTCGAGCTCTCGACCAAGCTGCCCGACCCCGACGACTTCGCTCCGCCGGGCCTCTGGGTCGCAGCGAAAGACGAAGCCATCTCGATCGAAGTGAAGGGCCCCGCCAACTACTCGCTGATCGGCAAAGGTGAAGACTGGCGCTCCGCCGACGGCCGCGCCGCCGTGCACGGCCTCGACGACGTGGTCGGCGTCATCGTCGGCCGCCAGGTGGTGGGCCACCCCATCGCCGCGAAGCCCGAAGCGCTCGGCCTCGTCCCTCCGCTGGCGACCGCGAAGCTCTGCACCGCCACCGAGTGCCGCGAGTTCAAGTTCGGCACGGAAGGCGGGAAGTACTTCGCGGTTGCGCCGGGCTCCGACCCCCTGGAGCTTCGCGACAGCGACTGGAAGCTGCTCGTCGATGGGCCGTATCGCACCACTTCAACCGGGCCATAGAGCCCCACTGCCGAAGATTGCCCCACTGTACCGGCTCGCGCTCGGCTCGTGGATTCGTCCCACGCAGATCGCGGGGTTCTTAGGGCTTGAGCCGGAGCTCGACCCGAACCGGGACGGCGCCGAGCTCGAAGCGCTGCTCCGCCGAACCGGTGCCGCTCCTCGTCGACGCAGACGCGCGGTACGCACCCGGCGGTACATCGATCAGCGAGAAGCCGCCACTCGCGTTCGTGGTCGTCGTGAAAGCGCCGCGATCTCCTTCCACGCATACAGTCGCTCCGGCAATCGGGCCGTTCTTCCCCTTCATCACGCCCGACACCTTGCCGCTGGCCCGCTCGAGCGTGACCTCGATCGTCGACCCCCTCGCCGCGACAGTGACCCACGTATGGCCCGTCGCACGCGCCATCACCCGCGACGTCGGGTAGCGCAGCTCGACCCACGCCACGCCGTCTGCCCCCGTGCGCTCGCCGCCGCCTCGCGCCCAACAGCTCAACGGCACGTTCAGCTCGGTCACCTCGATCGGCTTTCCGCCCGACCCCTTCACCTCGACCTTCACGATTCGCGGCTGTCCCACGGCGATCTCGGCAATCGACGCGTCCGGCGTCCACCGCACATACGCTGCCCCCACGTTCGGAGCGAACACGTCGAGGTTCGTCCACGCTCCACCTTGCGCCTGGTACACGAAGCCACTGCCGGCATCGCGGAACCGTTGGCCGCCAATCTCGAGGTCGGTGACGACGCCTCCGTCCTCGCGCACCACCCGCGACATCAGCTGCTGCACCGGCTTCAGCGTCACCCGCACCTCTGACTGCCCGCCCGTGACGGTCACCGCGCTCGAATATGGAGGCTGAAGCACCAGCGGCGCCTCCTCCGGTTCCGCCGAAGCCCGCGGGCCCGGCGAAGAAGCAGTCGTCAGCCGACGTACTTGGCGACGACGCTCCGCAGCGACTCGAGGTGCATCGGCTTGGTGAGGAAGTCGTTGGCGCCCGACTGCCGCGCTGCTTCCTTCAGCCGCGCCTCGCCCATCGCCGACAACAGCACCACGGGGATCCGGCTCAGCTGCTCGTCAGACCGCATCGCCTTGCAGACCTCGAGGCCGTCGAGCCCGGGCATCAGCACGTCGAGCAGGGCCAGGCGCGGGCGTTCTTGACGGATCAGCGCCAGCGCCGTGTCGCCCCGCTCGGCGCGCAGCACGCGGTGACCGCTCTTCGAGATCGCGCGAAACGCGAAGTCGAGGATCGATCGATCGTCGTCGGCCACGATGATGGTGACGCCGGTCGAGGTCTGGGGGCTCGCGGCGAGGCCCTTCACGGCGTCGACGACGCGCACGGCCGCGTCGGCTTCGAGCGCGGTGATCTTGAAGCCCGCCAGCTGCAGCTCGGCACGCCGCCAGATCACCTGCGCCGCGGCGGAAGCTTCGTAGCCGTCGGGAAGGGTGATCACGACGCGGACCTTCATGTCGTCGGCGAGCGCAACGTCGCCTTTGAGTGTGAAGCCCGTCGGCGAGAGGCTCTTCACCAGGCAGTCTCCGCTCGGCTTCGGAGTGACGAGGCGCACCGTGAGCGCGCACTCGGCGCGAAGCTCTTGCCGGCCGGCCGTCCGCACCGCGGCGTCGCGGGGAGTGCCGACCGCGTTGCGAACGCGCTCGATCGAAGGCGCGTCGATGTAGACGAAGACGCCGGCCGGAAACCTTCCGGCCACCGGTCGTTGGCCCTGCACGATGCCGCTGATCGAGATCGGCGCGGCGAGCTCGGGCGCCTCGACCACGATCGACACGATTTCACCCACCCTCAGGGGATCGCTGGTCGAGACGAAGACCCGATCGCCTTCGACGTTCAGGAGGTTGGCCCAGAGCTGTGAGCGATCAAGGTAGGTGAGCTTCAACCCCATTCAGATCATCGTCTCACGGGTGCCAATCAAAGTTGAGCGCGCGTTCGAAGTCGGCGGGGTTGCTGGCGGCGGACTTCGCCTCACCACTCGACGCTGGCCGGCAACTCGGTCACCATCCCCCATCGTGCATCCACCAGCGCACCTTCGGCACCGACGTCCTGCGCTGCCGGTGCGGCGGGCGACGGTCCGTCCGCGCCCTCTACTCCACCCGCAAGGCTGCCCTGGAGCGCCTCGCCTCGCTCGGCGTCACCTTCCCCTCGCGGCTGCTCGTCCCGAGGTCGAGGCGGCACTGCTATTTGCGCTCGGCTTCAGTTGGAGGCGGGCGGCTGCGACAGCTAAGGAATCAATCGATTCGGTTCGGTGCCGGTGAGTCCCTTCTCGCGGGCGTACTGGTTCGGCACGATCGACGCGCGGCTCGTCGCGATCTTCCGGATCGGGCTCGGGCTGATCCTGTTCGTCGACTGCATCGACCTCTTCGGCTCGCGGGAGCCTTTCTTCGCCTCGACCGGGATCTTTCCCAACTTCGAGCCGCTGGACCATCGGTGGTCGATTTTCCAGCTCGCGCGCTCGCCCGCCGCCGTCACCGCGTGGTTCTCGTTCGGAACCGTGTCGCTGCTCGCCTTCACCGTCGGACTCTTCACGCGTGTCTCGACGGTGCTCTGTTGGATCTTCCTCGTCTCGCTGCGAGCCTCTTCACCGACCTCGGCGCGCCGTGGGCCGAAGGTCGGAGTGGTGCCAGACGCGATCGAGACGGTGATGCTCGAGCACCGCTGCGCGCGTTAGGTGGAACCGATCGTCAGGAAGCGCGGGCCGGCGATCCGTTGGGACCTTCTCCAGCGCTCCGGCGATTTCCCAGAGCCCGTGCGGCGCGCTTGCAGAGACGGCGAGGTCGTCGCGCCCGAGCAGCACGTCGAGATCCCCGAGCGCTTCGGCGTGTCCGCAATCGCGCTCGGCCCCGAGCGTGCCGCCCGCCTCGAAGCCGCCTACAGACGGCAGCGCGCGCAGTCGCCCGACGTGCTCCAGCATCCGCGCTTCAATCGCTGGCTCGACTACGACTTCCCACTACCACTTCCTGAAAGACACTCCGCCCGACGAGCGCCCGCCGGGCCCGTTCCTCCTCGACGGAGGACGCGCGTCGATCGAACGCGAAGGTCGAGAGGCGATCGCGCGATGGTGCGTCGAGCAGGTCCGCGCGTGGGAGGCGACCCGGGAGCGGATGTGCATCTCTGCACAATGCCTGTGCGTCATTGTGCATTCTCACCCAGTGGCATCAGAGCGTAGAACCGGACACGTGAGACCCATCATCCTGCCGATCTGCACGACGCAGGGATGGATGGCGGCGCCGACGCGGGCTGTGACCTGTGCGTCCATGGGTTCTGCGCGCAGCGATCCTTCTGCGCAGCGAGGGCCACGATCACGCCCGGCACGCCGGTCTCGATGCAGAACACGCAGGATGGCGGCTGGGGCGACTGCGCGACGTCTGAGCGGAAACGGCGGGCGCAATCTCTACTATTCGCTCAACCTCGCTCCGGGGAAGTACACCCGGGTGGTCGCCGCTCCGATCAACCACCAGGAGGACGCGGTGGTTCGGGTGCTCACCGATTGCACTGCCACGACGAGCGAGAGCTCGGCACGAGGCGGAGGAATCACCAACGGCGCCGCCGTGCTGTGCCTCGGCAACCCGGGCGCCTCGGCCCGCGAGGTGGTGATCGGCGTGGGTCGGTACTCCGGCGAGGCGAACGACCTCACCGTCGCGTTCGATCTCTCCGTCGAGTTGCGCGACCCGGGCCAGGGCTTTACGCCCTGAGCCCCGCCGATCAGATCAACGGGGTCGGTGGTTGAACTCGGGTCTCCTTCTTCGGCCTCAGTGCTGGCGCGCGGCGTGGCCAGTGGTCATCGGGGACCTTGTGAGGGGGGACATCAGAACGAGATCAACTCGAACGTGGGCTGCGGCGCCGGCCGCGAGCCGACCCGCTCGAGCCGCTCCTGCAGCTCACTGAGTCGAGCGTCGACGCGCGAGCGCTCCCTGCCCGTGGTGACGGTCTTCACGATGCCGTAGATGACCAGCCCAATGCCCGCAGCGACCGCCAGGATGCCCAGCACAAAAAAGCCAGCCGCGGCATCGCCAGAGCCCAAGAAGGCAAAGAGGAGCCCGAAGAACCCTGATGCGACGCCCCCACCCATTCCCAACACGCCGCCGACGATCATGCCGACAGGAGCCAGATAGCCGGGGCGCGCGGCTTCGATCCGCTCATACTCGGCCAGCAGCGTGACCCTCGACTCGCCCTCACCCACGTAGGGTGAGTCGACGAGCCGCATCGCGCGCGGCACCTGACCGGCTGCTGCGCTGGCGAGAAACAGAAGGAAGACCCCGAACGGTTTCATGATGGCCGCA
>JBBRAX010000030.1:0-87332 GCA_038206395.1 Myxococcales bacterium | reverse complement strand
GCATTTTGCCTTGCCAGCTCCGCGAGCGATCCATTCCAAGCTGCGTGCAGCGAATCCATGAGCCGAAGAGCCGGATGCGGGAAATCCGCACGTCCGGATCCGAGGGGGCCCCGGGGCTTTCGACCGGGGCTACCCGACAATCGAAGCGAGGTCTTCATCGGTGTGTTGCTCCTGGGTTGTGTGACGGGCAGGGGTTTGCCTGCTTCGGCGAAGCCCGTCTGTGACCCAGGTCACCGAGCGATGTCGTCGCGAACCCGCCTCAACCCGGCGACGTCGAGCACCTCGATCGCGCCGCGCTCAATCCGAATCAGCCCGTCATCGCGAAAGTTCTCGAGCAGCCGGCTCACCACTTCCCGCGCGGTGCCGAGGTGCGCCGCCAGCTGCTCGTGTGTCGTCTGCATCGGCCGGCCTGCCGCTTCGAGCAGCAGCCCAGCCATCCGTTCGTCCATCTTGCGAAACGCCACCTCGGCCACCAGCGTCATCAGCCCCGAGAGCAGCTCATTGGTGACTGACACCACCATCGCCCGCACTGCCGGCTCTGCGTCGAACAGGGCGCGAAATGACTCCGCAGACAAGGTGTGGAGCACCGAGGGCTTCGTCGCTTCGACCTGCGCCGGGTACGGGGCGTTCGCCAATACGCCCGTCACCGAGAGGATGCAGCACCGGCCGGGGTGCACGCGGTAGAGCGTGATTTGCCGGCCGGTCGCGCTGGTCTTGAACACCCTCAGCTCGCCCTGCTCCAGCAGCGCCAGCTGCCGACAGCTCTGCCCTTCGTCGAGGTACAGCTGCCGAGGCTTGAGGTGAAGGGGCTGCAGCTGGGCGAGTGCGCGAGCGCGACCGTCGGTCGTCATCGCCCCGAGAAACGGAAACAGCGCCTGCAGCGCGTCGCCGATGGGAGCGTCTTGTCGTCGCATCGAGGTGCCTAGCTAGCACCCCGTTGCCACCGGAGCCGAAGTCTTCGACCCAGACGTAGCGGCACGGCACCGCTTGGTCGGTCGACTTGCTCACCTGCCCCAGGTGCCGAGGGAAGCGACGCGCGGTGGCGTGCGTCTTCTCGTCGATGGTGACCGCCTTTGATTCTCACGCACCTGGGGCTCCCCGCCCACCCGCTCGCTCTCGCCCCGGCGCGAGAGTTCGCTCAACGCCGCGCTCAAGCTGGGGCCGATTCAGAGCGTCTCGTACGTCGGACCGACGATCGAGAACCTCGAAGTGGTTCGGTCGGGCGGCGACGGCCTGGCGTATGGCTGCGTGCCCGGCCGCTTCCCTGCTCAGTTGGAACCCATCGAGGCGGAGTGCAACTTCCCGCGCGAGTCTACGATGTGCGGAACCGGCTGCAGCGAGCGCGTGGCCGGCTTTGGAGTAGACGCTCGAGCTTCCGAGCGCGCTCAGCCGTGATCAGAGACGTCGAGCAAGGGCCGTACGAGATCGACGAGCCCGACGATGTTCTTCACAGTGCCCAGTTTGAGCCACGGCCGCACCGCCTTGCCCAGGGCAGGCGAGCCGAGGAGATCGTACAGTGGCGCGAGGCTCTTCAGGAACGTCGCCTGGCCACCCTTGAGGCCAGTTGCCCAGCGCAACGCGAGCGCGGCTCGACGCGCCCGGGGAATCGCCGCCAGCACTTCGCGCGCCAGATCCGTGGGCAAGAAGCCGACGAGGTCGTCCCAGGCAGGGTCGAACGGCTCGCCCGCCCGGACCAAGACGGTCATCGCGGAGAGCAGCTCTGGCGTGCGATAGCCAGGTGTCGCGCTCGCAAGCGATTGCTTGGCCCAATTGACGCCGCCCTCCTTGGATGCAGTCGCCGCGCGGCTCAGTTCCTTGGGGTCGATGCGAAGCTCGGCCGCAGACAGAATCCCATAGGCTCCGTCAACAAGCGCCTGAAGAACCGTGAGACGCTCGGCTGGCTCGAGTCCTTCGGTTGCTGCGCGCAGGATGCTCTGCTTGCTCTCCTTGCCAATCATCTCGCGAAGGCGACGCCAGCGCGGCGGAGTCCCTTTGGAGCTCGGCTGCTCGAGCGGCGTTGGTGGATCGACTCCGAGCCATCTGCGCGTGGTCGCAACGTGGAAAGGGATCCCGTGACCGAGGCCCCCCGCCACGTCTGGAAATGCCAGCAGGGCGCGCGCTGTCGCGCGTTGCGCAGGGGTCAGCTCGCGGAACTCGGCGACGTGCTCCTCTGCGTAGGCGTCTCTCAACCCGCACAGCCGCAACGCGGTGTCTGCGATGTTTGCGCGATTCTTTGCCTGGGCGCCGAAGCGCTCGGCCGCCGCTCGAACGAACGGCGCGGCCAGCGCCGCGCGTCGATCCGGGTCTTGAATGGCGTCGTCGATGACGAACTCCCAGGCGACGTCGTCGCCCCAGGGCAGCGCCGCGCTGTCCGCAGTGCTCCCGACCCAACCGGCGGCGGCAATCGCGGCCCCTGCGATGGGCGCGCGCTTGCCCGCAATCTCACGCGCGATCCAGGTTGCCCCGCGGACCAAATCGTCATCATCGGCCAGCTTCGCGAGCGACTTGCGAGCGGCCTGGTTGCCTCGCCGATCCTCTAGTCCGAGCCACAACGCGGCGCTCGAACGCACCTCTTTGGACCTGTCACTGACGGCTGTCTCGAACACCCGGGCGGTCAGCTCATTGTTGTCGGCCGTCGCGACGATCGCGAGGAAGAACAGCGCGACCGATCGCAGCTCCGCCTTCTTGCTGGTGAGCAGCCCCAACACAGCAGGCCGCACGACGAGGGCGGCCAACTGCGCGCTGGTTCGAGCCGAGCGGTTGCGCGCCTCGCCGCCGGCGATCAGGAAGCGGTGATCGCCAGCTGCAAGGTCGGCGATCAACACCAGGATTCGCCTCAGCTCGCGAGACTTGGGAGAGACGAGCTTGGTCAGCGCCACGATCGCCGCCACGTTAGCCGCTGACCAGCGGCCGGATGCGACGAGGCCACGACGCAGGCTGTGATACGCGTGGTCATACCCGTCGAACGACGTCGCATCGAGCGCACGAACGTGCTTCGACACCTCGACGTTCGCGCGCGACATACTCTCAGCCACCATGGGATTGGGAGGCGCGCAGGCGTCGTCGCTCGCGCAAATAAGCGGTCGGAGCGCTGCCGAGCACCCACCACGCACCCGCGAACCAGCAGAACAAGCGCTGGATGGTAGTGACCCAAGACACGATGCGAGGCTGATGGACACTCTCTGGAATGTCAAAGGCAGTGCGCGCGACGACGACTGGTTCGGACATCGTCCTGGCTAGCGGAGCAGCTGACGCAGCTCGAGCGCCTGCGGTGAGTCGGCGAAAGCGTTGGCGGCGAGCTCCAGCGCCTTCAGCCGCGCCGGGCCGCGCTTCTCTTCTTCCAGCGCCCGCGCGAGGTCGAGCACGCCAGCGAGGCCGTTGCTGTCGCTGGTGAGGAAGGTGAACTTGT
Source organism: Myxococcales bacterium (assembly GCA_038206395.1). GTDB lineage: Bacteria > Myxococcota > Myxococcia > Myxococcales > Myxococcaceae > JAGSPQ01. Next base: position 83,923 of record JBBRAX010000030.1, on the reverse strand, counting down.
ACGCGTCGCCCGGCCTGGTGCCTTCGCCGGCCTGAATGCGCACCAGCCGCCTTCCGCCCGCGGCCGAGAGCACCACCAGCTCGGGCTTGCCTTCCACCACCGTCGCGCGCGGAGGCGCCATCGCCTTGGCCGAAGGGCTCGTCGCCGACGCCTTCTTCAAAAGCCACGTCTCGAGCGCGATGCCGTCGATGACCAGCAGCTTTCCGTTCTCAGGTGGCACTACCAGCACCGCCACCTTCTCGTTCTCGCTGGCCACGCCCACCCGGTAGACGTCGACGCCCGAGAGCGCAGCCGGAGAACGGTCGGGGTAGTCGACGGCGGCCCCGGCAAAGCCCGTCATGCTGCGGGTCAGCGGGCAGTCTTGTGCCGTCGACAGCGAGTCGTTGGGCTCTTCTTCCAGGGCGCCCGGCGGCATCGCCTCGACCTTCAGCGTGTACGGCACCAGCGACTTCTCGCGCGCCGGCCGGTTCTGTTCGTCGAAGAAAGGCCCCTCTTCCACCCGCACGTACAGCTCGCCCGCCTGGACCTTCACCGCGTCGACCCGCTCGCTGCCGCCGACGCCCACGTCATCGAGCAGCAGCACGGTGTCGAGGTGGTTCGCGCTGTTCGGCTGCAGCACCTCGACGATGAGGTTCAAGTCAGACACGCCCGAGAGCGTCACCTTCACCGGGCCAGCCGGCACGTCGACCTTGTAGAGATCGCGATCGTTCTTCTCGCCTTCCGCGACCGCGTTGATGGCGCCCTTCACGTCGGTGCCCAGCGCAATCACCGTCGCCGAGCCGGGGTCGTTGTTGGGCTCGACCTCGACGCCGACGGCGGCCCCCGACGGGTGGAACTTCATCCACGCCCACGCGCCGAAGATGAGGGCGAGCAGCACCATTATCGCGGACAGCGGAGCGAGCCACCGCTGCGCCTTCAGCTTCCGTTCGAAATGATCGAAGTCGGCGCGGCTGGCCATCTTCTCGGTCAGCTCTTCCGGCAGCGGCGTGAAGTCGTTGGGCAGCGCGCCCATTTCGCGCCGCACTTTTTCCAACGCGATGCGCATCTGCTCGGCGTTGCTGAAGCGCTCGTCGGGGTCCTTGCACAGCGACTTGCGGAGCACCGCCTCGAAGCCACCACTCACCGGCTTGTCGGGCGTGATGTCCGTCACGCGCGGCGCGACGGTCGTCATGTGCATCGTCACCACTTCCATCGGTGACCGGCCGACGAACACCGTGCGGCCCGTGACGAGCTCGAACATCACTGCGCCCAGCGAGTAGAGGTCGGTGCGCGCGTCGAGGGCGTCGCCTTTTCCCTGCTCGGGCGACATGTACGCGGGGGTGCCGATGAACTCCTGAATGCCGGTGGTGCCCGTGCCGGTGATGCTCTTGCGCCCTTCGGCCTCGAGCAGCTTGGCGATGCCGAAGTCGAGCAGCTTCACCTGGTCATCGGCGCCCTTGCGGCGGACGAGCATGATGTTCGCGGGCTTCAAGTCGCGGTGGACGATGCCCAGGCCGTGCGCCTCTTCCAGCGAGCTCAAGACTTGAATCGCGACCGCAATCGCTTTCTCTTCCGACAGCGAGCCGCGCGCGCGCAGGTGCCACGAGAGGTCGCGGCCTGGCAGGTACTCCATCGCGATGTAGAGGCCGCCGTCCTGCAACTCGCCCGAGTCGAACACCTGCACCGTGTTGGCGTGCGACAGCTTCGCGACGACGCGCGCTTCCTGCATGAAGCGGGCTTTCAAACCCTTGTCGAGCGCCGAGTCAGGGCGAAGAATCTTGAGCGCGAGAATCTTCCCCATGCGCACGTGCTCGACTTTGTAGACGGCGCCCATGCCGCCCTCGCCGAGCTTCTCGAGAATCTTGTAGCGGTCGTCGATCAACGTCCCCGACAGGTGGCCCGAGAGCGTGTTCGACGTCGGTGACAGCCCGCGCAGGTCGACGCCGCAGGCCGGGCAGAAGTTCGGCTCGGTGTCGATGACCTTGGCGCACTGGGGGCAGACGATCGCCTCACCTGGAGTGCGGCGGATTCCCGGCAGGGTCTGACCTTCCTGGGTGGCTGGCAAAGCGCGTGGACGGTAGCGCACTGCGTTGCTAAGGGCACACCTCCCTTGGTCGTCTCGGTCATCATTCCTGTGTTCAACGAGCTGCCGACGCTGGAAGAGCTGTTGCGCCGCGTCGTCGCCGTCGATTTCCCCAAAGAGCTCGTCATCATCGACGACTGCAGCCGCGACGGTTCTCGCGAGATTCTGCAGAAGCTGCAGAGCGACGGCCTCAAGGCGCTCAGCGGCGCGAGCCCCCGCAACGTCAACACCCTCAAGGTGCTGCTGCAGGAAAAGAACAGCGGCAAGGGCGCGGCGATTCGGCGCGGCTTCGAAGAGTGCTCGGGCGACATCATCATCATCCAGGACGCCGACCTCGAGTACGACCCGAAGGACATCCTCAAGGTCATCCAGCCCATTCGCGATGGCGTGGCTGACGTCGTCTTCGGCAGCCGTTTCATCGGGGACACGCGCCGGGTGCTCTACTTCTGGCACGCGGTCATCAACTCAGGGCTGACGCTGCTCTCCAACATGACGTCGGGGCTGAACCTCACCGACATGGAGACTTGTTACAAAGCGTTTCGCCGCGACGTGCTGATGACGCTGACGCTCGAAGAGACGCGCTTCGGCATCGAGCCCGAGCTCACCGCCAAAATCGGTCGGGCCGGCGTTCGGGTCTTCGAGGTGCCGATCAACTACTTCGGCCGCACCTACGAAGAGGGCAAGAAGATTGGCTGGAAGGACGGCGTCCGCGCCCTCTACGCGATTGGAAAGTACGGTGTGTGGCGCCGCTTCCTCGGGCAGTAAAGGGGTGAAACGCTGGAGTGACACCGCTCCAGTGGATTGAGCGTGTCTGCATCAACGCCCCACCTGTTGGCACCCAACCGCGCGTGACTGCTCGGGCCTGCGCGTGGCGCGCATCTTGGAATGCGTTGTGGTCATGCGAGTCCTGGCTCTGGTGGTTTTGACGTTTTCGATGGCGGCAGCGGCGGGCGACAAGAAGGTGAACATGCCGGTCGGCTACAGCACGACGGTCGACATGCCCGCGAACGTGACGAAGGTGGTCTTGTCGGACAACCGCATCGTCGATGTGAGCCGCAACGGGAGGAAGGTGACGTTCACCGGCCAGACGCAGGGAAGCACGGCGGCCATCGTCCACACCAGGGAAGGCCGCAAGGAGCAGACGCACCGGCTCGCGATCTACGTCGCGTCCGATCGCTACGCGCTGCCGTATTGATGGGCCGTCGCCTCACCTGCGTGCCCCATGCGGGGCCCGCAAAGCGGTTCGGCTTAAGCGGCCGTATTGATGGGCCGTCGCCTCACCTGCGTGCCCCATGCGGGGCCCGCAAAGCGGTTCGGCTTAAGCGGCCGTATTGATGGGCCGTCGCCTCACCTGCGTGCCCCATGCGGCTGGGTCCCATGGGACGTGGGGCTGACTTTCCCCCACAGTCTCACTGGAAACGGCCTGTCTTCGGCCGGCAAACCTGTGAAACACTTGGGCCGTTCGCGTGGCCGGTTTCGTGAACAAGGGCCCCTCGCATGCTCCTCAGCCTCACCCTCGCGCTCGCGCTGCAACAGGCCCCGCTGTGTCCGGCGAAGCCGCCGCTTCAGACGCCCAATGATGCGCTGCCTTCTACCCGGGTGCTGCGCCGCATCTCCCTCGCGCTCACCGGCACCACGCCCACTGCCTCTCAGTACGACGCGCTGCTCGCCGCTTCCGAGGCGCAGCGCGAGACCATCGTGCAGAAGGCGATCGACGACGCGCTCGCCTCGCCAACCTTCTACTCACGCATGGTCGACTTCGGGCACGACTGGATTCCCGTCGGCGCCTACACCACCGGAGCGATTGGCGACGCCTACCAGGGCGACCTCGCCGGCCACCTCTTCAACTGCGCGGCGAACACCGCCCACCCGAACGCGCTCTACCACGTGGGCGAATACCCTTCGGACAAGGCGTCCAACGTCTGCAACGACCAGGACGCAGCGGGCACTGCCATCACGCCGCAGGTGAACAGCATCGAGCCGTGGTGGGCGCCGGGCACGACGGTGACGGTGGTCGGCAAAGCGGGCACGTCGGTGACGCAGGTGCCGGGGCAGGGCGGCGAGCTGCTCGACTGCGGCATCGCGGGCGGCGGCTACTATGACCCGGCGCTTCCTTCGGGCTGTGGATGCGGGCCGAACCTCGTCTGGTGCGCGCCGCTCGCTGGGCTCCGCGATGGCTCGACGCACGACCCCAAAGGCCACCGCCGTCAGCCGTACGAAGAGCCAGCCCGCCTCTTCGCGCACCTCATCTGGCACGACCGCCCGCTGAGCGACCTGGTCACCGGCAACTACTCCGTCGCGAACAACATGCTGCGCCAGCTGTACGTGCGCCTGGGCCGAATGACGGGAGCCCCGCAGCTCGACGCGAACACCACCTGGTGGAAACCCGCTGCCGACACGTCTCCGCGCGACCCGCTGCACCCGACCGCGAATGACCCGGGCGCGTGGCGCGAGTTCACCGTCGAGACGCTGAACCCGTACCTGATTGCCGACCGCTCGTACGCGTTCGACCCGCTCACCACCACCGCGGCACCGAAGGGAGTCCCCGCAGCAGGCGTCCTGACGATGGTCGGCAGCTACTCGTCTTTCGCGCGCGAGCGGGTGCGGTCGGCGCGGTTCCTCGAAACCTTCGCGTGCATGTCTTTCGCGCCGCCGCCGGCAGATCAGCACTTCCCCGAATACTCAGGCGACCCAGCGACCAGCGGCACCTGCCTTCACTGCCACCGCGCGCTCGACCCGGCGGCCATCTTCTTCCGCCGCTGGGACTTCAGCCCCGCGCTCTCGTACTACGTGCCGTGGCCGTTCATGCCGGGCGTGGGCCGCAACCGGATTACCGCGCAGCAGCTGTCGGGGCAGTACCCGTACAACGCGGGGCCGTGGGCGCGGTGGCGCGATGCGTTCAAGCCGAACACGGTGATGACGCCGATTACCCAGGCGCAAATCACCGCGAACCCCGAAGCGGTGATGCTCGACACGATGCCGTCGACGTACACGCTGCTCGGCCAGCACGGCGACGGCACGATGGGGCCGCTGGGCTTCGGAAAAATTCTCGTCGCGTCGGGTGAGTTCGACAAGTGCGCGGTGCGGCATCTGTACGAACGGTTCGTCGGGCGGCCGCTGCAGCCCGCTGCCGAGGCGCGCTACGTCGACGCGCTGGCCGAGAAGTTCCGCACCGGTGACCGCAAGGTGAAGCCTTTCGTTCGGTACCTGCTCTCGCTGCCTGAGTTCCGGAGAGGCCTGTGAGGCGTGCGCTGCTGCTTCTGTTCCTCTCGGGCTGCACTGGCGTCATCGGCGCGAGCTCGGGCGGCTCCGGCGGCGGCGCAGGGGGCGCATCGGGAGCTGGCGGCGGATCGCCGACGGTCGACGCGGGCTGCGCGGAAAATCGCAACGACTCGATTCGCCTCGGGCTCGAGCAGGCGTGCGCGGGGTGTCACACCAACAGCAGCCGTCCGTTCTTCGGGTCGCTGGAAGCTTTCGAGAACGGCCTGGTGTGGAACGCGAAGTACGTGAAGCCGGGCGATCCGGACAACAGCCTGCTGATTGCGCTGCTCGAGGGAAAGGGCACCGGCACGTACAAGCAGATGCCGACGGGCATCACCTACGCGGACGCGTTGGCCTCAGGCAAAGCGACCTTCACGATTGAGCAGCTGAAGCAGTGGATTCGGGAATTGCCGGCGATGCCTCCGGCGAATGTCGGGCCCTCACCTGATGCGTTCACGGTTCGCCGGCTCACTGCAGAAGAGATGGTGACGGCGTTGATGGATCAGCTCGGGCTCACGATCGAAGACTTCATCGACACCGGCCGGCCGACGTGGCGCGACGAGCCGTACACGTTCCGCGGTGGGCGGCTGGGCGTATGGCCGGTGGACCTCGCTCCGGGCATCTCGGGGCAGTACGTGTCGGACGCGCGGTCGGGCGAACGCTTCCTCGCGCTCGGTGGGCCGAACACGCTGCAGCTGCGCGGCAGGGACACGACGCTCGCGCCTTCGGCGATGCAGACGCTGGTGCAGGTGTCGCAAGCGTGGTGCGGGCTCGCGGTCGACAAGGCGAGCAACAAGGCGGTGCTGAAGACGGTGACGCTCGCAGACAAGAGCGCGACGAAGTCGGTAGAAATCAAAGCCGACCTGAAGGCGCTGTCGCTGCGGATGTTGGGAGTGCCGCCGACGGACGCCGAGGTCGAGGCGCTGTTCGGGCTCTACGTGAAGCACGAGGCAGCGAGCACGAAGGCCGGTTGGGTCGCGGTGTGCGCGGCGCTCGTCCGGCATCCCCAGTGGGTGACTTTCTGATGCGTTCGACGCGGCGGCAGCTTCTGCAGTGGGGACTCGGGGCGTCGCAGCTGGCGCTGCTGGATCGCTTCAATCTGTTGTCGGGCAAGGCGCACGCGCAGACGACGGACGGGCCGACGAAGCTGGTGACGCTGTACATCTCGGGTGGCTACCGGCCGCAGTTCATGTGGTGGGGCCAGGACGACGCGGCGGTCGACAAGTCGGTGCCTCCGCCGGCCGGGTACTCGGGCGAGCCGGTGTTCTTCAAGGCCAGCGACCTGGTGGACCTCGCTCCGGCGAACGGGCCGTACAAGCCGCTGCGCACGTGGAGGTCATGGGACCCGGCGAACCCAGCGAACCGGATGAACAACTTCAGCCCGATGTTCTACGGCTGGCAGCACTTCAAACTTCACGAGCAGACCAGCGTTCTGCACGGCATCGACCAGGGCACCAACGCCCACCAGAGCGGCTACATCGCTGCGATGTGCGGCGTCGCCGGCTCGGACTACCGCGCGCCGGCGATTCAGTCGGTGCTCGCAAACCACCTCTACGAAAAGTTCAAGAGCACGCGGCCGCTGCCGTGCGTCGCCATCAGCGGCAACGGCCTGCCGGTGGCGACGGGGCTGCCCTCGCACGCGGCGCCGATTCTCGTGCCTTCGATTGATGCGCTGCGTCCGTCGCTGTCGTCAAAGTCGGCAGACAACCCGTGGTGGAAGGACCTCGAGGCGCGCACGCCGACACCTGAGCTCGACTTCCGCGGAATGCCGACGGGCTCTTCGCTGCAGGCGACGGCGCTCGAAGAGTTCACCTTTGCGCAGGCGCGGGCGTTCAAGGGGAAGTCGACAGCGCGGGTCGACCAGTTCCTCGAAGGGCTACACGGCACGCTGACGTCGGTGAGCCGCGCGCTGGCCGCGAACGTGACGGACTCGCTCGAGGCGCTGAAGGGCGTCGACTACCTGACCGCGAATCGTCCGCCGTACATGGCGAACTACTTTACGAACCCGTTCACGTACACGTTCGGGCTCGCGAACTTCCACCAGACGCAGCTCGAGCCGCCGCTGGAGATGACGCTGCGGTTGCTCAAGTCGGACCTCACGTCGGCGATTCACACCGTGTTGCCGAGCCCGTACTTCGACACGCACAACGGCAGCTACGGGGTGCACTTCAGCTGTGCGCATGGGCGCGCGGCGATGGACTGCGTGGCGCGGTTCCTGGGTGAGATGAAGAACACGCCGGCGCCGGGAAAGCCGGGGAAGACGCTGCTCGACGACACGCTGGTCTTGATTTTCAGCGAGTTCGCGCGGTCGTGGCCGTCGGGCACGAGCCAGGCGCAGGCGGCCAGTTGGCAGTACCCGGATGACCACCACCCGTTCACCTCGGTCACCTTCGTCGGAGGCGGCGTCGCCGCGAATCGCCAGCTCGGCAGCTACACGGTGCCTCTGGGCGGCGGCACGCCCGTCGACTTGATTGAAGAGAACGGCCAGGCAGGGAAGCGAATCCCGCGGGCGGCAGACATGACGACCACCGCGCTGCGCATTCTCGGCCTCGGCTTCTCTGACTTCTTCATCCCCGGCGGCTACGGGGAGGTCGTCGGAATCCGAAAGACGTAGGCCGCGTTCGCCGTGCCTCTGCAACTTTCGCGTCGAGTGCCCGGGCGAGCGCCAGACGCTGATCCCTCGCTGATTTCACGCGGAGTGTTGTGACAGTCTGCCGGCCATGCGCAGCTTCTTCGTGACGGCGTTGGTTCTGGTTTCTGCGTGCAGCAGTGCGCCGCTTCCGCCGATCGATGTTTGCCGGTCGGGCGCGCTGCGCGGTGCGCTGAAGCGGCGGTGCCCTTCAACCCGGCGACGGCGGTGGTCGGCCTGGTGGATCAGCCATTCGAGGTGATGCTCTCGCACCTAAGGTCGCCAGTTCGCCCTCGCGGGAAATGTGCTCTGGGGCTGAACATCCGCTGGCGTCGCAGCCTGCGTGCTCCATAACGCCGTCGTTCTCTTCGACGTCAGCGCCCAGGCGACGGTGATTTCCGTCGAGTCGGGGGAAGTCGAGTGGCGCAGCGCGAAGAAGCAAGGCGTGCTCATGGCCGGCGAGCGCACCACCGTGCCGCCTCCCGCGTCGACGCTGGTCGTCTCTGCCGAAGTTCCCACTGTCGAGGGTTGCTCGCATGGCGACGAAGGGCTGCCTCGATCGGTACGCGTCGGTTGCTGCCGTCATGGAGCTCCGAAACAAGGGCATCAAGACCGTCGTGGTCGGTTTCGGCGCAGAGACCGTCAGCGGCGACGCGCCGGAGACGCTCAACGCGATGGCTGACGAGGGCGGCTTTGCCGTGTCTTGTCCGAATGGAACTGACCAGGAGTGCAGAGCGAATGGCCCTTGTTCCGCCGCCACGCGTCTGTGCACGAAGAAGTACTACCAGGCGACGAACCAGGCCGAGCTCGAGGCCGTGCTGGGCGCGATCTTCTTTGTTCCGTAGTTTCGCTGTGCTGCGCGCTCTAGAGAAACTTCTTCACGCGTCCCGACAACGTGGTGCCGACCTTCGCGCACCACGCGTCGAATCTTCCGCGCGGCGCGCCCTTCCACTCGAGCTGCTCCAGCGTCTGCGGCAACGGCACGTCTTCGCGCAGCGTCGCGAGCAGCTTATAGAGCTTCGCGTTCTCGAGCTCGGGCGCCAGCGCCGCGGCCATCTTCTCTGCGGCGCGCGGCTTCACCTTCCAGTCGCGCGCGAGCGCGGGAATCGCTTCGAGGTGCTCGTACGCCCCGAGCATCTCGGCCGCGCCCTTCTCGCCCCAACCATCGATGCCCGGAATGCCATCGGCCGTGTCGCCGACCAGCGCGAGAAAGTCGGGCACGCTCTGCGGCTTGAGGCCCTTGTCCTTCAGCTGCGATGCCTCGGTGATCAACTTGTTCCGGATGCGATCCACCTGCACGACCTTGTCTCCGCGCAGGCACTGACCCAGGTCTTTGTCGGGGGTGAGAATGCGCACCTGCTCGACGCGGGGATCTGCTCCGTACTTCGCCGCCGCTGCCGCCAGCGCATCGTCGGCCTCGTATTCCTTCATCGACCAGACGACGACGCCAATCGCAGCCACTGCTTCTTCCACGTCGTCGAACTGCGACCGCAGCTCGGGCAACATTCCGTCGTCGGTTTTGTAGCCAGCGAACAGCTCGTTGCGGAACGAGGTGATGGGGTTGTCGAAGGCGACCGCGACGTGCGTCGCTTTCTCGTTCACGTCTTCGAGCAGGGTGAGAATCGACTGGGCCACGCCGACCGTCGCCTTCAGGTCGCGCCCACGTGGATCAACGTGTGACGGCCGCTTGCTGAAGTGGGCCCGAAACAGCTCAAACGTCCCGTCGACGAGGTGAACGCGCATGGGTTGCAACCGTCTAGCACTCGCCCCGAAATAACCGGTGCCCCTCACGGGTCTTTACAAGTGTCACCCTCCCGCCATCCAAGTCCGCTGACTCTCTGGCGATTCGACCCGTCCGGGTGTACCTTGCACTGCGTTACAACCTAACTGGAACGGCCCCCGACATGTTCGATTGGCTCCACACACTCTTCTCTCGCGATCTGGCGATCGACCTCGGCACCGCGAACACCCTCATCTACATCCGCGGCATCGGCATCGTGAGCAACGAGCCGTCTGTCGTCGCCGTGCAGCAAGACTCGCGCGGCGGCAAGAAGGTGCTCGCGGTCGGCAAGGAAGCCAAAGAGATGCTCGGCCGCACGCCGGGAAACATCGTCGCCATCCGCCCGATGAAAGACGGCGTCATCGCGGACTTCGAAATCACCGCGGCGATGCTGAAGTACTTCATTCAGTCGGCGCACAACCGGAAGATGCTCGTGAAGCCGCGCATCATCATCGGCATCCCCTCGGGCATCACGGAAGTCGAACGCCGCGCGGTGCGTGAAGCGGCCGAGAGCGCGGGCGCCCGCGAGGTCTATTTGATCGAGCAGCCGATGGCGGCCGCGATCGGCGCCGGCCTGCCTGTCACCGAGCCCTCGGGCAACATGATCGTCGACATCGGCGGCGGCACCAGCGACGTCGCCGTCATCTCGCTCGCCGGCATCGTCTACGCGAAGAGCGTTCGCATCGGCGGCGACAAGCTCGATGAAGCGATCATTCAGTACGTGAAGCGCAAGTACAACCTGCTCATCGGCGAGCGCACGGCCGAGACGATCAAGATGTCGATCGGCACCGCGTACCCGACCGACGAAGTGATGACGATGGAAATCAAGGGCCGCGATCTCGTCGCCGGTGTCCCGCGTACGCTCTCCATCACGTCCGACGAAATTCGCGACGCCATCTCTGAGCCCATCAACGGCATCGTCGAAGCGGTGAAGATGACGCTCGAGCGCACGCCCCCTGAGCTCGCCGGCGACATCGCCGACCGCGGCATCGTCCTCGCCGGTGGTGGCGCGCTGCTGAAGAACCTCGACACGCTGCTTCGCGAAGAGACTGGCCTGCCGGTGTTCCTCGCCGAAGACCCGCTGTCCGCCGTCGTGATTGGTGCCGGCAAGGCGCTCGAGTCGCTCGATATCCTCCGCCAGGTCTGCCAGCCGACCTGAGCGTTTGACGGGGAGACTGCGGCGGCTCCCTCGGCTTCTCTCGGGATGAACGGACGCTTCTCTGAGGCGCGGTGTCGGCAGTCGGTGACACCTGTCACTTTGCGTTGACAGGTGCGCGCGCCCAACCCCCGTGATCAGGCGGTCTCGGGTGGCATCGCACATGCTCACCTGGGGTCGTGTTCCTCGGCCTCGCCATGGTTTCATCTCGCCCGATGACGGCGACGTGTACGCACTGTGGTGCCCAGCTGGCCGTCGGCGCTGTCGCGTGCTTCCGCTGCGGCCGCATGGTGCCGCGCATCGAAGAGCCGGGCACAGCAGCGAGCGTTGTCCTCGCTCCGACCAGCATCGGCACCGTCGCGAAGGCCGAGCTGCTGGAAGGGCAGTGGCGGCTGGTGAAGCTGCTCGGTCAGGGCGCGGTCGGCCAGGTCTGGCAGGCGCACGACGTCACGCTCGACCGCCCCGTCGCGGTGAAGCTGATGCACGCCGCGGTGGCCGAGCGCCCCGATGAAGTCGCGCGCTTCGAGCGCGAGGCGAAGGCGCTCGCCGCGCTCGAGCACCCGAACCTTCTTCCCGTGCTGGGCCTCGGCCGCCTGGGCACGCGCCCCTTTCTCGTCACCCGGCTGCTGGAAGGAAGGACGCTGGCCGAGGCGATGCACCAGCGCGGAGGCAAGCTGCCCGCTGCCGAAGCCGCGCGCATCCTCGTGCCGGTGTGCGACGCGCTTCACTGTCTGCACGAAGCGAGAGTCGTTCACCGCGACGTGAAGCCCAGCAACATCTTCGTCGGGGATGATCAACGGATCACCCTGATGGATTTGGGCTCGGCGCACGCGCAGGGCAGCGAGCTCACGCGCCTGGGCGAGGTGCTGGGCACCGAAGGCTACCTGTCGCCCGAACAGAAGGCCGGCCGCCGTGACCTCGACGGAAAGTCAGACGTCTTCTCGCTGGGCTGCCTGCTGCGCGAGATGCTCGGAGACACCGCGCCGCTGCTGCTCACCGAGCTCGCGCGCCTCGCGACGTCCACCGACCCGCGCGAACGGCCGACCGCTTTGGAGCTGAAGGCGAAGCTCGCGCCATACCTCGCCAACGAGGAGGCCACCTCGCCAGTCGACCGTGCGCTCGAGGCGCCGACGCGGCAGGCAGTCTTCACGCCGACCACCGGCAGCCCGTCGTACCCCGACCTGCCCGCGGCGGTGGTGTCCGGGCCGCCGCCGACGTCTTCCACGCTCCTGCTGCCGTTGAGCGTGGCCGTGCCCACCTCGGCCACCACCGTGATTCCGGTGGGCGAGCGCGTGACGGCGAAGCGCTCGCGCCCGATGGATGGCCGCGTGCTGATTGCTCTGGCCGTTGTCTTCTGCGCGCTGCTCGTGACTTTCATCGCGGGCCTCGTCGAGCCCGAGCCCCAACCGTTGCCTCCGATGCGCGTCGACAAGCCGGCGGTGCCCGCCCCGATTCAGAGAGAGTTGACCCAGCTGCACGGCATGGTCGAGGCGCCGAAGCCGATGGTGGCGCCCGCTCCGCTGCCGATGCCGCGCCTGGTCGAGAAGAAGGCCGCCGCCAACAGGCCGCTTCCCGGCTACGTCCCGTGGGTTCCGCGGCCCGCCGACATGAGCCGCGTCCCCGTCGGCAAGCTGCGCATCACCACCACCGTCAACGGCATCGTGACGCCGGCAAAGGCGTGGGTGCAGTGGGCTCCCAATGGCCCCTTTCAGAAGCTGAGGGAAGAGACGCCGACCCAGATTGGCGTGAGGCCCGGCCGCATCGTGGTGCGGCTGCAGTACCGGGACGAGCCGGTGCTGGATTTTCCGTGGCTCACCTTGTCCGTGGCCGAGCAGCTGCGCGAGACGCAGAACGACTCGAGGCACCTGCTCGAAGAAATGCACAACGACGGCACGCACTTTGAAGGTGTGAGCAAGGGTGAGTTTCGCGGCAACTCTGTCAGCAAGTCCGATGGGCGGATGACCCGGCGCAACCCGGGCGACCCAGAATGGGCTCCCCGATGATTCACCGCGGACAGACGCTGGTGCTGCTTGCACTGACGATGCTGCTGTTGACGCTGATGGTGTTGATGACCTTGTCGATCGGCACCGCTGCCGCGCGAAAGGCCGACCTCGCCAACGCCGCCGACGCCGCCGCGTACTCCACCGCCGTCGCCACCGCCCGCAGCTTCAACACCGGCGCGCTGCTCAACCGCACCATGGTCTCGCACTACGTCGCGATGGCCGGCGTCGAAGCGCAGATGGTCTATTCGTCCACCGTTCACAACTACTTCAACCTCGCCGGCGTCATGTTCCGCCTCTACGACGACAACGACAGCAACGGCGACGGCACCGTCGACTACGTCGATTCGTACACCGAGCCGTACAAGCTGACCGGTTGCGGACGGCGCACCACCGAGGTGCGCGATGCGTCGTACGAGATGTGGCACATCGCGCTGCGTTCACTGCGCCCGCCCGGCGGCGTGGGGGTGAATGGCGACAACGTCAACGCGTACTGCCAGGGCGGCAACTGCAGCTACAACCACGGCTGGCTGGCGCAGAACGAAGCAGTGCTGGAAGAAGCGGCGGCCGAACAGAGCCACGCGATTCACGACGCCATCTGGGACCTCGCCCACATTCAGCGCGAGACGTACCGGAACCTCGAAGAGGCGGTGAAAGACGGTACGTACGCCAAACGCATCGCGAGCGCTGCGGGCATCGGCACCAGCACCGTGCGCGGAGAGTCGGAAGCGCGCGAAGAGCTCGACAACGCCACGGGCCGCAGCCCCGGGCTCGACAAGGCGCCGCCGATGACCTTCCAGCGCCCGTTGACCGAGGCGATTCTCGGCACCCGCCGCCGCCGCGAGCCGCTGCTGTTGCCGACGGTGCCCGAGAACCTGCCGCCGATGGTGAAGCAGATGAAGGCCATCACCGACGCGGCTTTCGCGAACTACCCGGGCCAGCCCTTCACCGTCGACTTCCAGGCGGCAAACGTCTCAGCCGACTTCGCCAACCAGAGCGCCGCCCAGCGGATGATTGAAGACCCGTTGATTTCAGGCTCGCCGACGCCGTCGGACGACCTCGAGCTGTTCCCCAGTCTGCAATACGGACACGCGCGCGCCGTCAACGGCCGCGTCACCACCATCTACCGCGACGTCTGCCTCGGCCGGACCCCGATTCGGTTCGTCTCGGGCACGAGGCGCTGGAACCCCGCCGCCAATCGCTGGGTTGACCTCACCAAGAACGGCCGCATGGAGGTCTTCATTCGCACCGCGGGCCCTGGGCAGGGGGGCGGCAAGCACATCGACTACGGCGAAGAGCACCTCGACGGCACGCACTGGAAGTCTTTTGGGTCGGGCTCGAACGTCGGCGGCTGCCACGGCTTGCACCAGCACTACCTCGCCACCGACGTCAACGTGCACGACCTCGACACCGACACGCTGCCGCACGACGTGCTCGCGTTTGCGCTGCCGGACAACGACCCCGACATCAACGAGAAGGGCGCGGGCGGCGTGTGGGGCCAGCCGGTGTTGCCGGTGATGTTCACGCAGAAGCACAACCCGAAGAAGGACCCGTTCAGCCTCGACGTCGGCTTCCGCTTCCGCCGCAGCGGCAAGGGCGCGCAGTTCGACATGAGGGACCCGGTGGACACGGCGCTCGCTCCGGCGGCGGCGATTGCGTACTACCACCGGCGCGGACACCTCGGAGAGCCGCCCAACCTGCTGAACCCGTTCTGGCACGCGACGCTGGTGCCGATCGAAATCGACGAGCGGAAAGCGGCACCGGGCAAGGCCTACGACCCGACCGAAGAATCGCAGCAGGCGGCGAAGCGAATGCGGTCGTTGATTGAATCCGCGTACCCGCCGGGCAGCGACCGCAAAGACGTGCGCGCGGCGTACGACGGGCTGAAGCACAGCATTTCCGGCATGTCCGACCCTGAGCCGGCGAACGGCCGATGAGGAACCGCAACGTCCGCGGCCAGGCGACCACCGAGCTTGCGCTCGGCTCACTCGTCTTTGTCGTCGTCCTCATGTTCGGCATCTACTTCGGCGAGGTGCCGGTGATGATGCTGAAGGTCAAAGAGGCGGCGAACTACGCGGTGAACCACGCCACCGGCTCACGCACGCACATGTTCAATGCGGCGAACATCAACAGCGCGAAGACCTTCGAGCCCTTCGACCCTGGCCAGGTGGGCGCCGATGCCCGCGCCAAGTTCCGCGACTTCGACGGAATGTCCGACCACACGGGCAGCGGCACCTTCACCCAGGTGATGACACGGGCGAGCAGCCTGCGCGTGCAGTGCCGCGCGGACAACCGGCTCTCTTTCCAGGTCGACCGTTCGGGAAGCGAACGTTCGGGCGCAGGCCGCAACGCGTATGACGACGCCTTCGACTACCTGCGCAACCGGTACCGAGATCGCGGCGGCGTGGCGTGCGACGTGATGGCCACCGCGACGCCCTTCCGCGTGCCGACGTCGTTTCTCGACCTGGGCGCGGGAAGAATGTCGGAAGAGCAGCTGAAGACGCGCGCCAGCTTTCGCCTCTGCGGAGCCGGCCGCCCCAACGGCAACCAGTGCGATGGCGAGCTGATGGTGCTCACGGGCGACTGGGCTTTCGACGGGCCGATGGGCACCCGACCCAACGAAGACGCCGAGAGCGTGCAGGACAACGACATCGAAAACGACCCGTACGCGCTCTTCGTGCGCCGCCTCTACGAAGAGAACGGCAAGAGCCAGGGCAACGCGGGCCGCAAGCTGCTCGAGGTGGTCGCGGGCGTGAAGCCGGGCATGAAGGAGTACCTCGACGAGAGCATCTTCAACATGAGCTTCCGCGGCGATCGCGGCACGAAAGACGAAGTGCTGGTGAAGCCCGTCATCGTCGATGCTTTGCCCGGCTCGAGGGACCTCGAGTACCAGACCAGCGGCGCGGACATGCGCAGCGACTACGTGAAGTGGAGCGCTGAGACGGGCTACGCGAAAGGCATCCCTTCCTGCTTCCTCGGGCTCGCAGGTTGCGGTCGCTAGCGGCACTCGCGCTGGTCCTCGGGGCCGCGGGTTGGGCAGCTGACGGCGGAGACGCCGCGCGGTTGAAGGACCCTTTTGCGGGAATACCCGAGGTCGTGTCGTCGATTCCGATTTCGGGCGAGCTGTCGTCGATGGGCGTGCCGGTGATGGCGCGCGCGGTGAGAACCCGGCTTTCCCCCGAGCTGGCGCAGCGGTGGGTGGTGGGCAGCTTCCGCCGAAACGAACTCTACATTCCTCCACCGAATGGGCAGTTCCAGCTGGAGGGCGCTCCGCAGGTGACGGGCTACGACCCGGTGGCCTTCCGCACGTACACCGCCATCTTCAAGCGCAACGAAGACGGCAGCGCGACGGTGGTGTGCGGGACGGCGGATGTCGCGCGCACCGACTGGGCGAAGCCGTCGACGTCGTTGCCGGTGTTTCCCGCGGCTACGCAGGTGCTCGAGTCGCGGCTCGAGACGGCGCTGTCGGTGACGTACGCGGCGCGCGCCACCGAGGCCGAGGTGAAGGGCTTCTACAGCGACGTGCTGGGTGCGTCGGGCTGGGCGCGCACGGAGGATGGCTGGACGAAGGGCGGGAAGCTGATCACCGTCGAGCAGACGGCGAGCGCGGAAGGGAAGCGCCGCGTGGTGGTGATCGAAAGGTGAGACTCGTTCCGCGTGGCCAGGCAGCCGTCGAGACCGCGCTGACGATGCCGCTGTTGCTGTTCATGGTGCTCGGCACCCTGCAGCTGTTCACGTTGCTGCAGGGGCGAATCCTCGCGCAGTACGCGGTGGGGCGCGCGACGCGCATGGGCTCGCTGAACCACGGCAAGTGTCAGCCGATGATTCAGTCGGCGATTGCGATTCTGATGCCCGCCATCGACCCGTCTTTCGCCTCGGCCACGAACGTCGGAGCCGCGTACGCGAACCAGACGAAGTTCCGCACGAACAAGAACGAATACACGAAGAGCCGCGACGGCGGCCGTGACGGCCCCATCATCTGGATTGACCGGGTGCGCCCTTTCGCGCCGCAGGGCCCCGACGAGGAAGACACCTGGAACCTGCCCGAGGCGGGTGACCACACGCTGGAAGTGCGGATGACCTTCTGGTTCCCGTTGAAGGTTCCCTTCGCGAACTGGGTCTTCGCGCGGCTCGCCCTGGCGCACTGGGGCCTCGAAGAGCTGCACTCGCCAAGCCCGTACATGCTGGCGCAGCGCGACGGGAAGTGGGTGAAGGGCGCGAACGCGGTGCCGTTGGTCGCAGGTGAGATGAAGTCGCGGTACCTGCTGCGGCAGTACGTGTTTCCGATTCAGGCGACGTACGCGATGCGGCTGATGTCCCCCGCGCGCTTCGACGAGCAGAACTGCCAGTAAGCCGCTATGCATGCGGCCATGCTCGCTGCGTTCACTCTCTCACTCGCACTCGCTGCTGCCCCGGCACCGGCGAAAGGAACCCCTCCCATGTCCCTCTACGAACTGAAGACGAACACCCTCGACGGAAAGCCGGCCGACCTCGCGCAGTACAAGGGCAAGGTCGCGGTCGTGGTCAACACCGCGTCGGCGTGCGGCTACACCCCACAGTACGAAGGGCTCGAGAAGCTCTACGAAGAGATGAAGGACCAGGGCGTGGTGGTGCTCGGCTTCCCGTCGAACGACTTCGGCGGCCAGGAGCCCGGCACGGCGGAAGAAATCAAGAAGTTCTGCACCCTGAAGTTCAACGTCCGCTTCCCGATGTTCGAGAAGGTGAAGACGAAGGGCGAAGGCCAGTCGCCCATCTACGCGTTCCTTGCGGCGAAGGAAGGCGAGCCGAAGTGGAACTTCCACAAGTACGTCGTCGGCAAGGACGGCAAGGTGAAGGCCGCCTTCAAGTCTGGCGTCACCCCCGACAGCGCTGAGCTCAAGTCGGCGATTTCGGCCGCGCTGAAGGAATAACGGCTACAGCAGCTTCCCCAGCAACACGCCGAGCACCAGCAGCAGCACGGCGGCGCCGATGAGAAACGGCGGGCGAAGGTAGACGGGCAACACCAGCGGCTTGGCATTCGCGTCGCTGGGAGCGGTCGGCTCGTCGCGCGGCCCGCTCTCTTCTTCGACCAGCGTGCTCGAAGGCTCAACCGGCACCGCAAACCCTTCGCGCTGCGTGCGCGCCCCGTCGTCGTCTTCGTCTTCCAGTGGGCCGCGGCGCGCGTGAGAAATCATCGCCTCGCTGACCACCACCGTCGCGCTTCCCCCCGACGGGCCTTCGTCCAGCGCGGGCTGCCCCTTCGGCGTGATGTCGAGCGCCTGCGCGGTCAGCGCCTGTCCCGAAGGGCGCGGCCGCACCGCCGTCGCCGCTTCACGCGGAGGCGCCGTCATCGCCCTCTCGAGCGCGGCCAGCATCTCTTCCGCCGTCTGAAACCGGTCTTCCGGGCGAATCGCGAGGCCCTTCTGCAGCGCGAGCCCCAGCAGCGGCGAGCTGCCCTGCACCTCGCGCGACAAATCCGGCCGTGGGTTCATCAGGTGCGCGCGCAGCAGCTCGTGCTCGTCTTCGATTGGAAACGGCGAAGCGCCCGACAGCATCCGGTAGAGCACCACCGACAACGAGTACAGGTCGGCGCGGCCGTCGAGCTGGCGTTCACCGACAATCTGCTCGGGCGCCATGTAGTCGGGCGTGCCCCAGATGACGCCGGTGCGGGTCAGCGTGCTCTTGTGGCCGCGCGCGAGGCCGAGGTCGAGCAGCGTCACCTTGCCCTGGAGGCCGACGTGAATGTTGCTTGGCTTCAGGTCGCGGTGAAGCAGCCCCCGGCCGTGGATGTAGCCCAGCGCCTGCAGCAGTTGCCGCGCGATGGGCAGCAGCGCCGCCGGCGTCAGCAGGCCGCCGTGGTCGTCGAGCACGCCCCACAGGCTCTTGCCCTCGAGGTGCTTCATCGCGAGCCACGGAACTCCGCGCGTGCGGCCGACGCCGTAGAGGGTGACCACGCCGGGGTGGTCGAGCTTCCCCATCACCTGTGCCTCTCGCTCGAAGCGCTTCACCGTCTCTTCATCGAGGTTGCTCACCGACAGCGCCTTGACCGCCGCCTTGCGCGCGAGCTTCAGGTCGGTGGCGCGGAAGACGCGGCCCATGCCGCCCTGGCCGATCTGCTCTTCGAGCCGCCAGGCGCCGTTGAGCACCTCGCCCGTATCGAGATCCAGTTCGCTCAATCCGTGGCGTCGAGGCCGTACTTGTTCACCAGCCGGTGCACGTACGCGCGGGCGATGCCGGCCGTGCGCGCGACTTCCGAGATGTTGTGGCCGCAGCGGTCGAGCAGGGTGCTGATGTACTGGGCGGTGAAGGCCTCGACGAGGCGCTCTTTCGCGTCTTTGTATGGCAGCGCGTTCAGGTCGTCGGGCAGGTTGCCGAAGCTCGCAGGCGAAGCACCGGCGCCGCTGCCGACCTCGACGTCTCCGCCGGCCAGCGCGCGCTCGATGACGTTGCGAAGCTCGCGCACGTTGCCCGGCCACGACCACTGCATCAGCTCTTCGCGAAGGCCCGACGGCAGCTCGAAGTCGCCGCGGCCCAGCTGCGCCACGAAGTGCCGCACCAGCAGCGGAATGTCGTCCTTGCGGTCGCGCAGCGGAGGCACCCGCGCCAACACCACCGCCAACCGGAACCAGAGGTCCTGCCGGAAGGTGCCCTTCTTCACTTCGCCTTCGATGTCGCGGTGCGTGGCGGCGATGATGCGCACGTCGACCTTGCGCGGCTTGTCTTCGCCGAGGCGCTTCACCGTCCCGCTTTCCAGCACTCGCAGCAGGCGAGGCTGCAGGTCGATGGGCAGCTCACCGATTTCGTCGAGGAACACCGTGCCGCCGTCGGCCTCGAGGAAGGCGCCCTTGCGCTCGGACACCGCGCCAGAGAACGCGCCCTTGGCGTGGCCGAAGAGCTCGGATTCGATGAGGTTCGGCGCCATGTTGCCGCAGTCGACGATGACGAAAGGCTTCGCCCGGCGCGCGCTCGCCGCGTGAATCGATTCGGCGATGACTTCTTTGCCGGTGCCCGTCTCACCGAGCAGCACGATGGTCGACTCGGTGGCCGCTGCCTTCTGGAGCTTCTCGTACATCGCCAGCATCGGGCCCGAACGGCCGAGCACTTTGCCGAACGACGAGCGCGGCGCTTTCGCGGCGCCAGCGACCACCACGTTGACCCGCAACACCGTCGTGCCCAGCGTCAGCATCGCCTCTTCGTAGACGGTCATCTGTTGAATGCGCGCCCCGGCGAGGAAGGTGCCGTTGGTGCTCGCGCGGTCGCGCACGCGAATGCCTTCGGACACCGGCTCGAGCTCGAGGTGCACGCGCGAGACTTCTTCGTCTTTCAGCTGGAAGGTGGCCTCGGCGCCCTTGCCGACGAGCACCTTCTCGCGGCCCTTCACCGTCTTTCCGACGTCAGGGCCCGACATCACCGTGACCTCGAACTCCTTCGGAGGTCCGGCCGGGGCGTCGTTGCCGATTGCGCCGCGTTTCCTGGTGGGCCCTTCGAGCGACATCTGGGCTGGCAGTATACGCACGGGCCATTCGGCGGTTGTCAGCCATCTGCGCCTCTGGTTGCTTTGGCCGATGGTCTTCGTTGCTCTGCTGGTGCTGCTCGCCGCTCCGACCCGGGTGAAGGACAGTCAGGGCTGCGACAAGGGCCTCGACGCCCAGAACGAGCTCGACGGCGAAATCATCTGCACCTGGCCCAATGGGCAGAAGAAGCACGAAGGCATGTACGCGCACGGCAAGCGGGTGGGGCTCGCGAAGACGTGGCGCGACGACGGCAAGCTCGCGAACACCGAGCACTTCGTCGCGGGCGTCCGCACCGGGCTCGCCGAATCGTACGCGCGGCAGGGGTTTATTGAAGAGTCGTGCGAGTACAAGAACGACAAGAAGCACGGGCGCTGCAAGCTGTTCGGCCTCGAAGGAAAGCTGCGCGAGGAAAGGCAGTACGTCGAAGGCGAGCAGCGCGGGCCCTTCACCGAGTTTCACCAAAACGGCAAGGTGCTCGAGAAGGGCGTCATCGACGACACCGGCCGGCCGCACGGGGTCAGAGAGCGCTTCCGCGACGACGGCTCGCGCGAGTCGATGGTGACGTACAACCACGGCCAGCGCGACGGGGTCAGCAAAGAATGGTTCGCCAACGGCAAGCAGTCGAACGAGTCGAGCTGGAAGGACGACCGCGAGCACGGGCTGCGGAAGCGCTGGTACGACAACGGGCAGCTGGCCGAAGTCACCTGCGAGCAGGAAGGCAAGTCGACGCTGGGCACCAACGCTTGCACCGGGAAGTCAGGGCCCGAGCTGGTGACGAAGAGCTTCGCGAACGGCAAGGCGAACGAGACGATTTCAGTGCGCGACGGCAAGCGAAACGGCGAGTCGCTGCGGTTCTCGCAAGACGGGGTGCCGCGCGAGGTCACCCTCTACGTCGACGACAAGCGCGACGGCGTGCAGACCCTCTACGGGCAGACGGGAAAGGTCGAGCGCAAGGTGAAGTGGAAGGCCGGCACACGCGACGGCGTCGAGACCGTGTTCTTCGAAGACGGCAAGGTGTCCGAAGAGATTGGGTGGAAGGACGGCCGCAAGGTGTCGCTGGCCACCTGGTGGATGAACGGGAAGAAGAAGCTCGAGGAAGGCGAGGGCAAGCGCGCCACCTTCTTCGACAACGGCCAGCCGCACAGCGAAGAGCAGTTCGAGAGCTCCCGCGAGCAGCGCGACGGCCTGCAGCGCTACTGGGCTGAGAACGGCAAGTTGGTCGAAGAGTCGACGTGGAAGCGCGGCAAGGCAGACGGCGTGCAGAAGTCGTTCGATGAGAAGACCGGCAAGCTGCGCGTCGAGGAGCTGTGGGCGGCCGGCGTCCGCACTTCGCGGAAGGAATGGGACGAAGGTGGAGCAGTGGTGAAAGACGAGCAGTTCAACGCAGACGGCTCACGGAAATAACCAGTACGACAGCTCAGAAGTCCGTGCCCGATCGGACGTCGCGCCACGCAGCCAATGGGTTAACCGTTAGATGGGCTCCCACGCGCCCAGCAGGTCAGCCGCGGCGTCGATGGGAAACGTGTCCGCCTCGATGCGCAACGGCCGGCCGCGCCAGGTGAGCTCGCGCCGGTGGGCAGCCTCGAAGTCGGGCATCCGGAAGTCGTCGACCGCTGGAATGTCGTCGTCGTTGTACGGGCGCTGCAGGTCTCGCAATCGCAAGACGCGCAACGTCGGCGGAGCAGCCACCAGCTCGACCAATGCATCCAGCACGGTGTTCGTCTCTGTCCACTCTCGCGCCGGCACGGCGAGGTCGAGCTCTTCGAGCAGCGCAGCCGACTCGAGCTCCATCAGGTCCTTCGTGAGTCGCACCAGCTTTCCGGTTCGGCGCCGCGGCTGGCGTGCTCGCGAGTACGTCGGCGCTTCCGGGTCGCCTTCGTGAACGCGAAGGGTCGCGCGGCGGATGAAGCCGAGCTCCCAGTCGTGGCTGAAGGCCGACGGCGACTTCCACAGCTTTCCCAGCAATGCGCGGTCGTGGTTTTGAATCAGCTGCGCCTCGAGCGCGCGCAACGGCGCCTCGTCGGCCGCTTCCTGCCGCTTCGCCTGCAGTGCGATCAGCTCACCGCGCGGGTCGCCTTCCTGCTGCAGGCGGTCACTCAACACGAGGAAACGCTCCACGTCCTGCGGTGGCCTTCTCAGCGCTGCAATCAGGTCGTCAGACAACGGCATGCGGTGACGACGCTAATGCAGTGCAACATTTCCGGGGCGCAGTAGCGTCCGGCCGCCCATGTCCAGGAAGAAGCGTGCGCCAGACTCGGAAGAGGGCTTCTCGACGTTGATCGAGCGCGACTTCACCGCGCTCGCCCGCGCCGGGACGCTGCCGGTGGGCCATGGCCTCGACGTGCAGGTGTCTGAGATTGCGTCGCTGCTGAGCCGCGGAGGCAAGGCGCCCCTGCTCGCCGGAGACCAGGGCGTCGGCAAGAGCGCGCTGGTTCAAGAGCTCGCGCGCCGGGCGACTGAAGGCCTGCTGGGTGAGGCCTTCGCCGGCATTCGCATTCTCGAAGTCACCGCCGCGGGCATCTTCGCGCGCACGTCGGGCCCGAAGGCGGCGGCCGAGCTGTTCGAAGAGATGCTCGAGCACCTCGCCGGCGGCGGGCCCACGCTCGTCTTTCTTCGCGACGTCGCCATCACCCAGGGCAGCTCGCTGATTCCGGTGCTCATCCGCGCGCTGCGCGCTGGCCGCCTACGCTTCATCTTCGAGTGTGAGCTGCGGCGCGCGCACGAGCTGATGCGCAGCGACGAGGCGCTGGCCGAACGCCTTCACCTGCTGGTCATCAACGAGCCCACGACTGAACGGTCGCGCTGGATTCTCGGCCGCGTCGCCGAAGAGCTCGAAGGCCAGCTGAGCCTGCCCATCGAGGCGTCCGCCTGCGACATGGCGCTGCGGCTGTCGGTGAAGTTCCTGCTCGCGCGCCGCCTGCCGCGAAAGGCGATCGAGCTGCTCAAAGAGACTGCGGCCGAAGCGAGCAGCGCCGCGCGAGAACGCGTCACCGACGAAGACGTGCTCGCCCGGTTCTGTGCGACGACGCGGCTGCCACGCTTCATGGCAGACGACTCGCTGCCGCTGGACCTCGACGAGGTGCAGACGTTCTTTGCCGCGCGCCTGCTGGGCCAGGCCGAGCCGGTGCAGGCGGTGCTCCGCAGCGTCGCGTTGCTGAAGGCGGGCCTGAACAACCCGCGGCGCCCGCTGGGGGTGTTCCTGTTCAGTGGGCCGACGGGCGTCGGGAAGACGCACCTGGCGAAGCTGCTCGCCGAGTATCTGTTCGGCTCGCCCGACCGGCTCGTGCGGCTCAACATGGCCGACTACCCGAACTTCGGCGACGAGGCCGTGCTGTTCGGAAACCCGTGGGCGCAGACGTGGGACGCGAAGCGGGGCGAGCTGACCCGGCTGGTCGACGGCAAGGTGTTCACGGTGTTGCTGCTCGACGAGTTCGAGAAGGCGAACGCGAAGTGCCACGACCGGTTCCTGCAGCTGTTCGACGAAGGGCAGTTCATCAACGCCGCGGGTGAGACGGTCGCGTGCAACAACACGCTCATCGTCGCGACCAGCAACGTCGGCGCCGAGGTGCACCGCGAGCCGGGCATGGGCTTCGCGGGGCGGCGCAGTGACGAAGAAATCATCGGCGAAGTCGACCGGCGCATCGCAGCCACCTTCCGCGCGGAGTTCTTGAATCGCTTCGACGGCATCTGCCACTTCCGTCCGTTGGGGCGGGTCGAGATTCGGCGCATCGCCCAGCGCGAGGTCGGGAGGGTGCTCGAGCGAGAAGGCATTCGCGCGCGGGGGCTGGATGTGGAGGTCGCTCCGGAGGTCGTCGATCTGCTCGTCGAGAAGGGCTACTCGCCGGCGCACGGCGCGCGGTACCTGCAGCGGGAAATCGAGAAGTCGCTGACGTCGGCGCTCGCGGTCGAGATCGCGCGCACGCCGTTGCCGCCCGGCACGCCGGTGAAGGTCGTCGCCCACAAGGGCCGCGTCCACGCCATCGCCGAGCCGCGCGCGAAGAGCGGAAAAGACGGAATCGCCCAGGTGCAGCTGCCCGCCGCCAGCGGCCAGCTCTCGAAGCGGAAGCTCGATCGATCGGCGTTGATTGCCGCGGCCGAGGCGCTGGTCGGTCGCGCCGCGGCAGTCGGCAGTGCTTTCGGAAGGCCGGAGCTCGAGGCGAAGCGGCGTGAGCTGCTCGCTGCGTCGCAGGCGCCGGGGTTCTGGGATGACGGAGAGAAGGCGGCGACGTCGCTGCGTGGCTACCGGGCGATTGAAGCGCAGCTGGGTGAGCTCGATCGGCTGCGCGAGGTGTGCAGCGTGGCGCGGCGTCGGGCGCGGGAAGCGAAGGCCGATGTGCAGCTCGCTGCGGCGGTGCAGGCGCTGGAGGAAGCGGGGCGCGAGGTGCAGCTGGCGGAGGCGCGGCTGGCGTCCGGCACGGCGGGAGACGTCGACGAGGCATGGCTCGACATCAGCGCGGCGTCGGCGGGCGAGGCGGGCGAAGGGTGGGTCGGCGAGCTGGTGCACCTGTACCTTGGGTGGGCCGGGAAGCGGCGCTACGAGGCGAAGGTCGTCGCCGAGGGCGAGTCTCCGGCGCGCGCGGTGCTGCACATCGCGGGGCCGGGCGTGTACGGGTTCCTCTCGGGCGAGAAGGGGATCCACCGCCGCGTCGAGAACGAACAGCGCGTGGGTGCCTACGTGCGGCTGTTCAAGCCGGAAGCGGTGGTGCCCGACAGCGTGGCGATCGAAGTGCGCGAGGTGAAGCGCCGGCAGGGGAGCTTCGCCGACAAAATCGTGTGCGAGGCGAATGCGCGCGATGAAGACCGCGGTCGCGAGCTGAAGCTGTTCGGAAGTTGCGGGCGCGATGAGCTCGAGCGGCTCGTCGCGACGCTGCTCGACGGGCAGGGCGATTCGAGCGGTGAAGTGCGCCGGTACCATGTCGGCCGCAGCCCCCGCGTCGAAGACCCCCGCACCGGCGAGGCGACTCCGCGCGTGAAGGACGTGCTGCGCGGCGAAATCGACCTGTTCATCGCCGCGTGGATTTCCCGGCCGCCGGCCGAGACGAACTAACCAGGCGGCGAGCGCGCAAGTCACGACCGACGGGGACGATGGAGAGCAGGCGGCGCACTTCTGGGTGCGCGCCGTATGACCGCGTGCCGAAGCGGTTTAGATTTTAGATCCGCCCGCGGCCGGCACTCGATACCTTGCGGTTTCTCAATCAGAGGGTGACCTTCATGGCCAGGCGCTATTTCGAGTTCGTCGAGGGGACGTCGAGCAAGTTCTGGGAAGTGTGGATCGAGAAGAACGAGGTGCGCACCCGGTACGGAAAGATTGGCTCGGCGGGGCAGACCACCGTCAAGGACGAGGGGTCGACGGCCGCTGCGCAGAAGCTTCACGACAAGCTCGTGAAGGAAAAGACCGGCAAGGGCTACGGGGAAAAGGCGTCGGGCGCGGTGGCGGGTCCACCGAACGAGCGCGTCACCGCCCCGATGGAGCCGCTGCCGAAGCCGAAGGCTGCCGCTCTTCCTCCGCCACCGAAGCAGGAAGAAGCGCCGCGCCCTGATGACGGCTTCCGCCGCTGGGAAAACACCGAAGACGGCGCGGCGAAGTTCTGGGAAATCAAAGTCGAGGACTCCGCCCACACGGTTCGCTTCGGCAAGCTCGGCACCGCGGGCCAGGAAAAGACGAAGGACTTCGACAGCGAGTCGGAAGCAGAGAACGACGCCGACGCGCTGATCGCCGAGAAGTCGAAGAAGGGTTACCACCCTGTTGGCAAGCACGGCCCCGACCTGGGTCCGACCAACCCGGAGCTCGAGGCGGAGATCGCCAGAGACCTCGACGACCCGAATGGCTACCTCGTCTACGCCGACTGGCTCTCGGGCCAGGGCGAAGCGCGCGGCGAGCTGATCGTCCTCCAGCACCAGGCAGCGGAAGCGAAGGACGAGGCGAAGAAGAAAGAGCTGAACAAGGCCGCGGCCGCGCTGATCAATAAGAACAAAGAACGCCTGCTCGGCCCGCTCTCGACCTTCGAAGGCGGCGAGAGGGAACTCGTGCTCGACTGGCACCTCGGCTTCATCCGCGGCGCGAGGATGTCGTGGCCGATGTGGGATGACGGCGGAGGCGAAGACGCGAAGGCGAAGAAGGCGCTGGCTGCTTTGCTCTGCCTGCCCACGGCGAAGTTCCTGCGCGGGCTGCGGGTCGGGCCCTTCCCCGGTGAAGAGGAGTCGAACTTCCAGCCGCTGGTCGATGTGCTCGAGGCCGCTCCTCCGCCGTACCTCGAAGACCTGTACGTCGGGGACCTCGGCGACTGGGACATCTCGAATACGAACACGGGCGACGCAGGCGCAGCGCTCGCGAAGCTGAAGACGTTGAAGCGGCTGACGTTGCGCGGCGGGCAGATTGGGTTCGCCTCCAACCTCCAGCTTCCCGCACTGCGCGAGCTCACCATCGAGACGGGCGGCCTCACCCGCGAGAACCTCAAAGACATCAGCTCGCTGAAGGCGCCCAACCTCGAACGGTTGAGCCTCTGGTTCGGCGACGAGAACTACGGCGCGTCGGGCGACCTGAAGGACGTGATGCCGATTCTCAACGGCACCCAGTTCCCGAAGTTGAAGCACTTCGGAATCATGAACTGCACTTTCGTGAACGAGGTCGCCGGCGCGCTGCCGAAGTCGAAGCTGCTGAAGCAGCTGACCTCGCTGGACCTCTCGATGGGCTGCCTCACCGACGCGAGCATCGACGCGATGATTGCGTCAAACGCGTTCGGCCACCTGCAGCACCTCGAGCTCGACGACAACGCGCTCACCGACGCAAGCAAGCCGAAGGTCTTGAAGCTCGCGAAGGAAGTGAACTTCGGGAAGGAACAAGAGCCCGACCGCGCCGGCGAAGACGCCTACCGGTACTGCTCGGTCGGTGAGTAGCTACTCGTCGACGGTCGCCTTCTCTTCCTCTTCCTCGGGCGTGAGCACGGGGTTGGGCAGCGTGTCGAGCAGCGGCCGCAGCAGGTTCATCGCGAGGGGAATGTAGCGCTCGACCTCGGGGGCGAACTCTTTGCCGTACATCGCGGTCACCTCGGTGAGCCTGTCGTCCTTCGCTTCGAAAGAGCCGGCCGCGGTGCCCGACCACAGCTCGAGCCCGTCGCCGCAGCGCACCAGCTTGCCGTCGACCGTCGCCTCGAACCCCGTGCCCTTCGGCGTGACCTGCGGCTTGAGCCACAGCATGCCTTCGGTGCCCTCGGTGCAGACAGCGGTGAGCTCGACCGGGTCCACCTGCACGAGCTCGGCGCGCACCAGGAAGTTCCGCTTCATGTTCACGTAGCGGCGCACGATGCGCGTCCACGCCTCGCCGGCCTTCTGCTGGTTGTCGGGCGGCGGCTGCACCACGACGGTCAAGCGCTTTACCTTCGAGGCGTGCGCGGTCGGCCAGTCCTCGGCCACCCGCGTCGCCTTCACCACCGAACATCCCGACAGCGCCATCACGAGCAGAGCAGCGAGCAGTCTCATGGGGCGGAATCTATTGACCTTCGCGGCGCGCTGTAAGCAGAAGCGTCTTTACGTGAGCGTGAAAGAAAAGCTGCTCGTGCACTGCGCCCGGCCGCCCCGCAGCGTGCTGTACGACGAGGACGCGGGCCTGTTGCTCGACATCGCGTCGGGCAAGACGCTGGCCGTCGCAGACACCCAGGTGCAGGCGCTGGAAGAACGCACCGACCACCAGACGATGCGGCCGTACGTGTCGCTGCTGCTGCAAGACGGAAGGGCGCTGGCGCTGGCCGAGGCGGGAATCGCTTTCAGTCCCGTCTTCACCAACACCGGGCCGTTGGCCGAGCTTGCGGCCGCCGTCTGCTGGCGTGACTTCTACACCCTGGTGCAGCAGCTGAAGCACGAGCTCTACGGGCACCCCGACGTCGAGCCAGGCCCGGCGACGGTGCGGGTGTTGATGTGCTGTCTGGCGATCGTCGACGGCGCGCGCGCGGCCGGCTTCGACGTGGGGCGGGAAGAGCAGGAGCTCGAGTGGCACCTGCGCGAGCTCGAGCGCCGCGCGCCGCCTGGGTAGGCGCTTGCGTCACGCCCGCTTGCGGACCTTCGCCTCGCCAATCACCTGTCGAACGATGAGCCGCATCGACTGCTTCGCGCGCTCGATGTCCTTCGGCCCGGCGTCGTTTTCGAGAAGGTGGTGCGAGAGCCCCTCGAGCGCAGCGACCAGCGCGATCGGAATGTACGGGTCGGGCTTGCCAGCGGCGTCAGACAAGAGCCCGTACAGCTGCGCCCGGAAGCCCTTGCGCAAGACCGCCAGCGGCGAGTCCGACAGCATTGCCTGCTCGAGCAGCACCTGAAGCATCCGCGGGCTCTCGAGGTGGAAGTTCAGGTACAGGTCGGTGCCCAGGTAGATGGCCTGCAGCGGCCCCGCATCGTTCGCCTGCACCGCCGCCATCATCGCAGTGAGCAGCTCCTTCGTGGTGCGCGCGTAGATGCCGGCGAGCACGTCTTCCTTGCTGGTGAAGTAGGCGTAGTACGTGCGGCGCGACACCTTCGCGGCGGCCAGAATGTCTTCCACCCGGGTGCGCGCGAAGCCGAGCCGTTCGAACACCTTCATCGCCGCGACGATGATTTCGTCGTGCGTGGTCTGCTCGGGCTCCATCAAGCGCTTCGTAGCCCAATTGACCCATGCCACAGTCTCTTTCCCATGCACCCAAACGCCCAGAAGCTCACCGCGTTCTACGAAGGCTTCGCGCGTCAGGATCCAGGGCCGATGGTGAAGCTCTACGCGCCCGACGCCGAGTTCTCGGACCCCGCGTTTCCCAACCTGCGCGGCGCTGAAATCGGCGACATGTGGACGATGCTCACCAGCCGGGCCAAGGGCTTCTCGCTCACGTTTCGTGACGTGCAGGCCGACGACACGAAGGGCAGCGTGCACTGGGAAGCGAAGTACCTCTTCCAGGGCGGCCGCCAGGTGCACAACATCATCGAGGCCACCTTCACCTTCCGTGACGGCCTCGTCACGAAGCACGTCGACCAGTTCGACTTCTGGCGCTGGAGCCGGATGGCCCTCGGACTTCCCGGGGTGCTGCTCGGCTGGTCGGGGTTTCTGAGGAACAAAGTGCAGGCCCAGGCCGCAAAGGGGCTCGCCGACTTCCGGGCGAAGAAAGGCGCATGAGTTCGTAACTTGCGAGCGTGGCGGGCCTGCGCCACTGTGGCAAGCGACGATGCCGCGCCGCCTGCTCCCGAGCCTGTTTCTCGCCTTCGCCGCCATCGCGGCGGGCTGCTCGACGGGCGCCGGCGAGTGCGAGCCGGGCCGCACGTACACCTGTTACCCCGGCCCGAACGGCACGCTCGGCATCGGCGAGTGCCGCGCGGGGAGCTTCATCTGCAGTGCTTCTGGCAAGCGCGGTGACTGCATGGGCTCGGTCATCCCCAAGCCCGAGCTCTGCGACGAGCGCGACAACAACTGCGACGGCGAAGTCGACGAAGGCGCGGCGAACGCGTGCGGCGGCTGCACCGTGCTCGAGCACAACCCCGGCGAGACGTGCCCGACCTGCGGCACGTACATCTGTCAGGGGAAAGAGGCGGTCACCTGCCCGGGCGGTAATCCAAACAACTGCGCGCAGTGCAACAAGCCCAACATTTCCGGCCTCGGGATGATGTGCGTCGGCGACAACGGCTGCCCCGGCACCACTGCCTGCTCGACCGACGGCGGCAGCGCGCCTTCGTGTCCCGGAGCGCGGAAGAACAACTGCGGCGTCTGCGGGATGCCCGATGTCACCGGAATCGGAGACGCGTGCAACCAGGGCGGCTGCGCGGGCACGCTCCAGTGCAACCCCGCCGGTACGGGCACCGTGTGTGGCGGGCCGAACCGGAACAACTGCAACGCGTGCGGGCTGCCCGACGTGCCCGGCATCGGCACCAAATGTGGCGGAGCGACGGGCTGCGGCGTCGTCACCTGCACCCCCGCCGGAGACGCCGGCTTCTGTCAGAACGCCACCGACGACGTCGACACCGACGGCATCCCCGGGCCCTGCGACAACTGTCCGACCGTCGTCAATGTGAACCAGGCCGACATGGATGGCGATGGCAAGGGCGACGCTTGTGACAACTGCCCCATCGTGGCGAACCCGACGCAGGCCGACGGCGATTCCGATGGCCGCGGCGACTCATGTGACAACTGCCCGACCATGGCGAACCCCACGCAGTCGAACGCCGACAACGATGCGATGGGCGACGCGTGCGACCCGGACGACGACAACGACACAGTGGCCGACACCGCTGACAACTGCCCGCTGAACGCCAACACCTCGCAGGCTGATGGCGATGGCGATGGCAAAGGTGACGCGTGCGACAGTTGCCCCACCATCGCGAACCCGACCCAGCTCGACACGGATGGCGATGGAAAGGGCGACGCGTGTGACAACTGCGCGGCGACGCCGAACGCGAACCAGACCGATGTCGATGGTGATGCGCGCGGCGACGTCTGTGACAACTGCCCGGCGGTTTCCAACGCGACGCAGCTCGACGCTGACTCCGACGGCAAGGGCAACGTCTGCGACAACTGTCAGACGTTGGCGAACCCCACGCAGACGGACACCGATGGCGACGGGAAAGGAGACGTCTGCGACATCGTCATCTCTGAGCTGGCCGCCGCGGGGCCGGTGGGTGCGGGCGACGAGTTCGTCGAGCTCTACAACGGAGGGCCGGCCGCGGTGAGCCTGGGCGGCTGGAAGATTCAGTACCGGTCGGCCGCGGGCGCAGGCTACCAGGCGATCGACACGATTCCCGCGGGCACGATGATTGGGCCGAAGGGCTACTACCTGCTCGCTTCGGGCACCGCGTCTGGTTACGCGGGCACGCCAGCGGCGGATCAAGTGGTCAAGACCGCGGCGGGCGCGGACACGACGATGAACCTGTCGGGCACCGACGGCCACGTGCGGCTCGGACTTCCGGGGGTGACGACGTCGGCGACTGCTCCGGATGGCGGAGTCGACCCACTCGTCGCTGACACCGTTGGTTACGGCAACGGCGCGCTCGGGCCCGAGACGTCGCCCGCAGTCGGCGCCAGCTTCACCGCCGGAAATTCCATCGAGCGCCGCGCGAACTCGTCGGCCACCGCGGCGTCGATGGTCAGCGGCGTGGACGTCGGGGCGGGCAACAACCTCGACACCGACAACAACGGCACGGACTTCATCGTTCGCACCACGCGCCAGCCGCAGAGCAAGGCGTCTCTGCCCGAGCCGTAAGCCTGGTAGGGGCTACGGCGCACTGCGCAGGGCGAGTGTGAACCGCGCCCCGCCGCCGGGGCGTTGATCCGCCAGCAGGTCTCCGCCCGCGCGCCGCAGGTACTCGCGCGACGTCGCGAGCCCCATGCCCACGCCGCCGCCCGGACCTTTGGTGGTGAAGAAGGGCTGAAAGAGGCTCGCCAGCACCGGCTCTTCGAACCCGGGCCCATTGTCGTCGACCTGCACCAACACCCCGTCTTCGATGGCCGTCGCGCGAATCCACACCTGACCGTCGGCGCGTTCTGGCCCCACCGCTTCGGCTGCGTTCACCATCAGGTTCGTGAACACCTGAATGAGGTGCGCCTGGTTGCCCATCACCGGCCTCAGTCCTTCTGGCAATTCGTTCATCAGGCCGACGCGCCCCTGCAGCTGCGGCGCGCACTGCTTCTCGGCCTCGGTGACGGCCCTCAACAGGTCGACCGGCGTCGCGTCTTCGACCCCCTCGCGGCAGAACGCGGTGAGGTCGCGCACGATGCCCTTGATGCGCGTCAACGCCACCTGCGTCTCGAGCATCACCAGCCGTTGATCCTCGCGGCTGACGCTCGGGAACTGAAGCTCGCCTTCGAGGAACTCGAGGTTGGACGACACGGCGCCCAGCGGGTTGTTGATTTCGTGCGCGACGCCCGCGGCAAGCTGGCCGACCAGCGACATCCGTTCGCTCTGCGACCGCAGCTTCTCGCTGTGGGCCAGCTTCCCGAGCGCGGCGAGGTGCTCCTCAGCCCGCAGATACGCCTCTCTCGCGTTCCACCGCTGTTGCACGGCCGCATAGAACGCCAGGCCTGCCGCGCTGCCCACGCAGAACAACCACTGCACCTGGTCTTCGACGGGGGCGGCCTGAAGCTGCAGCACCATCAGCGCCGAGCCAACGGTGCCGAGGCCGGCGATGACGGCCGCGCCGACTTCGTCGCGGGTGAGCATCACCAGGCAGAAGGGCAGGGCGATGAGCCAGGCGAAGTAGGCGGTGTGGTGGTCACCGCGGTGGTACGCGATGACGCCCATCGCGACGCTGCTGGTGAACGTCATCAGCCACAGCAACCCCTTCCGGGCGCGCCGCGAGGCCTTCATCATCGGCAGCGAACAGGCGACCAGCACCAGCCCCCAGACCAACTTGGTCGCGATCAGCTTCGCCTTGTGCTCGCCGCCCGAATACAGGTCCTCGAGCATGTAGGGAAGCATCAGCAGCGACATCAGCAACGTCGCCTTCCGGCGCCAGCGCACCACCCGCTCTTCTTCTTCGGGGCTGCGCAGCGGCAGTGAAGGCTGGGTGAACATGTCCGAACCTGGATCAGAGCAACCGCTGTGCCCGGCTGACCCCGCGCGGATCCGACCCTGCCCGGGGGTCATCGCTCACCTTGGGGTCAGCGGGTACTCCGCCGAGGGAGCTTGTCGTCGACACCCCTGGGCGATGCGGCTAGAAGGCGCGGGCTTTTAAAGCCCTTTTTCCTTGGAGGAGCCTTCATGCGCTCGACCCTGCTTTCTGCCTTTGCCGCCCTCGCGGTCTTGAGCCTCGGCTGTGAGAAGAAGCCGGTGGCCCCCCCGGCCGTCGAAGAGAAGAAGGCCGACCCGGTGGTCGCGGCAGCCCCGAAGGCCGACACCGACGACATCGTCATCGGGGAAGTCGGCAGCCTGACCGGCGCCGAAGCCGCCTTCGGCATCTCGACCCGCAACGGCATCGAGCTCGCCCTCGAAGAAGCGAACGCCGCCGGGGGCGTCAAGGGCAGGAAGGTTCGCGTCATCGTGTACGACGACCAGAGCAAGCCGGAAGAAGCCGCCAGCGCCGCCACCCGCCTCATCACCCAGGACAAGGTGAAGCTGATTCTCGGCGAGGTCGCTTCCAGCAACTCGCTGGCGATGGCCCCCATCTGCCAGGACAACAAGATTCCGATGATCTCGCCGTCGTCGACCAACCCGGCTGTCACCGAGAAGGGCGACTACATCTTCCGCGTCTGCTTCATCGACCCCTTCCAGGGCTATGTGATGGCGAAGTTCGCGCACGACGAGCTCAAGTTCAAATCGGTCGCGATTTTGAAGGACGTGAAGAGCGCCTACTCCGTCGGCCTCACCGAGGTGTTCGAGCGCAGCTTCTCGACGATGGGCGGCAAAATCGTCGGCATCGAAAGCTACGCCAAGGGCGACACCGACTTCCGTTCGCAGCTGACGGCCATCAAGAAGATGAAGGCCGAAGGCCTGTACGTGCCGGGCTACTACAACGACGTCGGCATCATCGCCCGCCAGGCGCGTGAGCTCGGCCTCAAGGTCGTGATGATGGGCGGCGACGGCTGGGACAGCGAGAAGCTGTTCGAGCTCGGCGGCAAGGCGATCGACGGCAGCTACGTCTCGAACCACTACTCGCCGGAAGACCCGTCGCCCGTGGTGCAGAACTTCATCGCCAAGTACAAGGCCAAGTACGGCGGCGTGCCCGACTCGCTCGCGGCGCTCGGCTACGACGCGGCCAGCGTCGCGATCGCCGCGATGAAGCGCGCGCCTGACCTCTCGGGCCCGGCGCTGCGCGACGAGATCGCGAAGACGAAGGACTTCCCGGGCGTTGCGGGCACCATCTCGATGAACGAGAAGCGCGACGCGGTGAAGCCGGCCGTCGTGTTGAAGGTCGAAGACGGCAAGTTCAAGTACGTCACGACCGTCAAGCCCGAGTAGGACTCGAACGATGTACGGGCTCCTGCAGCACCTGATCAACGGCCTCGCCGCCGGCACCATCTACGCGCTCGTCGCGCTCGGCTACACGATGGTCTACGGCGTGCTG
The DNA here is from genome assembly GCA_038206395.1 of Myxococcales bacterium. Taxonomy (GTDB): domain Bacteria; phylum Myxococcota; class Myxococcia; order Myxococcales; family Myxococcaceae; genus JAGSPQ01. The sequence continues at coordinate 49,538 of JBBRAX010000030.1, read as the reverse complement.
AAGCTGATCAACTTCGCGCACGGCGACGTGATGATGGTGGGCGTCTACGTCGGCTACGCCACCGCGTTCATGCTGGGCCGCGAGCACTTCGGCTCTTTCGGGGCCGTGCTCGTCATCTTCCTCGTCTCGATGCTCGCCTGCGCGGCGTTCGGGTTGATCATCGAACGCTTCGCCTACCGCCCGCTGCGCGAGAAGCCCCGGCTCACCTCGCTCATCACCGCCATCGGCATTTCCTTCGCGCTCTCTTACGGCTTCCAGATGGACCTCGCGGTCACCCTGGGTGGCAAGAGCTACACGATTCTTCCCGGCGCGGCGTCGCGGGCGTTTCCGGAAATCATCGTGCCGACCCAGTGGCTCGAGCTCGGCAGCGACGACTCGAGCGTCATCATCTGGAACTGGCAGGTCATCTCTTTCGTCATCGCCGCTGTGTTGATGGTCGGGCTGCAGTTCCTCGTCTTCAAGACGAAGTTCGGCCGGGCGATGAGGGCCGTCAGCTTCGACCACCGCGTCGCGGCGCTGCTCGGCATCCCCGTCGACCGCGTCATCGCCGGCACCTTCATGCTCGGCAGCGCGCTGGCTGCGTGCGCCGGGCTGCTCTACGCCATCAAGGACACGTCGGTGCAGCCGCTGATGGGCATGTACATCGGGCTCAAGGCGTTCGTCGCCGCGGTCATCGGCGGCATCGGCAACGTGCCGGGCGCCGTGGTCGGTGCGCTCGCGCTCGGCCTCTGTGAAGAGTTCGTCGTCGGCTACACGTCGTCGAGCTGGCGCGACGCCGTCGCATTCGGCTTCCTCATTCTGGTGCTGCTCGCCAGGCCCGAAGGGTTGTTCGGGCGAGTCCAGGCGGAGAAGGTGTGATTCGCGGCATCGCCCCCGTGTTGATCGCGGCGGCGCTCTGCGTCGCGCTGCAGCTGGGCCTCGGGCCGTACCAGTTCTTTGCGTACCTCGCCGCGCTCGTCGGCGTGAACGTCATCCTCGCGGTGTCGCTGAACATCATCAACGGCATGACGGGGCAGTTTTCCATCGGCCACGCGGGCTTCATGGCCGTGGGCGCGTACCTCGCCGGCATCGTGTCGATTGCGACGAAGCAGGACCACCTCACCTTCCTGCCCGAGGCCATCAGCGATCAGGTGTTCCTCGTCGGCTCGCTGTGTGCGGGCGGCACGGGCGCGGCGCTCTGCGGGCTCATCGTCGGGCTTCCTTCTTTGCGGTTGCGCGGCGACTACCTGGCCATCGTCACCCTGGGGTTCGGCGAAATCATTCGCGTCATCGTGCAGAACACTCAGGCGCTGGGCGGCGCGCTGGGCCTCTCGGGCGTCCCGCAGCGCGCCGGCTTCGGCATGGTCTGGTTCTGGGTCTTCGTCGTGGTGCTCGTCGCGCGCCGGCTCGCTGCTTCGCCGCACGGCCGCAGCCTCTGGGCGATTCGGGAAGACGAGATTGCTGCCGAGGCGATGGGCGTCAACACCACCAGCTACAAGGTTCGCGCCTTCGTGCTCTCGAGCTTCTTCGCTGGCGTCGCGGGCGGGTTGTTCGCGCACTTCGTCCCCATCGTGAACCCGGGCAGCTTCACCTTCGTGAAGTCGATGGAGATTGTGGTGATGATTGTCGCGGGCGGGCTCGGCTCGACCACCGGCGCCTTCACTGCCGCGGTGTTCCTCACCCTGCTGCCAGAAGGGATGCGCAGCCTCTTCACCACCCTGGGCGGCGGCGACCCGTCGCTGGCGCAGAAGGTCGACCAGATTCGCATGCCCATCTACGGCGTGTTGCTGGTCATCATCATGCTCACCCGCCCGAAAGGAATCTTCGGCACGCACGAAGCGTGGGACGTCATCACCCGCTGGCGTCGAAAGGCGAAGCCGGCATGACCGACGCGCTGCTCGAAGTGAAGAACGTCTCGATTCAGTTCGGCGGCCTCAAGGCGCTCAGCGACTTCTCGCTGGACGTGCGCAAGGGCGACTTGAAGGGGCTCATCGGCCCGAACGGCGCGGGCAAGACGACGGCGTTCAACGCGCTCACCGGTGTGTACCCGCCCAGCGAAGGCACCGTGCGCGTCAACGGCGTGCAGGTGAATCGCAAGGCGCGCTCGAGCCTGCGCCCGCATCAAATCAACCGCCTCGGCCTCGCCCGAACCTTCCAGAACATCCGGCTCTTCAAAGAGCTCACCGTGCTCGACAACGTGCGGGTGGCGATCATCGCGCGCACCGCGCCCCTGTTCTCGCGCGAGCGCACCACCGCGATGAAGGTCAAAGGCGGCGCGTCTCTTTTTGCCGGCAACTTTCTCGAGACCGCGAACAACTACCTCGACTGGTGGCGCGCCTTCTTGCGCACCCCCGGGTTCCTCAAGGAAGAGCGCGAAGTGACCGCCCGCGCCGACGCGCTGCTTTCGGTGATGGGGCTTGCCCATCGCCGCGAAGAGCTCGCGCGCAACCTGCCGTACGGCGAACAGCGGCGGCTCGAGATTGCGCGCGCGCTGGGCACCGAGCCGAAGGTGCTGCTGCTCGATGAGCCCGCCGCCGGCATGAACCCCCGCGAGAAGAGCGACCTGATGGTCCTCATCCGCGAGCTGAAGGACAAGTTCGGGCTCGGCATCCTGCTCATCGAGCACGACATGAAGCTGGTGATGGGCATCTGCGAGCAAATCACCGTGCTCGACCACGGCGAGACGATTGCCACCGGCACGCCTGCCGAAGTTCGCGCCGACCCGAAGGTGATCGAGGCGTACCTGGGCGAGGCGCCCACCCCAGGAGCAGCCGCGTGACCGAGCCCCGCGCCGCCCGCGAGCCGTTGCTGGACGTGGCGGGCCTCAAGGTCGCCTACGGCCCCATCACCGCGCTCAAGGGCATCGAGCTCTCGGTCGGCAAAGGCGAAGTCGTCGCGTTGATTGGAGCCAACGGCGCCGGCAAGACCAGCACCCTGCGCGCCATCAGCGGCATGCTGAAGCCAACGGGCGGGAAGATTCAGCTCAAAGGCGCCGACATCACCGGCCACAAGGCGCACACGCTGGTGTCGAAGGGCATGGCGCACGCGCCCGAAGGCCGCGGAATATTTCCGAACCTCACCGTCGAAGAGAACCTCGAGCTCGGCGCCTACCTGCGCAACGACAAGGCCGGCATCGCGGCCGACGCGCAGCGCATGTTCGGCTTCTTCCCGGTGTTGAAAGAACGCCGCTCGCAGTCCGCGGGCACGCTGTCGGGCGGTGAGCAGCAGATGCTGGCGATTTCCCGCGCGCTGATGTCGCGGCCAACACTGCTGCTGCTCGACGAGCCGTCGCTGGGGCTCGCGCCGCAGGTGACGCAGACCATCTTCCGGATTCTTCGCGAGGTGAATGCGCAGGGCGTCTCGATTCTGCTGGTCGAGCAGAACGCGCACCTCGCGCTCGGGCTGTGTCACTGGGCCTACGTGCTCGAGACGGGCCAGGTGGTGATGACCGGCACGGGCAAAGAGCTGCTCGCCTCCGAAGAGATTCGGAAGGCGTACCTCGGCGAGTAGCCGTTGCTCGGTAGGGCAGTCGTGGAGCGGCTTTCGCAAGCTTTAGATCAAGCGCTTCACCGTCAAGAAGTCTCAGGCCTCGAGCGCGACGCCTTCGTACAGCTCATCTACCAGGAACTTCACGCTCGGCGTTGCCACCACGACCGTCTCGCCCCCCCGGAAGTCGACCTCTTCCCAGCCGCCCTCGCTTCGCTGCATCAGCGTCACACGACGCGCGCGATGAGAGACGATGAGAATGGCGCGCAGCGACGGCAGCTGCTGGTAGCTCCGGAGCTTTTCGGTTCGGTCGTAGTTCTCGGTCGAGGGACTCGTGACCTCGACGACGAGCATCGGGTTGGTCAGCGCGTTCGCGTCCTTCGGCGCGGCAGCGCGGGGGCCGCAAACCATCGAGGCGTCGGGAAAAGTCGCGAGGTCCGCGTTCTCGATCAGGACCTTCAAGTCAGACGTGAAGACCGTGCAGCCCGACGACAAACCACGCTGCAGCAGCGCGATGACCTTCGCACCGAGTTGGGCATGAGAAGGAGTGCCTCCGGCCATCGCATAGATCTCGCCCTCGAAGAACTCGAGCTTGATGTGGCTATCGGCGAGCGCGCGCAGGTATTGGTCGTACGAATAAGCGCGGAGGCGGCGTGCAGTCGTCACCCCCACACCCTAGCCGCCTCTGGTCCCAAACGCTTCGCGGCTGTCCAGGAGCCCCTCGGTGACCCGAAGGGCAGAGAACCCGGGCGAAGCCCCGACGCTCGAGACGAGGGCTGCTCGCCTCCGAAGAGCTTCACAAAGGCGTACCTCGACGAGTAGCCGTTACTCGGTGGGGCAGTCGTACTCGACGTCTTTCTCGGCGTCGGCGATGACTTCGTAGGTCTGCGAGACGCCGGGCCGCGATTCGCCCGACGCGTCGTAGCAATCAAACCGCACCTTGTGCTTGCCCGGCTTCACTTTGTGGCCGAGCACCGGCGAGCCGCCGACCTTCTTTCCGTCGACGAAGACATCTGCCGTGTCCGACGCGCGCAGGTTCAGCTGGCCGTACACCACTGCTGTTCCCCCGCCCGTCGCCGGCACCACCGCATCGGGATTCGCGGCAGGCTTCGGTGGCGGAGGCTTCGCCGCGACCGGCGCGAAAGCGGGCTTCACTTCTGCGACCACCGGCTTCGGTGCCGCAGCGGGCGGCGGCGGCTTCACTTCAGCCGGCTTCGGTGCCGCAGGCTTCACTTCGGCGACGGGCTTCTCGTCGGCGACGGGCACAGGCTTGAGCGCCTCGAGCTCGTCGCTGTCTTTCGCCGCAGCGGGTGCCGGCGCTGGCGCCGGCGCCGGAATCACCGCCGCGACAGCGGTGGTCGGCATGCCGGGCAGCGCGCGCATCACCACCGCTGGAACAGGGCGCGATGGTTGCGCTGCAGCAGGAGCGGAAATGACTCCGAGTCCGATGACTGCTGCCGACGCGAGAAGCAGCACGATGGCGATTGCAATTTTCAAGGCTTCATCTCCGGGGCCGATGCTAGTGACACCCGCCGCAAACCTCCAAGTTCCCGGACCTCCAAAAACCAAATGCTGACCCTCGCACTCCTCTCACTTCTCTCTCAGACCGAAGTCCCAGCCGCTGACGCCTCCGCCGCCGAGCGTGCCGCCGCTGCCGCCGAGCGCGCCGCCGTCGCTGCGCAGAAGGCCGCGGAAGCCGCGCAGAAGATGATCGAGGCACAGCTGGGGACGCCGGCCGCCCCGGAAGCTGCTCCCGTCGAAGGTGAGCCGAAGATGGACCCGTGGAAGGGCTCGGTGGGCATTGGCCTCATCGCCATCACCGGCAACGCCGAGACGCTGACTGGCACTTTCAACGCCGCGGTCGACAAGAAGGTTGGCAACTGGGCGTTTGGGGGTCGCGCGAGCGCGGCGTACGGGCAGAGCCGCCCGGCCGCCGGGGGGCCCGACCAGGTCTCGGCGATGCGCGCGGGGCTTCTTCTTCGCGGTGACCGTTCGCTCGTTTCCTTCGCCAGCCTCTTCCTCATCGGCGGCGTCGAGACGGACCACGTGAAGAGCGTCGAGCTCCGTGAGTTTGCCGAGCTCGGTGCCGGCATCCGCTTCTACGAGCTGAAGGAAGGCGAGCTCGAGCGCGTCTTCATTCGCGCGGACCTCGGCCTTCGTTACAGCCACGAGTCGCGCTTCCAGTACTACTCGGATGGCACGATTCCCGGCGGCACGGGCCTGCCCAGCGCGAACCTCCTGGGTCCCCGCATCGGCGTCATCTTCCGCTACGCGCTCAACAAGCACGTGAAGTTCTCGGAAGAGGCGGAGTTCATCCCCAACCTGCTCGGCGCCTCGCGCTTCATCGTCAACAGCACCACCAAGCTCAACGCCCGCTTGACCGAGACCCTGAGCATCTCGGCGTCCTTCCTCGTCAACTTCGACTCGGCGCCGGCCGCCGGCAAGCGCGACACCGACACGGCGCTGACGATCGGCCTCGAAGCCGCGTTCTAGGAACACCGGCGAAGGCCTGCTCGGCCTCGTCTTTCTTGTTTGCGCGCTACCGCTGCGACTTCCGGCGCAGCAGGCCGAGCGCGGCGAGCAGCATCCACGCGGCCCCGCCTTCGGCCCCCGTCGAGCAACCACAGCCCGACGAGACGGTGCGAACAGAGGTGTCGCCCGTCTCGGGGTCATCCACCGGCACCTTCTTCGGCGGCAGCTGCGTCCCGGCGTCAGCCTTCGGCGTGCCAGAAGTGCCCGCGTCGACCACCGGCGTCGTGCCCGTCTTCGGCAGACACAGCCGTTCACCCGACGCGAGGCCCGTGCACTCTTCCCCGACGGAACACGACTCCAGCTCGTTCGACGCGCAGCTGGTGCGGCAATGTCCTTCGAGGCACACCGCATCGGCCGCGCACGCCGCTTGCGTCTTCCACACCGTGCAGCCCGTCGGCGCAGTCTCACACCTCGACGGAGCCCCCGCGACGCACTTGCCCGCGCTCAAGGCGCACTCGTTCTGACACGGGGGAATGCAGACGCCGCCCTGGCACGTCTCGCCCGCCGCGCACGCGCCTGCCGCGACCCACGCCTGGCAACCCGTCGCCGTCGCCTGGCACTCTTCCAGCCCACCCGACGGGCCACACCGCTTCGTCCCCGGCGAGCAGCTGATTGCGCACGCCTGGCAGAGGCCATTCGTGCAGAAGGTGCCCGCGCCACACGGCTGCTGCGCCGCCCACACCGTGCATGCGTTCGCGTCGGTCGTGCAGCCCTCCAGCCCATTTCCGTTGCAGCGCGCCGAGCCGACCGTGCAGGTCGTGCCGCACACGCCACACGCGCCGCCGCTGCAGAAGCTCGTGCACTGCTGGCCCGCCTGCCACGCGGTGCAGCCCTGGCCGTCGACCACGCAGCTCTCGACGGTGGTGCCCGCGCAGCGCTTGGCTCCCGCGGTGCAGGCCGAGGTGCAGCTCACGCAGCTGTTGCCGGTGCAGCGCGTGCCAGTCGCGCACGCCGCCGCCTTCCACTGCGTGCAGCCGCTGGCCACGTTCCAGTCGCACGTCTCGACGCCCGTGGCCGTGCAGCGCGACGCACCAATCGAGCACGCCTGGCACGAGTTGCACTGGCCGCCCGCACAGACTTCGCCGTAGCCGCAGTCGCGCGTCGTCGCCCACGCGGTGCACCCGTTCGCCTGCACCTGGCAGCTCTGCGCTGTCGAGCCACTGCAGCGAAGCGCGCCGGCCGCGCAGGCATTCGTGCACGCCTGGCACGCGCCGCCCACGCACTGCGACATCGGCGCGCAGCTCGTCGTCGTCCAGTTCGTGCAGCCCGTCGCCGCGTCGAGCGCGCAGCTCTGGCGCTGGCCCTGCGCGTTGCAGAGCGCCGCGCCGTTGGTGCAGGCGTTGATGCAGCAGGTCGCCGTCGACGCGGCGATCGCGTTGAGCGTGCTGGTCAGCGCCGCCGAGCTGTTCGCCGCATACGCGCTGCCCGTACCGCCCGCCGCCGCGATCGCGTCGAGCACGCCCTTGTCGTTCGCCGACGTCACCGACGCGCCGAAGCCCACCACGTACACCTTGATGCCCGCGTTCTTCAGCGCCGCCGCGGCCGACACCGTCGCGTTGTCATCGAGGCAGTCTTTCGCGCCCAGGCCGCAGCAGCTGCTGCCGCTGCAGGTGTTGGTGTTGAGACAGCCCGCCGTCGTCGTCTGGCAGCTGGCCGCGTTGTTCGACAGGTTGCAGTTGGGCAGGCCGTCGGTGATGAGCAGCACGTGCGCGGGGGCGGTGAGGCTCAAGGACAGCAGGTAGCTCTTTGCCTGCACGAGGCTGGTCGCCGTCGGAGTCCCGCCGCCCGACGCGCTCGCCTGGTAGATGCTGTTCACCTGCGCCGCCGTCGACGGCACGCCCGACACCGTGGTGCCCGCGGTGCAGTTGAAGGTGGTCGAGAGCTCCGGGTACATCATCACCCCGAAGCGGAACCGGTTCGAGAACTGCGCCGCCACCTGGGGCACCACCGTCCGCGCGGTCGACCACTTCGACGCAGCGGCGGGCGCGTTCACCGGGTCCGGAACCGCCGACATCGAGCCCGACTTGTCCTGAATGATGAAGAGCACCGGCAGCTCGGTACATGGCGCGGCCGCGGCCAGACCACCGGAACCAATGACAAACAGGACGAGTGCGCGGTGGAACATGCCGGTGTTATCTGGAGTGCTCACCCCCGGTTTCCGAAAAACCCAAATTGGCTCAACTGTTCTCGTGAACCGAGAAAAGCCGGCCCTCGAGTGGATACTGCGCGTCCGTGAATCAGCCGGCTTTACATGATGAGGCCCTGCTGCAGGCGCTGGTCGCGGTTTCGATTCAGGTCGCGCAGACGCGCTCCATCGATGCGGCGCTGAGCCTTGCGGGTCAGGGGGTCAAGCAGCACGGCCTGCAGATGGTGGTGGTGCAGCTCACCAGGCCCCAGGGCTTCCTTCGCTACCTGAGCCGGCTCGAGCCAGTGCCTCTCGCGCTCATCCACGCGTCTTGCGGGGTCGGCGCGCCGCTCTTCATCGATGACCTCGCGAAGTGGCTTTCGGAAGCGGGCCTGGACGCGCAAGGCGTGAAGGGCGGCTTCGAGCGCCTGGTGATTGCGCCGCTGACGGTGGGCGGGAAGAAGTGGGGCGCGTTGATTCTCGCCGGCGATGACCTGGAAGCGCGAGACGTGCCGGCGCTGTCGCTGTTCGGCTCGCAGCTGGGCTCCGGGCTCGAGGTCGCCGAGGCGATTCAAAGGCTCGACCTGCGAAACAAAGAGCTCGAGGCGGTGCACGCCATCGCCACCGCTGCGGCGCCCGAGGCCAGCAGCGCACAGCTTCTCGAAATCGTCGCCCGGGCGACCCGCGCCGACTCGGCCGGCCTGTACCGCTACGAAGTCGAGACCGGCGAGTACGCGTTGGTCGGCGACCTGTGGAACTTCCCCGGCCCGGTGCCCGACCAATGGCGCCGCTTCAAGGAAGCCGAGCTGCAGCCGGTGGAAAGGCAGAGCGAGTCAGGCACCGCCGCCAAGCTCTCGCGCAACTCGAAGGAAATGATGCTGCAGTCGCGGCAGATGGCGCGCGTGGCGCTGAAGGTCGAGAACAGGCCGGCGGGGTTTCTCTGGCTCGCCCGCGCATCCGACGAGCCTTTCGACGACGCCGACGTTCGCACGGCGGAAATTCTCGGGGTCCAGGTCTCGGCCTTGATGGAACGCGCTCGCCTCACCGCCGAGGGCGTGAAGCGGGTGCGGCAGCTCGAGCTTCTGTACGAGATGACGAGCGCGAGCGCGGTGGTGGGGCAGGTGACCCCCGTCATCGACCGCCTGCTGACGCAGATGCTCGACGCGATTCCTGTCGATGGCACCGCGATTCATTTCGTCGAAGGCACCCAGCTGCGGCTCGCCGGGTGGAAGCTGCGGCCGAGCCTGGTCAAGCCGATGCCGCCCACCGCTGAGTTCATGGCCATCGACGAGACGACGGTCACCGGCCGCACCGCGCTTCACCGCAAGGCGACGAGGCTCTCGCCTTCCGACTTCCCGCCTTTCACCGCGGGCGAATCAGAGAGGCTCGGCATCCAGCACCTGATGTCGGCGCCGCTGCTGGTGGGAGACCGCCTCGTCGGCACGCTCACCGTCGCGCGAAGGAGCGACGCGCTTTTCACCAACGACGAGGCGCAGCTGATCGAAAGCTGCGCCATGCACATCGCCGTCATCCTCGAGCACGTGCGGCTCTACGATGACCTCAAGGTCAGCTACGACGAGCTGGCCCATACGCAAGCGGAGCTGGTGAAGCACGAAAGGCTCGCCGCGCTGGGTGAGCTCGCCGCCGTGATGGCGCACGAGGTGCGAAACCCGCTGGGCGTGATTTTCAATTCGCTCACCACGCTCAAGCGCGGCGTCGCTCCGGCCAGCGACAACGACGTGCTCTTGAGAATCATCGGCGAGGAAGCCGATCGGCTGAACCGCATCGTCACAGACCTGCTCGACTTCGCGCGGCCGTACGAAGCGCAGAAGAAGCCCATTGCCCTCGAGCCCATCATCGGCAGCGCGGTGAACGCGGCGCTGGCGTCGGTGCCGAACGCTCCCGCCCGGGTGGTGGTGCAGTTTCCCGCCGAGCTGCCGCGCTTTCAGATTGACGGCCACCTCGTGCGGCAGGCCTTCGTGAACCTGCTCGTCAACGCGCTGCAGGCGATGCCCCGCGGAGGAACCGTGACTGTGCGCGCGCTTCCAGAAGAACGCGCTGGCCAGCTGTGGGCCCGCATCGAGGTGCGTGACGAAGGCGACGGCATTCCGGCCGAGACGGCAGAACGGATTTTCCAGCCCTTCTTCACCACCAAGGCCACCGGCACCGGCCTGGGCCTCGCGGTGGTGAAGCGAATCATCGACGCGCACCACGGCCAGGTCACCGTGCAGTCTCGGCCCGAGGGCGGCACGACCTTCACCATCCGGTTGCCCGGCGGCGTCGCGGTGGAAGACGAGCCGCGCGATGACGACGACGGCGAAGACACGCTGCCGACCGCGATGCCGCTGCGAGATGCATGAGGATGTTTGCGCTGCTCGCCCTGCGGCGCCGCGCCTAGAGAACGGTGAGCCCGCCGTTCGACTTCAGCGCGGTGTACGGCGGCGGCACCGGTTTTCCCTGCTCGTGAAGCTCCCAACGCATGGCGAAGTCGTCGCCCAGGTCTTCGAACTTCGGGTACACCTCTTTGCGCGTCACCAGGGCTTTGCAGTTGTTGCATCGCCACTTCCCTTCCGGGGCGGCGAGCAGCCATTGGACGTGGTGAATGCAACCGAGCATCGAGGTGCCTTGTAGCGCGGGCTTCGGCTAGGGTCCGGCCGTTTTTGGAAGTTGGGCCGAAACACCTGAAGGACGCCTCCACATGACCCGCACCCTCCTGTTCGCCATTGCGCTGTTTAGCGCCGTGCCCTCTTTCGCCGCGCAGCCTGACGTGGCCTTTGGCAGCTTCAGCCAATGGCTCGCCCGCTACGACGCCGCCGAGCCGCTGCAGAAGTCGGCGCTGCTCGAGGAAGGCCTGACCCTCGCCCGCGCCCGCCACGCCGCGATGTCGCACCTCGTTCGGCAAGACCCGGCCCTGGCGTTGACCCTTCAGGTGTCCCGCGCCGAGGTGCCCGCCCAGCTCGCCGAGCTGATCGAGATTCCCCTCGACGCCCGCGGCACCTGGGAAGTGCTCGCCGCCCTCGGCCGCGACCGCAAGACGACCTACGAGTACTTCGTGCGCATCGGCGCCAACCGCTACCGCGCCGAACCGTGGGGCGCACTGAAGACGCTGAAGACTACCCAGATGCACTTCCACGGGCTCGCCATCGACGGGCAGGCGGCGGTGAAGGAAGAGGACGCTCCGAAGTCGCACCGCAATGGCGGGCCGCAGGCGTCGCCGCACACCATCGGCACCAAGAAGCTGCTCTACATCCGCGTCGACTTCTCTGACGCGCCCGGCGACCCCATCAACCTCACCCAGGCGCAGGCCGACGTCGCCGCGCTGAACACCTATTACAAGGCCTCCAGCTACAACAAGACGAGCATCGTCGGCACGGTCACCAACACGCTGCGCATGCCGCTGAGCAAGGCGACGTACGGCAGCACCAACAACACCTCGCAGCTGCTCGCCGACGCGCGCGCCGCGGCCGCCGCGATGTACCCGGGCCCGTGGGACCTCGACGTCGTCTTCTTCTCGAGCATCAACGCCTGGAGCTGGTCGGGCCTCGGCTACGTCGGCCAGAAGGGCACCTGGCTCAACGGCTCGGCGGGCCTCGGCACCGTCGCGCACGAGGTCGGCCACAACTACGGCCTCTACCACGCGAACTTCTGGCAGGCCGGCGGCGAGACCATCATCGGGGCCGGCAGCAGCCTCGAGTACGGCAACGTCTTCGAGGTGATGGGCAGCGGCGATGGCCAGCCGAACGCCTGGTACAAGTACGACCTCGACTGGTTCGGCCCGACCGAGGTCGAAATCGTCACCGCCTCGAACTCCTTCCGCGTCTACGACCTCGAGCTGCCGATTCTGGGTGGCTCGCACGCGCTCAAAGTTCCCATCAGCGGCGCGCGCGACTACTGGGTGCACTTCCGCCCCGCGGCGGGCGGCATCAACGCGCACGGCACTGAAATCAACTGGGGCTACCCGAACACCGACTCGTCCGACCTGCTCGACATGACGCCGTGGACGCAGACGGCCTCCGACGCGCCGCTGGCCATCGGCCGCACGTTCAGCGACTCGACCGCGGGCATTCACATCACCCCGACGGGCCTCGCCTCGACGCAGCCGGCGAGCATCGACGTCACCGTCAACCGCGGCCTCTTCCCCGGCAACCGCGCCCCTGCCGTGAGCGTGATGGCCAGCGCGACCCAGGTGACTTCCGGCACCGCCGTCACCTTCACCGCCACCGCGACGGACGCGGACGGCGACCCGATGGCCTACTACTGGGACTTCGGCGACAGCTCCGTCTCGACCAACTCGCCGATGCAGACCCGCGCCTTCACCGGCACGAAGGAAGTGCTGGCGCGCGTCACGGCGACCGACATGAAGGGCGGCACCGGCACGGCCTTCGTCATCGTGCGCGTCGGCAACCCGAACACCTTCCGCATCAGCGGCTCGGTGAAAGAGCTGGGCGTCGGCGTCGAAGGCGTGCGCGTGTTCTCGGGCAGCCGCCAGGCGCTCACCGACACGCTCGGCAACTACACGCTGGTCGGCCTCACCGCGGGCAACTTCACCGTCACCGCGACCAAGACGGGGTGGACCATCAACACCACGTTCGCGAACCCGGTCACCGTCACCAACGCGAACGTGACGGGCATCGACTTCATCGGCCTGCGGGCGACGTATTCCATCAGCGGCAACGTTCAGTCGGTGGGGCAGCCCGCATCGGGCGTGACGGTCAGCGCCGGTCAGTACTCGACGGTCACCAACGCCAGCGGCAACTACACGCTCACCGGCGTGCCCAACGGCGGCTACGTGCTGACGGCGAAGGGCGCGCTGGGCGAGGTCTTCAACCCGGTAGGCTTCACCAACCCGATTCAGATTAACGGCATGGGTCAGTCGAACCGGAACTTCATCGAGAACGTGTTCCCGGTCTCTGGCGAAATCACCGGCCTGCCGGGCCCGCACACCGTCACCGATGGCGTTCGCACCGTCACGTCGACGCAGACTGGAGCGACCTGGAGCTATGCCTTCCCGAAGGTTCCGCCGGGCTCGTGGAACCTGATCGCCACCGCGACGGGCCAGCTCATCACCCCGAGCTTCGTGAACCCCGTCGTCGTCGGCGCCGCAGTCACGGGCAAGAACTTCGTCGCCACCGCGGGCACCGGCCATCGCATCCGCGGCTACATCGACGAAGCGGGCTCACCGCTGGTCGGCTGCGCCGTCACCAACGGCTCGTTCACCGCCACCACGGACTCGCTGGGCTTCTTCGACTTCCCGAACGTCCCAGATGGCACCGTCACCGTCACTCCCGCCAAGGCCGGCTACGTCTTCACGCCCAACTCGCGCACCGTCACCGTCGCGGGCGGCGACGTGCTGAACGGGGTCGACTTCTCGGTCTTCGGAGCGAACGCTCCGCCGTTGATCGCCTTCCCCCCGCACGCGACCCCCAGCCCCGTCACCGGCACCACCGCTTCGTTGACCGTGCTCGGCGATGACTTGATCGAGGGTGAGCTGGCGCTGAAGTACAAATGGACGCAGACGTTCGGCGTCGCGCCGACGACGTTCTCGACCAACAACACCAACGGCAGCAAGCAGGTCACCGTCACCTTCACCAAGCCGGGCGCCTACAGCTTCAGCGTCGACATCATCGACGGCGGCGGCTTGAAGGTGACGGGCCAGGTGACGTTGCTCGTGCTCCAGACGACCACCACCGTCAACGTGGTTCCCGGCACGACGCAGATTGAGGTCGACAGCGACAAGCAGTTCATCGCCACCGTCGTCGATCAATTCGGCGGCATGGTCGACTTCGGCGGCGAAGCGATGTGGTCGGTGAACGGCGGCGGCACCATCTCGCCCACCGGCAAGTTCTCGACGAACGCGGCGGGCGACTGGGTCGTGACGGCTGAAGTGAACGGCAAGAAGGGCAACTCGAACGTGAAGGTCGTCGTCGGCCCCGTGCCGCGCGTCGCCATGGCCGCCACCGCGACGCCCAACCCCGTCGTCGGAGACACCGTCGCGCTCAGCGTGCTCGGGGGCGACGACAAGGGCGAAGACAAGCTCACCTACGTCTGGAGCGCGGTGAACCCTCCGGCCGCGGTCACCTTCTCTCCGAACGGAAACGACCAGGACAACCTGTTCACCGCCACCGACAACGCGGCGAAGAACTCGACGGCGAAGTTCTTCGGCACCGGCTTCTACAACCTGAAAGTCGAAATCACCGACGAAGATGGGCTGTCGACGTCGAGCTTCGTCACCGTCGACGTGCAGCCGGGCCTGACCACCATCGCGGTCGCTCCCTCGGGCGTCGAAGTCGGCGCGGGCAAGACGCAGAGCTTCACCGCGCAGGGCAAGGACCTCGCGGGGATGAACGTCGCGACCACGGGCTGCATCTGGACCGTCAGCGGCGGCGGCAGCATCGACGCCAGCACCGGCGTCTTCACCGCGGGCACCACGGCGGGCGACTTCACCGTCACCGCGGCGTGCGGCGGCAAGTCGGGCACCGCGCCCTTCAAGGTCGTCACCAACCCAGGCACGGGCGGTGGCGGCGGCAACCCGGGCGGCGGGGGCTGTGGCTGCTCGTCGGGCACTGACACCTCGGCTCCGTGGGCCCTGGCGCTGGTGGGAATGGTGCTGTGGGCGAAGCGGCGGCGCAGTGTCGCGAAGACTGTCGGCCTCGCCGCAGTCCTCACGCTCACCGCCTGCACCGAGCGCGCGGCCGACCAGGTGGCGAAGTACGAAGGCAACCCGACCGCGGTGCACGTCTCGCGCGCCGAGCTCGGCGAGCCCCAGGCCGGCTACCCGTCTGACCAGGAGCGCATGCTCCATGTCCTCATCAACCAGGCCCGCCACTCGGCGACCACCCCGAACAACAACGAGTGCGGCGACTACTCGGCCGACTTCCCTGACGGCGGCCCCAGCAAGACGCCGTTGGTCTGGGTGAGGGAAGCAAACCTCGGCGCGCGCTTCACCTCGCGCCACATGTCCGAGCTCGGCTGCTACCAGCACGAGAACTGCTGCGAGCTCGGCGACGCCGGCGCCGGCACGGTCGGTTGCATCGGCCCCGCCGCCTGCTCGGGCACCGGCTGCAACAAGACGTGTGACGCCGGCACGGGCCAGACCTCGCAGCAGCGCTTCGGCCTGTTCAACTTTGGCTCGCTGTCGTCCGAGAGCATCGGCCAGAGCGTCGCGAGCGCTTACGACTTCTGGTGCAGCATGATGCAGTCGCCCTCGAACCGTTCGGCCATCTACGACGACGCGGGCACCCAGCTCGGCGCAGGCAACTACGTCGCCAGCCAGCAGACCTGCAACGGCAGCTACTGGACCCTGGCGTACGGCAACGCGCAGACGACGGTGCCGAAGATTCCCGCCGCCGCCGCCATCTACAACCCGCCCAACCCGCTCAACACGTCGACGATGTACTTCGCGGCGAACTACTTCGACCCGGGCAAGCCGCCGAAGCGTTCGGCCGTCGTCGTTGCGGGTCATTGCTTCGACCTCGACAAGGCGTGGGGCAAGGAAGACAACGGCACCTACGAGGCGCGCTTCCCCGACCCGGACGTGCTGCCCGAAGGCTGCCACCCGTACTACTTCCTCTTCACCGACAGCGACGGCCAGCGCGTCACCTACCCGACCATCGGCAGCTTCCAGCTCGCGCTGGGCGGAACCACCACCTGTCCCGTCAGCTACGACCCCGGCCCGCAGCTCACCGCAGACTGCGAATCAGGAATCCAGCAGTGCCCGCTGAACGGCTCTCAGAAATGCTACACGGCCGACACCGCGACGCTGGGCAAGGGTGAGTGCCGCCAGGGAAACCAGGTGTGCCGCAACGGCTTCTGGTCGGCGTGCAAAGACATGATTGGGCCTTTCCCCGAGGCGTGCGACGGCCTCGACAACGACTGCGACGGCAAGGTCGACCTGCTGCCCGACGGCGGTCTGCCCGGCGGCCAGTCGAGCTGCGCGGTGTTCGGCGAGCGCGGCATCTGCGAATCGGGTGTGCGCCAGTGCACCTCGGGCCGGATGACCTGCATCGGCACCACCGCGCCGCAGCAGGAAGTCTGCAACGGCATCGACGACGACTGCGACGGCAAGATTGATGATGGCTTCTCCATCGCCACCTGCGGCGTCGGTGAGTGCTTCCGCATCGCGCTCGAGTGCAACGGCGGGACACCCGGCGTCTGCGTGCCCGGCCAGCCGACCGCCGAGGTCGCCGACTTCAAGGACAACGACTGCGACGGCATCGTCGACAACGGCATCACCTGCAACCCGGGCATGTTCCGCACGCTGCCTCCGACCACCGCGCGCTACACGGACGGCGGCGTCTACCCGGTGTCGCTGCCGTGCAAGGGCGGAATTCAGCAGTGCCAGCCCGACGCCGGCTGGGGGGTGACGACCGGCCAAATTGTGCCTACGCGTGAAATCTGCAACGACAAGGACGACGACTGCGACGGCAAGAACGACGTCCAGAGCATCGACAAGATTGGTTGGCTGCGCTGTGGCACCGGCTCGTGCACCCAGTTCCCTGCGTCATGCAAGGCGGGCGGCGTGGTGGTGACGTGCATGCCCAGCGCTCCGGCCGCGGAGTCGTGCAATGGCGCCGACGACAACTGCGATGGCACCATCGACGAGAACTGCCACTGCCGCTTCGACGAAGAACGCCCCTGCTACACCGGCCCGAGCAGCACGCGCGATGCCGGCGTCTGCCACCCGGGCAAGCGCACCTGCCCCAACGGCGACTACACGAAGTGCATGGGCGAGGTGAAGCCGACCACCGAGTACTGCAATGGCTACGACGATGACTGTGACGGCGTCGTCGACAACACCTGCTTGCCGGATGCGGGCGGCGGCACCGGTGGTGGCTCGGGCGGCACCGGCGGTGGCACGGGCGGGACCATTGGTGGTGGGGCCGGCGGCTCGGGCGGCACCACGGGTGGTGGCGCGGGCGGCGAAGGCGGCGGTGGCGCGATGAAGTCGGGCTGTGGCTGCTCGGGTGGCCCCGACGGTGCCATCGCCCTCGCGCTGCTGGGAATGGTGGGCACGTTGCTGCGCCGCCGTCGGGCGTAGAGCCTCCACAGAGCTGCGCGACAGGTGATGCGGGGCGCTGTGGTGGTGTCGCTGCTCGTCTCGGGCTGCTGCTTTCGCGGCGGTCCCGCCGTCGTCGACGCGGGGGTGGTCCTCGCGCCGCTGACGGCCCGGCCGCTGGTCGAGCTGCTGCCGCTGGTCGACAAGTGTGCGGTGCTCGAGACGGATGCGGGGCTGCCGTCTCTCGCGCCTGCTCCGCTGTCGAGCGAAGTCCGCGCCTGGAGCTGTCTTGACCCCGTCACGCTGCAGTTGCTCGAGTACGCGGACAACGCAGCGGCGAAGAAGGCGTCTCTGCACCTGGCTGCGGGCCTGTGGCGAGGCAGCGAGCCTTCTGCCAACAGCCCGGCGGAGCTGCTGGTTCGCCTCAACGTGCTCGCCGTCGTCTCTGGGGCCGCGCCCAGCGTGCTCCAGGTCGCGAACCGGCTGGTGAAAGACCTGGGCTTCACGCCCGCCATCGACGGCCGCACCCAGGTCGATGCCCTGAGCTCCGGAATGGGAGCGGCTCTCGGCGGCGCTCTGAATCGCCACGCTCCTTCGTCGTTCTCGACTGCGTCGGCGGTGGTCACTTTTGGCTGCCCGCGGCCACGTGGAAGTCCGTGCGAGGACCTCTGGGGCTTCGACATGCTGCCGGCGTCCGACCCGCCGAAAGACGTCCGGGTGGTTCGCCGCGGCACCTGCTGGCAGCGGAAAACCGAGACTCCCTGCTGGCTGATGTGGAGCGCGCTCGGCATCGACCTCGGCTCCTCGCCCACCGACGAGAAAGAGATTCTCGAGATTGGCCCGGGCTTCGTCCCCGTCTACAGCGCGCTCACCCACGTGGCCCGGCTGGGCGGCAAGCGCGGCTGGCTGCTGGTGCGCGGTGACGACGAGAAGTTGGTGGCGGTCGAGATGACCGAGAACCGCGACGTGAAGCGCGTGGGCGTCTTCCCGCTTTCAAGAGACTAAAGGTTGGTGGTGCCCGGGTCCTTCGCCGCCGGAGCGGCCTGGAAGGAGTACTTGAACCCCAGCGTCAGCGGCTCGCCTTCGTTGTCGAGGTGCTTCATCGCTTCGCCGGCTTCTGTGAGCGAGCCCATCAACGACGGGTACGTCTGCACCTGGATGTACTTCACCTCGCCCGCCGCGATGTTGACGAGCACGTTGCTCACGCCCGACACGCCCATCACGTTCACCATGTGCTCGCCTGGGGCGACGCCGACCATCGAGTAACGGTCTTGCACCAGGTCGCCCAGCGCCTTGTTGTCGATGGTGAGCGTGGCGTTGAGGCCCGCGCCGCCGCCCATGAAGCCCGCGGTGTTCCGGTAGAGGACGATCAGCGCGCCGCCCGCGGCCGGCTCGAACTTGAAGGTGGCAGCAGGCGGCTTCGCGGTTTCCGGTTTGTGCGCACAACCAGTCAGCAGCAAGGCGATGACGAGGGCAGATCGGATCATCCGGCGCAATTACTGAAATCGGTTCAGCTGTTCAACTGCCCGAGTGGAATGGTGGCCAGCGCGAGCTGAGGCGATCGTCAGTTCCGCTGGGCCGTCATTCTTCCGGCGTTCGAATCGCGCGCGCGGATTCCTTGATCATCGGATCCGCGCTGCGCTCGAGCTTCGCCAGCAGCGCCTCGACCCGGGCGAGCCCGGCCGGCCGCAGCACACCCAGCGCCGCGAAGCCGGCATTCTGATCATCGGAATCCTTCGACTCGCAGCAGCGCTGCAGCACCGCGGGCACCAGCGACAGCTTCGCCGCCAGCGCGGGCTCTTCCATCAACACGCCACGCACGCCGGTGAGCGCCGAGTAGCGCGCCTCGCCCGTCAGCCTCGGCAGCAACGCTGCGACGGCAGGCAGCAGCACCCCCGGCGCTTCGATCGCCAGTGTCAGCGCCGCATCGAGCGCCGCGAGCGCGACGCGGGGGTCGGCGTCCTCGAGCAGCGGCAGCAGCTTTGGCGCTTCCCCGGCGGTGGCGACGCGGCCGAACGCTGCAGCGGCGACGGCGCGAACCCGGGCCGACCGGTGCTTCAGCAGCTCCCACGGTGAGCGCCCTCGCGAAGGCGAACCACATCCAGAACGTGAACCCGATTCGCACCGGGCAGCTGCTGAAGCTGCCGGGCAAGTCGGACAGTTTGGCTCAAAGGCGGCGCACCTGGCGAACGTCGCGCGGGGCGTCGCCTCGCGGATGAACAGCCGTGGCTGGTGCGCGCGCGGCGTCTTCAACTCGCTGCAGGCGGCGGGCCTGCGGATCACCCGTTCGGCCTCGGCGTACATGGCGGCGCGCACGCTGGCGCACGACAAGCGGTTTCGCGAAGTGCGCCTCACCGACGCGCAAACCAGCAAGCTGCCGCCCGGAGCCATCATCGTCAGCGGGCCCTACAACCACCCGGGCAATCCGCACGGGCACATCGCGGTCACCCTCGCGCTGCCGCTGGTCGCTCCCGTTCGGCTGCCGGTGAGCCCTGGCGGTGTGCCGGAAGCACGACCTGCTTTCCTCGCCGTCAGCGTGGCGTGACCGGCGGCAGCGCCAGGGTGGCCCGCTCGAGCCCGGCGATCGCTGCAGCGTGCTGCGCCTGGCTGGTGCTCAGCAGGTTCCCTTGCGCCTTCAGCGCGTCGAACCGTTTGACCGCGCGCGTATAGAAGTCCCGCGCCTGGGTCGCGCCCGTCTGCGCTTCATGAAGACTGGCCTGCACCCCTTCGAGCCTGGCCAGCATTGCCTGCAGTCGCCCACTGGTGGGATTCGCGGCGGTGATGGACTCGAGTGGGGTCAGCGCCTGGCTGTTCGCGGCGAGCGCGTCCCCGATTCGTCCGTGGGCCAGATGCACCTGGGCATTTCCGGCGTGACCCTCGCTGATCAATTCCCTGTCGAGCTCACTTGACGGGTCGAGCGCGAACAGCGCCGTGGCGACCTCGAGCAGGTCGCGGTAGCACTTGCGCGCGGCGGGAAGGTCGCCGTCTTCGAGCTCGATCTGCGCGACCAGCAGCGACAGCTGCCCGAAGTCGCGGCGCACCTGGGTGTTCGACGGGTCGTCTTTCGCCAACGCACGGCTCTGCTCGAGCCCCCTGCGACCTGTCGTGCGCGCATCGCCATACTTCTTCGCCGCGTGCTGGGCTTCGGCGAGCCCGTGGAGCGCGACGATCAGGTCTCTTCGCGCGACGGCATTGCGAGGGTCCGCGGCCAGCAGCGCCTCGTGGATCTCGAGCCCCTTCGCAGCAAGCTCCGTCGAGCGCGCGAGGTCTCCTTCCGCGAGCAGGAGGTCGGCGTGGCGCAGCCAGATGACTCCCAGCATCCGCCGGGTCTCGAGCCCGTTCGAATCGGCCGACTGCATCTCTTCGAGAATCGCCTCTGTCTTCTCGTAGTGGACGTTGGCGCTCTTCGCGTGACGCTGCTCCTTGAACAGGTCAGCGAGCGCGGTGTGAGCGATTGCGAGCCCGCGCCGGGTGATGGCGTCGGGGCGCTCGACCGCGAGGGCCTCTCTCACGGCGAGCGCCCGCCAGAGGTACCCGGCCGCGTCCTCCAGCTTGCCGAGCCGCGCATGCACCTGCCCGAGTGCGATGTCGGTCATTGAGCCGTCGAGGCGGGCCTCGAGATTTGCGGGCCGCTCGCGCGCCAGCGCTTCGTACAGGGCTCGGGCCCGCTCGTACTGCGCCCGCGCGCTGTTGAGATCGCCTGCAACCTCGAGAACTGCGCCGGCCTTGTGGTGGCTCGAGGCGACGAGTCGCCGCGCTTCAGGGTCGCGGGGATCCATGCCGAGCACCGCCTCGGCGATCGCCCGCGCGCGCAGGTAGCTCGAGGTCGCGCTGGTCGTGTCCCCCAAATCCCCCTGCACGTCGCCGACCTTCAAGAACGCAGCGGCGAGCTCTCGCTGAAGCGAAGGGTCGTCGCGCGCCTCGGCCGCCAGTGAATCGAGATAGGACAGGGCGTCTTTGACCAGCCGCTCTCGCAGGGGCGTCGAGCCGGGCAGGGAAGCGATGCCGTCGTGGTACTCGAACAACACGCTGTTTGCGAGGCTGCGCACTTGCGCGAAACGCCGCTCGGCGCGGGCCAGCCCGCGGCTTGCCACCCGTGCCTGCCACGTGGTCGCGATCAACCCCGCCGTCAGCGCGATGAACGCGGCCACCACCGCGGCGAGGCTCGTCTTGTGGCGCCGCACGAACTTGGAAGCGAGGTACGCCGGGGTGCTGGTGCGCGCCGAGGTCGGGTAGCCAGCCAGGTACGACCGCACGTCTTTCGCCAGCGCCTCGGGTGAGGCGTAGCGGGCGCTGGGCTCTTTTCGCAGCGCCATCGAGACGATGCTGTCGACGTCGCCTTCGAGCTCTTTGCGCAGGCGCTCGCGCGTCGGCTCCCGGAGCTTCACCTCTTCGTCGGGCACGCCCGCAGCGGCCACGCTCGGCAGTCGCGGCTCGCTGTTGCAGATTGCGTGCAGCAGCTCGTCGAACTCCAGGGGCGCCGGCCCGTAGGGGCTGACGCCACAGAGCAGCCCATAGAGCACGACGCCCAGCGAATAGACGTCTGAGGCGGTCGCGATCGGCAACCGGCGCACCTGCTCGGGCGACGCAAACGCGGGCGTCATCGGCCCGGTGCCCGTCTGGGTGAGGTTCGCGGAGTCCTGAAGCAGCTTGGCGA
Source organism: Myxococcales bacterium (assembly GCA_038206395.1). Taxonomy (GTDB): domain Bacteria; phylum Myxococcota; class Myxococcia; order Myxococcales; family Myxococcaceae; genus JAGSPQ01. Next base: position 27,764 of record JBBRAX010000030.1, on the reverse strand, counting down.
TGCCGAAGTCGAGCAGCTTCGGGACGCCGTCCCTGGTGACGAGGATGTTGCTCGGCTTCAGGTCCCGGTGGACGACGAGGTTCTGGTGGGCGTGCTGCACCGCCGCGCAGACCTGACCGATGAGCGCGAGCCGCGCGCGGGTCGAGAGGTGGTGGCTGTCGCAGTACTGATCGATCGGCTGACCTTCGACGAGCTCCATCACGAAGTAGGGACGAAGCTCGGCAGTCTCTCCCGCATCGAGCAGCCTGCAGATGTTCGGGTGCTCGAGCCCGGCGAGGATCTGCCGCTCGTGGACGAAGCGCGCAGTGGCCTCGACCTTCGCGTCGTGAAGAATCTTTACTGCGACCTCTCGGCCGAGCTTCGGATCCCACGCGGCGTAGACCGTGCCCATTCCGCCCGCGCCGACCTGCTCGCGCAGCTCGTATCGTCCCAGCGTGGTGGGGGTGGGACGCGAGCCTTCGGTGCGGGCCAGCTCGCTCAACACCACGCGACAGCTCTCGCAGCCGGAAATGTGGGAGTCGATCGCGAGCATGCGCGCAGCATCGAGGCCTCCGGCGAAGCGCGCGACGAGCTCGTCTTCCCCGATGCACGGGCTCGACGTTGGGGAAGGCACGGGGGGATTCAACACTGTCCGAGGCAGAAAGACTGGCGAACTTCGGCAATCAGCTCTTCTTCGCGAACGAGGTCACTCGATGCTGGCGCACGTAGAATAAGCGAAACCTGCGCGTGACAGGCCGGTTTGATTCCCAAATCAATCTAGAGCAGATCGTCGGGATGCGAACCGGACTGCTGACGATCGGGCTGGCCTTGTTGGGGTGTGGACCGTCGGTGGTGGGGCCGCTCGCCGAGGGCCCGTCGTACGGCCACTTCGAGGTGACGGCGAAGTCCGACGCGCTGGCGGCGCTCGATCAGGCGGTGGCCTGGAGCGTGAGCGTCGGGGGCATCGCGGCCTACGACGTGGCTCGGGTCGACGAGCACACGGTGAAGTTCACGGTGCAGGGTCACCCGACTGGAGGCGCGGCACCAATCGTGGTGACCGCGCGTCGGACGTCGGTCGAGATCGGCACGGTGGGCTATGCGGCTCCGCTCGAGCCGAAGTTCGCCCGCCTCGTCGCCTTCGGCGCGAGCCTCACGATGGGCAGCCAGGACGCCAGCATCTCGCAGCGCTCGCAGCTGCACGGGCCGGCGGCGATCGTCGCGCGGCAGATGGGTGCGTACCTGGCGATCCCGCTGATCAAGACCGGCTTCCTTCCCTCGCTGGTGGTGGGCGACATCGACCCGGCGAAGTGCCGGCCGAAGGTGGCGGACATCTTCGGGACGATCGGCGCGCGCGCGACCGAGGAGCTGATCCCGAAGTTGAAGGATCCGTCGGGCAACATCGCGATCTCGAAGATGAGGGTCGACGCGAACCTGGTGGCGACCAACGTCGCGATTGGCGGCTTCCGGGTCGCTGAGACGGTCGACGGAGCGAAGAGCTTCTTCGGCACGATCCTCGAGCACGTAATCTGGGACGCGAAGGTCGACACCGCGGGGCTGGTGAACAAGCCCGAGCAGACGCAGCTCGATCGGGTGATCGCGCTGAAGCCGACGATCGCGATCAGCACCGACCTGATTGGCAACGACTACAACAACGTCAACCTCTACACCGACGGCATTCCGGATCTGGCGGCGCTGACTCCGGTGGAAGAGCTGCGCGCGTCGGTGAAGACGTTGCTGAAGGGGTTGGACGCGACGGGGGCCGAGGTGTTCCTGGCCACGGGCCCCGACAACACGGTGCTGCCGATGTACCCGGAGAAGGTGGCGCAGCTGATCGCGGCGGGCTTCTCGGGCGCCGACGCGAACGACTGGCTCATCGCGCTGCGGGCGCGGATCGCCGCGTACAACGACGTGCTGCGCGAAGAGGTGAAGCCCTACCCGCGCGTGCACGTGGTGGATCTGCACCAGAAGGTCGCCGCCGTGCTGTCGCAAGGGGTGGAGCTGGGTGGCAAGACGCTGAAGCCGTCTCCATTCGGCGGGCTGCTCTCGCTCGACTCGATGCACTTCTCGGACACCGGCTATGCGGTGCTGGCCAACACGTTCATCGAGGACATCAACGCCGCGCTGAACACGAAGATCCCGCTCGTGGATCTGAAGGACATCAACGCGACCGATCTGTATTCGGTCGAGGCGCTGCAGGCTGCCGGCATCACCTGCGCAGGAACGACGAACTAAGCCGCTCCCGGCACACCCAGACCCGTCGCGGGCAGAGTTCTGCACGAACCAGCCGCGCTCTGAATTGTGGGTTGAGCACGTTGTGCTCTGAGTGGTCGGCACCCACTATGATGGGGCTTCAGCTTGTCATCCCACCTCGAAAGTGAAGCGTCGGCAGCGCAAGTCAGAGAGGGCATCGTTCGCGATGTCGTCGACGTCTCACTGCCAGTGAGCCTGGTCGCATCGATCGCATTCTTCATCATCGCGCTCGCCGTCGGGGCCCCGCTGACGCGGTTGATGGCTCCAGGCGTCGCGATCTTCGTGCTGGCTGCCGGTGCTCTGGCTCGACGCAGAGGCCACGTGCAGCTGGCCAGCGCGAGCGTGCTGGTGTCGGTGCTGGGCGCCGCGTCGATAGGGATGATGCTGAACAGCGGGCTCCGGGCGCCGATCGCGGTGTTCATGGTCTTCGTGGTGGCGGCCTGCACCTGGAGCTTCGGCAAGCGCTGGGCGACGGCAGTGGCGGTGGCGGTGACCGTGTTCGGCGTCATCGTGTACTTCCTCGGTCGCGGCCAGCTGCTGCCCTCGGCCGGACCCGCGCCACTCGAGATCGAGCTGGCGGTGTACGTGCTCTCGATCTGGCTCATCTGGAGCGCCTCGGTGATTCCCTACCACCGGATGACCGAAGCGAGCGTGCAGGCCGCCGAACGCCACCGCGCGCTGCTCGCAGAGCAAGAGCGTCGCCGAGAGGCAGACCTCGCCTTCAAAGCGGTGCTCGACCAGAGCCACCACTGCCTGCTGCTGGTGGAGCCCGACGGAAGGGTGCAGACCGCCAACCGCAGCGCGATTGCCTTCATGCAGCTGGGCAGCGAAGCCGAGATCGTCGGGTGCGCGCTGCTCGAGAGCGCGTGGTGTCCACCCGAGAGCCGCGTCGCGATGGGCGAGGGCCTCACCCAGGCCACCACCACCAGGCAGACGGCGCGGTTCCAGTCGGTGATCTCGGTGCTTGGGAAGAAGCACAACATCGCCCACTCGGTGACGCCGTTCATCGACCCCAGCGGGAAGCTCAAGCTGCTGATCATCGAAGCCCGCGACGTGACCGAGATCGTCGAGGCGCAGGAACGCAAGTCGAAGACCCACCGGCTCGAGCTCGTCGGCCAGCTCGCCGGCGGCGTTGCCCACGACTTCAACAACGTGCTGCTCGCGATCCTCGCGTCGGGCGAGCTGCTTCACCTCGAGCTCAACGACCAGCTCACCCCAGATCAACGCGACTACCTGGGGACCATCACCGCGTCCGCGCGGCGCGCAGGAGATCTGACCAAGCGATTGCTCGAGGTCGGGCGCCACACGTCGCTGGACAAGCGGCCGCTGTCGGTACACGAAATCATCGGCTCGGCGTTGAAGCTGTTGGAACGGACCCTGCCCGCCAACATCAAGCTCGAGCTGAAGTTGACGGCGACTGCCGACCTGGTGAAGGCCGACGCGGCGGCGCTCGAGTCGGCGGTGTTGAACCTCGCGGTGAACGCCCGCGACGCGATGGCCTTCGGTGGAACCCTCACGCTCTCGACGCAGAACGTCGTGATCGACGAGGCGTGGTGCCAATCGAGCGGGTTCGACCTCGTGCCCGGTGCGTACCTGCGCCTGTCGGTTCGCGACACGGGGGTGGGCATCGCGCCCGAGCTCCAATCGAAGGTGTTCGAGCCGTTCTTCACCACCAAGCCGGAAGGTCGGGGCACGGGCCTGGGGCTGGCGTCGGTCTTTGGCGTCGTCACCGATCACCGCGCCAGCATTCACCTCGCCAGTGAGCCAGGCGTAGGAACCGTCTTTCACCTGCGGTTGCCTTTGGCGCCGGGCGCCGAGCTGAGGCCCTCGCCCACGGGTCTCGGAACCGCGCTGCTCGCGGGGAAGCACGTGCTGCTGGTCGACGACGAGCGCGGCGTGCGGGCGATGGTCTCTCGGCTGTTCGAGCGCGCGGGTGCGACGTGCACCGTGGCGGCAGACGCCCAGCAGGGCTTGATCGCGTTCAACAAGGCGCCGACGTCGTTCGACTACGCGGTGCTCGACGTGGTGCTTCCTGATCGCCGAGGCACCGAGCTGGCGGCCGACCTGCTCTTGCTCTCGCCCACCTTGAAGATCCTGCTGGTGTCAGGCTTTCCAAAGGACGCCGAAGTCGACGCGCTGCCTGCGGCTCGGGTGCAGCTGCTGGGTAAGCCGTTCAACTTCGACACGCTGCAGGGCATGTTGCTTGCGATGAAGTGAGCGTCGGGATGATGAGACAACTCTTAGCGTTCTTCGGCCCCCACGATCAGACGGAGAATTTCTGTTCGGGGCCCTGCGACCCCGACTGAAGCGTCCGCGGCCGTTCGGCATCGGCGCGCGGGCGCAGCCAGACCGCGACGTTGATCACGAACAGCAGGTTCGAACAGGCCATCAGCACCAACAGCTGGTCCGGCAAGACTGGCAGCGCCACGGCGGCCAGCAGGTAGCCGAGCGTGGCGGGCCAGAGGCTCCGGGTCCCGACCAGCGTCACCATGCCCGACACGACGAACCCGATGATGAAGGTCGCTTCCGGCGGTACGGGCACATCTGCCAGCCACGCTCCCAGCCCGAGCGCCAGCTGCGCGGTCGCGACGATCAGGCCCCCCGCGGCGAGCGTGCGATTGACGACGGTGGCCAGCAGGGCCTCTCGGAAGAGGCCGTACATCACCGCGAGGCTCACGAAGAACAGCGCGCTGAACGCGATGACTTCCCACGCGCGAAACGGCCCGCTCAGCCCGAGCACGCGGCGGACCAGCGGGCTGGCCGTCCACAGCAGCCCGATGATGACCAGCCCCGCCCAGCGCGCCTTCGCTCCGATGTCCCATCGGCTCAGCAGCGAGGCCGGGTTGTGCCCCAGCGCCGCCAGCAGGGCGTCCATCGTCGGGAAGCGATTGGCAGAGTCTGGGCTGAGGCCGCGATGCAGCGCGGGCCCGACCCACGGAGGAATGGCGCTGATCGCGGGAAGTGGGCGGATCTTCCCTGCGCGCATCGACGCCCTGAGCTCCTCGGGGAGCCCCTCGAACGGGTGGACGTTGTAGAGGGCCTCGTACAGCGAGACGCAGAAGCTGAACTGATCGGAACGCGCGTCGCAGCGGTCGCCGTCGAGCTGCTCGGGGGCCATGTAGCGCGGCGTCCCCATGATGGTGCCGGCGCGGGTCTCTTGCTCGGAACCGTCGGTCGGGCTGGCGCGCAGGGACTCGGCGGCCGCGGTGTTCGGCGCCTTGTCCGAGCGCACCAGGCCGAAGTCGGCCACCCGCACCCGCCCGTCTCGACCCAACAACACGTTGGGCGGCTTGAAGTCCCGGTGGACGAGGCCCGCGTCGTGGGCGGCGGCGAGGCCCGCTCCGGCCTTCAGAAATATGTCGAGGATCTCGCGCCGAGAAGGCGACTGCCCGAGCCAGCTTCGAATCGTGCCGCCGTCGACCAGCTCCATCGCGATGAAGATCTGATCCTCGAGCGCGCCGACGTCGTGGACGATCACCACGTTGGGGTGTGACAGGCGCGCCATCGCCCGCGCCTCGCGTACCAGCCGCACCCGCGCGTCGTCCTTCGAGCCTCCCTCCAGCGGGCGCAGCAGCTTGATCGCGATCTTGCGATCGAGCTCCGGGTCGTAGGCGGAGTAGACCGCGCCCATTCCACCCGCCCCCAGCAGCTCGAGCACGATGTAGCGACCCAGCGTTGCTCCTCGGGTCAGCCCAACCCCCAAGGCCCGCCCACCGAGCCGCGGCAGCGTGGGGTCGCTCCCCTGATCGGAAGGGGCCTCCGCCTTCACCACCGCGGCGCAGAGCTCACGGCACTCGGAGCAGCTGTCGATGTGGATCCTGAGCGCCGCGGCCCGTTCTGGCGCAGCTCGACCCTGGATGAAGTCGAGCACCACCGTCACCTCGAGGCATTGGGTGTCCGCGGGCATGAGCGAGTGCCTGCAACTTCGCATACTCGGTGGGCCACTGCCTGCGGACGCGCTCGGTCAGCCGTTCAGCGGCCCGAGCGGAATGGTGGCCAGCGCGCGGTACCGGCCGCCCGAGGTCTCGTAGAGGGTGAGGTGCTTGGCCTGCCACCCACCGAACTCGCGGCGCGACAGCCGCTTCGCCACCTCGCCGAGCATCGGGTCGCCCTTGCCAGGGACGGAGCGCGCGAGCGTGAGGTGCGGGGTGTAGACGGGGTGGTCGCTGGTCACTTTCAGCGCGGCGTGCAGCTCGCCTGCCAGCGCGGCCAACTGCGGCAAGTCTCCCTCGACGCCCAGCCAGAGCACCCGGTCGCCGAAGGTGCCGGCTCCGCGAAGCTGCAGCGAAAGTGCAGCGTGCTTCGCGGCGACCGCGCTGGTGGCTTGAAGCAGCGCGGCCAGCTCGCCTTTGAGCTCGCCAAAAAAGACGACGGTGATGTGCAGCCCTTCGACGGGTGACCACTTCGCCGCGACGGCGGCCGACTCGCGCGCGACCGCCTCGCCGGCGCGGGCGCGCACTTCGTCACTCAAGTCGAGGGCGATGAACAAACGCACGGGGCCCGACGCTTTACGTAAAGTCGCGCCGTGGGCAAGAGACCTTCACCGCTGTCGCGCCGCCGCTTCTTCCAGGTCGGAGGCGTCGCTTCACTGGGCTTTGCGCTCGGCGGGCTGCTCGTCGCGCGTGGCGGGGGTCGCGGGCACTACCTGGCGCTCGCTCCTTCGCACGTGCGGCCGCTGATTCTTTCTGACAAGGCCTTCGGCGTCCTCTGCGTGTTCTGTGACCGCGTGCTGCCCAGCACCGGGCCCGGTGCGCGTGAGGCCCGCATCGCCGAACGCATCGACAAAGAGCTCACCTTTCATACGCCGCGCATGCAGAGAGACGTCGAGCTCGCGCTGCTCTTCCTCGAGCACGGCGCGCTGCTTCACCTCAGCACCACCCGCTTCACGCGGCTGAAGCCCGAGGAACAGGACACGCTGATTCAGCAGCTGCTCGAAGGCGCGCAGTGGGAACGCCAGGCCGTGAACGCGCTGAAGGTGCTCGCGCAGTTCTTCTATTACGCCGACGAACGCACCTGGCCAGGCATCCACTACGACGGGCCCCAGGGCATCGCGCGCAAGGCACCGCCGGCCGACTCGAGGCCGACGTGAACGAAGCGTTGCAGAGCCAGGTCCTCGAGTTCGATGCGGTCAAGTCGTCGATGACCGAGACGGTGGACGCCGTCATCGTCGGCACCGGCTGCGGCGGAGCAGTGATGGCGAAGGAGCTCGCGAAGGCCGGCAAGTCGGTGCTGATGATCGAGCGCGGCGGCTTCTACCTGCCTTCTCGTGGCGACTTCGATCAACGCGAAGACGACATGTTCGCGCGCATCGACGGCGGCCGCGGCCTGGACACCTCGCGCACCGGGCAGCTGGCGCTCACCTACGGCAGCAACGTCGGCGGCGCGTCGGTGCACTACTGGGCGGACACCTGGCGCACGCCGAAAGACCGGCTCGAGAAGTGGGAACGCGAGTTCGGCGTCGTCGGCCACACCGAGGAAGAGCTGCGGCCGTACTTCGAGCGCATCGAGAAAGACCTCAACGTGCACCCCGCGGAAGACGCGCGGCTCAACACGATGAATCGGTTGTTCGAGGCTGGCGCGCAGAAGGCAGGCCTCGCGGTCGAGCGCGTGATGCAGGCGCGCAAGGGCTGCGTCGGCAGTGGCTACTGTCTGCAGGGCTGCTCGTACGACGCGAAGCAGAGCCAGCTCGTCACCCACATTCCCGAAGCGCTCGCCGCGGGCGCAAAGATTTTCGCCGACTGCCGAATCGACCGCGTGCTGATGGAGAAGGGCAGGGCGGTGGGCGTCGTCGGCCGCTTCATCAATCGCGCGACCAACCTGCCGTCGGGCCACTCGGTCACGGTGAAGGCGAAGGTCGTCATCATCTCGGCCGGTGGCTACCAATCGGCCCCGCTGCTGATGCGCAGCGGCGTGGTGAGCGCGTCGGGCCAGCTGGGCCGCAACCTCGCGCTGAATCCGTGCCCGCAGCTGTACGGGCTGTTCGACCAGGACGTCGTGATGTGGCGCAACATCCCTGCGGGCGTCGGCTCGACGGCGCTGCGGCTTCATCGCTTCGAGGGCGAGACCTACAAAGAAGGCGGCTACCTGCTTTACCCGAACCAGCTGACCCCGGCGGCGCTCGCGGCACTGCTTCCCGGCTTCGGCGCCTCGCACCGGAAGTTGATGGACCAGGCGCATCGCATCGGCAGCGCCATCGCGTGGATTGACGATTCCTCGGGCGGCAGCGTCTCGCTCGACGAAGACTTGAACCCGGTGTGGGACTACGAGCTGCAGGCGCTGGACGTGTTGACGGTGCGCGATGCGCTGACCAAGCAGGCGACCGTGCTCTTCCACGCCGGAGCGAAGGAAGTGATTCTGCCCGACCCGAAGGGCACGAAGCTGAACGGGCTCGACGAGCTGAAGAAGCTCCAGACGGTGGACGTGGAGGCGATGATGTTCGCGGCTCCGCACCCGTCGAGCATGTGCCGCATGGGCAGCGACCCCTCGACGGCGGTGGTCGACTGCGACAACCAGGTGCACGGCGTGAAGGGCCTCTACGTCTGCGACCCGTCGGTGTTCCCGACCGCGGTCAGCGTCGACCCTTCCGAAACAATCATGGCCTTCAGCTACCTCGCCGCGGCGCGGCTGCTCGCCAGCTGGAGCTGAAAAGAGATGGCACTCGTGAAGTTGATGCTCGCTGGCAGTCACATCGAAGCGCAGCTGGTGAAGGGTCTGCTCGAGACAGAAGGAATTCCTTCCGTGGTGAACGGCGAGTCGCGCTTCACCGAGATGGGCACCGAAGCGGGCTTCGCCGAAATCATCATCCTGGTGAACGAGGAACAGCTGTCGCAGGCGCAGCTGGTGCTTCAGGCACGCGTCGTCGAAGAGACACCGGAAAAGCCGGGCGAGCTTCCGGAAGGAGCGGTGTGCCCCGTGCACGAGCAGCAGGCGTTGGCCATCTGCTCGCGGTGCGGCAGCTACCTGTGCGCAGGTTGCGGGCAGCTGGGCGTGCCGCCGCTGTGCGAGGCGTGCAGCGAGAGGCTGTCGGAAAAGCCGGCGCCGCGAACGAAGACGAAGGCGGTCGCGTGGGTGATGTTGCTGCTGCTGTTCGGCATTCCGCTGATTGTCGTCGCGCTGCTGCGCATCCTCTACGCGCTCTGAAACGCGGGGCACTGCAGCACCGGCTGGGGCGGGTATTTTATCGGCAGCTTCCGGCACATCAGGAACACCGACCGCGCGGCCTCGACGCGGTGGTGGTGAATGCACAGGTGGCAGAGGCTGCTGGGAAACGGTTGCACGGACGAAATGGGGTATAGCAGCGCCCGGTGCTTCCCGATCTTCAGCCGCTGGCCGACATCCAGCTTCTCGACCACACGGGAAAGCCTCAGCGCTTCGGCAGCGCGTGGGAGCACGGGCCCGCGCTGCTCGTCTTCCTTCGTCACTATGGTTGACTGCTTTGCCGAGAGCACGCGGCGGAGTTCCGCCCGCACGAAGAAGCGCTGAAAGCAGACGGCATCAACCTGGTCTTCATCGGCATGGGAATCCCTTCGATGGCGGACGACTTCCGCACCGAGATGAAGCTGTCGTCACCCGTGTGGGCCGACGGCAAGCGGCTCACCTACAAGGCGCTGAAGTTCACCCGCGGCCTTCGCACCGTGCTCAACACGCGCGCGCTGATGAACGCGGTTCGCGCGCTAAGCAAGGGGCACCGGCAGCACCGCACGCAGGGTGATGCGTTTCTGAACGGCGGCGTCGTGATTGCGCGGAAGGGGGGTGACTGCACGTACGCGTACGCGTCGCAGGTCTCCGGCGATATTCCCCGCACCAGCGACGTCATCGACGCCGCGCACCGGGCGCTGGCGTAGCCCCGTCACCGACGGCGTTTCGGCGTCCTCCCAGAACGTTCGTGGCTGAGCGCTCGCGGGAGACCTGATGGTGGCGGCGACGACGGTGAGGGACGCGGTCCGAAGCGACCTTGCCGCGCGGCTCTCTCGTCACTTCCTTTTGGCATTGGCCGAAAGAGGTGGGCCGGTATTCGCGGGCGCAAGCGGCTACGGCAGCGTGCAGGCGCCCTTCTCGCACCTGGACGCGTCGCCGACTTTGACGGTGCAGGTGAAGACGCTTCCGCAGCTGAGGGTGCACTTTCCGGCGGAGCACACGTTCGGGTACTGAAACGACAGCTTGCAGCCATCGGCGCGCGCCTCGCACTCGCTGTCCTTCGTGCAGCTGCGCGTGCAGATGCCGTTGCAGGTGAGCCCGGTCGCGCAGGCGGGCGTGATGCTCGGCCCGCACGAATCCCCGATGCCGAGCGCTTCCGGTTCTTTCGCGCCGGCCGCGGTCGGGCACGTGCGGCACGCCTCGAGCCCGCGGCGGTACACGTCGCACTTCGAGTCATTCACCACGACGCGATTTCCGCCGATGTCCGTGAAGTTCTGCCCGCTGTTGAACATGCCGTCGCCCACAATCGAGATGCTCGACGTCCCCGTGCACGACAGCTTCAAGCTGGAGCCGCACGACACGAGCTTGTCGATGAAGGGCGCGCACACCGCATCTGCCGCCTTCCCTTCGCTGATCGCCGTCTGGCACTTGCCCGCTGTCTCCTGGTTGCACGACGGCGCCTTGCCCAGCGAGCCGCAGAACGCGCCGGCGGCGTCGCCTCCGCAAGCAGTCAGCACGAGCAGAGCAGGCACGAGCAGTCGAGGAACCATGCCCGTGGGATTACCGCATCAGGCGCCCAGATGCAGTTGTAGGGTGGCGCGGTGACCCAGAGGTTCTCGGTGCCGCGGCTGATCGCGACCTGTGTCGCCGGCGTCCTCGTGCTCGCGGCGTCCCTCGTCCTCGGCGCGATGTTCGGCGGTGAGCCCATCACCCTCGCCGACGCCTTCACCGAAGGCACGCCGGCGTCGACCATCCTCTTCTCGCTTCGCATTCCGCGCGTGCTGCTCGCCGCGCTCGTCGGCGCCGCGCTCGCCGCTTCCGGCACCACGCTGCAGGCGCTGCTTCGCAACCCCCTCGCCGACCCCTTCGTCCTCGGCGTCTCTGGCGGAGCAGCGCTCGGCGCCACCATCGCCCTCGCGCTCGGCGTCACGTCTGTCGCCGCGCTGCCGGGACTCTCGGCCGTGTCGCTGCTCGCCCTCGTCGGCGCCATCGCGGCCACCGCGCTGGTGATGGGCGTCGGCCGTCTCGCCGGCCGCGGCAGCCCGCACACCACGCTGCTCGCAGGCGTCATCTTCAATGCGTTCGCGCTGGCGGCCATCATCTTCATCAAGGCGCTGGTCGCTCCGGACAAGGTGGGCGAGGTGCTGTTCTGGCTCGCGGGCGCGCTCGGCTACGAGAAGCCGGCGACGCTCATCGCCAGCGGCGCCGTGCAGGTCGCGGCCATCGCCGTGATGTGGGCGCTGTCGGGCCGGCTGAACCTGCTCACGCTGGGCGACGAAGACGCCGCGGCGCTGGGCGTCGACGTCTCGCGCACCCGCACCGTGTTGCTGTTGGTCGCGTCGCTGTCCGTGTCTGCCGCCGTCGCGCTGTCGGGGCTCGTCGGCTTCGTCGGCCTGCTCGTGCCGCACCTCGCGCGCCTGTTTCTCGGGCCAGACCAACGGCTGCTGCTGCCGGCCTCCGCGCTGCTCGGCGCCGCGTTTCTCGTCCTCGCTGACCTCGGCGCGCGCGTGCTCTTCCGCGTGTTCCACACCGAGCCGCCGGTGGGCGTCATCACCGCGCTGCTCGGCGGGCCGGCCTTCTTGCTGCTGCTGCTGCGCGCGCGAACCGCCGACTAGCGAAGCGGCAGGCGCACGGTGAAGCGCGCTCCGCCGTCGGGGCGATTCTCCGCGGACACCGTGCCGTGGTGGGCGACCACAATCGCGCGAACGATGTACAACCCGAGCCCCAGGCCTCCGAGGCTCGAGGCCGAGGCGCGCTCGAACCGCTCGAAAATCCGCGAGTGGTCATCGCCCTTCAAGCCCGCGCCATGGTCCTCGACCTGCATCACCGCCGTCGTTCCCTCGAGGCGAACCGACACGTCGATGGGCGTCCCCGGCGCGTACTTCATCGCGTTCGAGATCAGGTTCGACAGCACCTGCTCGATTCGCGTGCGATCCCACTCGCCATCGATGCGCGCCACCGACGGCGATAACGACAGCGTGTTTCCCGTGGCCTGGGCCGCATCTTTCAGTTGGTGAATGAGCTCGGCAGCGACCCCGACCAGGTTCAACGGCTCGCGGTTGACGTGCATCTGGCCGGTCGCGAATTGAGAAACGTCGAGCAGGGCTTCGATCAACTTCGAGAGACGGGCGCCCGATTTCTGCGCCTTGGCTACCCGTTCTCTGGCGACGCCCGCGAGCCCTTTGGAGTGGGTCGACAGCAGGTGCAGCTGCATCAGCAACGCGGTCAGCGGCGTGCGCAGCTCGTGGGCCGCGATCGAAAGGAACTCATCCTTCAACCGCATCGCCTCTTCAACCTGCGCCGCGCGAAGCCGGTCTTGCTCGGAACGCACGCGCTCGGTGAGGTCGCGGGTCACTTTCGAGAAGCCGGTGAGCTTTCCGGCGTCGTCGACGATCGCGGAAATCACCACGTTGGCCCAGAAGCGCTGGCCATCTTTCCGAACGCGCCAGCCTTCGTCTTCGACGTGGCCTTCAGCGGTCGCGCGGCCGAGCAGTGTCTTCGGCCGGCCCGCTGCGCGATCTTCAGGGGTGTAGAAGAGGCTGATGTCCTTCCCGAGGATTTCCTCGGGCGTGTAGCCCTTGATGTTCTGGGCGCCCGCGTTCCAGGTCGAGATGTGACCTCTGGCATCGAGGAGGAAGATGGCGTGGTCCTTCACGCTCTCCACGAGCCGCCGAAACTGTTCCTCGGTCTTTTGTCCGCTCATGCGAGGAGGAACCTGGTCAAGATTTCGTACGCCCGATCGAGCGCGTCGACCGGCGCTGACTCGTCACGTTGGTGCGCCTGCGCCGATTCACCGGGCCCGAAGTTCACGGCGTCGACTCCCGCTTCCGAGAACCGCGCCACGTCCGTCCACGCCTGCTTCGATTCCGCCTCGACGCCCGTGAGCCGCTGCAGCCGCTGAAAGTACGGGTTGCCGCCGCACACGCGCCCCGACGGAGACAGGTCCGTGAACGCCACCGCCGCGCGGCCCCTGACCAGCTGCGCCACGTCTTCCTGCGCCTGCGCGATGCGCTTCCCCGGAGCGAACCGGTAATTCAGGTTCAGCTCGAAGCTGTCGGGCACCACGTTCCGCGCGCGCCCGCCCTTCGCCAGCGTCGCCGTCATCACCTCGTAGAACGGGAACCCATCCGTCTGCACTTCATGACGGCCGCGCGCGCCGAGCTCGCTCAACAACGCGCCCGCCTCATGAATCGCGTTCTTCCCCTGCCACGGCCGGGCGGAGTGCGCGCTCTTTCCTTCGAAGGTCACCGTCGCGTGAAGCGTGCCCATGCAGCCGACGTGCACCTTGTTGTCCGTCGGCTCCATCGCGATGCCGAACGCCAGCTTCGACAGCGCCGGCACCTTCTCCATCAGCGGCCCCAACCCGTTCTCGAGGTACGGGCCTTCTTCGCGCTCGTAGAACACCAGCAGCAGGTTCACTGGCAGGGCGTCCAGCGGCAGTGCCTCGGCGAGCGCCATCATCACTGCCAGCGCGCCCTTCATGTCCGAGCTGCCCAGCCCGACCAGCCGGTTCCCCACCACCCCTGACGCCGGAGCCCCAACGTGCGCGGGCACCGTGTCGAGATGGCCAATCAACGCGACGTGCGGCCGCGGGTCGGACAACCGACCGACCACCAGCGAGTGGCTGTGGCGAACCACCGGCAGCGCACGCCCGCGCGCCCACGCCTCGACGAAGTCGGCGAGCTCTTTTTCGTGGCCGATGGGGCTGGGAATCCGAACCAGCGCCAGCGCCCGTTCGAGCAAGCTCACACCGACACCGCGAAGTCGCGCAGCGCCGCGTTCAACGACGTCTTCTGGTCCGTGCTCGCAGTTCGCTGCCCGATGATGAGCGCGCACGGCGTCAGGTACTCGCCCGCCGGGAACTTGCGCGGCCGCATCCCAGGAATCACCACGCTGCGGCGCGGCACCCGGCCCTTGTGCACGACCTCTTTCTCACCAGTGACGTCGATGATGTGCGTCGACGACGTGAGCACCACGTTCGCGCCAAGCACCGCTTCTTCCTCGACCACCACGCCTTCGACCACGACGCAGCGGCTGCCGATGAAGCAGTTGTCTTCGATGATGACCGGGCTCGCCGCAGGCGGCTCGAGCACGCCGCCGATTCCCACGCCGCCCGACAGGTGCACGTTGCGGCCGATTTGCGCGCAGCTGCCGACCGTCGCCCAGGTGTCGACCATCGTCCCCGCACCGACGAAGGCGCCGATGTTCACGAAGCCCGGCATCACCACCGCGCCGCGTTCGATGAAGGCGCCGTACCTCACCGTGCCCGGAGGCACCACCCGCACGCCCGCATCCGCCAGGCCCTTCTTCAGCGGAATCTTGTCGTAGAATTCGAAGGGCGGCAGCTCGAGCACCTTCATTTCCTGCAACGAGAAGTAGAGAAGAATTGCTTCCTTCACCCAGGCGTTCACCTGCCAGCCGTCGGGGCCCTTGGCGGCGACGCGAATCGCTCCGCGGTCGAGCAGCTCGAGGGTCTCTTTCACGGCGCGCGCGAAGAGGTACTCCTTCAGCTTCTCGCGATCCGCGTACGCCTGGGTGACGTGGGTCTTCAGCTCGTCGAGCGTCATTGCCGGTGACCTACCTCAACATCAGGTGCCGAGGTAGTGAAGCCGGCACCGCCACCTGCGTCTGGGTGAGCGCCGCCCGAAACAGCGGGTCGCCGTCTCGCACCAGCCGCGAGAAGAAGCGCTCCAAATCGCCCTGCACGTCAGGGTCGGCGTTCTCGGTGATGAGCAGCGAGGCCGAGGTGTGCTGCAGAAACAGCGTGCGCAGCCCATCGGTCAGGCCCTGTTCCAGCAGCCAGCGCGACACCTGGGGAGTCACCGGGGTGAAGCCCCGCCCCCGGCTAGACAGCTCGAGGGTGGCTTGCGCCTGACGAATGACCGACATTGGGTGGAAGGACCCTGACAAATTCGTAGTAAGCGTAGCAACCGAGAAGATGACTCCCGCCGACTTCGCGCAGCTGGCCACGGGGCACCTGCGAACGCGCGGGATGTCCAAAGAGATTCGGTACGACACCGGGCGATTCTGTCTCGTCGTCGAAGGCACAGGCGGCCTCTGGCGCTTCTGTTTCTTGAAGCACGGCTTCAACGAATACAACGCCGCGCCGGTGCACGAGCGCGAGAAGGTCTTGCAGCGCCGCCTCTGGAGCCTGCTCGACAACGGCGCGATTCCGCCCCGCGAAGAAGTGCTGAAGGGCGTGCTGCCGCGGCTTCGCGAGCCCGTGTACCACGCCGTGCTCGAGCGCCAGTTGGCCGCCCAGGTCGACGACCCTGACGAGCGCGCGCTGCTGCAGATTCCCTACCGCCACTTCAACGACGAGCTCGAGGTCAACGCGGTGTTCGACCTGCCGACCTCGGCGATGGACGTGACAGCGTCGCGGCTCACCACCTGGAACATGGGGTTGGCCGAGCTCGAGAAGCACGCGATCGACAACCTGCGGCTGAAGTCGAAAGAGCCCTTCAAGGAAATCTCGCACGGGCTCTGGGCCTCGCCCTGGGGCGACGGGCACGACGCGGCGCGGCTGCTGCTGACCGAAGAAATCTCGAAGCTCAAAGTGAAGGGCGCCCACGTCGCGATGGTTCCCTCGGCGAGCGTGCTGATGATTGCCGGCTCGGAAGACCCGACCGCGCTGCTCGCGATGGCCGAAATCGCCCGCGACGCCGTGCAGGACCCGCGCGCCATCACCGGTGTCAGCTTCAAGCGAACGGACAACGGCTGGCAGGCCTGGCTCCCTCCTCACGACAGCCCCGCGTTCGACAAGCTCTACTTCCTCGCGCTGCAGTCGCGCGCCAACGCGTACACCCAGCAGAAAGAGCTGCTCGATGCCTGGTTCGAGTACACGGGCGAAGCGCAGTTCGTCTCGCGCTACTCGGCCTTCCGCACCGAGGGCGGTGAGATTTACACCTGCACCCCGTGGACGGAGAACGTCGACGGGCTGCTGCCCCGCACCGACCGCATCGACTTCGTCCGCCTCGTCGGCGACCAGGAGTCGAAGCCGAAGGTCTACCCGGCGCGCTTCGACGTTGCGCTCGAGGTGGTGGGCCGCCTGATGTCGCGCACCGACGAACGCCCCGAGCGCTGGAAGACGAAAGGCTTTCCCACCGAGGAAGAGCTGCTGACGATGACGAAGAAGTCGGGGCTCGAAGTGTCGACGCTTACGGCGTAACGACCTTCAGCTTCTGCCCCAGCGCCTGCGCCACGCCTTCCGCCGCGGGCAGCAGCGTGTCCCGCACCAACTCCCATTCGCCGTCTGCTCCCGACGCTTCCGGGCCGACCAGCGCGGCATTGCCTTCGAGCTCGACCCGCACCTTCGCCCGCGACGACGTGCCGCGCTTCGGGTCGCGGTACACGGTCAAGCAGACCCCCGTCACCTGCGTGCGCGGGTGCTGCTCGAGCCGCACGAAGTAGTCGCCGAACCACGACCGCGCCTCTGGGTAGCCCGTCACCTGCGCGTCCGACACCTCGAGCCGCACGCCTTCTTTCGTCCGCCGCACGCTGCGCACCAGGTTCAGCACCCCGAGCACAAAAATGAACAGCAGCGCGATGCCCACCGGCCACGCGGCGAGCTTGATGCCGAAGTGCGAGCTCCAGCTGGCGGCGATGACGAAGCCGCCGAGCAGCAGCGGCCCGATGGGGACGATGATTCGCCGCATCAGCTCGGGGGGCAACCGCTGCTGAAGCCGCAGCGGAGCGACCGACGTCACCGACCAGCCGCCCGGGAAGGTCTGCCCTTCGAGCAGCGGCGAGACGTTCAAGTGTCCAGCGCTTCGATGCAGGTCTGAAGCACGGTGATGCGGGCCAGCTTCTTGTCGTTCGCGGGCACCACGTGCCAAGGCGCGTCGGGGCGGTGGGTGCGATCGAACATGTCTTGAACCGCCTCTTCGTAGTCCGGCCGACGCTTGCGGTTGTGCCAGTCGTCCGGGCCAATCTTGAAGTTCTTGATTGGGTCCTTCTCGCGCGCCTTGAAGCGCGCGAGCTGCTCTTCTTTGTCGATGTGCAGGAAGAACTTGAGCAGCAGCACGCCGTCGTCGGTTTGCATGCGCTCGTACGCGTTGATTTCATCGTAGGCGCGCTGCCACGCGTCCTTCGGGCAGTACCCTTCGATGCGCTCGACCAGCACGCGGCCGTACCAGCTGCGGTCGAAGATGCAGAGCTCCCCTGCCTCGGGCATTCGGGTGCTGAAGCGCCAGAGGTAATGGTGCCGCGCCTCGGCGTCTTTCGGGGCCGCAATCGGCCACACCTTGTACCCGCGGGGGTCCATCAGCGCCGTCAGTCGCTTGATCGCGCCCCCCTTGCCCGCGGCGTCCCAGCCTTCGAACACGATGACCGCGCGGCGCTTTTCCATGAAGTAGCGAACCTGCAGCTCGAAGAGCTTCTCTTGAAGCGCCTCGAGCTGCTGTTCGTACTCTTTCTTGTCGCCTTCGAACTTCTGGGAAGTGTCGACGTCCTCGAGCACGAGCGTGCCCGGTGGGTGGACCTTGAACTCGTAGGCGGCAGGGGTCTTGTCGGTGAACCTGGATTTTTTCTTCTTGGCCATGGGTTGCGCCAGTCTGGATCAAGCGCTGAAATGGTTCAGCCATTCGTTCGTAGGAGTCGAAACGATGAAGATTCAAGACATCGGCCGCTACTTCCGCGATGGCCAGGTCTCCCTGGCGAAGAAGGCGCTCGTCTTTGCGGCGGCGGCCTATGGCGTGATGCCGCTGGACGCCATCCCCGACGTGATTCCCGTGGTCGGCTGGCTCGACGACGTGGGCATCATCGCCGCCGTCACTGCCTACATCTGGCGCGATGTGAAGAAGCATGCGGCCGCGCTGGCTGCTAGCAAGGTGGGATGAACTTCGTCCGCGCAGCAACTCTGACCGCCGCCCTCACCGCAGCCTTCGTCCCCCGCGACGCCCACGCCTGAGGCATCTCGGCCCCGGTCGGTCCGACTGGGTTGGCGCAGAAGTGTCACGGCGATAAGCCGCCCCAGAGCCACGTCGGGCTCTCGTTCGGCGCTTTTCAGACCCGCCTCATCTTCTCTGACCGCGGCCTGCTGAACCTCGAAGAGGCGGCAGTGGGTGCGTCCTTCGAACGGAAGCTGTCGAAGACGGTCACCGTCCAGGTCAACGGCGGCGGCATCGCGTACGCGCGCATCGGTGGGCCGACGACGCGAAAGCTGCAGGGCGCGTTCGGAGGCTTCGGCGTCTCGTGGTCCTTGCGCGACGAGAGGGGCCTTCTTCCCTTCGTGATGGTCGGTGCCTCGGTCGCCGCGTCGCTGGCCGTGCCCGAGCAGGGCGGCGACGACTCACTCACCGCGTTCGACGTGCGCGGCTCGGTGACGGCCGGCTACACGTTCTTTGGGCGCCTCACTCCGTACGCCGTCGTTCGCGCCTTCGGCGGCCCGGCAGTGCTGACCGAGAAGGGGCACAGCTTCGTCGGCACCGACATCTACCATTTTCAGATTGGGGCCGGGCTCGTGCTGGGCCTGCCTGGCGGGTTCGACTTGTCCGTCGAGCTCGTCCCGCTGGGTGAGCAGCGGGTGAGCGCGGGAATCGGCTACTCGTTTTAGCTACGGCAGCTTCGGGTCGACCGTCATCGTGAAGTCCCAGCTGACGTTCGACACGTTGGTGCCCGCGACGAGCCGTTTCGTGCCCGCGTCTTCCGGACCCTTCAGCTTCACCGTGAACGGCACCAGCGCCTTGAACTGCGCCGCGGTCGCCGTGCCCTGAATGCCCCACGGCTGGCTCGCCGCCGAGACGACAGTCGCGGTGTTGCACGCGGGGAAGAGGCCCGGGGGCGCGATGATTTTGAAAGTCACCAGCGACGTGTCGTCCCAGCCCGCCTGCTCGATGGTGCCCTGAAACAACGTCGCGTTCGCCGTGCCCGGGCCCGCCATGCAGGTGGCCACCGGGCCCGTCGAGGTCGCTGTCACCACCGGGCAGGTCGTCGTGCCGCTGACCTGAATCATCGGCGTACCGCCGTCGTTGCCGACGTAGAGGCCCGCGTCGGCTCCACCCGTGTAGTTGCAGGTCGAAGAGGACAACACGTCGTACCGCGTGCCGCTGTCGTTCGTGCCGTCGCCCGCGAAGGTGCCGGTGACTGACGTAATCCGATACATCACCCGCGCCGGGCCCGCGTCGACCTTCTGGCCGGCATCAACGCCCGCGTCGACCTTCTGGCCGGCATCAACGCCCGCGTCGATGACCATGCCCGCGTCTTCGGTGGTGACAGGGCCGCAGTTGCAAGCTCCGAGAGACAACGCCATTCCTGCAATCACAAGGGTTCTCATGGCCGGCTCAATAGCATTGGCTCCAATGCCAACGGTCGGGTTTCGAGCGGCAGTGCGCCCGTCAAAGGCCAGAGCGCATTGCCACACATTGCGAGCACCATCTGCTGCCGCACCCACGGGAGCAGCGTCACCATCGGCATTCCGAGGTCGCGCAGCGGGCCGAGCCAGGTGAGGTCCGACTGGAAGAACGGCGTCAGCCAGCGCGTCGCGAATTGGTAGTAGTCGAGGTGGGCCGCCCGCGCGCGCGAGTACGCGTCGAGGCCCATCAACAAAGAATCCGCGTGCGCCAGCGAGTGGGCGAGCACCTGCGCATCGACGAGCGCCAGGTTGCACCCCTGGCCCAGCTGCGGGCTCGTCGCATGCGCCGCGTCGCCCAGGTAGACGACGTCTGCCGTGTTCCACTGGGCCATCACCACGTCGTGGTACTCGGCGAAGAGCACCTGGTCGATCGACTCGATTTGCGCGAGCAGCGCGTCGGCCTCGGGCGCGTACCGCAACACCTCGGCCTTCCACGGCTGAAGGCCTGCCGCCCGCCACGACTCCAGCGAGTGGCGGCCCAGGCTGTAGAAGAGGCTCACCAGCGGCGTGTCGCCTGCCGGCCCGAGCCCCGTCGGCAACAACCCCACCATGCGCTGCGTGCCTTCGAGCACCTGGTAGAGCCGGTTCTGGAAGCGGTGCCCCTCGTCGCGCCCGACGAACCACAGCGCGCCCCACGGGTACTTCTTCACCGTCTTCTTCAGCACCGTGTCGTCGCGAAGCCGCGAGCGGGCGCCGTCAGCAACGACAATCAAATCGAAGGGCCCGTGCGTCTTTCGGGTGTCTGTCTCGACGACCAGGTTCCGACCATCGGGGCCGCGCGCGAGGTCTTCGATGCCGATGCCGCACTTCAAGGTGATGCCCGGCGACGCTTTCACCGCGTGGAACAACGTCTGGAACAAGACGCCACGGTGCATCCCCAGGCCGTAGAGGTCTTCCGCCACGTCCGAGTACTTCAGGTGCGCGACCCGCTTGCGCGCCGCCGTCTCGGCATAGAGCTCGCGAATCACCGCGCCGCGCGTCGCCACCGCCTCGAGCAGGCCCAGCGCGGCGAGCACCGACATGCCGCTGGGCTGCAGCGAAATTCCCGCGCCCACCGCCCGCGGCGCAGGCACGCGCTCGAACAAGGTGACCGCGTGGCCCGCGCGCGAGAGGAAGAGGGCGGCCGCGCTTCCGGCAGTTCCTGCTCCGATGATTCCGACCTCGAGGCGTCGCATCGGCGCGCGACTGTACCTGCCAAACGGAGTAAGGCGCGCAAGCATGCGCACTCGACTCCTGCTGCTGCTCGCCCTCGTCGCTTCCTGCAAGTCTGCGCCAGCCCCCGCTCCGGAACCCGCGCCTGCGCCGGCTCCTGCGCCGGTTCCTGCGCCGCCGCCTGAGCCCGTCATCGCGCTGCCCGAAGTGAAGCCGGTGCCGCCGGCCGTCGCGCCGCTGGCCGCCGTCGAAGCGCCCGCAGAGAACCCGTCGACCCCCGAGGCCGTCGACCTCGGCCACCGCCTCTTCTTCGACAAGAACCTGTCGAAGGACGGCTCGATGAACTGCGCCGCCTGCCACCTTCCGTCGCAGGGCTGGGCCACGCCGAACACCGTCGACATCAAGGTCGGCGGGGCCGCCAACAAGCGCAACACCCCGACCGTTCTTAACATCGGCTACCACCCGACTTTCTACTGGGACGGCCGCATGCCCACGCTCGAGGCGGTGGTGAACGCCGCCTGGAAGGGGCAACTGGGCGCTGACCCGGCCGCGGTCGCGACCGCGCTCAATTCGTTGCCCGAGACGAAGGCGATGTTCAAGCGCGCCTATAAATCGGACGCGACCGCCGACAACATCCCGAAGGCCCTCGCCTCCTTTCTGCGCGCGCTCACCAACGCCGACTCGCCCTTCGACAAGTTCCTCGCCGGCGACACGAAGGCCATCTCGGCCGAGGCGCAGAAGGGTTGGGAGCTCTTCAAGAAGTCGGGCTGCATCACCTGCCACATGCAGCCACTGTTCACCGACCTCGACTTCCACAACACGGGCATCGGCTCGAACAAGCCGGAAGCCGAGCGCGACCACGGCCGCAAGGACGCGACGAAGGAAGACCGTGACGAAGGCAAGCTAAAGACGCCGTCGCTGCGCAACGTGGCGGTCACCGCGCCGTACTTCCATGACGGCTCCGCGAAGACCCTCGCCGAGGCGGTCGAGGTGATGGCGAACGGCGGCGTCAAGAACCCGCTGCTCGACCCGAACCTGAAGAAGGTGAAGCTGTCGGCGAAGGAAAAGGCGCAGGTCATCGCGTTCCTCGAGTCGTTGACGGGCACGTCGAGCTTCGTCGGCGAGCCGTGAGCCGCGCGCTGGCCGCCGCGCTGGTCGTCGTCTCGGCCTGCGCGCACAAGTCGCCTGACCCCATCAGCGCCCGCACCGTCGTCTGGTCTGCGGGCGCGATTCGCACGCAGGATGTGAAGAAGCCGAACGTCGAAGCCATCGTCGTTCGCGACGGCAAGATTGTCTTCATCGGCAAGCGTGACGCCGCGCTGGACCTCGCGGGCAAGGACGCCGAGGTCGAGCACTTCGATGGCCACGTCATCATCCCCGGGCTCGTCGATTCCCACGGCCATCTGATGTCGCTGGGCCGCAGCCTGGCCATCGCGAACCTCGGGGCCGCCCGCTCGCAGGAAGAAGCGGCGGCGCTGGTGACAGAGTCCTCTGTGCAGGGCGAATGGCTGCTCGGCCGCGGCTGGGACCAGAATGATTGGAGCTCAAAGGAATTTCCGGGTCGCGCCGTGCTCGATGCGAAGTTCCCCTCGCGCCCCGTCATTCTCTTCCGCGTCGATGGCCACGCCGCCTGGGTGAACGCCGAAGCACTGCGCCGCGCAGGTATCACCGCCGCCACGCCAGACCCCGCAGGAGGCCGCATTCTCCGCGACAAAGCGGGCGAGCCCACGGGCGTGTTGATCGACAACGCGGTCGACCTCGTGAAGGCCAGGCTTCCCGAGGCCACCCCTGAACAGCTCGCGCAGCGCCTGCAGGCCGCGATCACCAAGTGCCTCTCGGTCGGGCTCACCGGCATCCACGACGCGGGCATGGAATGGGCGACCTTCATGCAACTGCAGCAGCTCGACCGCACGTCCGCGCTCGACCTGCGCATCTACGCGATGGCCGACGGGCAGGGCGACGAGGCCAAAGACTTCCTCGACCACGGGCCCTTCGAAGGAAAGCTGCTGCGCATGCGTTCGGTGAAGCTGGTCGCCGACGGAGCGCTGGGCAGCCGCGGCGCCGCGCTCCACCTCCCCTACACCGACGAGCCCAGCCAGTCGGGCCTGCTGCTGTTGTCCCTCGACGAGCTCACTAAACGCACCACCGCTTTCGCTGCGAAAGGTTTTCAGGTCGCGGTGCACGCCATCGGTGACAAGGCGAACACCACGGTGCTCGACGTCTTGAGTGGATTGGAGCGCCAACGTCCCGGCAGCCGGCACCGCGTCGAGCACGCGCAGCTTCTGATGGCCGCCGACGTGAAGCGCTTCGCCGGTGAAGGCGTCATCGCCAGCTTCCAGCCCACGCACGCGACCAGCGACATGCCGTGGGCGGTCGAGCGCGTCGGCGAAGAGCGGCTCAAGTACGCGTACGCCTGGCGCTCGGTGCTCGACAGCGGCGCGCACTTAGCATTCGGCAGCGACTTTCCCGTCGAAGAGCCGGATCCGCTGCGAGGCATCTACGCCGCGCGCTTCCGCCAGGACGCGAAGGGAAATCCGCCCAACGGGTGGCACCCCGAGCAGCGGCTGGGTGGAGCCGAAGCGCTCGCCGCCTTCACCACCGGCTCGGCTTACGCAGAGTTCGCGGAAGAGCGGCGCGGCAGCTTGAGCGTCGGCATGGACGCGGACTTCGTCGTTGTCTCAGTCGACCCGGTGACGGCGAGCGCGGAACAGCTGCTGGGTGCGCGGGTTCTGGCGACCGTCGTCGCGGGCCGGGTAGTGTTTCGGGCCCCGAATTGACTGCCCTCGTCCTTCTCACTGCACTGCTTCAAGCCGCTCCGGTCGAGGAGCTTCGCTGGGGCGCCGATGCCCAGGGCGGCGCGCCCTACGTGTTTCAAGACCCCACCGACCCGAACCGGCTCATCGGCTTCGAGGTCGAGCTCGCCGGCCTGCTCGGCAAGAAGCTCGGGCTGCAGGCGCGCCCGGTTCAGGGCCCGTGGGACAAGCTGCTCGACCTCCTCGCCCGTGGAGACTTCGACATCGCGCTCAACGGCATCGAGGTCGCCGAAGAGAAGAAGCGCGTCGCGTTGCTCAGCCGCCCCTACTTCGCCGCGCCGCAGCGGCTCACCATTCGCAAAGACGACGCGAAGGCACCGCGCTCGCTCGAGACGTTGAAGGGCCGCGCCGTCGGCACGCTGCCCGGCTCGATGGCCGAACGCATCCTCACCCGCGAAGGCGCCGACGTGCGCACCTACGAGGGTGGGCAGGACGAAATCTATGCAGACCTGAAGCTGGGCCGCACCGACGCCGTGCTGCTCGACGCGCCCATCGCCACCTTCTACGGAGAAATCGACGACGCGCTCGAGGTGCTGCCGGGCGAGTTCGGCAGCGTCGAGTACGCCATCGCTTTTCGGCTCGACGACGACGCGACGCGGGTGAAGGTCAACGCCGCGTTGGGCAGCCTCATCGCCGACGGCACGCTGCGCGCCCTCTACGAACGCTGGGGCATCTGGACGCCCGCGGTCGCCAGGCTCTTCAACGACCCCGACCCCGTCTCGCGCAAGCCGCGCGAAGAGCTCGAACGGTGGCGCGCAGCAGTCGGCAAGCTGCCTCCGTTCTGGGAACGCGTGAAGACGCGCTACCCGCAGGTGCTCCCGCTGTTCCTCAAGGGGGCGGCCGTCTCTCTCGCCGTCTCTCTGCTCGCGATGGTGCTCGCGGTTCTGCTGGGCATCTGCCTGGCGATGGGCCGCCGCTACGGGCCGAAGCCCATCAGCTTCCTCTGCGTCGCGTACATCGAGTTCTTCCGCGGCACGCCGCTGCTCATTCAGCTGACGATGGTCTACTTCGGCCTGCCCGAGCTCGGCCTCAAGCTGTCTCCTTTCGTCGCCGGCGTCGTCGCGCTCGGCCTCAACTACGCCGCCGCCGAGGCCGAGAACTACCGCGCGGGCCTCGAGTCGGTGCCGGCTGGCCAGCTCGAAGCGGCCACCGTGCTCGGCTTCACCCGGCTGCAGTCGCTGCGCTTCATCGTCGCTCCGCAGGCGGTGCGCATCGCGATTCCTCCGATGACGAACGACTTCATCGCGCTGCTCAAAGACAGCTCGCTGGTCTCCATCGTCACGCTCACCGAGCTGACGAAGACGTACACGACGCTCGCCAGCTCGATGCGCGACCACCTCGGCCTCGGCCTGCTCGTCGCCCTCGTCTACCTCGTCATCGGCCTGCCCTTCGCCCAGCTGGCCCGCGCGGTCGAACGCCGCTTCGCCCGCCACCTCAAGAGAGGCAACGCGTGAGCCTGAAAGCCACCGGCGTCGTGCGCCACTACGCGGGCAACCCGACGGCCACCCTGCAGGGGCTCTCTTTCGATTTGCCCGAAGGCACGCTCACTGCGCTGCTCGGCAAGAGCGGCGCCGGCAAGTCGACCCTTCTTCGCTGCGTGATGGGCCTCGAGCCCTTCGAGCAGGGCACCATCGAGATTGACGGCGTGGTGGTGAAGGGCACGAAGGAATGCACGCCCGCAGAACGCCACGCCGCGCTCGCGCAAGCACGCACCAAGCTCGGCCTCGTCTTCCAGAACTTCGAGCTGTTTCCGCACCTCACTGTCATCGACAACTGCACGCTGGCGATGATCAAGGTCAAGCAGCTGAGCCAGACCGCCGCGAAGACGAAAGCGCGCGAAGTCCTGGTCGGCCTCGGCCTCGAGCACCGCATCGACGTCTGGCCCGAGCAGCTGTCGGGTGGCCAGAAGCAGCGCGTCGCCATCGCCCGCGCGCTCTGCATGGAGCCTCGCGTGCTGCTGTACGACGAGCCCACCAGCGCGCTCGACCCGTCACTGAAGGCCGAGGTGCTGCAGACGCTGCAGCGCGTCGACGCGACCGGCGTCACCCAGGTCGTCGTCACCCACGACATCTACCTCGCCAGGGGCATGGAGTACGTCTGCGTGCTCGACCACGGCCAGGTCATCGAAGCAGGCCTGCCGGCGCAGGTGCTCGGCGCCCCCACCCACGAGAGCACGCGCGAGCTGCTCAAACACTGGCAATGACTCCCATGAAAATCCTGCCCGCCTTCCTCTTCTGCGCCGTGCTGCTCGGCTGCCCCGGCCCCGCGCCCACCGTCGACGCAGGCACCCTCGACTCCGGAACTCCGAGCGATGGCGGCTACACCTGCACCACCGAAGTCATCGACGGCGACGCGGGAGCGAAGATCGTCTCTTTCATCTCGCTCGACCTCGACTCCACTGGCGCGCCACACGTCGCCTATTACGACAACGCGAAGAGCACGCTGCGGTACGCGAGCCACACCGCTTCGGGTTGGACGACGACCTTGGTCACCACGCAGGGCAACGGCGGCTCGCTGATGACGCTGAAGCTCGACGCCGCCGGCAAGGCGCGCATCAGCTACTACAACTCGACCGCCGTCGCGGTGATGTACGCCAACAACGCCACGGGCACCTTCGTCACTGAAGAGGTCGCGAAGGACACCGGCTCGAACTCGCTGGCGCTCGACGGCACCGGCGCTCCGCGCATCGCGCTGGCCAGCAACGGAATCGTGAAGTGGCTGAAGCTCGCCACCCGCACTGGCACCACGTGGACGCTGACCGACATCGACGCGGTGGGCCCGGCAAGCCAGCCGTCACTGGCCATCGACGCCGCCGGCAAGAACCACGTCAGCTGGTATGACCTCACCGTCGGCTCGCTGAAGTACGCCACCGACGCGACGGGCACCTGGGTCCTCACGACTGTCGACGCCGCGATGGTCGGCGGCGGCAGCTCGCTGAAGCTCGACGCGAACGGCAAGGTGCACATCACCTACGGCGACTCGGGCAACAAGAGGGTGAAGTACGCCACCAACGTCTCGGGCACCTTCGTCGCCATCACCATCGACGCCGCAGGCCCAGCGAACCTCGGCGGCGAGACCTCGCTCGCCATCGACCCGGCCGGGAAGCTGTACCTCACCTACTACCAGGACGTGGTGCGCGACCTCGGCTACGCGACCAACCGGTCGGGCACGTGGGCGGCGATTCCGCTGGTCGCCGGCGCGAACGACTACGGCTACGCGCACGCGATGGCCATCGACGCCGCGAGAGATCGTCTGCACGCCGCCTTCTCCGACCGCACCACCGGCGGGTACGGCTACGTCATCTGTCAGTGACCTCGACGACGATGCTGTCGGCGATGAGGTCGTGCAGGCACTGACGTTTCTCCGAGAAAATCATCAGCGCGTCGGCGATGGCGATGACGCCGCACAGCTGCGCCAGCAACGACATCAGCAGGTTTCTCAGCAGCAGCACGCGCCAGAATTCGATCGGCTTTCCGTCGCTGCGCACCACCTTGATCGACAGCAGCCGCTTGCCGATCGATTGCCCCCACGTCGCCTGCGCCCACACCTGCACGACGATGGGTGACAGCGCGAGCACCGCGAGTGGAATGAAGATCAGCGGGTTGAACTCGCCCGGCGCTTCTTTGCCGAGGCTGGCGGCCACTGCGATCACCGCAAACGGGACGAAGATGACGGCGCCGTAGTCGAGCAAGTGCGCCCCGAGGCGCGCGCCGACCCCGGCCTTGATGCCAATGCCGCCCTCGCAGCGGGTGCAAAGCCCATCGGCCGACATCGCCCAGCACTGCCCGCACTTCGACGACTTCAGGCACGTGGCGGCGAGGTGCCTCGCGCGACTTCGCGGGTTGGCTGCGCTGCTCGGATCCGCAGTGCGTGCAGAGCAACGAGCCGCTTTCCATCAGTGCTCCGCAAAACTCGCACGACATCGTGTCACCCCCACGTGACGCTTGATCCGCGATCTGCGGGTCGAGTCTCCGCGGCCGCATGAACTCGGAGCGAGACTGCGGCGCGCGAGTAGGCGACGTACCGGTGCGGCGCCGACGACGACGAGCACGTTGCGTTGATGGGTGTGGAGAAAGGGCGGG